>DATDFK010000070.1:0-12773 GCA_036522655.1 Pyrinomonadaceae bacterium | reverse complement strand
GATGATGGGGTCGCCGCCGATGCCTATCGCTGTGGATTGCCCCAGGCCGAGGGCTGTCAACTGGCCGACAGCCTCGTAGGTCAACGTTCCCGAACGGGAGACGACGCCGATGCGCCCCTCGCGGTGTATGTGGCCGGGCATGATCCCGATCTTGCACTTGCCGGGCGAGATGATGCCGGGACAGTTCGGGCCGATGAGCCGTGTCGCTTTGTCCGACAGGTACTCTTTGACCTTGACCATATCGAGCACCGGAATCCCTTCGGTGATACAGACGACGAGCGGAATTTCGGCATCCGCCGCCTCCATGATCGCATCCGCCGCAAACGCCGGAGGCACGTAGATCACAGAAGCATTCGCGCCCGCCTCTCTGACGGCATCCGCGACTGTGTTGAAGACAGGGATGCCCTCGTGCGTGCTTCCGCCCTTGCCGGGCGTGACGCCGCCGACGACGTTCGTCCCATACTCCACCATCTGCTTCGTATGAAAAGTTCCCTCTTTGCCCGTGATGCCCTGCACCACGAGGCGCGTGTTTTTATCAACGAGAACGCTCAACGGTGTCCTCCTTCAAGTTAGGTGACGAGCGGCAGGTGACGAGCCCGGACTAAGCTTCCGGTTTTCAACCCGTCACTCGTCACTGCTTTCTTATCACTGCTTTTCCGGCAGTATAGCACGCTCAGGCGTCGCGCTCCACGCACGGCTATGCAAGCTCCGTCTTCTGTCCGTAGGTGGGCACTTCGACCGTCCAGCCGAAGCGCTCCTTGATGTGTGCGGCCATGGCGGCGGCCGCTTCCGGCTCGCCGTGCGTCAGGAAGGTGCGGCGCGGCGGCGCGGGGCTACCTTCGAGCCAGCGCAGCACTTCCTTCCAGTCGGCGTGCGCCGAGAAGCCGCCGATGCGCTCTATGTGGCAGCGCACGGGCACGAACTGGCCCATGATCTTGACTTCGCGTTCGCCGTCCTGAACACGCCTGCCCGTCGTCCCGGCGGCCTGATAGCCGACGAAGACTATGGTGGCGCGATTGTCCGGCAAAAACCTGCGCGCGTGATGCAGCACGCGCCCGCCCGTCATCATTCCCGAAGCGCTGATGATAATGCGCGTGCCCTCTTCCTGATTAAGACGCTTGGATTCCTCACGCGACGAAGCCGTGACCATAGAGTGCGTGCGCAGTGGATGAACGCGCCTGGCAAGCACGCTGGCATACCCTTCGTCCTGCTCCTCGCGGCGATTGCTGTAAACGCGCGTCGCCGCCGCAGCCATCGGCGAATCGACGCGCACGGGCAGCACGGGAATACGTTTTTCATCCTCCAGCTCGCGTATCAGGTACAGAAGCTCCTGCGTGCGACCGATGGCGAAGGCCGGAATCAGGACGACGCCTCCGCGCGCGGCAGTCTCGTTGATGATGCGTGCGAGCGCGTCTTTGGGGTCTTCGGGGTCATGCAGGCGATCGCCGTAGGTTGATTCGACGAGCAGGTAATCGCAGGCGGGCGGAGCGACCGGGTCGCGTATGATCGGCTGGTCGTAATGGCCCAGGTCGCCGGAGAAAAGCACGCGCCGACCAGAGCGGTCGCTGCCCGCGCCCTCTATCTCGACGAGCACGAGGCTTGAGCCGAGGATGTGACCGGCGATGCGGAATCCGGCGCGAATGCCGGGCGCGACCTCAAGGGGCTGGCCGGTGTTCTCGACGGGCTCGATCAGATTGAGCGTCGTGCGCGCGTCGGCTTCCGTGTAGAGCGGCAGGGCCGGTGCGTGCTTCGTCAGATTGTGACGGTTGCGATAGTCAGCGTCCTCTTCCTGCAAGCGCGCCGCGTCGGGCAACAGGACTTTGAGCAGGTCGGCTGTGCCGCGCGAGCAATAGATGGGGCGACGAAACCCAAGGGCGACGAGTCGCGGCAGGTAGCCCGTGTGGTCTATGTGCGCGTGCGTGATGAGCACGGCGTCCAGGGCTTTCGCATTGAAGGGAGGCTCTTGCCAGTTGCGCTCGCGCAGTTCCTTCAAGCCCTGAAACAGGCCGCAGTCGACGAGCACGCGCCCGCGCTCAGCCTCGATCAGGTATTTCGATCCGGTGACGGTTCCAACCCCGCCCCAAAATGACAAGGTTGCCATGCGGCATCCCTCCGACCGTGAGCATTAGTAGATCGCCTTGGATTTTACACGGCCCATGAGAAATAGACGAGCCGGAGCATTTTTCCATTTTGGATTTTAGATTTTAGATTTTGGATTAACGATTCGTCGCCCTTGAATTTTAGGCTGGAGCATTCGAGTTCCGTAGACGCGCCAATCCAAAATCCAAAATCTAAAATCCAAAATGAAAGGTGAGTGCAAAAGCAGAATAAGCGTGCCGTCTATGATGCGGCGCGTGGACGCGCCATTCAAAAAGCGTGCGTCATGCTTTATGATGTGCGGGACGGTGGGCCAACGCAAACGGGCAGGCCCGCCGGAGATTTCGTAGAAGATCAGGAGATTACAGATGACCCCCCATTTACCCCGGCGCAGTAGATTCTTAATGGCCTTTGCCTTCGCGCTGACGCTTCTTTCCTTCGACGCCGCGAGCGCGCAACAGAAGACCGAGACGAAGAGCGAAACGCCGGTCGTCGGTTCACCCATCGGAGCGATCTTCGACCTGGGCTCAAGCATTCTCACGACCGCTACCGGCTACGTGAGCGCCGACCCGTACGCGCAGTTTCGCGGCGCGCGTTACACCAACGCCGGGCTCATCAGCGAGCGCGACGAGACGCGCCTCGGCAATCAACTTCACCAGGAGGTCGGCAAGAAGTTCACACTGACGACCGAGGGACAGGAGCGCGCCAACCGCATCGGCCAGCGCGTCGCACGCACGAGCCTCAGACCGAACCTCGCTTATCGTTTTCATGTCGTGCGCGATAAAGAGATCAACGCCTTCTCGATTCCCGGCGGCCATATCTACGTGACGACGGCCTTGATGGAGATGGCGAACGACGACGAGCTGGCGAGCGTCCTCTCGCACGAGATAGGTCACGTCGTCGCGCGCCACAGCCTGAAAACCATCCAGCAGTCGCAGGCGCTGGGCGGCATCGTCGGCCTCTTCGGCTCGATCACGGGGATTGCGGGCGACACGGCGGGCGAGCTTGGCACGGCCGCTGCGCAGATCGTCGCCAGCGGTCTTCTGGCCGTACACAATCGAGAGGAAGAGCGCGAGGCGGACTTCCTCGGCGTGCGCGCCATGCCGCGAGCGGGCTTCGACGCCGAAGGCATGGTCACGATGTTTCAGAAACTACAGCGCGTCAGCCGCTCCGATGCCTCGCTCCTCGGCTCGCTCTTCAGCGATCACCCGGACGTGCAGGAGCGCATCGATAACACGCGTTACGAAATCAACCTGATGCGCGGCTCCGGTAGTCGCCGCTAACGGTTAAGGATGAAGGCGGAAGGATGAAGGATGAAGTAAAAGCTTTCAAGAACGGGAAGCTCTTATTTCATCCTTCATCCTTCCGCCTTCATCCTTTCTTTCCGTTTGAGGCCGAAGATGACGAGCGCGGCGGGGACGAGTAGGGCCAGATTGCGCAAGGCCGTCTTGATGCCAAGCTGGCTGGCGATGATGCCGCCGAAACAACCGCATTCGAGCGGCTCGCCGTGTTTGACGTAAACGTAATAGAGAGCGTAGGCGGCGAAGCCTAAGAGCAGTGCCGCCGACACAAGCCCGCCGACACGCACAGTTCTCGGCATCAAGAGCAACGCGGCGGCCAGGACTTCGGCGCTGATGATAGCGATGGTCGCAGGCCAAGCCCAGCCCGTCCATACCAGGTTGGAAAGATTCCCCACAAAATCATTGAACGTCCAAACCTTCGCCCCCGCCGTGAACAGAAAGAGCGCGGCGAGCCCGAAGCGGCTGACCTGTACGAGAATCTTAAGTAAGACGCGAGAGTTCATATAAAAGGATGAAGGCGGAAGGATGAAGGATGAAGTAAAAGCTTTCAAGCCGATGAAGCATTTACTTCATCCTTCATCCTTCATCCTTCATCCTTGCCTTTCAGTTTCCGGCGAGGGCGACGACTTTTTCGGCGGCGTCCTTCATGCCACTGGCTACGGTGAAGTTGAGGCCCGATTCCCTGATGACGCGCTGGCCCTCTTCGACGTTAGTGCCTTCGAGACGAACGACGACGGGCACGCGCACGCCCAGGTTTCTTGCCGCGCCAACCACACCGTTGGCGACCATATCACAGCGCACGATGCCGCCGAAGATATTGATCAGGACGGCGCGCACGTTCTCGTCTGCGAGTAGTATTCTGAAGGCCGCTTCGACGCGCTCCTGCGATGCGCCGCCGCCGACATCGAGAAAGTTCGCGGGCTCGCCCCCGGCCAGCTTGATGATGTCCATAGTCGCCATCGCGAGCCCCGCGCCGTTGACCATGCAGGCGATGTTGCCGTCGAGCTTGATGTAGTTGAGGTCGTACTTGGAAGCCTCTATCTCAAGCGGCTCTTCCTCGTTGAGGTCGCGCAAGTCCATAAACTCTTTATGGCGATAGAGCGCGTTGTCGTCAAAGTTGACCTTCGCATCGAGCGCGATGAGGCGCTTGTCCTTCGTCAGCAGGAACGGATTGATCTCCATCAGCGAAGCGTCCATCTGCTCGTTGGCAGTGTAGAGCGCCTGCATGAATTTCGCCGCCTGGCCCACCAAGTCCGCCGGAAGACCGAGCTTGAAGGCGAGCTTGCGCGCCTGAAACGGGCGAAAGCCGACCGCCGGGTCAATCGTCTCCTTGAAAATCTGCTCGGGCGTATGGGCCGCGACCTCTTCTATGTCCATGCCGCCCGCCGCCGATGCCATGAAGACGGGTCTGCCCGTCGTGCGGTCAAGCACGATGCCCAGGTAGAATTCCTTGTCGATGGGCAGCCCTTCTTCGATGAGGAGCACGCGCACTTCCCTGCCTTCGGGGCCGGTCTGGTGCGTGACGAGCTTCATGCCGAGCATCTGTCGCGCTATCTCGCGCGCTTCGTCAGGGCTCTTCGCCAGCTTGACCCCGCCGCCTTTGCCGCGCCCGCCCGCATGAATCTGCGCTTTGACGACGACGATATCCGTGCCTAGCTCTTTCGCCGCCTGATAAGCCTCTTCAGGAGAGCGCGCGACGAGCCCGCGCGGCACGGGGACGCCGAATTTACGCAATAACTCTTTGCCCTGATACTCATGAATCTTCATTGACTGACGCTCCTCGCTCGATGTGGCGTTCGCCTGACTATTAACAAAAAGGATTTCTGTAGATCGGTGTGAAGGAGTGTAGCCGCAGGGCCGCACACGTCGCAAGTGTCGCGGGCGGGAATCAACTGTTGATGGAAAAGCACAAACGCGCTAACGTTGCGCCGCGCTTCAAGTCAGGTCAAGGAATTACAGGTCAGTACCGCCTGCTTAAGCCGGGCGGGTTTCTCAACGTTACACACCCGCCCGGCTTAAGCAGGCGGTACTGACCTTATCTCTACTCTTTGCAGGAGGGAGGCTAAACGTGATGAGCGAAGTCATCGTCAGCTCAACCGCGACGCTACAGAACAGGGTGCAGTACGGCGACGGCCAGGAGATGATTATTGACGAGCCCGTGAGCGTTGGCGGCAGTGGGCTTGGGCCAGACCCGTACACGATGCTGCTGGCAGCGCTCGGCGGCTGCATCTCTATGACAGTGACGCTCTATGCGCGCCGCAAGGGCTGGCCGGTCGAGCGCGTCACCGTCAGGCTGCGCCAGCGAAGAATCCACGCCGAAGACTGCGTCGAATGTACACACGCCACGGAAGGCTTCGTGCATCGCATCGAGCGCGAAGTTACCGTCGAAGGCGCTCTGACCGACGAGCAGCGCACGCGCCTACAGGAGATCGCGCACAAGTGCCCCGTGCATAAGACGCTGACCTCCGAGATCGTCATCTCGGGGCTGAAAGATTAAAGAGGCTCGCCCCTCGGAAAATGAAAGAGGGCGAAGCGGCCCACTCGCTTCGCCCTACAGGAGAGCCGGCACACGACTCTATCAACTATTTATCGTTGGCTGGCCTGCGCGTGATGCGTATGCCGGGCGGGAGCGACACTTCCTTGATCTTGTAGTCAGCCGGGACTTCAAAGAGCGAGCGCGCGGGCTCGTTGCGGTTGATGTTCGTCAGGCGGTAGACCGAATCGCCGACAAACGGGTCGCTGTGCTTGCTCATCACGAGCGTCTGTAGCTCCGGCGAGTACCAGCGCTCCGTGACGATCTGTATGGGCCGCTCGTTGCCTATCTCTCCGGCGGGGATGGTGATGGTCGTGCGTGTGCCTTCGGCTTCGACGCCTTCGATCATCTGCTTGCCGAGCGACTCGGTCTTGGGCTTGGGCCCGGGCTTCGCTGTATTGAACGTGCCCGGCCCTGCGCCCTCTCCATTCTCAAACACCATCACGCGCGCGCCCGGCGCGGCGGCTCCACCCGGCGCACCTGCTGGCGGCGCTCCCTGCAAGACCTTTTCCTCGATTCTGAATTCGGTTCGGGCTCCCGGGGCAAGGCTCTCAATAATGCGTGGGAGTTGTATCTTGCGCGCGGTGCGCGTGCGCGGGTCGAGCACGTAGTTGACGCCCGCCACGGGGTCGTTGATGAAGAGAGTCTGCGGCGCATCGCCGGAGGTCGCGAATGGGCCAATGGAGTTGAGCGTCTGCTCGCGTCGCGTGCGGCCTTCGCTGTCGCGATAGATGGAGGCCGTGCTCTTGCGCACGATGCGATTGCCGTCGTTAAGCGTCTGCGTAACTTCCGTCACGGCTTCTGCGGAGTAGGGCAAGCCCTTGACGACCTTGCCGTCGAAGCTCATCTCGGATGAGACGAAGGTGAAAGTGTTGCTGCCGACGGGTATCCCACCGCCGTGGCCTACTATCCCCAGGACATCCGGCGGCGGAGGCGCAGGCACTGTGCCCGTTTCCGGGCCGGGGGGAAGCTCCTGATTGCGAATGAAGATCACATCCTGTTCGATCTTCGGCTCCGTTTTATTCGGCGGCGGCGGCTGCTGAGCGAAAGCGCTCACGGCGAGCGCCAGCGTCAGGAGCGCCGGAGCCATACTCATGCCGGTCAGTCTTTGCAGTCTCATCTTATCCTCTCCTCGAAAAAAGATTGCTGTCGGTATCAAGTTAACTATCCTTACGATCATTGAGAGCGTGCGCGCTCTCGCGTTTCGTCGCTTAACGAATGAAGCGAATGGCCTGGGCCAATCCGTCGTCGCCGAGCAGCACGTCCGCCTGGACGGGCTCGGCGGCGCGCTCCGCGTTGACCGGCAGACCGAATCGCGCCATCGCCGTACGCGGCAACTCGACCCGCACGACGCGCCCGCTATCCAGAGCGCTCAGGTCGCCGCCGTACGTCAGCGGGATGAAATCCGTCGCGATGTCATCGGCCAACGCATTCTGAGCCGTATTGACGCCGGGCTCGCTCTTGACCGAGCCTCCGTCGCGATCGATGAGATTCATGCTGTTGCGCGTTCTGTTCGACACTCTTTGAAACGAAAGCTGCGGCCCCCTAGGGAACGTCAACGCGGCAGCCTGGGTCTCGGGCTGAGTTCGACTTACGGCTTCAGTAGAGGGCCAGTGAGCAAGCTTCAAAGGCTCCGAACGGCGCGCGCCGGCGACCGCCTGCGGTTGCGTCGGCTGCTGCTGTAAGCGCGTGGCGGCAAAGGCTGCGAAGAGCAGCGCGAGTCCCGCCGCGACGCTCGCGGCCCAGCGCCAGGATGGACGCCCAGCGCGCGTTAAGGGTTGCGCGGTCGGCCTGAGCTGAATCCCCTTGTCACGATCGCGGAAGGCTGCAAGCAGTGCTGTCTCGACGCGCTCGGGGGCTTCCGCCTGCTGCATGCTCGACGCCAGCGAGCGCAGGCCCATAGTCAGCGACCGCTCACTCGCCAGACGCGCCGCACACCGCGCACAAGCTTCCGCATGGGCCAATCCGTTCACACGCTGCGTAGCCTCCATCAGCGGCTCGCGGGCGAGATCATTAATCGCTCTCTCAAATTCCTGACAGTTCATGCGAAGCACCTCGCAGTAGTCCTGAGCAAGCCGGAATCGTTCTCCGGCTCTTTCCGCTTCTCCTTCTCCGTGCGGAGTCTTTCGATCAGCAGGGCGCGTGCACGGTGCAGCCGCGAGCGCACCGTGCCGACGGCGCAGGAGAGCGCATCCGCCGCCTCCACATAGCTCATCTCGTGCAGGTCGCAGAGCACGACGACTTCCCTGTAGTGCGCGGGCAGCGCCAGTATGGCCCCGCGCACGGACTCGATCATCTCGCTATGCAGTAGATTTCCGAGCGGGTCGTCCTGCGCGACGAAACGTTCGGAAGATACTGCATCCGCGTCCTCCGCGTCATCAATCATCTGGACGAAGGGCCTGTCGCGCTCCAGGCGGCGAAGGACTTGATTGCGGGCGATCCCGTAGAGGTAAGCCTGAAGCGAGCCGCGCGCAGCGTCGTAATGATCGGCCTCGCGTATCAGCACGATAAAGACCTCCTGCGTGACATCCTCCGCCACCGCCTCCGACCCGCTCATCTGTAGCGCGAACCTGTACACGCCTCCCTGCCGCCGCCTGTAAAGCGTCGTGAAAGCATCCTCGTCTCCGGCCTTTATCAGCCGCAGCAGTTGGTCATCGCTGGGAGTCGTATTAACTGTCATGATTGACGCGTCGTCACCGGCAGTCATATGTGATTCGCGCGCGGGAGCGAAAAAGTTCCAGAAAGTCATCCAAAAAAAACAGGTCAGTACGGCCAAAGGTCTCGGGCGGGTCTCAAGTCGCGCCGGAACCCGCCCGGCTTAAGCAGACGGTACTGACCTCTCTTTCCACTGCCAACTGGTATTATCAGCCCTGATAAGCTAAAAGGGCATCCGACTCTAATCGGATGCCCTTTTGAATCTCGGGACGGCGAGATTCGAACTCACGGCCTCTTCCACCCCAAGGAAGCGCGCTACCAGGCTGCGCCACGTCCCGTCTTAACGCCCTAAGTATGTCCGTAAACAAAAAACTTTGTCAAATCGCGCACGGCCTGACGCCGTACGACGCACGCCATTACCATCTCGCCCGGACTATTTATTGTTTCGTCTGAGGTCGGATTCGTCGGCGTCGAGAGTGGCCAGCAGGTCGCGTAGCTGTGCGGCCAGATGGCGCACGGCGTCGCGCTGGCTCGCAGACATCTGAGCGCCCGCTCCCGGCACATGCGCTTCATTGCTACTGCTCATGTGAGTTTCGGCGGGCGGCGGGGCGGTCAGGCTTTCATGCTGAAGGACGTTTTGCGCAGGGGCGGGCGGCATCGCCTCTCGTGGCCCCGTCATGTCCGGCGTCACGACTTTGAGCTTGCTGGCTCCGCGCAGCTCGCTCGCCAGCTTCTTCTTGGCTCCGGCAATCGTGTACTGATCGTCGTAGAGCAGCTCCTTAATACGCAGCGCCATCTCCACGTCGCGTTTGCGATAGGTACGCTGACCGGCGCGATTCTTCTGCGGCGCGAGCATAGGGAACTCCGATTCCCAATACCTGAGCACGTGCGCCTGTACGCCCGTCAACTCGCAGACCTCACCGATCTTGAAGAACAGTTTTTCTGGAATCGCAACGGTCGCACGGTTACCCATCTCAAACCTCGCCGGGGAATTTACCGGCACATCGGGACGCTAATACGACGGAAGACTTGACTATACTCGGCTCGGACGAGCCGCGACGCACTATCCTGCCGCCATGTTACTCGCGCATAAAGGACGTGTCAATGCTTATATTTAAGCCGCCTGACTTGAAGGTGAGTGTCAGAAAAAGAATGCTACCTGCTGAAAAT
The DNA here is from genome assembly GCA_036522655.1 of Pyrinomonadaceae bacterium. Classification (GTDB taxonomy): domain Bacteria; phylum Acidobacteriota; class Blastocatellia; order Pyrinomonadales; family Pyrinomonadaceae; genus DASQYE01. The sequence goes on along the minus strand of DATDFK010000070.1, from coordinate 3,017 downwards.
ACAGGCGCAACCCTTAAGCAATACGCTGTCTCGTCTCTTCACTCGTAAGGAGAGGATGCTGCAAGTGCTTGTGGCGAAGGGCCCTTGCGTTTATAATCGCGCCCGCCTTCTCTCTTTACTCTGTCGTTAACTATTCACAGTCTCAAAAAAGGAGAATATCCACAATGCGTCGCCTCTACCTCTTCTTCACCCTTTTCTTCGTCGCCGTGGCTGCCGTGCTGCTCATCGCGCCCACTCGTTCTCAAGCCATCACATACGGGTTCAACGATACGAAGAACACGTACAGCAACGTCGGCGCGTTTATCGTCAAGTCACCGTCGGGAGAGATTTTTCCGATCTGCACGGGCACACTGATCGCGCCGAACGTTTTTCTAACGGCGTCCCATTGCACGCAGTTTTATACGGACGAGCTGGCCCCGCTCGGCTACACCGCCTACGTCAGCTTCGACAAGTCGATCGCCTTCGGTGATCTGACCAACCTGAAAAAGACGAGCCTCATTCCGGTCACGCAGGTCGTCACCAATCCCAACTATAATCAGAGCCAGAGCGATTCGGGTGACATCGCCGTGCTCATCATTCCAGAGAAATACACCACGGGCATTACGCCCGCACAGCTTCCGACCTGCGGGCTGCTCGATCAACTCGTCGCACAGAACGGTTTGAAGACCGCCAAGTTTACGTCTGTCGGATACGGCTTGCAGAATCGCGTGGTCGGAGGCGGCGTGCCTTACTATCAGGACATCAATCCGATTCCGCGCATGTACGCCGTCTCCAGCTTCAACTCTTTGAACGGTGGCTATCTGCGGCTCTCGCAGAATCCGGCGACGGGCAACGGCGGAACCTGCTTCGGTGATTCCGGCGGCCCCAATTTCCTGACCCTCGACGGCCAGCAGATTCTCGTCGCCATCACGATCACGGGTGATTCGGTGTGTCGCTCGACGAACGTCGGCTATCGTCTGGATACGGACTCGGCCAGGCAGTTTTTCCAGTACGTCATGACGACGTATAACGTGACGATTCCGCTGCCCGCCTGCTAAGCGTTCGACGCTTGCGGCATCTGCGGGCCGGTATAGCCACGGCAGATGATCGTCCGTGCGCTTCGGCGTAATTTGTCCAGACCACCGGGAAGCCTCACGGCCCGGTTGGACGGCTTGCGAAGAGGCAGGCTATAATTTCGCTCTCTTTCCGCAGCACATTTCACTGGAGGTTCAACGCCCATCGTGTCCACGTCTCCGACTATGTTTCGCCTCGCGTCGCGTCTTGATAATGTCGGCTTCTCCGACATCGTCAAAATTCGCAACAAGATTATGGAGTTGCGGGCGCAGGGCGCAACCGTCCACCAGTTCGAGGGAGGCGAGCCCTTCAGCAATACGCCCGATCACATTAAAGAGGCGATGACGCGCGCCCTCGTCGAGAATAAGACGCGCTATGCGCCTTCTTCCGGCATCCCGGAGCTGCGCGCAGCGATCGCCGACAAGCTGCGCGTGCGTAACGGCATGAAGGTCACCGAAGGAGACGTGATCATACTGACGGGCGGCATGCAGGGATTATTCGGCGCGTTTCAATCGGTCGTCAATCCCGGCGAAGAGGTGCTGGTCTTCTCGCCCTACTGGACGCCGATCAAAGACCTCGTCGCGCATTGCCAGGGCTCGCCCGTCCTCGTCCCGACCGCAGAAGCGCGCCGCGATGGTTTCGCACAGACGCTCGCGCGTTACCTGACCGATAGGACGCGCGCCATCTACTACAACACTCCGCAGAATCCCTCCGGCGTCGTTTTCACACGCCAGGAGGCAGAGGCCGTCGCGCGCTTCGCGCAGGAGCACGATCTCGTAGTCGTCGCCGACGAAGCTTATGAAGATTTGGTCTACGACGGCGAGCACGTCTCCATCGCCTCCCTGGACGGGATGATGGAGCGCACGATCACATCCTTTACGCTCTCGAAGTCCTACGCGATGACGGGCTGGCGTCTGGGCTACGCGGTGGCGGGCGAGCCCTGGATGACGGGAATGCGCAAGACTCTGCTTTATTCCACGAACGGCGTCTCGACGCCGACCCAGTGGGCGGCGCTCGAAGCCTTTACAACGCCCTCGGATTTTCTTGAAAGAACACGCGCCGCCTATCTTGAGCGGCGCGATCTTTTGTTGGCGGGCTTGAACGAGTTGGGCCTCACCTGTGCCAGTCCGGCCGGGGCCTTCTATGCCTTCCCGGATGTCACGCGCATCAGCAGCGATAGCCGCCAGGCCGCAGACATCCTTCTCGAACGCGCGCAGGTCGCCACCGTTCCCGGCATAGTCTTCGGCGAACACGGCGAAGGCCACCTGCGCTTCTCTTTCTCAACTTCAATCGAAGCCATAGAGGCCGGGCTCGACTCCATGCGGCGCAAACTCTAAAGCAAGGATGAAGGATGAAGGATGAAGGATGAAGGAGAAGAGAGCGATAACTCTGTTCGTCCTCGTCATCACGCCAGCATCCCCGCATCCCGCAGCGAGTTCTCTTTCATCCATCGCATCAGACAAAGAGCTAACAGGCACACACACGAACCAAATCGCTTTACTTCATCCTTCATCCTTCATCCTTCATCCTTGCTTTTAGGTATCGGCGACGATGCCGCCGTCATTCGGCAGTTTGGCGGGCGCGAGACGGTCATCACGGCTGACCTGCTGGTCGAAGAGATAGATTTTCGCCGCGCTTCGATGCCGCCCCGCCTGCTCGGCCACAAGGCGCTGGCAGTATCCCTCTCAGATATCGCGGCGATGGGTGCGAGCCCGCGCTGGGCCATGCTCTCCGTAGGCGTGCCCCGCGATGTCTGGCGCTCCGATTTCGTGGATGAGTTTTACGAAGGCTTCTTCGCCCTGGCAGATCACTACGGGGTCACACTCATCGGCGGCGACGTGTCGCGCACGCCTGATCGTATCGTCATTGATTCGATTGTGCTGGGCGAAACCGGGCGCGGGCGCGCGGTGCGGCGAAGCGGCGCGCGTCCGGGCGATCACATCTTCGTGACGGGCACGCTCGGC
>DATDFK010000069.1:0-71012 GCA_036522655.1 Pyrinomonadaceae bacterium | reverse complement strand
ATGAAAAAAAGAAGACTGAGACTAGAATGCCAGCGGCGCGATAACGCGGCATAAGGCTCCTCCTGATGTGTCCAACGAACCTGTTGAAGTCCGAAGCAAAAGGTGGCGCTTCATTTTGAGAGATTGAAGATATTATTGCTGCGCTTACTATACACCCACAAAGAACGGTAGGATACATAAAAATTGGCTGGGCTGGAGGCGAGAGCGATTCGATTAAACAACCTGTTCCGATTATCGCAAAGTGTCGCGCACGCTCGCCAGAAGCTCGAAGGAGCGCAGTCGCGCCGAGTGATCGAAGATTTGTGCCGTCACCATAATCTCATCTGCATTGGTCAGGTCAACGAATGACTCAAGACCGCTGCGCACGGTCTCCGTTGAGCCGACGATCGAATAGCGGAGCGCGTGATCTACGCCCGCGCGCTCGAATGCAGACCAGCGTCCTTCCATAGTTTCGACGGGCGGCGGCAGGAGCCCTGGCTGGTTGCGGCGCAGGTTGATGAACGCTTGCTGTACTGACGTAAACAGACGGCGGGCTTCGGCGTCCGTATCGGCGGCGAACACGTTCACGCATGGCATGGCGTATGGCGTCGTCAGGGTTTCGGAGGGGCGGAACTCGTGGCGATAGATTTTGAGCGCCTGCTCAAGGTAGTCGGGCGCAAAGTGTGAGGCGAAGGCGAACGGCAGTCCCAGCAGGGCCGCAAGCTGCGCGCTGTAGAGACTGGAACCGAGGAGCCAGACCGGCACTCTTAAACCCTGGCCGGGCACGGCGCGCACCATTTGCCCTTCCCGCGCGGGCGCGAAGTAGGACAGCAGCTCCGCCACATCACGCGGGAAATCTTCATCGACGTTTGATGAGAGATTACGGCGCAGCGCGCGCATCGTCAGCCGGTCAGTACCGGGCGCGCGCCCTAGTCCCAGATCAATCCTGCCGGGATAGAGAGTCTCCAGCGTGCCGAACTGCTCGGCGATGACGAGGGGCGCGTGGTTCGGCAGCATCACGCCGCCCGAGCCGACACGAATGGTCTTCGTACCGCCTGCGACATACCCGATCAGGACGGCGGTGGCCGCGCTCGCTATGCCTGCGATATTGTGGTGCTCGGCCAGCCAGAAGCGGCGGTAGCCACACTCTTCGGCCCGCCTGGCCAGAGCGAGCGTTTCGCGGAAAGAGTCAGCGATCGTTCCGCCTTCCTTGACCGGCGCGAGGTCTAAGACCGAGATGGGAATACCGCTTGTTCGTTCCATGAATTTCACTCACGACAAAGAGATGAACGCGACGAACCATTACCTTACTACAGAAATGGATGAGCCGGTATGGCACGTGGGCGAAGCGTGATGCTTAAACGGAGGCGTTGCGGGCGGGCTATTTCAGCACGCGAAAATTATAACGGCTGATCTCTTCCGTCTCGCCGGAAGGGAGCGTGCCGCTGAGAAGTATCTCGTAATCGTTAGGACTGAGGAGCGCGGCGGCGATACTTAACTGCACGAACTTCCCCCCGACCGCGCGCAATCCCTGTCTTTGTAAAATCTCCCGCCCGCTGTCGATCGACCTCACAGTGACACGGTAGCTCCTGTACCCGGCTTCGGGCAGGTCTAGACGAATCCGCGCCTCACGCACGCCGGGTTGTAAGGAAATTCTTTTCCATCCCTCGGACTCCCCTCTGGAGAGTCCGGGCGTCAACGTGAAAGCGACGAACGTGGCCGGTTCCCCTGTGGGCTTTGGTGTTGGTCGTCTCTCCTGTGCATCCTCGACGGGACGCGCCCCTACGGCATTCGCCTCCTGCGCGCGTCGCAGTTCGGCCGAGAGTTGTTCGTTGCGTAAACGCTCCGAGGCGAGTTGTTCCTGTAAATCCTGCGGCGGGGCAGGCGTCGGCGTCTGCCGTGCCTGTAGCTGCTCGACCTGTTGACGCAGCCGCGAGTTCTGCACCGCAAGCCAGACGGTAAGCAGCACGACGGCCAGCAGCGCCGTGGCGAGCGCATAGCCGAGCGCTGGCCGCATGAAGAAAGTCCGTAGCCAATCGAACAGCGAAGGGCGTGAGGGTTTAGACGAGCCTTCCGCAGTGGTCTGCGGCGCGGCCTTCTGTGCGCGATTTCTGAGCGCGACGGCGAACCTGATGTCCTGACGTAACTCCGGCACTTGAAGAAATTGACGACTGAACTTCACCCGATCATGCTCGGGTAATGTGCTGTAGACGTATTCGTCAATGAGATCGTCCTCGTTAATCAGCAATTGCTGATAGAGGTCGTCTTCAGACATCAGTCGTCGCTCGAACTGCTCGCGCTCATCTTCGGACAACTCTCCCAGCAGGTAACGCCTGATCAAGTCATCATTTTCGCCCTGCACGCTCATGCGACGTTACCTTACTGACATGTTACAGGCGTACGCGCCTTCTATATATAAGTTAAAAATGAAGAATTCGTTTCACGCCGACTCCGAGCTCAGGCACTCGCGCATGCACTCTTTGAGGCTTGCACGGAGGCGGCACATGCGAATTCTCAATGCGTTGACGGCGATGCCGAGTCGCTCGGCCATCTCCCTGTGCCGCTCGATCTTAGCAGCCTCTTTCTCGCTGTAATACTCAAGGAGCAGTGCTCTATTCCGGGGCGTCATCCCGTCCAGGCATTTTTCGAGGCAGTCATGCTCCGGCTCCGACGGGTCGAACTCTTCGACCGGCGGGGCCGATAGTATCTCCGGCGTCACGGGCACGACGTTCCCCAGAGTCTTACAGTATTCGCTGTAGATGTTGCGCGCCGTGCCGTAGAAGTAGAGCGCGGGGTCTCCGACGTAATAGGCCCTGATCTCGTGAACCTTTCTGGCGACTTGATTGATGGCCTTATCGGCCAGGTCTTCAGCCGTCGTACAGCCGCGATGCATAAAGATTCTGATGAGTCTGCCGCGAATGTCTTCATACTTCCGCGCCGCCTGCTCGCGGTCGGCGTTAAGCCACGCGAGAAGCTCGTCGAACATTTCTTGAGTTAAGACCCATCCTGTACGTGGGCTTCTGGCCAATATCGACTCTCCGCTTATGCTAGATAGTGCAGGAATCCTCAGAACGTTCGGGTCAACGCGGCTCACCCTGAAGAATGAAACCCGCCCAGTAGTACGGGTTGCTCCAACGCCTCTGCTCCAACATGGAAGTCTGCGCCGCCCTCAGCGCCGTGGTCGGCGTCATCCCATCCTTTAGCATCTTCTGATAAAAACGCTTCATCAGCTCGGCGGTCGCTTCATCATCCACCTTCCAGAGGCTTGCCATCACGCGCGCAGCCCCGGCATACATGAAGCCGCGCGTGAGCCCGATCAGCCCCTCGCCTCTGACCTCCTTGCCGAGGCCGGTGCGGCAGGCGCTCAGCACTACCAGATCGGCCGGCAGGTTCAGGCCGTAGATGTCGTTGAGGCTCAAAAATCCTTCTTCATGAAATCTCCCCTGCTCGTCATAAAGGGAGAGGACGACGCCGGATAGCTCCGGGTTTTTCTCGTTCACTATACCGTGAGTTGCGAAATGCACAATACTGTACTGGCCCAGCTTTGGGCTGGTCGCCTGCTCACGGTTGGCCTGAAAGCCTGTGGCCTCCATCGAAGAGGCAGGGGGAGCCACAGACATGATGTCGCGCGCCTCCTGCCTGGTGGCCGGGAGGCGTGGGAGTTTTGACGCGTCCAGCGCATCATCCAGATTGCGTAACGCCCGATCAAGCGTGGAGTGGTTTCCAGCCAGCGCAGCAGCGCCTTGAGCACGGGCCACGGCGCGTATGCGCGGGTCATCTTTTTCAAAGACAGGATCGGCGAATATCGCCACGGACTTTAAAGACTGCCCGCGCGGCGCTGTCTGCCTCAGGACTGAGAGCACGGAAGCGGACGGAAGGTTAACGATCTCGTGCTCTTTGATGAGCGGCGTGTTGGTTAAAGACGCAAGGGGAGAATTTTTTCCCGTCGCAGCGTCCACGTCAGGCGATGGCAGGGCTCCGAAGGGGAAGTAGTTCAAGAGTCCGTCAGCAACGATCAGTATGCGCTGTTTCTTCATCAACGAGGCTGATTGGCCCAGGAGCGTCTTGCTGAAGGTGGCGGCCTGGGGCCAAAACGCTGCCTCGGCCTGAGCCATGCGCGCTCTTTGCTGCGCGGCGCTATCATGCGGAAGATGCTGCCCCGCCTTCAATAGTTCAAGCAGCCGTTGTGCCGTCGCCTCTATCTCAGATCGCGGCGGTAATTGGTAGCCGCGAAGCTCCGTCGTCGTCAGCGCCCACACATAGCTTCGCTCTTCGCCGAGGCTGAACTCAAGAAGAAGGGTGTCATCATCGAGGAGTTGCTGCACGGCGGCGGCCTTCAGGGGTCGCGGGTACATGAGAGAGGCGTAGCGCGGATACCGTGCTCGAATCTGCGCTTCGACGCTCTCAAGCTCCGTATTGAGCCCGGAGATTTGAACGTCCGGCTCGGCTGCTGCGCGCGCCGTTTTCTCTTTCGGCGCTTGCTCCCTAAGACTCTTTTTTGTCTCTATCTCGCGCGCGAGCTGTCGATATTTATCTGTGAGCGCCGCGAGTTCCGGGTCGGCTTTCCGCCCGGCTTCGACGCGGGCATGCGACAGCACGTCGAGCAAGCTGCGGGCGCGTGTGCGCTCGCTCGCTTCAAAAGCGGCGGCAGTCAGGGCAGTATCAGCGCCCCCCTGGCCGAGGCGCATACTGAGGTCAATATACAGTTCATAGTAATCTACCTTTTTGGCGAAGTAAGAAACGCGTAACTGCTGGCTGGTGACGTTGGCCCTGAGCGGCTCGATGGCCGCGATCGCATCCCCCACGTACTTGAGCGCGGCGGTCAGGTTGTTGCGCTTTCTCTCGACGCGAGCCATGCCGGTGAGCGCGAGAGCCTCCCCGTTTCTATCTTTAAATTCCCGCCAGAGTTCTCGCGCCCTGCCGTAGGCGGCGAGCGCCTCTTCATTAGCCCCGAGCGCGGCCAACGAGTCGCCACGCCTGCCCTGTGTGATGGCTTCCGCCTGCGGGTCTGGTCTGTTCTTGTCCTGCTGGATTTCAAGCGCCCGGTTATAAAAATCGAGCGCCGTCTTGTGCTGGCCGAGCGCGGCGTGCGCGATGCCCATCACGGTAAATGTTTGTGACTTGCGCGGGTCGCCCGCTTCCTCCTGTAAGGGGAGCGCCTGGCGGCAGGATTCCAGTGCCTGCTGCGGCTCGTCCGCTAACGCGTGGACGTAGCCTGTCATCATGAGCGTGATGCCGCGCCCCGCCGGATTATCTCGCAGCCCCAACGACTGCTTGAGAAGATCGAACGCCTTCTCGTAGTCGCCGAGCGCGGCATAAGTGAAGGCCAGGTTATAAAGCGTGCTCGCCCTCGTCCTACGAATACCAGACTGGCCGCGTTCGGCTGCCTCCTCTCCACGTGCATACAACTCAAGCGCCTTGTCGTAGTTGTCGAGCGCCGCCTGCCAGTCCCCACGGTCGTGCTCCAGCTTGGCGATGCTGCTGTAGGTGTTACCCGCCCGCGCCAAATCTCCTGTATCACGCCAGCCTTCGAGGGCGCGCTGAAAGAATTCCAGGGCGTGCTCCGGTTCGCCCTGAACATCATAAGCCCCACCTATCGCATGGAGCGTGCGGGCCTCTTCATGACGGTCGCGCGCCTCCGTGTCGCGATAGATGTGAAGCGCCTGCTCGTAATCCTTCAGCGCGGCTGGCATTTCGCGCCGCCGGGCCTTTGCCAGGCCCATCCCGTATAGCGCGGCGGCCTGACCTCGCTGGTTGTTTACAGCCTTGAAAAGTTTGAGCGCCTCTTCAAAGTAGGGGAGCGAGTTCGCGGGGTTGCTCAAGTCTAGATGCACCTCTGCCAGCCCCAGCAGCGTGTAAGCTCTTGCCTGCGAGTCCTCTTCTAAAGGCCGGAGCGCCAGAGCCTGTGTGTAACGCTCGACGGCTTTATCAAAGTCGATCTTCCCAGAGGCTTTGTGAGTTTGCGCGATGAAGTGAAGCGTATTAGCTTCCTCTACCGGGTCGCCCACTTCTCGCCATAGTGCCAGCGCCTCCTCATAACTTGCGATCGCAGCGCGCCGCGACTCGTCCGTGTCTATGAGCTGCTGGCTACGCCCCTGGGCGACCTTCCGTTGGGCGGCGAGACGCTTTTCGTCTACCGCTTCTGTGTGACGCAGGCTTTCGAGTCGTATTTCGTAACGCCCTGCGGCCGCCCATTTCTCGACGGGTCTGACTTCGAGAGTGTACACGCCCGAGGCCGGGGCGATTATCGATAGGGCAATCGGGCTTTGAGGCCCGGCGGGACTCTCATAGCTTGTCAACACGCCCTGGCCCGGCGCTCTGACGGTGACGAGTAAATCAACGGCAAGCCTTCGCAAGGTGAGGCTGGCGCATTGCCCCGCCTCCATCGAGACGCCGAAGAGGTGCATCTCACCGCCTTTGATCTCGCGCCCTACCGCCACTCCCAACGAGAGCAAGCTTACTTCCGCCGGTCGTACGCGCGAAGCGTTGACGCGGGCTCGTGCAGATGGAGCCCCGGCGATAAACGCCAGCGTGGGTAGTGCGGACGATAAGATTGACAGCGCCGCACACGCGACACTCAGGAGAACTGCTCCGTTCGACCGTCGTCGGCAGCTTGATTGGGTTTTACAAGGACGATGGCAGGCGTCGCGAGGAAGCATATGCATTCCCTTCGAGAGCATGCTTTTACGCTGGAGCATAAATTCGACCTGAACGGCGTTAAATCGGACTGCGACGCGGTGCGCCTACAAGCCTGTAATTATCGCGGGAATAAGGCAGGACGCAGTCGAGTACGCGGGAGCCACGACGACTTGCCAATGAACATGGACGGACGATCTTTCGCGGACGCTCTGAACTATTGTCACAGGCGGAAAGGCCCTTACTGATGACCCGGCTGGTTACGGATTCTAAAGATAGAGATGAAGAATGACAAGCTGAATGTAACGCGACGGTATGATCGAGAGACTGTCGTGCGCCTGGCGGTGAATGATGACACGCGTAGAGCGCTCAATACGGCTGCGCGGTCTGCTTGCCTGGGGCCGCACATCCCTTGAGGCCCGCGCTTCCATCGGGCCTCAAGCGCTTCTGACATCCGGCTTAGGTCGGTTGCTCCGTCTCCCAGTCTCCGGTCACAACAGACAACTCTGCGACCCTGCCGACGGCGTTCGGCATCGTTCTCACGAACCTCCCCCTGATAAAGGTTTTATTTCTCGCCGGCACGCGGACGATCCTTCCCCTGTAGGTTGTCGACGTTCCGTCAGGGTGCGTACGCGTAATCACTATCACCGTTTGCTGGCCATTGGGGGTACACTGCCCGGTAAAATCAGCAGTGTCGCCATCGAACCTGCCGCTGAACACACCGGAAGCATTCGGGGGCTGAAGAATCCTCAGCACCGGGTCATCAAGCGTGTTGTCGGTTCCATCTATGAACAGTAGCGACGCAGCGAAATCACCATCTACATTAGAGCAAGCCATTGGTTTTATCCTCCTCTGGGAACTCGCCCCGGCCATTCCGAGGCTGGACGCGAGACGTGTTGTAGTTTACGGCAGTGCCGGTCTGCGAAACGAGATGCAACACTGAAAGAGATCGTCGCCATCTCACGGCCCTGCCGTTTGCATATGCGTAACAGTACGAACTTCAACGAACCGAAAGCGCGGGCGATTGACCCACTCAATTTAATAACCGGAGAGCGTCGAATTCATTTCTCTTCCTGACTGGCAGCGGTCTTATTAAATCTTCCGGGCCGTGAGACAGGCCGAAGCTTCAGGACATCATTGTCAACCCGAAACGGCTCGCGTCCAGCCACATGAAATATTTCGTTTCAGTACCAGTTAGTACACTAGAGAGCATTCTTCAGGGCAGCTAGCCCTGGAATTCAACTGAGAGAAGATGTAGACGAATCTTGAAGGGATACGTTAGTACACTTCCCGGAAGGCTGCGGCATATATGAACCGATTCAGTGCTTGAATGCACCTCTATGATAAAATCGATTGCCTCAAGTCGGCAATAGAAAGTTTCGTCAGCATCCGGTAGTCGCATACTGAACCTCGCGCGACTCTGAAATCAACTCACAACGGGCGACGGGCGCAAGGAGAGAGCGATGACACAACAAGCTGCGGATGAAGTTCAGCGAATGGCTCGGAGAACTGCTTTTGTGCGGGATATGATTCAAGAGTCGATCGACCGCCGATGGGGCTCCGCGAACTGGGACATACTCTACCCCTGGTGGCGTCAACCCTCGAAAGTCCGCATCCTGATGTACGCTGACGGCGACCTGCTTTTCTCCGGCGGTACTTTAGACGGTCTCATTCACGTTAAGACCCTCCTGGAAAGCCACCTCTACTTCTACGCAGACTTCGAGATCACGACCGCTCACAGGGGGCGTGACCACAGCGCCTCTAAGCAATCTGTGAAGTTAACCGATCTTAATCTGGACGACTTCGACGAAATCTGGCTTTTCGGCTTCAATGACAGGGGCTTCAATGACCAGCCGGACTTGACCGCTGAAGAGAAGACCCTCCTGGACAATTTCATGAACGAAAAGAAAGGCGGGGTGCTCGTCACAGGTGATCACTCCGATCGCGGGAAGAGTATCGGCGGGGAAGTTACAAGGGCGCGACACATGCGGCAGTATCCAGCTCCGGGGAGCCTGCCGGGAGAGTCGAATACAACGCTTGAAGAAGGGCCCGACGTGGGTGATGTATTTAGTGCCGCTGACCAGAAAGACGACCGCCCGCAGAAGATAAGATACACGCTCTTCCCCCTCTGGACGCCGATAGGATTCAAGCAACGCTTCCGCCCGCACCCGTTGATGTGCAGCCCCGATGGGCCCATAGACGTGTTTCCAGATCACCCGCACGAAGGCGAAGCAGTGACGCCGAAGCAACCGGATGACGCCGAGTGGCCGAGGGTTAACGGCCATCAGGAGCTACCCGTCGTCATCGCCTGGGGGAAGATTAAAGACCCCGGTGCGATAAAAGTCGGTCAGGAGATAGGGCTCGTCTCTGCGTACGACGGTCATAATGCGAACGTCGGGCGTATCGTCGCAGACTCTTCATGGCATCACTGGGTTGACAATAATCTGCTCGGAAACCCCGGTGCAATATCACCTGCGTCGGATGCCGGGTTCGACGCGACGCCCGCAGGCATGGTGGCCCTCAGAAAGATCGACGCCTATTTCCTTAACTGCGCGACGTGGCTCGCACCGCCGAATATCCAGGCGGAGATGCGCCGCTGCGTGTGGTGGTCGATCTTGTGGACAGGGCAGATCGCGGAACTTTCCGTAGACGACCCTATCTGGCATCTGGGGTCGGAAGCTCTTAAGGCGCTCGGAGAGTACACGTCCTACGGCTCCGCGTCCGAGTGGGTTTTGAATATTCCCGCCTTCAGGGAAAAGATTTCAAACCAACAGTTGACGCAAATTACCGCGCACTTCCGGCTCCTCGATCTGCCCTTCGAGCAGTACGTCGCAGGCGGCATCATCCACAACCTGATGCATCGGGTTGGGCCAGCCAGGTCTGACCATCAATTCCCCAGCGTGCCGCCACCGGACGAAGACATAGAGAGCGCCATTAACGATGGGGTTGAAGTTGGGATGAATGCCCTCACGGAGCAATTGGGCCTGGAAGCGACGCGCCTTTTAGGAATGGTCAATAACAGGTTTAGCCAGCCATAGCGCGGCTTAGTTCCTGTCAAAGACGAAGGTTTCGCATAACGATAGCGTAGGACAGTTAGACGACTCCGCCGGTCGCCACGACGCTTCTTTTATTCCTCCTCATATCCGAGGAAGTTGACGGCGTTCTGATCCAGATTCTCCCTGCTGTGGTCGTACCGCATGACGGTCTTCGGATCCTTATGCTTCGACATCATCTGCACCTGCCTGTAGGTGAGACCCGATTCCAGCGCACGCGTGATGGCCGTCCTCCGCAGATCGTGCGGCGAGAGGTCACCGAGGCGAGAGTAGTCGGCCCAACGCTTGACGATCTTCTGCACCATTCGCGTCGAGAGCGCCTTATCAAAGTCGAGCGTGCGATAGTTCGTGTGAGGCTGGAAGAGGTAGGCGTGCTCGCCGTGGGAGTGCGCGATCTCCCTGCGCGTCCTGTCCAGTTTTACGTAGTGATCGATTGCCTCTTTGACATCTTTAGGCAGTGGCCAGACCTCTTCCCTACCCCCCTTGACCTTGCACCGCAGCGTCCAACGCCCGTGGCTCCACTTCACCGATGATGTCCTGAGCGAGCAGACCTCTGAGACGCGCAGGGAGAGCCGCAGCATCACAAGCATCAGGGCGTAATCCCTGGCCCCCTCCGGCTTCTCCCGGTCAGGCCCGGTCAGCAGGTAACGCACCTCCTTAGCCGTCAGAGCCCTGCCGGAAGGCTCTGACGGCAACTCAGGCGGCGAAACCAGCTTCGTCGAAGCCGGGTTGAGTGGCACGACGCCACCGGCCCTTAGATACTCGAAAAAGGAGCGCACCACCGAGAGCTTGAAAGCCACCGTGGCCGCACCCTTTTTCTGAGAGCGCAGCCGGTCACGCCAGCCAAGCACGTCGGCTGGTGTGACCTCCGCAGGATGTTTGCCTCCGACGAACTGGAAGAAATCTGTGACGGCGCGGCGGTAGGCGCGACGGGTCTCCTCCGAGACAGACTTGTTAACGAAGGGGGCAGCGCTCCTCGGGTCAAACTTCCTGCGCTCCACTTCCCCGTCGCGTAGGATTTCAGGCATCAATACTTCCATCGACAACGGCTGGCAGCCTCCCTGAGCTGATTTAGCAGGCGAAACCGAGGTGCATCATGCTCTATGCCGCTCGCGCAGTCAATAGTTAAGTTCGTAAAACTTGGATTACCGGAAATACCACATCAGATAGACAAGTTCATTTAATAAGCCCCTTTACTCATTACCCTTTAGCCTCTTGTGAAACCCTATGAAACCCTGGAAAGGATTGGTCTTTAAAAGAAGCTTTGGGACAGAGGGATTTTAAAGATTTACAGTTAGGCATTTGTGAAGCGCGACGATGAGGGGCATGCCTTTCAATATTTGCGCTTGATATGAATTTCCACGATTGCAAGATCGGTTCAAAAAAGTGTTGACGCGTAACGATCGGTCTCCTATAGTTCCCTTCCAATTTTATGCTCGGAGGCATACGAATCCATGAACGAGCAATTACTGAAAGTCACCGAAGCACAGAGGCTTTTGAACGTCAGCAAGAAGAAGATGGCGTCGCTTCTGGCCGAGGGAACACTGTCGTTTGAACTCGATCCACTTGATAAGCGCGTCAAGCTGGTGAAACTCGCTGATATAGAACGTCTTATGGAGCTACGGCTCAGAAAGGCAGCGTGATGATCACTATTGCGGTCGCGAATCAAAAAGGGGGAGTCGGCAAGACTACTATAACCCGTGAATTATCAGCATGTTGCGCGCTTCGCGGTTTTGAAACCCTGGTGATTGACTGTGATCCACAGGGCAATCTGACGAGCAGTTGGATTGATACGGACGTGTACGAAGCAACGCTTTCTCATGTCCTGATCGAACCGGAATCGCCGACAGGCGTGAAAATCGAGCCGCTCCCGCTGGATGATGTCATCATCGAGAGCCCTGTGGAGAATCTGGATTTAGTGCCCGCAGATATTCGCCTGGCACGCTTTGAAATGCAGCCCGATTACCTTACGCACAGGCTCAGAAAACAGCTTAAGGAGCACGGACAATCCTATGATTTCGTCTTTATAGATTGCCCGCCACAGCTCGGTAAACTGTTGACGGCGGCGCTCTATTCGGCTGATTACGTGCTGGTTCCCTGCGCCGCCGATGCTATGGGTTTACAGGGTTTATCCGATCTGGCTTTTACCATCGAGCAGGTGCGTAAAAACGTCAATTCAGAGCTTCAGATGTTGGGCGCGGTGATCAATCTGTATAAGCCGCAGCGCAATCTTTCGGCTGAATCGCGCGAGGCTGTCAAGGCCGCTGTCGGACTCGTCGGCCATGTCTTTGATACCAATTTACATGATTATTCTAAGGTTGCGGAGGCCCCTTCACAGAAACTTCCGGCGGTTCTGTATGCCAAAACGCACAGGGCGGCAGATCAGCTTTGGAGTCTGACGGAAGAGGTTCTGGATCGGCTTAAACTGTCGCGCCAGAAACTATCCGCCGTAAAGTGAGGTAATTATGTCTGAAACGAAACCCAAGCAGAATGATCCGATGCGTACTCCTAAACCTAAGAAGAAATTGGGCTTAGTTGTGCCCCCGGCTTTGCGCATGCCGCATGAAGACCTGATCTCCGCATCATCCGAGCCGCCGGAGCAAATAAAACCAACCACCCTGCCTAGTCAGACTAGTCATAGTAGTCTGACTAGTCTGACTAGTCCTACTACCGAAGAGATTCCCCTCTCTCCTCAGCGTGATTATACGAAGGTAGCAAATTCGATTGGCCGGAAAGCCGTCCCGGCGGGTTTATTTACGGGCAAGAGCAAACAGTTATACGACTGTCTTTATACGATGACTCGTGGTGCGATCGTCCCCACCAGAACCGTGCGCATTTCGCGACCGAAACTGATGAGGAAAGCACACATCGGCTCACGCGTAACCTTCGACGCCAACATAGAGAGATTGGTCAAAGTGGGCCTTGTCACAGTCCAGACAATTGCCGGTGAACATGAGGGCAACGAGTACAGCGTGAACCTGCCTGAAGAGTTAGATTCGAGTATGCCTAGTCAGACTAGGCAGGGTAGTATGCCTAGTCTGACTGGGTATGCCCAGAAACTAGTCAGACTAGTCTGTCTAGAAACTAGTCAGACTAGGCATACTTCATCTCCTTTATTATCAACAACTTCAACTATTCCTAAGACTTCTTTTAAGACTAGTGACGAAAAAACTGATGATGAGGCTTTCGCCGAATTCGCGCGGGTGATGCAAGACGCCGCGAGAGAGGTAACGGGAAAGCCGCTCGGGGCATTCGACAAAGATCGTTTGGGGGAATTGGCTGAGCTGCTTGTCGCGGAATTAAGAATCGCTGCCGCGCGTACCTCGAACGTTTCGTCGCTACCGGCTTTCCTGACCGAACACTTGCGGCGCAGGCTCTGGAAGATGGATCAGAAGCAGGCGGGCGGGGAAGAGAAGTCGGAGCCCGGAATGACGAAGCCTTCCATTTCACCCGAGCAAGTGCGCAACTGCCCGGATTGCGGCGGTAGCGGCCTCTACTACCCCGAAGGCTACGAGAAGGGTGTCGCCAAGTGCAAACACGAGCGGCTTAAGCTTGACGAAGACGCAGCGCCCGCGACTTGAAACCCGTAGGATGACTTAGACGCGCCTTTCCCTGATCGAGATGATATTGCTGCCGGAATCCGACGAAGAGTTACTGCGCGAATGTTTGGTTGACACTTTCCGCTCCGGCGGGCCGGGCGGCCAACACGTCAATAAGACGGAGACAGGCGTCCGGCTCACACACCTGCCCTCCGGCGTCATCGTCACCTGCCGTGACGAGCGCAGCCAGCATCGTAACAAAATCATCTGTCTGCGAAGGTTGCGCGAGAAGGTGGACGTTCTCAACTATCGTCCCGCCAGGCGTGTTCCAACCCGGCGCACGCGCGGCTCGAAAGAGCGGGCCCTCAAGGAGAAGGCGCAGCGCTCACAGCTCAAGCGATTGCGTTCCAAGCCTACGGCGGACGATTGACGGGCGAGAGAATTCTGTCCGCCGCGCTTCGTCGCCGGAAAAATATCGTAGTTGGAGGACACCAGAGCATGCCGGACAATCGTATAGACAATTCAACGTTGCACTATACGATCATTAAATTCATTCTCGACCGAGGCTACGCGCCGGAAGTAGATGAGCTTTCAAAGCTACTACAGGTCAGGGCGGACGAGGTCGCCTGTGGCTTGCAGCGTCTTCAGGATGATCACGGAATAGTTCTGCATCCCAACAGCAGCAGAATATGGGTCATCCATCCCTTCTCACTGGCTCCCACTAATTTTCTGGTTCGCTGCGAGGGCCGGGAGTGGTGGGGCAACTGTGCCTGGTGTTCATTGGGGGTCGCGGCGCTTCTGGACAAAGATGTGATCATCAGGACGACGCTCGGCGCGAATGACAGACAGATAGATGTGCATATCAGAGACGGGAAGCTCTCGGAAACAGACCTCTATGTGCATTTTCCTGTACCGATGAGAAATGCCTGGGACAACGTCATCTATACATGCAGCACGATGCTTCTATTTGAGAATGAGAGCCGGATTGAGGAATGGTGTGAGAAACATCGAATCAACAAGGGAGATGTTCAGCCGATCAAGAAGGTGTGGGAGTTCGCGCAGGTCTGGTATGGAAATCATCTCAATCCGGAGTGGAAGAAGTGGACATCCGCAGAGGCCGGAAACATCTTCGATCGGTTCGGGCTGACGGGCGAGATATGGGAGATTCCCGTCACGGCTTCAAGATTCTAGAGCGTGAGTGCGGGGTGCAGATGCGTCGCTTGAGGGCGAGGACTACTTTGTGAAGATGGCCTTTCCCAAGTTCATGCGTTCTTTCACGTCGCGCCGCAGCGCGCGATGAAAACCGGCAAAGGCATGCACCCGATCGCCTATCGGTTAAGGGTTGAAGCTGAAGCCGCGCGCCTTATGAGAGTTCGCGTAGACGCTCGGCAGGCGAACACAAAGGCTCAGCTATTTACGACTGATCTTGCAGCTTGACCTCGCTGGCGCACTCTCGACAGAGCCACACTCTGACATGCGGCGCATCCGACCAGAAGAAGGCTCCCACCTTGCTCGCCATTTTCATCGCCGCGTCATTCCTCAGCCGTTGCAGGGCTCGCACGTAGCTGTCACCCTGGTAGAACTCTCCCTGCACGCCCTTCCGTCGATGAATGCATTCGCGCTCGTGCACTGCTTCTTCGTTAATAAGCGGTTGACCCATATCTACTAATCCTTACGATAACAGAAAGTAAAAGGCAAGCGACCCTCGCAAATCGCCTGCCTCTCATCTCAACTTGTCTCACCTGTGACAGTGGGGGCAAGTGAGATTGCAAAGTTTACGTGGGACGCGTTGAAGTGTCAATGACAGTTTTGCACGATCAGCTATTACGCTCAACTTGTTATTCCGTGCTCCGATCAAACCCCCTCTGACGCCTTTATCATGAGCTACTTTTTCCGGGCCGAGAGGGCCGCGATGATTGGCTCCACTTCGCCTCTCACTATCATTCCGATCAATTCCTGCTCATCAATCCCGGCGATGCGGCCCACTAACAATCGCGGCATGTAGGCGTGACCGAGACTGTGCCAGCGTGCCATCTCCAGGAGCGAGTCGAGCGCCTTCGCTTCCAGACGCGCAAGGAGTTTTGGGTCGCGGCGCTCCGTCAGCACGGCAAGAACGAAGGTGGCTTTATTACGATCAGTCCACGTGCCGGAGTTGAGCAGTTCGATGAAGCTGTCGGCAGGAATCCGCGCGGCCAGAGTCGGATTCGATCCGGCGACGACGCCCAGCGCACGTATCGCGTTATTGCGTACAATGGCATCAATGTCCCTGCTGGCGTGCACGAGCGCGTCGAACTGTTCCTGCGAGCTGCCGGTGTATCCGACCAGCTCGGCGGCTATCCGTCGCTGTTCGACATCCTTCGCCGATTCCAGGACGCGACGCAACAGCGCTGCGTTGCGTGCGGCGTAGTCATGGAGCGCGAGTTGTTTGGCGCGTGCTTCCGGGTCAACAGAGAGGGAGTAGCCCTGCGACTCATCCTCGCCGGAAACGCCTCTCATGAGGGCATTCGATAACGCCTCGTCCGCCGCCGTATAGACCTCTATTGCTGCGGGCGGCAACCTGAGAGAGGCTTGCGGCGCGGGGTTGTATTGAAAGTGTTGGGCCCAGTCGGCACGTTGGAAGCCGATGTACACCATTATTCTTCCTCGTTCGTCGCAACAGAGAGTCTCAACGTCCGAGGGCTCGCGTCCGAGCGCCTGTTTGACGGCTTGCCTGAGACTCAAGACCGTTTTATCCCTCGACTCACGCGAGAATGCATCGCCCGCGCGCAAAGGCAGGGCTGCTCGGAGCTTCTCCGTGTCGATGCCCGCATAGCCGTAGAAGTCTATTGAGCCGACCGTTACCGATTGATTCTGAGCGAAGGCCAGCAGTCCGCCGACCGTAATGACGAGTATCAGGGGTAGGCTCTTCATGTGTGACTGTTCCTGAAAGTATCCGGCCCGCTGCGCGTGTCGATGATAGCGATGCTGGCTGTCAAACTTCGCTGCCATTCTTTCCGGCTATCTAGCCATAGCCTCACAAGCTCACGCAAGCCCTGATCAGTAGATTTGCGCCGATGCACAGCGCGGAACAGATAGGATACGGATTACAGCGTCCTCACCTTCGCGGACGCCTGCCCGAAGCTTTGGCCGCACTGAAACGCGCGCTTGAGCTGGACGAAGAACTCGCCGAGAACCTCGCCGAGCCAGACCTCAAGGCTCTGGCCGCCCTTCCCGAGTTCAAAAAGCTGCTGGAAGAAAGGGGCGCGGAAGAGGTGGGCCCAAGCAGGGAGCGTAAGCTCATCAAGGGCACTGCTCCCGCGCCCTGAAAGAGCATTCTTGATCCTCAAGCCCGCGACAATTGACTTCCGACAATGATGATTGACACCGTCACCTTTCGATATTAAACTGCACGCGTTTTCTCACCAAGGGTAGCTCATTTAATTGCTTCGCAACGGTTAGCGAAAACTTTTCCCTAACCTCTCTTTAAGCCAATAACCCAGGCAACGGCGTTTCCTTAGTCACAGAAATCATCAGACGCTTTGTTTCTGACCGGGGTCATGGTTATCAATGTTTTCAACTCGGGGCGGGATAGAGTCTCACTGTTGGGGTGGGGCTAAGCTTTCTCATGTCTGACGGATTGCTCATCGAGTTCACCGCACGCCATGAACACAACAAAGAGCCGAAACCCACAGTCGCCGACCATGTTTCGTCCGCTCGCTCTCGCGTCAAGGGCCAACGGTGCGGCCCAGCCCGGACTGCAAGACCTGCTCCGCACATTTCATGCTGATGCCGTCTACGAACGCGCCGAGGGCGATTATCTCTTCCAGAAGAAAGGCGCGGCGCTCGTCCCCGTCCTTGACCTGATCGGCGGTTTCGGCACGAACCTGCTCGGACACAATCACCCGGATGTGTTGGACGAATTGCGTCGCCTCATTGACGAGCGCGTGCCGTTCTCTGCGCAGGTCTCATCGCGCCCGGGACAGATCGAGCTTGAAAAGGCTCTGCGCGAAAGGCTCGGCCATTACCGTCTGATCGTCACTAATTCCGGCGCTGAGACGATCGAGGCGGCTCTCAAGCATGCTTATCTGGAACGACGACAGGACAGCTTCTGGGCCGTGCGCGGCTCGTTTCACGGCAAGACGCTCGGCTCGATTCAATTGACCTACGGGCATTGCGAGCCCTTCAAGACGTTTGGGCCCAGGGTTCGTTTCCTAGACCCTTGGGACGCCTCTTCGTGGAATGAGTGTGAAGGCGAGGCCGACGGGGTCTCCGGCGCTGTCATCGAACCCATCCTCGGAGAAGGCGGAATCGTGCCGCTGCCGCCGGAGTTTATCGAATGGCTGAGCGCCGTCTGTCGCAAGTCCGGCATCCCGCTTATCGCAGACGAAATCCAGACAGGATTGGGAAGAACGGGCACGTTTCTCGCGTGTCATCAGCTCGGCCTTGAGCCCGACTACATCTGTTTATCGAAAGCCCTCGGCGGAGGTGTGACGAAGATCGGCGCGCTCCTCATCAAAGAGAAGCGTTTTATCGAACCCTTCTCGCTGCTCCACACGTCCACGTTTGCCGGTGACGAGTTGAGCTGTCGTATCGCCTGCCGCGTGTTGGAGATTCTCGATCGCGACCGAGTACCGGCGCGCTGCGAGGCGGCGGGCGCGTACCTGCTCGAAAGATTGGCCTTGCTCCAGAAGGCTTACCCTGATCAGATCAAGGATGTCAGGGGCCGTGGACTGCTGATCGGCGTCGAGCTTGGCGACGCGTCGCTCGGCGGCTCGAAGATTCTTCGAGCCATCGCTCATCACGATCTGCTCGGCAATATCGCGTCCTCCTATTTTCTCAACGTGCACGACATCAGGATCGCCCCGTCGCTCAGCAATCCGGCGACGCTTCGCATAGAGCCCTCGGCTTATATCGAGCACTCCGACCTGAATCGTTTCACCGCAGCCCTGGAGATGTTCTGTCAGGCGTTGCGTGTGGAGGACGTGCCGCATGTGGTGGGCCATCTTGTCGGGCGGCCTCGCGCGACGCAGACCGCCCCGCCCTGCTACAAGCGGCTCAACCGTGAGAAGCCTGAGACGACGCGCCGCGTGGCCTTCGTCGTCCATGCGATCGATGCCGAAGACCTGCTCGAATGGGATCCGTCGCTGGCCTCTTTCGATGTCGAAGCGTTGGACGATCTGGTCATGAAGGCGACGCAATTCCTGGGGCCCGTCAGTTATGACGAGCTGCACGTGCGCTCGGCGATTGGGCCCAGGGTGCATCTCTCCGTGATCGGTCTCTTCTACACCTCCGAGCACCTGTTTCGTGCTTATCGCTCACGCGATCGTGAGCATGTGCTGGATCAGTTGGAGCGGGCCGTCGCGCTCGCACACGAACGCGGATGCACCGTCGCCGGGCTCGGCGGATTCCACTCCATCATCAGTTCTAATGGTAGACGATTGCGCGACCCGGCAGTCGGTTTGACGACGGGCAATGCGCTGACGGTCGGGATGGGCGTCCGTGCGCTCGAAGCGGCGGCGGAGCAAGCCGGAATCAATATCGGCGAAGCCACGCTCGGGGTGGTCGGGGCGACCGGCAATATTGCGCAGGCGTACGCGCTTCTGATGGCCGAGAAGGTGCGGCATCTGGTCTTGATAACGCGTCCGGGCGGAGCGCGTCGCTGCCGCCTGCTCGTCCAACAGCTACGCGAGCTAGCGCCCTGGATCGAGCCCGTCGTCTCGGAGTCGCCCGATGCGCTGCGCTCCTGTTCGCTGATCGTTTCGGCTTCAAACTCAGCCGAGCCGGTCGTGTTTTCTCATCACCTGGGCCCACACCGCACCATCATCTGTGACATATCGCTGCCGCCTGACATCTCTGCGGAGGTCAAGCGCAATCGCAGCGACGTGACCGTGATCAAGGGGGGGGTCGTGCGTCTGCCGTGTAATTCCGATCTGATTATTCCGGGAGTCCCGCTCGCGCCCGGCCACGTGTTCGCGTGTATGGCCGAGACGTTGTTGATGGGACTCGAAGACGTGGAAGGCCACGGCTCCTACGGGCCGCTGACACCGGCGCGCGTGCGTTGGGCCCTGGACATGGCCGACAAGCACGGGTTCACGCTGGCCGAACTGCAAACGGCGAGCCTGCTTTGAGTCATTAACTTGTGCGGGCTCTCTTAACGTTGAAGAGCATAGTGAGATTACAGGTCAGTACCGCCAGAGGTCTCGGGCGGGTCTCAAGTGCGGCTACCCGCCCAGCTTAAGCAGCCGGTACTGACCTGACACAGAAAGCGGGTGAAGCATGCGCGTTCTTCTGGTAGCTCCTACGGCGTTGGACTCTTCCGGTCGCCCGATCAAACAGCGTCGTGTTCATCTTCCCGGCCTGACCTTTCAAATGCTCGCCGCCGTGACCCCGCCCGAGATAGACCTCCACATGGTCGGGGAAACTACGGACGACATCCCCTACGACGGCGAGTGGGATTTAGTCGGGCTCACGGGCATGGGCTCAGGGCTGGCGCGCGCTTGGCAGATCGCGGACGAGTTTCGCCGTCGAGGCCGTAAGGTGGTCATCGGCGGCATCGCTGCCAGCCTCGCTCCGCCAGAGCTTTCTCTGGCCCACGCGGATTCGGTCGTCATCGGCGAAGCCGAACACACCTGGCCCGAAGTGCTGCGTGACGCAGAGGCGGGCCAGATGAAACCGATCTATAGGATGGGCACACCGCCCGACGTTGCGCGCCTGCCCTTGCCGCGCTACGACCTGATGGTCGGAGGCAAATTCGGTCGCTGGTCTCCCGTGCAGGCCACTCGTGGTTGCCCCTTCACTTGCAGCTTCTGCTCTGTCACGGCCTTTTTTCATCAGGGCTATCGTAAGCGGCCCGTCTCGGAAGTGCTGCGCGATGTGCGGGCCGCCAAACGCATCCGCCGCTCGCGTTACTTCGCCTTCATCGACGACAACATCGGCGTGGATTGGGAATACTGCCGCGAGCTTTGGGAAGCGCTCGTCCCTGAGAAGATCATCTGGATGAGCCAGTGCAGTATGCATATCGCCGAGCGCCCGGACATGCTTGAGCTTGCGCGCCGGAGCGGTTGCCGCATGTTGTCCTTCGGCGTCGAGACGGTCAATCCGGCCAATCTGAATTCGATAGACAAGAACTGGAATCCTGTCGAGCGATACCCGGAAGCCGTGCGCAGGATTCGCGAATACGGGATAGACATCTCGACGGAAATGATGATCGGCCTTGACGAGGACGACGAATCCGCCTTCGATGCCACTCACGATTTCGTGATGCAGAATCGCATCAGCGTTCCGCGCGTGCATATCCTGACGCCCATACCAGGGACACCGCTTTACGACAAGATGCGCGCGGAAGGCCGCCTGCTCAACGAGGAATTCATACGCTACACGGGCGGCCAGATCGTCTTTCAACCGCGCCGCATGGAGCCCGATGTGTTACAGCGAAAATTTTGGGAGCTTTATGAACGGCTCTTCTCCTGGAAGGCCATCTTTCATCGTGTGGGCCGCAACAACGTCAAGCTGGAACCCTATACCAGCGCTTTCGTGTTCGGCGTCAACGTTCATTATCGCAGACATATTCAACGCCGGATTACCCCTGGCATCATCTGAGGAGGAGAGCAATGCGCATCCTTTTGGTTCGCCCGCCAGTGCCGCGACACACGATCGGCCTCAAGCACATCATGATCTGCGAGCCGCTGGAATTGGAGTATGTGGCCGCAGGACTCGACGGGCATGAAGTGGAGATCGTTGACCTTATCCTTGAGAAGGGATTCGAGCGGCGATTGAAGAACTTCAGGCCCGACGTGGTTGGAACCAGTTGCTATATCAGCGGCGTCAACGAGGTCATCAAGATTTGTCGCGCGGTCAAGCAATGGAATCCGCAGTGCCCGACGGTCGTCGGCGGAGTGCAGGCATCGCAAGTGCCGGAAGACTTCCTAGACCCGGCGATCGATTGCATCGTGCTCGGCGATGGAACGACCACCATGCCTGATGTCGTGCACGCGCTGGAAAGGGGACTGCCTTTAGAGGAGGTCGCAGGTCTGGCGCTGCCCAGGGGCCAGGAGCTGCTCAGAACAAAACCCCGCCCCTACATGCCGGAGCCCGACAGCATTCCCTTTCCGCGCCGCGATCTTGTCGCTCACCTGAAGCATCGTTATTACTATCTTTGGAACCGTCCCGTGGCGACGATGAAGACCACCTGGGGCTGCTGGTACAAGTGCAATTTCTGTTACACCTGGCGCATCACCGATGGCGTCCCCTACGCTCGAAGCGCGCAGTCGATCGCCGACGAGTTGGCCCAGATTGACGCCGAGCATGTCTATATCGTCGACGATATTTTCCTCATCCATCCGCAGCGGCTCGCCGATTTGTCGAGGCTTCTGAAAGAGCGTGGCATTCGCAAGAAATATCTGGTCTACGCGCGCGCCGATTTCGTCTCTCAACACGAAGAGATCATCGCGCAGTGGGCCGCGCTCGGACTCGAAGCCGTCTTCATCGGGCTCGAAGCCGCGACGAATTCCGAGCTTGAGGGGATGGACAAAATGGCGACCGTGGATCACAACCGCGCGGCGATCGCCATGCTGCAAAAATACGGCGTGGACATCTACGGCTCGTTGATCACGCAACCCGACTACGTCAAAGAGGATTGGGACAGGCTCAAGCGATTCATCGACGACAACAAGCTCTACTTTCTCAACATCTCGCCGCTGACGCCCATGCCGGGCACGCTCATCTGGGAACAGTATCGTGACCGGCTGACGATCAGCCGCCGCGCGCACGGCCTCTGGGATTTGTCGCACATGCTCGTCGAGACCCGGCAGCCTTTGAAGCAATACTATCGATCACTACTCGGCGTCTACCTGCATGCGTGCCTGAGCCCGCGCCGCATCGGGCGGCTCAACCTCGGAACCGCGCCGCCCATCTACACCTGGCGATACTGGCAGCTCTGGTTCGGGGCCTTGAAGATCGCCCGGCAGTTTTACTTCGGCCATCTGCACCACACCCCGCGAGAGTTGGCCCATGCCGAATATCGCGGGCCGGAGCTGGCGGCGCAACCGGAGTCCAACCCGCCGGATCAGGCTTTTCGCCTGGCAGGGTAAGGTGAGGGTCTTCGATGTCTTCTCCTGATCAGGATTGGGCCAACGCGGGCGAGTGGCTGGGCCCACGCCCCTTCACCCTGACGGCAAGCGGCGGGCTAAGGCTTCGCGTCTCGCGTGACATACGCGAAGTCGAAGCCTCGGAGTGGGACTCCGTGCTCGGGCCGGACGACCTGCTGATGTCGCACAGCTTCATACGTGCCTGTCAGGAGGCGCGCATCGAAGACGCAGCGTTCTGGCATCTGCTGGTCTACAGTGATGAGCAGCTTGTTTGCGTCGCCACGCTCTATCGCATGTGGGTCAATCTGGAGTTGTTGTCAAACGGTTTGACGCGCAAGCTGGTCGAGCGATTAAAAGGGATGTGGCCGGGCTTCTTTCGCCTGCCGGTGCTCTTTTGCGGCCTCCCCGTCTCTTCGGGCCAGCCCTGTTTGAAGATACGCTCCGGGGCCGACTCCGAGACGGTCTGCGCAGTCCTGATCGGCGTCATGGAGCGCATCGCCGCGCTCACCTCGACGCGCCTGCTGTGTCTCAAGGAGTTCGACCCGCAGGCGGCCGGGCGTATCGACTCGGTTTTATCAAGAGGGTATTTTCGTGCGCTCAGTCTTCCCAGTTGCGCTCTGTCGCTCGGCTGGGATTCTTTCTCCTCATACCTGACCAGTATGAGGGCCGGCTATCGCAGGCAGGTGCAGTCGACGTTACGCGCGCGCCGCGCCGCCAATCTACAAGTACGGCATCTTGAACAATGCGCGCCGTCGGTGGAAAAGATTTTCGAGCTGTACAGTCAGACCATCAGTGGAGCCGAGCATCGCCTCGAAACTCTCAACCCTGAATTCTTCAGGCTGCTGGATACCTGTCTGGGCGAGCGTGTGAAGGTCATCATGATCGAAGCGGATGGCCGCCCGCTGGCGATGGCAGTGATGCTGTTTGCCGGGCAGGTGGCGACCTTCCTATTCGCAGGGATGGAAGAGAAGCGGCAGCCGGAGTGGCAGCTTTACCAGAATCTCATCTCGGAAGTCGTCGCCTCGGCCATCGATGCCGGGGCGCGGCGGCTCGAACTCGGGCAGACTTCCTATGCTATGAAAAGCCGCATGGGCGCTGAGGAGAGCCCGCGTTATCTCTACCTGCGCTATCGTGGGCCCTTGAAGCATGCGTTGCTGCGCGGATGCTCGCGCGCGCTGTTTCCCCGCCATGAATACCCCAGGCGTCGCGTCTTCGCACAATGAAGACGTTTGACCGAAGCGCGAGCGCCGTCAGGACACTCGCCACTGCTTCGAGCATGAAAGGTCGGCACGCGTGAAAAGAATCCTGCTCGTGAATCCGGCTTTCGCAGAATATTCGACCGGACTCCCGCAATCTCTCAGAAAGTCTGCCACCGCCAAGTGGTCTCCCTTACAGATAGGCATCATGCCGCTGGGCTTGGCGACCGTCGCTGCTCTGACCCCGGAGACGATTCGTGTGGACATTTGGGACGAGTCGATCGAGGGGCAGATTACGGAGGACGACGTGGCCGGGGCCGACTACGATCTGGTCGGCGTCACGGGCTACATCAACCACGCGGGCCGCGTCAATGAGTTGGGGCGTATGCTGCGTCGCCTTGGATTGCTCACGGCGGTCGGTGGGCCCGGCGTCTCTTCCGAGCCCGAACTCTTCCGCGAGCACTTCGATATACTCTTCATCGGCGAGGCCGAGTACACCTGGCCGCAGTTCATCGCCGATTACGAGAGGGGAGAGAAGCGGCGCGAGTATCGGCAGGTCGGCAAGGTCGACATGGCCCACTCGCCGCAGCCCTCCTGGGAAGCCGTCGCTGCACGCTCGTATCTGCTCGGAGCGGTGCAGACCACGCGCGGGTGTCCCTTCGATTGCGAGTTCTGCGATGTCATCTACATCTACGGGCGGCAGGCCAGGCACAAGCCTGTCGAGCGCGTGCTTGATGAAGTGCGCGCGCTCGAACGCTTAGGGATTGAGCGCGTCCTGTTCTGCGATGACAATTTCATCGGAGACCGTCGATACGCGAAAGACCTAGTCAGGGCGTTGGGCCAACTGAACCGGACATTCCGCCGCCCGATGGCCTTTATCACGAACGTCACGCTCAACATCGCGCGCGACGAAGAGATGCTCGCCCTTTTCGCCGACGCCAATTTTTGCGGCGTGTTCATCGGCATCGAGTCGCCCAACGTGGAGAGCCTGAGGGAGATGAACAAGCCGCAGAACTACAGCATCGACATGCTGAACGCCATCAGGAGAATTCACAGCTACGGGATTATCATTCAAAGCGGAATGATCGTCGGCTTCGATCACGACGACACGGGCATCTTCGATCATCATTTCACGTTTCTGCAAGAGAGCGGCGTGCCCGTCCCGATGCTAAATCTCTTGAAGGCTCCGACCGGCACGAAGCTCTGGACGCGGCTTCAAAGGGAAGGGCGGGTTTTCCAGAGCGAGGCGCTGAGGCGCACATCTAACGTCGAGCCCTTAACCAACGTCGTTCCCCGGCGGATGAGCATGAGAGAATTGCTTGCGGGCTACATCGAGTTGGTCGAGCGTATACGCGATTGGCGGAATTTCGAAACGCGTACGCGCACTCTTCTATCGCAGGTGAAGCGGCGACCGTGCGTGCCTTTCCCGGCAGGGCCGGGAAAGCTTCTGCTGCTCTTTGTGATGCTCGCCAAAATGAAGGGCGAAGCGCGTAGGACTGCTCTGCGACTGCTGCTGCACACTCTGCGCCGCGCGCCCTTCATGGTCGAGAGAGTGATGGCCGCCGTTGCTTATCAATACCAGGAAGCGCAGCGCGTGCCTCACCTCAAACGATTCATTGCGGAGCAGCTCCGCCGGTTGGATGCCGGTCTGATGAGCTTCGAGCGCGAGCAGAAGGTGTTCGCCGTCCCCGAGGGATTCAAAAAATTCTATCCGGTACTATTCCCGGAACTGCACGCGCGCATGCTTCATGGTCTGAAGGACAAGTCGCGCGCAGAAGATGCGCTCGTCGAAGTGACCTACGATTTTCTCGCGCGCTGGGGGCCGAGCTTCAAGGAGTTCGAGGAGCATCACAGGGCTTTCCTCTTTGAGCTTTGCGACCGCACCATCGCTTCGGAAAACAGCAGCGCGCGTTCCGGCGGCAGCAGTCGAGCGGAAATTCCCGCAAGCGAGCAGGTGAGCCTTGAGCGGGGCCGCGCCGATCACAGGCTCAAACGCCTGGCCGATGATGTTCTACGCTGTGTGGAGCAGGACTTGAGGAGTCTGGGTGCTCAAATCTAGCGAAGTCTCTCAAGCCTTAGCGCCGGTCAGGGTGCGTCCTGTCAGTACGGCTCGCGACCGCCGACGCTTTATCGCTTTCCCTTACACGCTCTATCGCTCATCGCCTTACTGGGTCGCGCCGCTGCGCCGCGATCAGGCGCAGTTGTTGTTCTCAAAGAATAATCCTTTCTTTGCGCACAGCCACCTCAGGGCGTTTATCGCGGAGGACGCGACGGGCCGCGTGCTCGGGCGCATCGCCGCGATCGTCAATGGCATGCATCTCAAGAGGCACAATGATGGCGTCGGCTTCTTCGGCTTCTTCGAATGTGTGGAGCGATACGACGTGGCGGCGGCCCTCTTTGACACCGCCAGCGCATACCTCTGTGAGCAGGGCATGCGTGCGATGCGTGGGCCCACCAATCCTTCGATCAACGAATCGTCCGGGCTCCTCGTCAGCGGCTTCGACCGCACGCCGTCAATCCTCATGCCTTACAATCCACCCTATTACGAGCAGTTCCTTCTGCGTTATGGATTCGAGCACAGGATGCGCATGTGGGCTTACTACGGCGCGTGGAAGCACTTGAATACGGAGCGGCTCAGGCGCGGGGCCGAGCTTGTCAGGCGACGCGTGCCGGGCCTCAGCCTTCGCAATCCTGACATGACACGGTTCAGCGAAGAAGTTCTGACCATGCGCGAAATTTACAACCGGGCTTTCGATGACGGCTGGGGTAATGTGCCGATGACCGAAGCCGAATTCCAGTACATGGCGAAGGCCATGCGGCCCGTCCTCGATCCACGCATCATTTTTTTTCTCGAACATGATGGACGCGCGGTCGGTTTCTCACTGTCGCTTCCGAACATCAACACGGCGCTCAGGCATCTGCCCGACGGGCGTTTGTTTCCCTTCGGATTTCTCAGGCTCCTGGGCCACCTGCGCTTTGGCGCGAACACGGAGTTCCGTACAGTCGTCCTCGCGCTCCTGCCAGCCTACCAGCGACGCGGGCTCGACAGCCTGCTCATACTCAACACCATCGAGCACGGGCGGCAACACGGATACCTCGCCAGCGAGTTGAGTTGGGTCATGGACGACAACACTGTGCTCAAGAACGCGCTCAGCAATCTCGGAGCCGTGATCGATAAAGAGTATGCCATGTTCGAGAAGCGTATCGTCTAGAGCGGTTCCAGATGCAGGACAGTAGCGCCTGCTTAAGCCGGGCGGGTCGTCGCATCAGCATCACCCGCCCGAGACCTTTGGCGCTACTGACCTGAGTCTCTCTCACTCGACCGGGAAGGCGTAGAGCGTGCCGTCCAGGCCGCCGACGACGAGAGTGCTGTTTTGGATGACGGGTGAAGCGGCGAAGCCATACATCCATGAGTTCGCGCATTCCGGCATGGGCCAACGCCAGATGATCTTGCCGCTCTTGCGATCGATCGCGGTCAGTGCGCCGAGGTGACGCATCTGGTAGGGACTGACGCCGATCGTGGAGGCGTACACCAGCTTGTCTGTCAGGGTTGGCCTGGGCCATGCCCAGCCGTAAACGTCCGTCCGCCAGAGGACGCGAGCGTCCTTCGAGTCGATCAAACTCACACGCCGCAGGTCTGAAGCGCCGATGTAGAAGAGACCGCCTTCGCCCGCCGCCACGGGTGTTGACTCGACGGCTGAGCCCCAGAAGATCATCCGCCAGATAACTTCGCCTGTCGCCGGGTTGAGGGCCGCGAGTAAGCCGTTGCGATTGCCTATGATGAGCTTATCATCGATGAGCAGGGGCGAACTGGTCAGCGGCCCGCGCGTGTTCTTCTTCCAGACCTCCTTGCCTGTCCGGCGGTCAACACAGTACACGTGTTCATCCAGGCTCCCGAAGATAACGTGAGGGCCGTCGATAATCGCGTCGGTTCGATTCTTGCCCCTGGCCTCGAAGCGCCAGACGCGCTGGCCCGTAGCCGCGTTGACCGCGTGCAGACCACCATCGCCAGACCCGACGTAGATCACACCCTCGAACAGAAGAGGACGCGGCGCGCTGCTATCGAAGTCAAAGTCACCGCTGTTGGGGACAACCTGATGAGGCAGGATGCGTTGGGCCTGTGCATCGCCGAGGTCGTAGCGCCAGACCTCCTTGCCGGTCTTGCGGTCGAGCTTGAACAGAAAGCCATTGTCGCAGACGAAGTACACGTGTTCGTCCGTCAAGACGGCCTCGCCGTAGACTGCGCGTCCCGCGTTGAAGGGCCACACGTAGCTTCCGTCCTTGAGGCTGATGGCGTAGAACATGCCGCCCGTCGTGCCGACATATGCGATGCCGTCGCGCACGGCGGCAGTGGCGTAGATGGCCCCGCCGAGCTTTGCCTGCCACTTCGGGCCCGGGCCCAAGGGCAGCGCCGGCACTGCCACTTCCTTCGGCAAAGCGTTCGTCCGTTGCAGCGAGATGGGCCCATTAAGCGGGAAGAACGTGCCTTCGAGTTTACCGTCGTGCAGCGTCAGCGACATCCTCATATCTTCGTGGACGTACTTGTCGCCAACCTTGTTCAGTGTCCCCGGCAACTCAAGCCCGTAGAAATTAATCACGGGCTGGTAGAGATAGGCTTTCAGCTCACCCTTCTCATTACGCTTGAACTCGAAGCCCACCTCGACGCGATCCTGCGGAAAGCCGGTCATGCCGTACCACTTGCCCTCTACAGGGTCGGGAGCATTGGTGGGCGTCTGCCCCGCAGCATGTGCGAGTGTCAGTAGACAAACAAAGAGAGCGACGTTGATCGTTCGTGCAGGTTTGAAGCGTGAGACGGCATGCGGGTTCATTTGTAACCTCGTACAGGGTCAGGTTCTTGGAGCACGGCCGCGCACACTGTGCTGTCAGGTCGTGCGGCTCAGATGTCATGGCTGTACGAGACTTGAAGAGATGGCGTTCCCACGTTCTGCGAATATGGGCCCACCGGAGTAATTAAACGTTTGGAGATTGGAACAGTCGTATCAAAAGCTGAACGTTACGCGGTGGATGAGGCCGCTGATCAGTCGGGCTCGTCCATGAGGAACTCTCCGAGGAGGCGATCGCGGCGACTGCGGCTGAGCTTCAGCTCCGTTCCGGTTTTCAGGACGACGACGTATTCGCCGTTCGGATTCTGGTGCAGCTCTTTGACGCGATCGAAGTTGATAATGGTCGAGCGGTGAATGCGCAGAAACTTCTTCGGGTCGAGCCTTTCTTCCAACTCGTTCATGCTGACGCGGAGTAGATGAGATTTGCCGCCGACGTGAAGCTTGATGTAGTAGTTGTCAGCCGCAATCCAGTCCACGTCCGAGGCGTTGATGAAGACCACGCGACTGCCAGACCTGATCGTGAATCTGGAGAGGTAGCTCTTCGGCTTGGCTGTGCCCGCCAACACCGCTGCCTGATCTTTGAGGAGCGCCATCAAGCCATGGCTGAGCCTGTTCATCTCTCGCAATTCAACGTGGGTCTTGGCCTGATGAAGCGTCTCTTTGAATCTCTCGTCTGTAAACGGCTTGAGCAGGTAATCGAGCGCGTGCACTTCAAAAGCCTTCAACGCATACTGGTCGAAGGCCGTGACGAAGACGATCGCCGGGATGCGGTCGTGATCGATTTTCGCCAGCACTTCAAAGCCGTTCATGCCGGGCATCTGTATGTCTAGAAACAGGAGGTCGGGCGGCTGCTTGCCGATGAAATCGATGGCCGCGAGGCCGCTGCTGCACTCGCCTATGATCTCTATCTCGGGGTCGTCCTGAAGAAGGTCTCGGAGCGTGCGTCGGGCCAGAGGCTCGTCGTCAACGATCAGAGTCTTGATCAGCTTCTTCGCGTCCGTGTTCATCGTCTGCCGGTTGAGGTGTTAAGCGGTACGAAAGGGGATTGCGAGCGAGGCGGTCACGCCGCCGTCCTCGCCGTTGCGTAGCTCGAAGCGATGCTCTGTTCCGTACAGGCGTTTGAGCCGCTCGCTGGTGTTGGCGAGCCCGATACCGTCGCTCTCTTCCATCCGCCAGCCGGATTGCAGTCCGGGCCCGTCATCGCACACGCTGAGGTGAAGCTTGCCGCCGGAGCGATAGGCGCTGATCAGGATGTGCCCGGCGGAATCGTTGAGCGAGATGCCGTGACGGATGGCATTCTCGACGAGCGGCTGAAGCACAAGATTGGGCACGAGCGCGTCGAGCGTCTCGGGGGCAATCTCTGTTCGCACGGTCAGTCTGTCGGAAAAACGCACCTTCTGTATGTCCAGATAAAGCTCTATGAACTTGACCTCTTCACGCAAAGGCACTTCCTGCTCGTCGGCGCTCTCCAGCGCGCGGCGCAGCAGGTCGCTCAGACCCGCGATCATGTTGACGGCTGGCTGCCTCTGGTTGCTACGCACGAGCCCGGCGATGGTGTGTAGAGTGTTGAAGAGGAAATGCGGGTGAAGCTGCATCTTGAGCGACTCCAACTGGGCCTCGGCCAGTTGGGCCTTGAGCTGCGAGGCGAGCGACTCGCGCTCGCGGTATCTTTCGCGGTAGTCAAACGCGTAGCCGACGCCGAGGATGGCCCAGAAGACAAAGAAATCGAACAGAAAAAAGCCGCGTAGCTCGCTGCGATACTGTCGCAGGAAAGGGTCTGTGCTGCTCCATACGTCGAAGGGCTCGATCAGAATCTTGAGGTATGTCGAGGCGGCGACGTGTGTGGCGGCGACCAGCAGGCTCAGCGGAAGATAAACCGACAGACTCCTCAGCCATGAAGCGCCCTCGCCGGGAAATCTTCGACCGAGGCTGAGAATGATCGGCGTCAGGCAGCCCCAGGTGTACCAGACCATCAGTTGCCAGAAAGCGATGCGCCACCATGAATGATGCATCCCCGGCGTGTGACGCATCTCGAAATAGATTTGATTGGCGTAAAGGAAACTGAAGAGCGTCCAGAATCCGAAGAGGATAGTCCACTTCAGCCAGTCAATCCTCGCGCGGGACAGCCTCCCCTCATCAACGCTATAAGTTATCCGCACACCGTCTTTCATCCCTTTATTATACACGGATGCCACCCATGCCTGATCGTTTACTCGCTGCGCAGCGCGAGCATGGGGTCTATGCCGGTTGCGCGAAGTGCCGGGATGAAGCAGGCGGCTCCCGCGACCAACATCAACACGAAAGAGACGGCCGCGAACGTGACCGGGTCGGACGAAGGCGTTGCGAACAGCAGCGCTCCCATCAGCCTGTTGAGCGCGAGCGCCCCGACGATTCCGACCGTCAAGCCTATCAGCACGAGCGTCATCCCCTGCCGCATCACCATCGCCAGAATGCCCGTCCGCGTCGCACCCAACGCCATGCGAATTCCGATCTCTCGTGTGCGCTGCGTCACCGACAGCGCCATCACACCCGTGAGGCCCGCCGCCGTGATGATCAGCGCGAGGACTGCGAAGAGACCCAGCAGCCAGACGGTCAGGCGCGGAGACGCAACCGAATCGTCACGCACCTGTTGCAGCGTCTTGACCTGATCGACCGCCGTGTCCGCGTCAACCTGGTGAACGGCGTCGCGCATCACCCTGGCCTGGCTCGCCGGGTCTGCCATCGTCTTGACGAGAAGAAAGCCAGCGAACGGAGCCTGCGCCACCGGATTATAAAACTCATCCGACGGCTCGCGGTCGAGCCCGTACTGTCTCACGTCGCCGACAACGCCTACGATCGTGATCCACGTACGGCCATTGTCAGTCGTCACTCTTTTGCCGACGGGGTCTTCGCCGCCCCAGCGATGACGCGCCGCAGACTCGTTGATGATGGCGACGGGCGGCGACTTTTCGTCGTCCTGCTCTGTGAACAGGCGGCCTCGCACGAGCGGAGTCCCGATGGTGCGAAAATAATCAGGGCTCACGGCGCGCGGGTCTAATTGCGGCGCGAGTTGGCCGTCGCCTGTAGGGTGGCCCTCAAGCTGTACGCTGATGTTGTTGGGCCCACGAGTTATCCCGGCAGGATTGAGCGGGTAGGTCGAAGAGAGTGCGACGGACACCACGCCCGGCTGCTGCTTGACGACTTCGAGCACGCGCGCGAAGAATCCTGCGTAATGCTCGTTGGCGGTGTACTTA
Source organism: Pyrinomonadaceae bacterium (assembly GCA_036522655.1). Classification (GTDB taxonomy): domain Bacteria; phylum Acidobacteriota; class Blastocatellia; order Pyrinomonadales; family Pyrinomonadaceae; genus DASQYE01. Next base: position 39,467 of record DATDFK010000069.1, on the reverse strand, counting down.
GACCAGTTCGGCGCGAGCCGCATGACGATCACCTTTTCAGGATTGAAGCCGGGGCTGACCTGCTGAAGCTTGATGAGGCTGCGCAGCATCAGTCCCGCCACGATCAGGAGCGTGAAGGAGATCGCCACCTGCGTCACCACCAGCAGGCTACGTATGCGATTCTTGCCGCCGGAAGTTGAGCGACCCCCGTCCTCCTTGAGCGCGGCGGCCAGACTCTTCTGCGAGTCCTGGCGAAAAGAGAGCGCGGGAATCAATCCGAAGGCCAGACCCGTGCCGATCGAGACGAGCATGGTGAAGAGCAGTATGGACAGGTCTATGCGGATTTCGCCGGTGCGATTCGTGAAGCGTGCGGCAAAGGCCACGAGCATGGGCAAGCCCCATTGAGCGATCAGCAGCCCGAGCGCGCCGCCGAGCAGGTATAGAAGCGTGCTTTCGGTCAGCAGTTGTCGTATCAATCGCGCGCGGCTCGCCCCGAGCGCCGTTCGCATAGCGACCTCATGCTGGCGTTGAAGCACGCGCGCCAGGCTTAGATTGGCCACGTTGGCGCACGCGATAAGCAAGACCAGCCCGGCCGTCGCCAGCAGTATCAGGAAGGTGGGGCGCGCACGCTGCGTCAGCTCGTCTTCCAGCCGCACGACCTTCGCGGCGTAGCCCTGATTTTTAGGATACGACTCGGGGTATGACGCCTCAAGATTGGTCGCGATGGTACTCAAGTCGGCCTGGGCCTGTGGAAGCTCTACGCCGGGCTTGAGTCTTCCGAAGACCGTCATCATTCGCGCATTGCGATTTTCAATAAAGCTTTGGGCCGAACGAAAAGGGCACTGGATGGTCGGCATGTAAACGTCGCTCTCCGACGGGTACTGCGGAATCGGCGGCAGCACACCGATGACGACGTGAGCGCGATTGTTCATGCGAAAAATCTTGCCGACGATATTAGGGTCGCCGCCGTGACTCTGCTTCCAGTATTTATTGCTGAGTATGAGAACCGCGTCCGCCCCGTGCTGCTCGTCGCTCGGCTCGAAGGTTCTCCCGAGGATAGGCTTGACTCCGAGCACGTCGAAGAAATTCGCCGACACCACCCCGGTCTGGACGCGCTCGGGTTCCCCGCGACCGAATAGAATAAAGCTCATGGAATGATGCTCGACGACCGATTCCATAGTCTTATTCTGCTCGCGGTAATCGGCGACCTCTTTGGCGGAAAAGCCCAGGTCGTCAATTTTGGCGCTGAGCGCCTGTTGATGAACGACGACCAGTTGATGACCTTCGCGGTATGGCAGCGGGCGAAGGAGGACGCCATAAATGACGCTGAAGATGGCCGTGTTGGCCCCGATGCCGAGGGCCAGAGTGATGATCGCCGTCAGCGTAAAGCCACGATTCCTGAGCAGCACTCTGAGCCCGTAGCGAATATCCTGTCCGAGCGATTCAATAAAATTTAGACCGCCGCCGTGGGCCTCTTTATCCATCTCTCACACCTCGCAAAAACCAGTTCTTTAAACTGGTCTCGAATCGTAGTTAATCAGAAGTAGTAGAAGATGCGTCGAACTCTTGACGGGACTCTATTCACCGGACGCCTCCCAGTTGACCACTTATACGCCCCTTCGAGTCTTTACGATTCGCGTTTGCAGTGAACCACATCCAGCATGCAGTGAATGGCGGGAAACAACGGTCGGACTAAGAGCCCGTCTAAAAAAGTATGCAAAGCCCCTGAAAGGGGCGACAGAGTGTAGCCCACGACGTAAGTCGTGGGTTTAGGTCAAGAAGAGAATAGCCAAGCCCCGAAGGGGCGAAAGAAACTGACTCGCATTTCTTACGCCCCTCCGGGGCTCTCTCTTTATGGTCTGCTCTATTCCCATGACTTGCGTCATGGGCTACACTCTGTCGCCCCTTGCAGGGGCTTTACTCTGTCACTCCTTTTCTTCTCACTCGTTACGCAGCGCCTGCATCGGGTCGATCTTGGTTGCCCTGCGCGCGGGGATGTAACAGGCCAGCAGCGCAACGCAGGTCAGCAGCGCGGCCACGCCCGTATAGGTCAACGGGTCGGCGGCGCTCATGCCGAACAGCAGGCTCTTCATCAAGCGCGCCAGCAACAGCGCCGACGATAAGCCGATCACAACTCCTATCAAGACCGGCGTCATTCCCTGTCCGAGTATCAGCTTCAACACATCCGATGCCTGCGCTCCCAAAGCCACACGGACGCCGATCTCGTGCGTTCGTCTTGAGACGGAATAGGACATGATGCCGTAGATTCCGATCGCGGCTAAGGCCAGCGCCAGCATTCCGAAACTTGCGAAGAGCGAGGCCGCGATGCGCGCAGGCAAGAGCGGCAAGGCCAGTCGCTCGGCCAGCGTCTTCGCGCTTGAGAGCGGCATGTTCGTATCAAGCTGCTGTACCTCTTTGCGAATCAGGGCCAGCATTTTCTGTGGGTCTGAGTCTGTGCGGACGATGACACTCGTCGTTCCCGAATAGGCTTGCGAGATGGGGCGGCAGACGTAAGGCTGCGGCGTTTCGTTGAGCCCGGCATACTTACCGTCCTGCACTACTCCGACAACCTCCATCATCGGCGATTCCTGTCCGCCCTGGCGAAAACGTTTGCCCAAGGGGTCTTGGCCGGGCCAGAAGCGGCGCGCGAAGGTTTCGTTGATGATCGCAACCGGCGGCGCTTTCTCGTCGTCCTGCTCTGTGAAATCGCGCCCGCGAACCAAACGTGTGCTCATCGCCTGAAAGTAACCCGGACTGATGCGACTGGTCATCGCTCGTGGTGCGTTCATCGCGCGTTCCGTCTGCTGTCCTTCGACGAAGACAGCATCACGCCCGAAATGCAGATCGACCGGGGCCATGTCTGTGATTCCGGCTGCGCGCACGCCGGGCAAAGCACGCAGGCGCTCAAGCAAGCGATTCTGAAACTCACGCCCGCGCGCACGGTCGTAGCCCTGCAAACGCAGGTCGAATGAAACTTCGACGGCGTTCTGCGGGTTAAAGCCCAGATCAATCGCCTGTGCACGCTGTAGTGCGCGCAGCATCAGCCCGCCGCCGACCAGAAGCACGAGCGAGAGCGCGACCTGCAACACGATCAGACTGCTTTTCAACCATGAGCGCCTTGGGTCGCCCGATGCGGGCTCGTCCTTGAGCGCGGGCAACAAATCAACCCTCGTCGCCTGCAACGCGGGCAAGAGCCCGAACAGCACACCCGTCGCCAGCGAGATCAGGATGGTGAAGATGAGCACGCGGTAATCTATGTGCAGATCGATCAGGAGGGGAACGTCCATCGGCGGCTTGAAGGCGACGGCCAGACTTACGAGCCAGTAGGCCAGCAGCAATCCCAGCACGCCGCTCCCGATCGACAGCAGCATACTCTCCGCCATCAACTGCCACACAATACGCATCCTGCTTGCGCCAAGAGCCAGGCGCACGGCGATCTCTTTGCGTCTCTCCGTCGCCCGCGCCAACAAAAGATTCGCCAGGTTCGTGCAGGCCAGCAACAACACGAACGCGACGACGACCATCAGTAGTCCCGTGAAGCCAAACACGGCCCCGCGCATCAAGCCTCCCATGAGCCCAGGCGTCGAGATCATGACCCGCTTGCCTTCGTTGATGTCTGGATATTCGCGCTCCAGTTGCAGTGCGATGGCGCTGAGCGCCGTTTGCGCCTGACCGATGCTCGTGCCCTGCTTGAGTCGTCCCATCACGAACAGGTTCTCCACCTCTCGCTCTTCCAGCCAGTCATTACCCACATCGATCTGCGCCTGCATCGCCATCGGGAACCAAAGCTCCGGCGCGGCGATAATCTCCGTCCCGAAAAAGCCCTGCGGCGCGACGCCGATCACTGTGAAGCTGCGGCCATTGGCGATCAGCGTCTTGCCGATAATGCCCGGCTCGCCTCCGAAGCGTTGCTGCCAGCATTGATAGCTCAGGACGGTCACGGGATGAGCGCCGGGCAGACGATCATCGTCGGTCGAAATCATCCGGCCCAGAGCAGGCTGTACGCCCAGCACCGCAAAGTAATTGCCCGACACAACGTAGGCCCACATCCTCTCGTTAACGCCGTCGTGACTCAGGCTGAGCGGGGCGAAGCGGTAGGCGATGAGCCCTTCGAGGACATCTCTGCTGCGGTCGCGAAAGTCTCTGTAGTTCGGATAAGAGAAGGTCGGGAATCGACGGTTCTCGCTCGCGTTCGTCAGTGAGATGAGCTGCTCCGGCTTCTCTACGGGAAGCGGGCGCAGCATCGCCGTATTGACCAGACTGAAGATGGCCGTATTCGCGCCGATGCCGAGCGCAAGCGAGAGCAGCGCGATGGTCGTAAAGCCAGGGCTGCGTGTCAGCCTGCGTAGCCCGTAGCGCAAATCTTTGACGAGCGTCTCAATCAGGGGCAGGCTTCTTTGACTGCGATATTTTTCTTTGGTCGGTTCCATCCCGCCGAGCTTGACGAGCGCCTGCCTGCGCGCCTCTTCCGGCGTCATCCCGGCCCGCAGGTTATCTTCGATATGCATCTGTAGGTGGCTTTCAAGCTCTTGCGCCAATTCACGTTCCTGCCTCTGCTGTCGAAACAAGCCTGTGAGGCGCACGAGCCATGCGCGTAATTGTCTGATATGCATTAAGACTCCTTTGCCGGGGCGAAGAACCGCGCGAGGATGGCAGTGGTCTGCTCCCACTGGCGAGTTTCTTTGGCGAGCTGCTTGCGGCCCGCGCGCGTCAGTTTGTAATACTTGGCCTGACGATTGTTATCCGAGACGCCCCACTCCGACGTGACATAGCCCTCCTGCTCCAGCTTGAGCAGCGCCGGGTATATCGTTCCGTAATTGATCGAGAGCTGATCGCCGCTCGTCTGCTCCACCCTGCGCGCGATGCCGTAGCCGTGCAAAGGCCCCATCGCTTCCAACGTCTTCAGCACCATCAGTGCCAGCGTGCCCTGCCAGATGTCTGTCTTATCGCTCATAGACGACTCCTCCTATGGATTTCAAATAGGAGCATCTCACACTTCGTATGGGATGGCAATAGGAAAGCGGGCGGTGCTGCTTGTGTGAGAGATGAAGAGAGACCCGCGCGCGTCGCCCGGCAAGTCCGTGTCGAGCGGTGGAATTGCCGGGGTCAGCGAGCGCGGTCGCCCGGCTCCGGGCGGGGGCTATCTAAAAAACCTTGACTTCTGAACCAATTCAATCATAATTCACGGCAGTTCTTCACGACTGGTCTTTTATTGCTTCGGTTTTGACAGGCAAGTACCTTAACCGCGTTAGCCTTGACGACAGGAGTACACACTTTGAAGACACAATCTCTTCGCCGCCGTAAGACGAAGATTGACATGTAAAACCCCGATAGCCGTCTCTTCAAGTATTCAATCCTCGCCGTCTCTTTAACCGCAAGATGCAATGACAGCACCGGCTCCAGGCCGTGCTCATGCGCTTACCTCAGTCGTTTGATCCTTTTGATAGATCGGAGTCAACCTTTGACTATCACCTCAGCATATCATCCGCACATGGTCTCCATTCCGGTCAGCCCCTACTGCGAGATGGCGCGCTGGCTGCTTGACCGGCTCGCCATCCCCTACGTAGAAGAGTGCCATGTCCCCGGCTATCACAGGCGCGCGACGCGGCGAAGGGGCGGAGACTCAACCGTGCCGGTGCTGGACACAACGGACGCCGTGCTTCCAGATGCGCGGCAAATCCTGAATTATTACGAAGCGCGCTGCCCGCCTCATCAAAGACTCTTCCCCGTAGACGCGCAGCTTCGCGCAGAGACCCTACAGCTCTTCGATCTTTTCTACGATACGTTCGGCGTCGCCGTTCGCGCCTGGGCCTATGCGCACATCCTGCCTTTCAATCGCGCGGCTACCGTCCGCGTGTGGACGGAGCGCGCGCCTGCGATTGAGCGCATGATGGTTCCGCTCGTCTACTCGCGGCTTGAGAGTGCCCTGCGGCGCAGCCTCGATCTCAGGCCGGAGACCGCGACCGAGCAGCGGGCCGTCATGGAGACCATCCTCGAACAGGTGGAGGCACGACTCGCGGACGGCAGACGCTTCCTGATGGGCCAGGAATTCACGGCAGCCGACCTGGCGTTCGCGGCGCTCGGCGCGCCCGCCGTCTTGCCGCCGGAATACGGCGGCCCGATGCCGAAGCTGGAAGAGCTGCCGCCAGACATGCGCGCGGATGTCGAGAGCATTCGCGCGCGCCCGGCGGGCCAATTCATCCTTCGCGTTTACAGGGAGGCACGCCCGCGCCCGGCCATCGACCCGGTCGAGGCGGGCACACACAAGCCCGGCGACACTTTCAAAGATAAGCTGTTCATCTGGCTGACTAGCCCGCGCCTTCTGCGCGCGATCTTTAAGTTCTTAAGAAAACATGCTCCGCAGCTTCTCATCGGCAAACGCTTGATACTGACTCGCCATGACGACGTGATCGAAGTCTTATCGCGCGACACTGATTTCACCATCCGCGAAGTCAACGAGGAACGCATCAACGCCATCGACGGGCCTTTCATCCTTGGCATGGATCGTTCCGAGGAGTACGACCGCGAATCGGCGGCGCTCAGGCAAGCCGTCAGGCGCGACGATCTTGAGCGCATACGCAGTTTTGTGCGTCATAGCGCGGAAGAGCTGACGTTTGCGGCGCGTGCGCACGGGCGCATCGATGTCGTGGGCGGGCTCGCGCGCGTCGTTGCCGTCCGTGTCGTCGGCTCATACTTCGGCATCCCTGCGCCGGACGAGCCGACGATGATGCGTTGGATGCGCGACGTATTTCACGACATCTTCGCCAATCCGGGCGCTGACCCGCTCGTCCATCGCGACGCGCTGCAAACGGTCTCGGAGCTCAGGCCGTACATGGACAGAGTGATCGCCGAGCGCAAGTCTAAAATCGGTGAGCCCGATCAACCGGACGACGTGCTGGGAAGACTGCTCGCGCTGCAAGACGGAGCGCACCCCTGGCTTGATAACAATGCTGTGCGACGCAATATGGGCGGGATGATCGCGGGCGCTGTCGACACGACGAGCAAATTCGTCACGCTCGCGATAGACGAGCTGCTGCGCAGGCCCGATGCGCTCGAAGGCGCGCGTCGTGTTGCGCTAGCGCGCGACATGGATGCGATGCGGCGCTATGCCTACGAGGCCGTGCGCTTCAATCCTCATCATCCGGTGCAGGCGCGTTTCTGCAAAAGCGAGACGGAGATTGCGGCGGGCACAAAGCGCGCGCGCCGCATCCCTTCCGACACGTCCGTCTACATCGCCACGCTCTCGGCCATGTTCGACCCGGAGAAGTTCACCGAACCCGATGAGTTTCGCGCCGACCGAGATGTGGAGTACCTGCACTTCGGTCACGGCATGCATCGTTGTTTCGGGAGCGCGATCAACGGCGTACAGATACCGGAGCTGTTGGCCGCGCTGCTGCGCCTGCCCAACCTGCGAAGGGCTCCAGGGAGCGCCGGGCAGATCGTCTACGACGGCCCTTTCCCTGATCAGTTGATTCTTGAATTCGATAGAGATGGAAATGCACCCGGAGGACTCAACGTATGAAGCACTCAGTTCTAACGTTCGTCGCCAAGGTCAAGCCGGACAAGGTAGAGGAGCTAAGGGGCATGCTCGACGAGGTCGGGCGCGATGTGATGAACAACCCGCACATGCCTTTCACCTCCTTAAAGCTGCTGCACTTTGCCGCCTTCGTGCTGAGCGAAGATCAAACTTACGGGCCCTACTTTGTGTTCGAGAACAATTTCGACGGGCCTTTGGAGCCTTACCTCGAAGACCTTCACGCGCAGGCCGCAGACGGACTCCATCGCATGTATAGCTGCTGTGTCGGCTACACGGCGACGAGCCCCGCCGACCGCGAGCGGTTCATCTCCTACCTGCGCTCGCACGTCGTCTGGCCCAACGCCTATCACGTCGGCAACGTCGGGCGCAGTCTTCAGCGAGTGCGCCGGGAAAACGAGTTGCGCGACGGGCTTGAAAACTATCTCGACGGCGTGGTGAAAGAAGGGCAGCCCGGCCAGACGCCGGAGTCCATCCGGCAGCGGGCACAGGAGTTTGTTGAGAGCCAACAGGGCTTCGCCTGGGTCAAGGAGAGCGAGCCGCGACAGACGACGATGGAATATCTCATGCCCCGCATCAACCTCGCGCTCGTAGGGTTCCTCGCCTTCCTGCTGCTGCCCATCCTGATACCTGTGTTCATCATCTGGCTCATCGTGCTTCGCTTGAAGGAGACTCACGATCCGATTCCGCCCAACTTCGGCGATCAGGAGCACGCGCGCAGGCTCGTCGCACGCGAAGACCGCACGCACATCGTTCAGAATCAAATGTGCAGCATCACGACCGTCAAGCCGGGCCCTTTCCGGCGATGGACTTTAAGAATCGTGCTCTTTCTGGTGAACCTGATCGCGCGCACGATCAACGACGGCAAGCTCAGCGGCATCCCGAGCATACACTTCGCGCACTGGTCTATGATCGATAAAGGTCGGCGGCTGCTCTTCGTCAGCAACTTCGACGGAAGCTGGGAGAACTACCTCGACGACTTCATCGACAAAGCGGCGACGGGCCTGACGGCCATCTGGACGAACACCGTCGATTTTCCCAAGACGTGTTGTCTGATCCGTGAGGGCGCGCGTGACGGCGCACGCTTCAAGGCACAGGGGCGCGACAAGATGACCTACACGAATGCCTGGTACAGCGCTTACACAGACTTGACCACACAAACCATAGACAATAACAGCGTCATCCGCGAAGACATGTTCAAGCCTTTGGACGCGACGGCGACGCGGAAATGGCTGTGGCGCTTCTAACGTAAGGGAGAAAAAACTCATGGCGGAACTGGAAAGACAAGACATACAGGGCATAGTGATCAGCGGTTACGCCCATTTGCCCTGTGCCACCTATGCCCTGTTGCGTATCAACGATGCTGCGGCGGCGCGCCGTTGGCTCGGACGTAAGGCCCTCGAAGTCACCACCTCCGAGCGCAAACAGGAAGGCACGTCTCTCAACATCGCTTTGACGCATAAGGGGCTCAACGCCCTGGGGCTCGACGCCGATACGCTCGCCACTTTCCCGCGCGCCTTTCAGGAAGGGATGGCGACTCCGCATCGCTCGCGTATCCTCGGCGACGCAGAGCAGAACGCGCCGTCAAACTGGAACTGGGGCGGCAGCGACCCGGCCAAATCAATCGACGTTCTACTGATTCTCTTCGGCCAGGATGAAGAGACGCTCGATAACCTGATCAGGGAGCAGCGAGCGGATTACACGGCCAACGGGCTCACGGAATTTCTTCTGCTCGGAGCCGGTCGGCAACCCGACTCGCACGAGCATTTCAGTTTCGCGGACGGGATGGGCCAACCCGTCATCGAAGGCAGCCCGGGCGCAGACAAAGCCGCGAAGAGGAATCTGGTCAAGGCCGGAGAGATTCTGCTGAGCCACACCAACGATTACGGAAAGCCTGCGGATACGCCGCAGGTCTTGCCCGAGCGCGACCCGCAACGTATGTTGCCCGACGCGCCTGCGGTTGACGGCGCGCCCGTTCACGACCCGCCCATGCATGACCTCGGCCGCAACGGAACCTATCTGGTCTTTCGCCAGTACGCGCAACACGTCGCAGACTTCTGGCACTTTATGGACGAAGCGACGCGCGGCACGAATGGTCAGATAGATCGTGCGGCCAGTGTTCGTCTGGCGGCGAAGTGCGTCGGGCGTTGGCCCAGCGGCGCTCCGCTTGTGATGTCGCCGGAGAGAGACGACCCCACGCTCTCCGACGCGGATGATTTCGATTATTACGAAAAGGACGCGAACGGATTCTCATGTCCGATCGGCTCGCACATCAGGCGCTCGAACCCGCGCGACTCGCTCGGCCCAGACCCGCAGACCGCTCAGGATTCGGCCAATCGTCATCGCATACTCAGGCGTGGCCGCTCCTACGGGCACAGGCCCGCAGACCCGCGCGTCGATGACGGAGTCGATCGCGGCCTGCTTTTCATCTGCCTCAACGGCGACATCGAGCGGCAGTTCGAGTTCGTCCAGCAAACCTGGATTAATAATCCCGTCTTCGGCGGTCTCAACGGCGAGGTAGATCCGATCATCGGCAATCTGGGTAAGGGCGATGCGATCATGACCGTCCAGGCTGACCCGCTGCGCACGCGCGTACACAACATGCGCGCCTTCACGACCGTCAAAGGCGGGGCCTACTTCTTTTTACCGAGCATTACGGCGCTGCGTTATCTCGCCAGCCTGTGAAGGCAAAGCCCTTCAAAAATGGGCCGAAAGCATATGGAAGGGGGCCGCAAAGGACAAAGCCTTTGCGGCCCCCTCTGGGTGTCGGCGGGAGCGTTTTCGGGCCGGGTGGGGGATTTATTGGCGGGATAAATCGTGAGGCCACACATTCAAGTTGCGAAACCGAAGAAGCGCTTGTAGAATGGTGGCATCTGGGCGGGGGGTGAATCTCTCCGTCCTCCCGGTTGATGGGGTGAGGACATTGACCGGACCAGAACAGGCGCGAGGCCACCAAGGCTGCCGCGCCTGTTCGCTTTTACGTAACAATAATTCAAAATCTTTCAATCGGCCGAGTCCGATAACGCCCGTCCAGAATTGCTTCCTCTATCTGTACATGCGGTTTTGAAGCAAATCATTTCAAGGGAGAAAAGGAATCAAACAGCGATGGTCGGGATAAAGAAGCGCATTTGGAGATTTGAGATTGCTAATTTGAGATTGAAGCCCGTGTGCCCTCTTACTGTTTTTGTGTCCTGTGCATCCCTGTTTGATTCCCCCGCCCACAAACTGAACCTCTACCAAGCGGGGAAATCATTTGACAGCGGCGCTTGATGTCAAGTATAAGGTTCGGTCTCCTGAGTAACGGAGAGACGATTCGCTTATGAGCTTGAGCCGTATACATCACACCAGCCACGCGCAGCATCATGCCGAGCATCACCGGCAGGATGGCAGCACGTCGGCGGTTGTGAACGGAAAGCTCGCTTGCGAGCCCGGAGAGTAAAAGAGAAACTCACAACCAGAAGCCTTCGAGGAACCCGCTGCCGGACACATGATGCGTCACAGGCAGCGGGTTCTTCTTTTGTTCGGCACGAAGCGGAAAAAGACAGGAACGCTCAAGTCAGGATTCAAAAGTTTATGTCCGAGCCACTTTCAAAAATACCTGGCGGCATGCGCTATTACTTCGGCGCGGAGGCGCGTCTGAGGCGCACGGTCGAAGATACTGCGATGGCCGTCTTCAACGGGTGGTCTTATGAAGAGATCACGACCCCGACCGTCGATTACTACGCGCTGTTCGAGCACGGCATGGGGCCGCGCGAAGCACACCGCGCTTTCAGATTTACAGACACGGACGGATTGATGCTCGCACTGAGGCCGGACGTGACCTCATCCGTCGCGCGCGCGGCGGCCACGCTCTTCGCCGAGCGTCAGAGACCGCTGCGGCTCTGTTACGCCGCGACGATCTTTCGCCGGCAATCGCAATCACACGCGCAGTGGAGAAGGGAACAGGCGCAGACGGGCTGTGAGCTGATCGGCGCTGAAGAGGGCGTGGCCGACATGGAAATGTTAGCCATCGCCTGCGAAGTCTTGCAGCGCCTGGGCCTTGACGGCAAATATTCGATCACACTCAACAACGTCGAAATCTTCAACGGCATCGCCGAACGTCTCTCGCTCGCGTCAGACCTGCGCGACGAGATGCGACAGCTTATGGACACACGCAACGGGGCCGATCTCGAACGCTTTCTCATTCCTTACACGTCCGTCGAAGAGCGCCGGGCTTTCGCGCGCCTGACGCAGCTATCGGGCAAACGTCCGACCCTGGATGAAGCCCTCCCCGTTATCACTAACCCGCGCTCGCGCGCAGCCCTCGATCGCATCGAACGTTTATGGCGCGTCATCGAATCGCTTGACCTGACAGACCATTTCGAGATCGACCTCGGCGACGTATCGGGCCTCGATTACTACACGGGTCTCACCTTCAAAATTTACGTGAGCGGCGCGGGCGCTAGATGCGGGAGCGGCGGGCGCTACGACCGCCTCACTTCAAACTTCGGGAAGGCGGAACCGGCGATAGGATTCGTGCTCGACATTGACGCCTTGACGGACGTGCTCATGACAAGAGAGAGAGAGACGGCCTTCACCTCTACTCCCGAACAGACAGCATCATCCATCAGCAACGACGATCAAACAGCGCTCTTCGTAGAAGCTCTCGACAGGCGAGCCCGGGGCGCGCGCGTGCTTATCAATTCCAGCGAGGTGCGATTGTGACGAAGCTGACCCTAGCCATCGCCAGAGGCAGATTACAGGCACAAACGCTTGAGCTATTGGCCCAGGCGGGCGTGCGTATCTCCGAGGAGGCGATCTCATCGCGTCGTCTCAGTATTGAAGACGAGGAGGGGCTCTATCGCCTGATCTTCGTCAAGCCGGTGGACGTGCCCGTCTACGTCGAGCATGGTATCGCCGACTGCGGTGTGGTCGGGCGCGACGTGTTGCTGGAATCCGGGGCAGACCTTTTACAACCGCTCACGCTCAAGATCGGTTGCTGTCGCATCGCCGTCGCGGCGATGGGCCCATCACACTTGAGCGATTGCGGAATGCTTCGCGTGGCTACCAAGTACCCGCGCATCGCTGCGCGCCACTTCGGCTCGCGCGGCGTCCCCGTCGAGATCATAGAACTCTCAGGATCGGTCGAGCTGGCTCCCGTTTTAGGTCTCGCCGATTGCATCGTAGACCTTGTGGAGACGGGCCGGACGCTTCGTGAGAACGGCCTTCACATCGTCGAAGTGATAGACGAATCGACCGGGCGGCTGGTCGTCAATCGCGCCAGCTATCAACTGAAGGCGCTGGCCGTCAGCCGACTGATCGGCGCTCTCAAGGGCGATGGAGGGCGCGCATGATCGAGATCATCGAGAGCCATGAAAAAGAGCGCCTTTCCGCAAAGCTCCGGTGCATACGCGAGCGAAGCGTCGCAATGGACGCCGGGCTGATAAACGAAGTGACTGCGATCATAAGAGAGGTGCGCGGGCGTGGCGACGCGGCCCTCATCGATTACGCGGCACGATTCGACGGCTGCGTCATCAACGCTTCCGACCTGCGCGTCAGCGAAGAGACTTTACGACGCACGGCATCGCGCGTAGACGCGCGTGTGCTCGAAGCCCTGCGTGAAGCGATCAGACGCATACGCATCTTTCACGAATTCGAGCGGCAACACTCCTGGGAGATAGAGACGGATGGCGGCGTGCGATTGGGCCAGCGCATCTCCGCGATCGAGCGCGCGGGGCTTTACGTTCCGGGCGGGACGGCCAGTTATCCTTCGTCCGTCGTCATGAACGTCGTACCGGCACAGGTCGCCGGCGTCGGGCGGATAGTGGTTGCGACGCCTCCGCGTGCGCTCAACGAGAATCCGTCGGTCGCGGCGGCGCTGGTCGAGCTTGGCGTGACGGAGGTTTACGCGGTCGGCGGCGCGCAGGCCATCGCGGCCCTGGCCTACGGGACAGAGACCGTGCCGCGCGTGGACAAGATCACTGGGCCCGGTAACAGGTACGTTGCGGCGGCGAAAAAACTGGTCTTCGGCGTGGTCGGCATCGACTCGATTGCCGGGCCGAGCGAGGTCGTTGTGCTGGCAGACGACGCGGCGCGCGCTTCCTTTGTCGCAAGCGATCTGCTGGCGCAGGCCGAACATGGCGAGGATGCTTCGGCGGTGCTCATCACGACAAGCAGGGAACTCGCCGCAGAGGTCTCTGACGAAATCAGTCGTCAGGTGCAGAAGCTCAGTCGCGCACGATTGATCGAAAGCTCGCTCGACACGTACGGCGCGATCATCATCGTCGCAAGCCTTGACGAAGGCTGTGCGCTCGTCAACGAGTTGGCCCCTGAGCATCTGGAAATCATGACGCGTGATGAAGACCGCCTGGCCGGGCTCATACGCCATGCGGGCGCGATCTTCTTCGGAGACCAGACGCCGGAGGCCGTCGGCGATTACATGGCCGGGCCGAATCACGTCTTGCCGACGGGCGGCGCGGCGCGCTTTTCCTCCGCGCTCGGCGTCTACGATTTTCTGAAAAGAACGAGCATGCTGAAATTTACAAAGAGCGAGCTTGAACGCAACGCTCCTTTGATCGCCGCGTTGGCCCAGGCCGAGGGCCTGGACGCGCACGCGCGCTCGGCCTTAATCCGTCTTGAGGGGAAAAGCTGAAGATGCCGCAGCCATTAAATACTATCAAGCAGCGTGTGCGAGAGCTTCGCCCTTATTCGCTCAGCGCCGACAGAGCGCCGGTCAAGCTCAATCAGAACGAGAGCCCCTGGGATGCGCCCGCAGAGATAAAGCGGGAGGCGTTGAAGCGTTTGGAGATGCGCGCGTGGTCTCGTTACCCGGACTTCGTGCCGCAAAGCCTGCACCAGGCGCTGGCAGGGTTCAGCGGCTGGCGAGCAGACGGTATTCTCGCCGGTAACGGCTCAAATGAATTGATACAGGCGTTGCTGATGGTCACGGTGGGCGAGGGCAGGCGCGTGCTGATCAGCGAGCCGACGTTCGCGCTCTACAGACAGATAACGACTATCCTCGGCGGCGAAATCATGAGCGTGCCGCTTAAGGATGATTTGACTTACGACGCGGCGGTGCTCAAAGAAGCGATCGAACAGGCCCGGCCGGATGTGACGATCATCTGCTCGCCCAATAATCCGACGGGCTGTCGCCTGGCGGACTCCGATCTCGTCACACTGCTCGAAGCTGCGGCGGGGCTGGTCTTGATTGACGAAGCCTATTTCGAGTTCTCCGAACGGACGGTCGTTCCCCTGCTTGAGAGCTATCCGAACCTCGTCGTCTTTCGCACCTTCTCGAAAGCGATGGCGATGGCGGCGCTGCGCGTCGGCTATCTGCTGGCCGCGCCCGCTCTGGTACGCGAAATCTCCAAGGCCGTGCTTCCTTATAATCTCAACGCCTTTTCGCAGATGGCCGCCGAAGTTGCCGTCGAGATGTATGAAGAGAAGCTTCGTCCGCCGATTCGCCTGATTATCTCTGAGCGCGCCCGTCTCACGTCTGCGCTCAGCAGCATAGGCGGGCTGTCGCCTGTTCCGTCCGAGGCTAACTTTATGATCGTTCGTTCTGCCATCGAGCCCCGTCGGGTCTTTCATGAGCTTTTGCAACGCGGCATTCTTATCCGCGACGTGAGCGGCTACCCGTTGCTCAAAGATTATTTTCGTTTGAGCGTCGGCACGCCCGCCGAGAATGATCTATTGATCGAGAATCTGCGCGAGATATTCGCATAAGGAGAAAACAATGAGTGTCCAACTGCAACCCGTTGAGCGCACGGCGCAGGTTCGGCGCAAGACAAGGGAGACGGACGTTAGCGTCGCGCTCAACCTGGATGGCGGCGGCCACTCTCGCATCGCGACGGGCATAGCTTTTCTCGATCACATGCTCGAACTCTTTGCGCGTCACGGTCTCTTCGAGCTGGACGTTGAATGCAAAGGCGATCTTGAGATTGACGATCACCATTCTGTCGAAGACATCGCCATCTCCATCGGACAGGCGTTCGCGCAGGCTTTGGGCGATAAGGCCAGCATCACTCGTTACGGGTTTGCGATAGTGCCGATGGACGAAGCGGCGGCGCGCGCCTGCGTCGATCTGTCAGGCCGCTTCTATCTCGTCTACGAAGTGGAAACGAGACGGCACATGATCGGCAATTTCTCGGTCGAGCTGGCCGAACACTTCTGGCGCTCTTTCGCAGAGAGCGCACGCTGCAACCTTCACATAGACCTGCTGCGCGGGCGCAATACTCATCACATTCTCGAAGCGACTTTTAAAGCGACGGCGCGTGCGCTGCGACAGGCCGTCGAGCGTGACCCGCGCATTGAGGGAGTCCCGAGCACGAAGGGAGTGCTGTGAGAGGCTTATGACACGTGTGGCGATCATAGATTACGGCGTCGGCAATCTACGCTCGGTCGAGAAGGCTTTCGCCGCCGCCGGTTGCGTTGCCCTTGTGAGCGATCGTGAGAGCGACTTGCGCGACGCCGAGCGGTTGGTGCTGCCGGGCGTCGGCGCGTTCGCCGCTTGCATGGGGGCTCTCAGGGCCAGAGGCTTCGATCGGCTGGTGCGCGAGCGTGTGGGAGCGGGCACGCCGCTGCTCGGAGTGTGTGTCGGTATGCAGATGCTCTTTGAAGAGTCCGAAGAATTCGGTGTTCATGCCGGGCTGGGATTTCTGCGCGGCAGAGTGCGACGCTTTGAAGCAGGCCGCATACCGCACGTCGGCTGGAACGAGGTCAGTCAGATGACGAAGCACCCACTCTGGCGCGGCATAGAAGACCGTAGCCACTTCTATTTCGTGCATTCATACTATTGCGTGGCGGATAACGCAGAAGATGTGATCGGTGAAACGGAGTACGGCATCAACTACGCTTCGACGGTCGGGCGCGGACGTTTGTGCGGCGTGCAGTTTCATCCTGAGAAGAGTCAGGCCGCTGGCCTCGGCGTCTTACGCAACTTTGCAGAGGGTGATTTCTCATAAGAGGTAATTTCACTGATGCTGGCCAAACGAATCATTCCCTGCCTGGACGTAGACCGTGGCCGCGTGGTCAAGGGCATACGCTTTACCTCGCTCGTCGACGCGGGCGACCCTGTGGAGCAGGGGAAAAGATACGACGCGGAGGGAGCAGACGAGCTGGTCTTTCTCGACATCACGGCTTCATCCGACCGGCGAGAGATCGTCGCAGAGCTTGTGCGGCGCGTGGCCGATGAGGTCTTTATTCCTTTCACCGTCGGCGGAGGACTGAATTCGGTTGAAGACATACGCGCGAGTCTTCGCGGCGGGGCCGATAAGGTCTCGCTTAACACTGCCGCCGTCAAAAGACCGGAGCTGATCAGCGAGGGCGCGGCGACCTTCGGTAGTCAATGCATAGTCATCGCCATCGATGCTCGTCGTAGGGATGCCGGTGATGCGCGTCAGGGCTGGGAGGTCTTCACGCACGGCGGGCGCGAGGCAGTGGGCTGGGATGCTGTGGAGTGGGCCCGGCGCGCCGTTGGTCTCGGTGCGGGCGAGATACTGCTGACGAGTATGGATAGAGACGGCTCACGCGACGGTTATGACCTCAAGCTCTTGCGCGCTGTAAGCTCGGCCGTCGCCGTGCCCGTCATCGCTTCGGGCGGGGCGGGCCGCCTTGAGCATTTCTACGAGGCGCTCACAGAAGGAGGCGCGAGCGCCGTGCTGGCCGCATCGCTCTTTCACTTTGGAGAATATAAGATCGCGGACGTGAAGCAGTACTTGCGTACGCGCGGAGTCAACGTCAGATGAAGATCAGCTTGGAACAGTTGAAATTCGACGAGCGCGGGCTCGTTCCAGCCATCGTGCAGGACGCGCGCACGGGCGAGGTGCTGACCCTCGCTTACATGAACGCGGAGAGTCTGACGAAAACGATCGAGACGAAAGAGACGTGGTTCTGGTCTCGTTCGCGCGCAAGGCTCTGGCACAAGGGCGAGACTTCCGGCCACACACAACGCGTCGTTGAAATTCTGCCGGACTGCGATCGTGATGCGCTGGTCGTTCTGGTAGAGCCTTCCGGGCCAGCCTGTCACACGGGCGCGCGCGCCTGCTTCTACGACGTGATCGAGGGCGCGCATGATGAGCAGCGCGCGGCAGAGCCGTCGGATTTGGGACGGGTGCTGCGAGAGCTTTACCTGCTCATCGAATCGAGAAGGCTTGAGAGACCGGAGGGCTCCTACACGACGTATCTCTTCGATCAGGGGTTGGACAAGATTCTCAAGAAGGTCGGGGAGGAAGCGAGCGAGACGATCATCGCCGCCAAGAATGAAGACCGCCTCGCCCTGACGAAAGAAGCCTCCGATCTTCTCTATCACCTGCTGGTGCTGTTGGTCGAGCGCGGCGTGTCGCTTCGTGAAGTAAGCGAAGAGCTTCTACAACGCAAAGGAAAGGGGAAATAGCTTATGGCGCATGACGCTGCGGAACTAGGGAGGCTGCTGGACTTTGCCTTGAGCATCGCGCGCGATGCCGGCGCGATCACCGATCGCTACTTCGGCGGTTCCTTCGTCGTCGACCGCAAAGCTGACGACTCGTTCGTGACACAGGCAGACCGCGAGGCCGAGAGGCTTATCCGCCGCGCGATCGAAGAAGCGTTCCCCGACGATTCTATCCTGGGCGAAGAGGAGGGCACGCGCACGGGCTCTTCAAATCGTCGCTGGATTATTGACCCGATCGACGGGACATACTCGTTCGTGCATGGTGTCCCGCTCTACGGCGTGTTGATCGGATTAGAGATCGAAGCGGAGCCCGCGCTTGGTGTGGTCAATCTTCCATCACTGGGCGAGCTTGTGTATGCGGCGCGTGGGCTGGGTTGTTTTCGTAACGGCGCACCGGCGCGCGTCTCGTCCACAGACAAGCTTGAGCGTGCGCTGCTGCTCTCAACAGATTTCGGAATCTGCAAGCAGTATGGATACGGCGCTGCCGCCGACAGGTTGCAGGCTTCAGTCCATGCGCGCCGCACCTGGGGAGACGCTTACGGGCACGTGCTGGTGGCAACAGGCAGGGCCGACATCATGCTCGACCCGATCATGAACGTCTGGGATTGTGCCGCCCTGCTGCCCATCCTGGAAGAGGCCGGAGGCACGTTCACGGATTGGAACGGCGTGCCCTCGATACACGGCGGCAACGCCATTTCGACAAACGGCCTGCTGTTCGAGCGTGTGATGGAAACGATTCGCAACGCCCCGGAGGAATAATGCTCATCATCCCTGCCATTGATCTACGCCGGGGCCTCTGCGTGCGGCTGACACAAGGGCGCAAAGAGGATGCCAGCACGTACGACGGCGACCCTGTCTCGATAGCGCAAGGTTACAAAGATGACGGCGCGCAGATGCTTCACCTTGTCGATCTGGATAGCGTGTTCGGAGAAGACGGTTCAATCAATCGCGCGGTTGTGCGTCGTCTCATCAACTCCGTTGACATTCCGGTTCAGTTCGGCGGCGGCTTGCGCAGCATCGCTGACGTTGAAGAGTTGATTGCGATCGGCGCTGCCCGCGTTGTGATCGGCACGCTCGCCGTCGAAGCTCCAGAAGAATTGGCGAGGATGGTCGGGCGCTTCGGTTCGAGGATTTGTGTCGGGATTGATGCGCGGGATGGTCAGGCCAGGACGCGCGGCTGGGAGAGCGAGGGGCGTATCAGCGCGATCGAGCTTGCGCGCCGTGTGGCTAGGGCGGGCGTGGAGCGCATCGTCTACACGGATGTCGCGCGTGACGGTACTCTCGGCGGCGTCAATATCGAACAGACGCGCAACGTAGCGCGCGAGTCCGGTCTGAAGGTCACGGCCTCCGGCGGCGTCTCGACGCTTGATGATATTCGCGTGCTCAAGAATCTATCCTCATGCGGCGTAGACAGCGTGATCGTCGGGAAGGCTCTCTACGAAGGACGCTTCACACTCGGGGACGCGCTGCGAGAGATTGATTGAGAAGAGGTGAACCGTTTCGCTTATCTATTTTCAGCTCTCACCATCTCACATAACAGATGTTATCGGACTCGGCGCGTGCGTCTGCCGGGAAGTTTTCGCACGGTAATCCAACTTTGGGCTTGACACCCGGATGATGGCTGACGCACACTCTTAGACAGATGGCCCGTCCTGGGCTTGCTGCACAATCATCCAATAATCACTTCTTAAGGAAAATCCCTCATGTCGCCGAATACCGCTCTGCCTAAGCTGATTTTTGTTTTTTTAATGCTGCTGCTCGCAGCCCACACAGCGCTCGCACAGGACAGCACCTTTACTTACCAGGGACGGCTGACCGACGGCGGCGCTCCTGCCACCGGAACCTATGAGTTACAGTTCAAGCTCTTCGACGCCGCGAGCGGCGGGACGCAGCAGCCGCAGCCTTCCCCTCAGACGGTGCAGTTCACGGGCGCGCAGGCCGTGGCCGTCAACAACGGTGTCTTCACGGTGCAGTTGGACTTCGGGGCGAACGCTTTCCCCGGCGCGGAACGTTACCTTGAGATAGGCGTCCGCCACGTGGGTGATGCAGCCTTCACGACGCTTTCACCGCGTCAGCCGATCGCCGCGACGCCCTACGCCATCCGTAGCGTCTCGGCCGCGACCGCCGCCAATTTCACCGGCAGCCTGAGCGGCGACGTGACTGGCACTCAGTCTGCCACGGTTGTTTCCTCCGTCGGCGGCGAGAGCGCGGCCAATGTCGCCGGGGGCGCGGCGGCGGCCAACGGCGCGACGAATGCCAACACTGCGGGCACGATCGTCAAGCGCGATGCTTCGGGCAACTTTTCAGCGGGCACGATTACGGCCAGTCTGGACGGCAATGCGACGAGCGCGACGACGGCGACGACCGCAACGACGGCCACGAGCGCTACCAATTTCTCCGGGACGCTGGCCGGTGACGTGACAGGGACGCAAAGCACAACGACGGTCGCCTCTGTCGGCGGCTTGAGCGCGAGCAACGTCGCTGGCGGCGCGACGGCGGCCAACAACGCCACAAATGCCAGCACGGCAAACACCATCGTCAAACGCGACGCCAGCGGTAATTTCTCCGCCGGAACTATCACCGCCAGCCTCAACGGCAACGCTTCGACAGCTACGACCGCCAATACGGCGACGACCGCCAACACCGCAACAGACTTCACCGGCAGCCTCAGCGGCGACGTGACCGGCACACAGGCGGCCACCGTCGTCAACTCAATCGGCGGCGAGAGCGCAGCCAACGTCGTTAACGCGACGAGCGCGGCGAACGCGGCGACGAGTAATAACACCGCCTCCACCATCGTCAAGCGCGATGCTTCGGGCAACTTCTCTGCGGGCACTATCACCGCCAGCCTGAACGGCAACGCCTCGACGGCCACGACAGCGACGACAGCGACGACAGCCACCACCGCCTCTGGAGTCAGCGCGGCGGCGGGCGACAGCGTTGTCACGGCCATCAACGCCAGTTCTTCGACCATCAACGCCGCGCGCCTGCCCTCGACCCTGGCGACCCAGAACGGCTCTAACACCTTCAGCGGCACGAACACCTTCAGCACGAGTCCGACCTTCAGCGCCGGGCTCTCCGCCAACAGCCAGCGTATCACTAACGTCGGGACGCCGACGGCCACCGACGACGCCGCGACGAAAGCTTACGTGGATGCGAACATCCCCTCGACGACGGCTGGCGGTCACCTGACAGGCACTTATCCGAACCCCAGCATCGCCACGACCGCTTCCGCAGGCACGAACATCGTCGCCGCCGTCAACGCCAGCAGTTCCTCCATCAACACCTCTAACGTCAACGGCGACGTGGAGCTTGCGCCGTCCGCGCAGCAGACGACGAGCAGCACGAACCATCTCGTCAACCTCAAGCTCGTCGGCTCCCGGACGCTAGGCACGCCGGGGCAGGACGCACTGCTCTCGCTCAGCGCGAGCGGGTCGTACCAGGACGGCCAGACTTACGACAAGGAGCGCTTCCGCGTAGATAACGACGGCTCGATCCTGTCGGTCGCAGATTATAGCGGCGGCATCAACACCACCGCCCCGATTGAGGGTGCGGGCACGCGCTTCGTGTGGTACGGGGCGAAGGCAGCGCTCCGCGCCGGTTACATCAACGGAACGCAGTGGGACGACGCCAACATCGGCTTGTACTCGACGGCCTTCGGCGAGAACGTGCGCGCCCTGGGCGACAACGCGATCGCCATCGGTAAGTCGTCGGTTGCCGCTGGCTCGCGGACAGTGGCAATAGGCGAGGGCAACACGGCGACCGGCTACGCCTCTATCGCGCTCGGTTACGGCGCGTCCACTTCGACCTCCGCCGGGTCGCCGCGCAACGGCACGTTCGTCTTCTCAGACTTCTCCTCGCCCCTGACGTACCTCAACGGCAGCTCGGTCGATAGCGCCACACAGTTCCATCCCTCCGTCACGAACTCATTCAACGTGCGCGCCGTCAACGGCTCCTTCTTCTACACGAACACTGCCCTCTCCACGAGCTTCATCTTCAACAGCACGACCGCGACCATGACGCTCACCAACAGCAAGCTCTCTATGAAGAGCGACGGCTCGACGGAACTAACGTCTAACTCCGGCGGGACATCCGGCGTGTCGCTCGCGGCGGGCGGCGGCTCGTGGTCATCGCTCTCCGATCGTAATATGAAAGCCAACTTCGCGGCGGTCAATCCGCGCGAAATCCTGCGCGGCGTCCTCAACCTTCCGATCTCTACCTGGAACTATAAGACGCAGGCCGCCACGGTGCGCCACATCGGCCCGATGGCGCAGGACTTCTTCGCCACGTTCAAAGTCGGCGAAGGCGACAAGACCATCGCAACCATAGACCCGGACGGCGTGGCCTTGGCGGCGATACAGGGCTTGAACGAAGAGCTGAAAGACCGCGACGCCAGAATCGACGGCCTACAGCAGCAGGTCAGGCAACAGCAGCAGCAGATCGACAGCTTGAAGATGCTGCTCTGTCTGGATCACTCGGACGCACCTGTCTGCAAGGAAGTCAAGTAATGTCCCTCCGCCACTCGATCATCGCCTTACTTCTTCTGTCGCTCCCGATCGTATCGGCGCGCGCCCAGTCCGGCCCGCAGACTACGCAGTCCGTGGTCGCGGGCGGCGGCGGCACGAGCGCCGCAGGCTCTTTGCAGGTCGAGGGCACAGCCGGGCAGAGCGTCACGGGCGCGTCCAGCGGCGGCTCGTTCGCGCTCGACAGCGGCTTCTGGCCGGGCGCTACGGCAAAGGCTCTCGCTAACCTTTCGGTAGATAACCAGAGCGCGACGTATGGCGGAACGCTCAGCCTCAAAGCCACGCTCTCGGCCACAGGCGCGAACCCCTCCGGCAAGCTCATCACGTTCGCTCTTAATGGAACAAACGTCGGCACAGCAACGACGGATGCCAACGGCCTTGCCATTCTCAACAACGTCAGCCTCAGCGGGATTAATGCAGGCACTTACGCTACAGGCATCACGGCTGAGTTTGCGGGCGACGTTGAATTAACAGCCGGAAATGGCGTGGGCCAACTGACAGTCGCAAAGGCTGATCCTTCCGTTTCCGTCACCGGCGGGAGTTTCACCTTTGACGGTCAGCCGCATCCGGCTAACGCATCGGCGACAGGCGTCAACAACGAAGCGCTTGGGCCCATCTCGCTGCTCTACAACGGCACGATCAATGTTCCGGTCAACGCCGGAAGCTATGCGATCACGGCCACGTTCGCAGGTAATCAGAATTACAACGCGGCGACCAATAATCAACAGAGCATCATTATCGGCAAAGCGAATCAGGCGATCACTTTCGGCGCGTTGTCTTCCAGGGCTTTTGGAGACGCAGACTTTACTGTAAACGCCACGGCAAGCTCCGGCCTGGCCGTGAGCTTTACGGCCACTGGCAACTGCAACATCAACGCCAACACCGTTCACATCACGGGCGCGGGCTCCTGCACCATCACGGCCGACAGTGCTGCGGATAACAATCACAACGCGGCTCCGTCCGTCGCACAGTCCTTCAACATTGCTAAAGCGACGACGACCGCCAACGTGTCCTCTTCGGTCAGCCCGTCCGAGTTCGGACAAAATGTGACCTTTACGGCTAACGTCTCTTCGACGGCGGGCACGCCGACCGGGACAGTACAGTTCAAGGTTGACGGCTCGAATGCCGGCGCGCCCGTCACGTTGGGCGCGAACGGCGTTGCCACCTTCAGCCCCACGGCGCTGGCTGTCGGCACGCACACCATCAACGCCGATTACAGCGGCGACGTAAACTTCAACGCCTCGACCGCCACGCTCACAGGCGGGCAGGTCGTGACAACACAGCCCTCCCTCTTAATCAACGACGCGCAGGTCACGGAAGGCAACGGCGGAACCACGAACGCCGTCTTCACCGTCACCCTCGCTCAAGCCAGCAATCTCACCGTCAAGGTTGATTTCTCGACAGCCGACTCCACGGCCAAAGCAGGCACGGACTATCAGGCCAGTAGCGGCACTTTGACATTCGCTCCCGGTGACTTAACCAAGACCATCACGGTCACAGTCAACGGCAACACTATCAACGAGCCGGACAAGACATTCTTCGTCAACTTAACGAACCCGCAGAATGCCGCGCTCAATGATGCTCAGGGTACGGGCACGATCGTCAACGACGACGTATCGGGCTTGCAGCTGAGCAGCAACAGTTACACCGTCAACGAGGATGCGGGTCATGCCACGATCACCGTCACTCGCACGGGCGACACATCGGGCGCGGCCAGCGTGCAGTTTGCGACGAGCGATCTGGCGGGTCTGAACAATTGCGAGGTGAACACTGGTGACGCTTCGGCGCGGTGCGACTACACGGCCATCGGGGGAACCTTAAACTTCCTGGCCGGAGAATCATCGAAGACCTTCACCGTACCCGTCATCAATGACGTGTATGTCGAAGGGCCGGAAGTGCTCACCATCACCTTGAGCAATCCCGTAGGAGCAACACTCAGCACCCCTTCGGCGCAGCTTACGATCACGGACAACGACGGCGCGGCGGGCACGCCGAACCCGATAGACCTGCGAGAGTTCCTCATCCGACAGTTCTATCTGGACATGCTCAACCGCGAGCCCGAGCCGTCGGGTCTGGCGGCGTGGCTCAACCGTATTAACACCTGTCCGCAGTCTGGCGAGAGCGCGCAGGACTGCGACGAGATCGAAGTGGCTTCCGCCTTCTTCCGCTCGCCCGAATTCTTCGACAGGGCTTTCTTCCTATACAAGTTCTACGAGGCGGCCTTAGGAAGACAGCCGCAGTATGATGAGTACCAGCGTGATCTGCGCAGCTTGACAGGCTTCCTGACAGCGGGAGAGCTTGAGCAGAGGAAGAGAGAGTTTGCCGAAGAGTTCGTCAACCGTACGGAGTTCCACACGCTCTACGGCTCATTCGGCAGCGGACAGCCCTTTGTCGATGCGTTGCTCGGAAGCGCTGGAACTGAAAGACCCGGCGTGGGAGCAGCCACGGTCGTGACCTCCAACAGGTTGAGTGTGATTAACAGGCTGGGGGCCGGTCAGATCAATAGGGCGCAGGGACTACGCGAGTTGATGGAGGCCCCTGAGATCAGCCAGAGATTCTTCAACAAGGCGTTTGTGGTGGTCGGGTACTTCGCACTGCTGAGGAGGAATCCTGACATCAACTACCTGCACTGGATTCAGATGCTCAACACCACGGGAGACTATCGCGAGATGATCAGAGGCTTGATGAAAGCCCCGGAGTATCGCCTGCGCTTCGGCCAGTAACTTTAGAGGGCGACTGAAAAGCCCCGGAGGGGCGACAGAATGTAGCCCATGACGTAAGTCATGGGTCGAGCATCAACCACCAAATCAGAAGCCCCGGAGGGGCGACAGACATGCAACCTTGAATGTCTGTCGCCCCTCCGGGGCTCTGACCTTTTCATCATACACAATCCCACGGCTTGCGCCGTGGGCTACATTCTCACGCCCCTCCGGGGCTTTTCAGTCACCCTCTTAAACAGGTCAGTACCGCCTGTGGTAGCGGGCGGGTCGCGGTGTCGCCATCACCCGCCCGAGACCTTTGGCGGTACTGACCTGTGCTGCTTTTACTTGGCCGTGGTCGGGGTGTCGTCCTTTGCGCCTTTCATGGGAAAGCCGCGCTTGCGCATGAGGGCGTCTATGCGTGGTTCGCGCCCACGGAAGCTCCTGTAGGCTTCGGCGGGGTCGACCGTATTACCGACGGTGAAGATGTACTGGCGCAGGCGTTGCGCGACCTTTTGATCGTAGGGGCCTCCGGCTTCGACGAACGCCTCGTAGGCGTCGGCGGTCAGCACGTCAGACCAGAGATAGCTGTAGTAGCCAGCCGAATAAGCATCGCTGGAGAAGACGTGACTGAATTGCGGCGTGCGATGTCGCATGACCAGTTCATCCGGCATCCCCAGTTGGGCCAACGTCTCTCGCTCGAAAGCATCCGGGTCAATCTTGCGGTCTCCCGCCAGATGCAGCTTCATGTCCACCAGCGCGCTCGATAGATATTCGGTCGTGGCGAAACCCTCGTTGAAGGTCGAGGCACGCTTGATACGCTCGACGAGTGCCTGCGGGATGGGCTTGCCCGTCTGGTAGTGAACCGCGAAGCGTTGCAGCACTTCGGGCGTGGAGAGCCAGTGTTCGAGGAGCTGCGATGGGAACTCCACGTAGTCGCGCGCCACCGCCGTCCCTGATAGCGAGGGATACGTGACGTTGGACGAGAGCCCGTGCAGAGCATGGCCGAACTCGTGAAAGAGCGTCTCGGCATCGTCCCAGGAAACGAGCACGGGCTCGCCCGGCTTGCCTTTAACGAAGTTCGCGTTGTTGGACACGATCGTCGTGACGTTGTTGTCCATACGCTCCTGCGTGCGGTAAGCGTTCATCCATGCGCCGGAGCGTTTGCCTTCGCGCGCATAGGGGTCGAAGTACCACAGGCCGACGTGACGCTTCGTCGCCCTGTCCGTCACTTCCCAGACCCTCACGTCCGGGTGATAGACGGGGACGTTGGTGACGGGCGTGAAATTGAAGCCGAAGAGCTCGCCCGCAACCCACATCATCCCCTCACGCAGCTTCTCAAGCTGTAGGTACTGCTTGACCTCGGTCTGATCCAGATCGTAGCGCGCCTTGCGTACCTTCTCGGCGTAGTAGCGATAATCCCAGGGCTCGATCTTGATATTGGCCCCTTCTTTTTTGGCGAGCGCCTGCATGTCCGCGACCTCTTCATGCACACGCGCCACGGCTGGCTTCCAGACAGCTTCCATCAATTCCAGCGCGCGCTCGGGCGTCTTCGCCATAGAGTTTTCGAGCCGCCAGTGAGCATGCGTGGGATAGCCGAGCAGCTTGGCCCGCTCTGCGCGCAACTGTAATATCTCTGTGATGATCGCATTGTTGTCGTGCTCACCGCCGTTGTCGCCCCTGTTGACGAACATGCGCCAGGCTTTCTCGCGCAGCTCGCGGCGGTCTGAGTAGGTGAGGAAAGGGTCTATGGATGAACGCGTGTTCGTGATCACCCACGCGCCGGGCATCTTCTTGGTAACAGCCGCCGCTGCCGCCGCATCGCGTACGGACTGCGGGAGCCCGGCCAGTTCCGCCTCGCTCTTGATGACCAGGAAGAGGTCTGTCTCGTCGGCCAAAACGTTCTGGCTGAAACGTGTGTAGAGACCCGCGAGCCGCTGGTTGATCTCTGAGAGGCGGGCTTTGGGCTGTGGGCCCAATCGTGCTCCGGCGCGCACGAAGTTGGTGTAGTAGAGCCAGGCGAGCCGCTGCTGCTCGGGCGTCCACTTGCTCTTCTCGGGCGAGTTATAGACGGCTTCGATGCGACGGAAGAGCGCCTCGTTCTGTGTGATCTGATCGGAGAAGGCGGCGAGACGCGGGGCCATCTCGCGCTGTATGACCTGGAACTCGGGCCCGTTCATCGTCGAGGCCCAGACGCCGTAGATGGTCGTGACGCGGTCGAGCGTACTCCCGGCCCTCTCCATCGCGGCGATCGTATTCTCGAAGGTCGGCGCGGCGGTGTTGTTGGCGATTCGCTTGACCTCCGCCAGATTCTCTGTCATGCCCGCTTCAAGCGCCGGTTTGAAGAGCGCAACCTGTACGCGATCAAACGGGGGCGTGCCGCTGTATGGCCCAGTCCATTTGGCAAGCAGCGGATTCCGGCTCGCGTCCGAAGTGGCTGTCTGGGCATTCGTCTCAATCATAGTAGTAGTAGAAGCCTGTGTGTCCTTGCCGTTCGTCACGCTCCAGTTATTAGCAAGAATACAACCGGCCATTATAGTCGCAAACAGCAGCACGCGGCTGCGAATAAAAAGATCGCGCATGAGTAAAATCTCCATCTGGTGTTGAAGCTTCGACGCGCCTGCAACCTGCGCGGAAGACAATTGAAAAACGATAAAATAAGTATATTGGTGTCGGCTATGAGTGTACAGCACGCAAAGGGGCAGGGGCGCGCACACTTAACGGTAAAATGGTTGTGTTGTCCGAAGGCGAGCCGTATATTGATGTGGCCTTAACAGCTTCGGAGTTCGAGTCCTCGCTTGATCCCCCGACCTCTTGAAAACGGAGAATAGTTATGAACGAGAGCAGCCGTTTGCTGACACACGAGCTTGTGAGTTATGAAGAGCAATTGAAGAGCCTTAATTCATACGTAAAAGAATTGAGCGCCATGGCGGCACAATACGGCACGGACACGTCGCAGTTCGAAGTGGATTTGGCGGAAGCCCAGAACAACGTCACATACTACGAAGGCGAGGTCGAGCGCATCAAGCAGGAATTGGCGGAATCGGATAAGACCGTCGCCGCGCCGGACGAGCCGCCTACCATACCGCTATTAAGGCAGGGCATCGGCGCGTTGATTCTTGCCGCAGTCAGTTTTGTGGCGGGCGCGATCCTTGCCTCGAAGCTCAGCTCCGGGCCTGATAGTAAAGACACGCGCCAGGGAGAATGAGAGCGGCAGATCAACCCCTGACTCGCAAAGCCGCTTTACGCTTATCCCTCAACCTGAAGCTCGGCCAACTGTTCACGAATCAATTGCCACACCTTTGCGAGGTGAGCTTCGGTCGTCAACACATTGCCAATGGCGATGCGTAGCGCCAGGCGCTCGCGTAAGCGTGTATGTGTCAGGTATGCACTGCCGGTCGCATTGACGCGTTCGAGCAGACGCTGGTTCAAGCTGTTCAACGCCGCTACGTCCGGCGGCACACTGCCCGCAGGATGCGCGCGCGCGCGGAAACAGACGACGCCCATCTCGACTTTCGCGAGCAACTCGAACTGCTCATCGCTTTCAACCCAACCGGCGACAAGGCTGGCGAGGCGACACGCTTCGCGTATGCGCGCCGCGAGCCCCTCACGCCCGAACGCGCGGATCACGAACCATGCTTTGAGCGCGCGGAAACGGCGACCGAGCTGAATCCCGTAATCCATGTAATCCGGGACGACTTCCCCCGCACGGTCTGAATCGCCGCGCAGGTATTCCGGCACGAGCGAGAAGACGCGGCGCAAAGATTCGGGGCGGCGCACATAAAGCGTGCTGAAATCCAGCGGCACGAACAGCCACTTGTGAGGATTGAAGACAACGGAGTCAGCAAGCTCGACCCCGCGCATGACCCGGCGTTTCTCTTCAAGGAGCGCCAGCGCGCCGCCATACGCCGCGTCCACATGCAGCCACACGCCATACTCACGGCACACGCGGCTGATCTCCAAGACGGGGTCAACGCTCGTCGCGGAGGTCGTGCCGACGGTTGCGACGACGGCCAGCGGACGACGGCCCTCACTCAAATCAACTTCGATTGCACGCCGTAGCTCGCCGACCTGCATCCTGTAGAGATCATCCGTCAAAATTCTTCGCACATTCGCTTCCCCGAGCCCGAGCGTGATCGCGGCTTTCTCAAGCGAGCTGTGCGCCTGGTCGGAGGCATAAAGGGTCAGGGCTGGGACTTCTGTGCGGCCAGCCAAGCCTTCGCGGCGTACGTCCAGACCCGTCTCCTCGCGCGCGGCTGCCAGCGCATGAAGCACCGCGACGGAAGCCGTATCGTAAACGACCCCACGAAAATCAACCGGCAGCCCGAGCATCTGCCGTATCCAATCGAGCACGACCGCCTCAAGCTCTGTGGCCGCTGGTGAGGTCTGCCAGGTCATCGCGGAGACGTTCAAGGCCGAGGCCATCATCTCGCCCAAGATGCCTGGCCCGGTCGTCGTGGTGGCGAAATAGCCAAGGAAGGCCGGGTGTCCCCAATGCACAATCCCCGGCATGATGAAGCGGTCAAAATCGCGTAAGACATCATCCATCGACTCCGCCTGGTCGGGTGGAGATGAAGGCAACTGCCGCATGATCGCTCCCGGCTCGTGCGCGGGCGCGACGCGGCGCGTCTCTAAACCGGCGCGGTAATCCGCGATGCGGTCTGCCACATCATGTAAGAGGCGACGAAATTCGTCGGCGGGTAAATCGCCGAGTTCGGTTGTCGAGGCGGGTTGTCGAGTCAACTTATCATTCATCGAGCGGATTGAGCCCACCGGCTACCCATGCGCGCCCTGTGCCTTTGGAGAGCAGCTTATCGCCGAACGGATAGCCGCCGTATCTTAGGAGCCAGTAGAACGCCCAGTAGGTGCTCGCCGCACGCTCTGCAATCCATAGCGGGGCGTACAGGCAGACCCATGCGGGAAAGTAGCGCGAGGCTCCGTCGCCGAGCCCTCGGCCAGCCATGAGCATCGACCCGCACGCGATGACGGCTGCGAGTGATGCTGTCCAACGCCATCCGGCGAGCAACCAAAGGATAAAGAGCGCGGGCGGAAGCGAGGCGAAGAAGAGCGTCTTCGCGCGCATCACGAAATCTTCATAAGCCTGGCGCGGGCGTTGCTCCATCCACTTACGCAAAGTCGGCGGGCGCTTTAAGATGAAGAAGTCGCGCGCGTATGCTATGCGCGCATGATGCAGGCGAAAGTGCCTGACGATCTCCTCGTTATCGAAGAGCACATCGCCATCGTAATGACCGAACCGCAGCATCGCCGAGCGTCGCACGCCGAGCGTCCCCGTATAGTCGCCCTCTTTGAGCCAAGCGCGATTGATGAGCATGCGCGCCGCCTCCGTGCGCGCCCGGATGGGCAGCGGTCGCGGGTAATTTTGCGGGCGCACCATGTCATGAGTGTCAAGCAACTCGACCATGCGTTGAACGTCTTCGGGCGTGTAGCGTATGTCGTCGTCTGCGAGGATGACGCGCTCGTGCGCGGCCAGTGAGATGCCTGTGTGTATGCCGTTGACCTTGCCGTTGAGATACTTGTACTGCGGGTCGACGGGCGCATGGCGACACACATTCTGCCAGACCTCGCCATAGGCATCGAAGACACCCCTCGGCGAGCCATCGACGACGAGCACTTCGCAGCCCGCCCCGGCGAGCATGACAAAATAGCTCTTAAACTCTTCCGCTTCGCCGAAGTCAAAACGGACGCGCCGTATCGTGAGCAGGTACGTGCATCGCCCCGCAGCATGAGCCGCGTCGCTTTCCCTGCCCAAAGCCTCCCTGTTCCCCTTGCCCGTCATGGTTTTTTCGGGATTGTGCGTGATAAAGATGGCGATATTGTTCGTGTCGCAATACAAAAGTTTGCTCCTTGTTACTACTTCTACACACCTAACTGCAAAATAGTCGCACTAATGCTGACGTAAAAGTGCTTGATCAGGGAGTGGCCGGTAATGCTGTTCACCTGTGACGGCCTCGTCACCCGTCAGCGGTTCAAGAGAACAAGGTGGTTTTCATCATGGGGGGTCAGAGCAATCCTTTCGGTAGCGGGCTAGCCCGCGCGCATAGTAGCTATGCTGCGCGCCGCGACGGCAAACTCCTTCACGTCCTCAACCCTGAGCGCCCGCTCTCGCCGCTCACAGAATCGATTCACGAAAAATTCCGCGCCTTCGTACTCGACCCCGCGTTCCCTTGTATCGGTGCGAGGGCCGCCGTCAACATGAATTGCTACCGCTTCGGTATTTACCCTGAGATGAATACGCAGGCGGCGACCGCCGGTCTGGCCCATGACCTGTGGGAGTTTGTGCATGAGCGTCCGACCTTCGGGATAGATTACACGACGTTTGTTGCCGCCTTCGTTAAGCCCGCAGTCGCGGACGAGCGGGAATGGGAACGCATGTTGTGGGCCCAGCTACAGAGCTTGCACGAGCTAGACCGGGAGCACTTTGGTTGGGATGCGACCGTGAGCAGCGACCCGGAGGATCGAGGCTTCTCGTTCAGCCTGGCCGAGCAGTCGTTCTTCGTCGTCGGACTGCACCCGGGCAGTTCGCGCCGGGCGCGTCGATTCGCGTATCCGACCCTGGTATTCAACCCACACGATCAGTTTGAGCGGTTACGCGCGCGCGGTAAGTTCGAGCGGATGCAGCAAACCATACGCGCGCGCGACCTCTCGCTGCAAGGCTCGCTTAATCCTAACCTCAGCAACTTCGGAGAGCTGAGCGAGGCACGGCAATACTCCGGCCGCGCCGTTGAGCCGGAATGGCGTTGCCCTTTTCGCGCTCACCCGCGCGTCTCCGATGATCGAAAATCATAACGCTCACGGAGCACGGGGCACACGCGCGAGCGCCCCGCATGATAAGGAACGCAACATGCCCGACCCGACGCAATATCACCTGGAACCGCAGACCGGCAAGGGCTTTCTACTGAGGCGAGGGCAGCTTCTTAAGATCACAGACCCGGAGGGCGAACAGGTCTCCGACTTGACCGCGTTCGCGCAGAGCGATACGTCCGAGTGGCTGTCTTCGGGGCGCACGATCGATTATGCGAATACGATCTACCTGACAACCGGACACCTGCTCTACTCTAATCGAAGTCGTCCGATGTTCGAGATAGTTGAGGACACCGTCGGGCGACATGATTTCCTGCTCACGCCCTGTAGCCCCGAGACGTTCAAGCTCCTTTACGATCACCACGATTATCATCCGAGCTGCTTCGAGAATCTTGTCATGAATCTGGAAGCCTTCGGCATCAAGCCCGACATGATTCCGACGACCTTCAATATTTTCATGAACGTCGTCGTGCTCCCTTCGGGCGAGCTTCGCATTGACCCGCCTGCTTCCCGCCCCGGCGATCACATCATGCTCCGCGCCGAGATGGATTTGATCGTCGGCGTCACGGCCTGCTCCGCCGAGAAGTCGAACAACTACAAATTCAAGCCCATAGATATAGCAATCTTCGAGTAAGACAGCTCTTCCACCTTTCCCAATCCACTGCACATAACCGGCAAATCTTTAAGGCGCACTCTTCTGTGAGCCACGGCCTGCACTTCCAACAAAGCCCTTGACAGTCTAGGGGCCGGGTGACATACTGGTCATAGATTATCTAGGGCTCTCGGGAGTGACCTTATCATTTGCAGGAGATCGCCGGGCGGAAGCGATCTTCAAAGTCATGGCGACAACTTAACAGGGAGTGCGATATGGCTTGGCTCAAGATATTAGCGGCGAGGCTTCGCGCGGTATGGAACGGCGAAGCTGTGCACCAGGACATAGATGATGAGCTGCGTTTCCACATACGTATGCGCACGCAGGAGAACATCGAGCGCGGCATGTCGCCCGAGGATGCGCGACGTGATGCCGAGCAGCGCTTCGGCAATACCGGACGCATCAAGGACATGGGCTGGGATGTGCGTGGCGGCGGGTGGTTGGAGACGTTGTGGCAGGATGTGCGGTACGGCTCGCGCATGCTGCGCAAGCATCCCGGCTTCAGTTTGATGGCGATCGTCACGCTCGCCCTTGGCATCGGCGCGAACACGGCCATCTTCAGTATCGTTAACGGCGTGCTGCTGCGCCCCTTGCCGTACCCGGAGCCTGATCGCCTGGAGAGGGTGGTTCAGCAGAACGGCTCTATGAATCGGTTCGGGATGTCGGTCGCCGATTTTCAGGCGCTGGAAAAAGAGTACGCGAAGATCGGCAGCGTCGCGGCGTTTTCCAGGCGCGCCGTCACGTTGACCGGCGGAGAGCTTCCCGAACAGATTCAGGCCACCTTTGCGGCGGGCGAATTCTTCAAGATTCTCGGAGTCACGCCCAGCATTGGCCGCACGTTTCTGCCGGGCGAAGATCGTCCGGGCGCTGATCGCGTGGCGGTCATTAGCAACGGTTTCTGGCAGCGTCGTCTGGCGGCTGACCCGAAGGTGATCGGGCAACAGTTGACGCTGGATGGAATCAGCTACACCGTGATTGGCATTATGCCGCCGGACTTCGTCTCGCCGGAAGCGACGGCCCCCGATCTCTGGCCGATCTTACAGTTGGAGACGCCGAAGCGGCGTGGCCCTTTCACCTTGCGCGTGATTACCAGGCGCAACGCCGGAGTCAGCGAGCAGCAGAGCCGCGAAGAGCTACATAGGATTGCGCGCCAGACCTTCATACAGTGGGCCCCCACTTTTGATGACGCGAGCGCGACTTACGTTTCGACGCCGCTCAAGAAAGCGCTCATCGGAGACATAGGGACAACTTTACTCGTGCTGTTCGGCGCGGTCGGCTGCGTGTTGCTGCTGGCCTCCGTCAACGTCGCCAATCTACTGTTGGCGCGCGCGAGCACGCGGCAGCAGGAGATCGCGATTCGCGCGGCGCTCGGCGCGGGTCGACTGCGGCTGGTGCGGCAACTATTTACTGAGAGCTTGCTGTTGGCGATTCTCGGTGGCGCGGCGGGGCTGCTGCTTGCTGTGTGGGGCGTTGACATGCTGCTGGCCCTGAGTCCAGAGACTATTCCGCGCATGGATCAAGTGAGGGTGGACGGCTTCGTGCTCGGGTTTGCCGCGCTCGGCACTGTGGTCAGTTGTCTCGTCTTCGGTCTTGTGCCCGCTCTCTATAACGTCAATCCCGATCTGGGCGAGCCGCTCAAAGGCGGAGGCCGTGGAAGCGCGGAAGTTCCCGGCAGGCGGCGACTGCGCGACCTGCTGGTCATCACGGAGTTTGCGCTCGCGTTGCCGTTGCTCATCGGCGCGGGCCTGATGATCAACAGCTTCATGCGCTTGCAACAGGTCAACCCAGGCTTTGAGCCTGATCATATACTGACGGTGAGCCTCCCGCTTCCAGCCCTGAAGTATCCGAAGGTAGAGCAGGCGGCCAACTTTCATAAAGAGATGTTGCGGCGGGTACAGGCGCTGCCGGGCATCAAATCGGCGAGCATCTCTACGGGCCTCCCGCTGGAGGGTGGCGAAACCAATGATTTCAAACTTGAGATTCGTCCGACGCCGCCGGGCAAATCAGACGACGTTGCCGAGTTCATGTCCATCAGCCCCGAATACTTTCACACATTGAGCATCCCATTACTGAAGGGACGTTATCTCACTGAACAGGACGACGCGAATGCCGCACCTGTGATGGTCATCTCTGAGGCTATGGCGAAGCGCTACTTCCCGGGCGAAGACCCGATCGGGATGCGCCTCAAAACAGGAGGCTGCACGGAATGCCCCTGGACGACCATCGTCGGCGTGGTGGGAGACGTGAAGAATGAGGGCTTAAGGGCGGAAGACGACTCGGCCATGTATTGCCCCTTCACGCAGGAGCCCTTCAACATTCGCATGATGACTCTGGTTCTGCGCACGGAAGGCGACCCGGCGAGTTACGTCGCGTCCGTCCGCCGCGAAGTGAATAGCATCGATCCTGATCTGGCTCTCGCGGATATAAGGACGATGGATCAGTTGATGTCCAGGTCGCTCGGCCAGTCTCGTTACAGGGGAGTGTTGCTGGGGATATTCGCTATCGTCGCGCTCACTCTCGCGGCGGTCGGGATTTACGGTGTGATCGCTTACGCCGTCAGCCAGAGGACGCGCGAGATAGGCATACGCATCGCGCTCGGCGCTCGCAAGCTCGATATTTTCAAGATGGTCGTCGGGCACGGGATGATCTTGAGCCTCATCGGCGTGGCGATAGGAGTCGCAGCATCCCTCATGCTGACGCGTTATCTATCGAGTCTGCTTTACGGTGTGAGCAGCACAGACCTGACGACGTTTGCTTCCGTCGTGGTGCTCCTGATCACCGTCGCGCTGCTGGCCTGTTCCATCCCGGCCCGTCGTGCGACACGCGTTGACCCGATGAACGCGCTGCGCCACGAGTAGATAAGACCTGCTACGTCGATGGAGCGTGCGCCCGTTAAGGTCAAGAGAGCGATTACTAGATGGACGCGAGCGGGAGGCTGCGATAGCGCTTCCCTGTCAGCTTTGCCAGCGCATTGACTACGGCTGGCGAGATTACGGGAACCGGCGGCTCGCCGCAGCCTGACGGGGCCTCCGCGCTCGGCACGATATGAACATCGACCGCGACCGGCGCGTCCGGCATGTAAGGCGGGACGTAGCCGTCGAAGTTCCGCTGCTCCACCAAGCCGTCCTTGAACGTGATCTCGCCCTTCGCCATCAACTGCGACAAACCGAACGTGACCCCAGCCTGAAACTGGCTCTCGATAGTGAGCGGATTGACCGCCAAGCCCGCGTCGACCGCGACAGTTACCCTGTGAATCTTCGGCCGCTTGTTCTCGATGGAAACCTGGGCGGCGCAGGCGACGCCGGTTCCGAACGATTCATGACAGGAGATTCCGACGGCGTGGCCCTTCTGTAGTTTGTTGCGCCACGCGGCGGTCTTCGCTTCCAGCAGGTCAAGCGCGGCGAGCAGTTTCTTCGCTTCCGGCTTGAGGAGTTTGCGGCGATAGGCTATGGGGTCTACGTTTGCGCGCGCGGCAAGCTCGTCAACTAAAGTTTCCATCACGTAGGCCGTGTGCGTATGGCCGACCGAGCGCCACCACAGCACAGGCACATTGATTTTGGGATGATGTACCGAGACGTTGAGGTTGGGAATGTTGTAATGAGTGTCGGACGCGCCCTCGACGGATGACGAATCGACGCCATCTTTCATCATCATGGCGAACGGCGTACCGGCCAACAGCGATTGGCCCACGATCACGTGCCGCCAGGCGGACGGCATGCCATCCGCGCCGATTCCCACCTCCACTCGATGCACGTGCATCGGGCGATAGTAGCCACCACGGATGTCGTCTTCGCGTGTCCAGATGAGCTTGACCGGAGTGCCGCGCAGGCGCTTGGCGATCTGCGCCGCCTCGCGCTGCACGTGCGAATCCGTGACGGCTCGACGACCGAAGCCGCCGCCCGCCATCTCCGTGTGAAACGTGACCTGCTCGGGCTTGAGGCCGAGGACTTCGGCGACCGCCATTTGATCGAAGGTCTGAAACTGTGAACCGGCCCATGCTTCCGCGCGGTCGCCGTCAAACCTGACGGTGGTATTCAAGGGCTCCATCGGCGCATGCGGCAGGTATGGGAATTCGTACTCGGCAACGATTCTGTTCGCGGCGGCGATGCCTTCGATGGCCTTTGCGTCTCCTCTCGCGACTGAGGACAAGCCTGCGGTGCGCGCGAGCTGCTTATACTTCACACGCAGCTCGGAGCTGTCGGCACGCTCTACGCCGTTGAAGTCCCATTCGATCTTGAGCCTGTCGCGCGCCTGCTTCGCGGGCCAGAACTTGTCCGCGACGATGGCGACACCTGTTCCCCGCGCGAGCGGAATCTCGAACACTTCGCGCACGCCTTCAACACCGCGCGCCGCCGCATCGTCCATGCTCTTGACGCGCGCGCCGAAGACAGGCGGATGCGCCACGACCGCCACCTTCATGCCGGGCAGTTCGAGGTCTAGCCCGAACTTGAGCGAGCCGTCGCACTTGGGACGGCTATCGAGCCGCCTGACCTTCTTTCCCACCAGCCGGAATTCCGACGGGTCTTTGAGCCGCACCTTCGCAGGGACGGCCCCGCGCGCTGCCTCCTCCGCCAGTTCACTGTAACGCGCGGACTGCCCGCCCGGCCCATAAACAACGCTCTGTTCCGTGCGGCACTTGTCGGGTGAGACCTTCCAGCGCGCGGCTGCGGCGGCAACGAGCATCGCCCGCGTCTTGGCTCCAAGCTCACGGTACTGCTGAAAGGAGTGTGCGATGGAACCGGAGCCGCCGACCATCTGTATGCCGAACACCGGGTCTTTATAAACGTCTGCTGCCGGGGCCAACTCCGCCAGGACATGCGACCAGTCAGCATCCAACTCGTCGGCCAGAATCATTGGCAAAGCCGTCTGCACGCCCTGCCCGAACTCCAGTCGATTTACCTGCACGACGATCTTGCCGTCCGTCCTGATGTGCACGAAGGCATCCGGCGGATAGACCTTTGGCGCGGGTTGTGGCGGGCCTCCCTCCTGCGCCGCCGCAGTAGTAGGTGGGAGGTAAAGCAGGACGAGCAGACCGCCTGCGGCGCTCATCGAGACGCGCAGAAAGCTGCGGCGGTTCAGGCGTTGATCTTTGTCGTTAGTGTTAGCGGCTGACATCCCTTTGCGGCCTCCCTTCATTTGAGCTTCTGTGCGGCGAGCTTGACGGCCTCGCGTATGCGGACATAGGTAGCGCAGCGGCAGATGTTCCCGCCCATAGATTCATCGATGTTGGTGTCTGTCGGTTTGGGCGTGTGCCTGAGTAGTGCGACCGCGCTCATGATCTGCCCGCTCTGACAGTAGCCGCACTGCACCACGTCTCTTTCGACCCAGGCATCCTGCACCACGCGGCCTACCGGGTCTTCACTCATCGCCTCGATCGTCACCACCGGGCGCTCTCCGACGAGCGAGACCGGCAGCATGCAAGAGCGTGTGGCGACTCCGGCCAGGTGCACCGTGCATGCCCCACACGCGCTGACGCCGCAGCCGTACTTCGTGCCCGTCATCTTCAGGTCTTCACGCAGCACCCAGAGCAGCGGTGTCGAAGGATCAACCGTCACCTCTTTACGCTGTCCGTTGACGTTGAGTTGATACGTTGCCATGACTGATTCTCCTATCTTCCCGGCGGGCAAGGTGTCCCGGCCGCAACCCAGCGGCGGGTCGCGGCGACAAACTCTGCATGCGAAAGCGGCGGCGTTGAGCGCATCGTGCCGTCTGGACGACGGCCGGGACTCCAGGCCCACAGGACTAGCACCGCTTCCTCGTGATGCTTCAACAATCCGGCCCCGTCAAGATTGCCGTTCCGCGCCCGGTCTGTGATGGCCCGGCAAACAGCCGCACTCGATAACGGACGGTCGTTCACGTCCTGCCATTTCATCGATAGGGGTGCGAGATGCCAGTCGTGTCCGCCGGGGACGCCCGTGCTGTCGGCGTTGACCTCCTGGTGACAGGTAGCGCAATTCAGCGCGGGCACGCCTTTGCCCTCCGGGCCTCGAATCACGTTGGCAAAGTGACGATGACGGTCGTCGCCCTGCTGCGGGTAATTTGTGGCGGTGTGACAGTTGATGCAGCGCGGATGAGTCAAGACCGAATAGACCTGCTCCCAGGCGGCGAGGCCCTCCGCTCTGCTTTCGCCGGTAAGCCTCACGCCGCGCCCCTGCCCGAGCGCCCCTGAGACGATCACCCATGCCCCGAATGAAAAAAAGAAGACTGAGACTAGAATGCCAGCGGCGCGATAACGCGGCATAAGGCTCCTCCTGATGTGTCCAACGAACCTGTTGAAGTCCGAAGCAAAAGGTGGCGCTTCATTTTGAGAGATTGAAGATATTATTGCTTTGCTTACTATACACCTACAAAGAACGGTAGGGCACATAAAAATTGGTTGAGCTGAATGAGTCTAAAAGTTAAGAGTTAAATGAAGAGACTCTGTAGGACTGACATGAGGTAACAGGCTGCTCGACAAAGCTCGCCTGTTCGCATCTCTTATGGATAGAAGTAGAACCTTTGACAGCGTTTCTTGTTACCGATCAGGCTTTGCAATAGAGAGCGGGCGGAGCGGGTTGTCCGGGGCTGGCTTCCGACTATCGCAAAGTGTCGCGCACGCTCGCCAGAAGCTCGAAGGAGCGCAGTCGCGCAGAGTGATCGAAGATTTGGGCCGTCACCATAATCTCATCTGCATTGGTCAGGTCAACGAATGACTCAAGACCGCTGCGCACGGTCTCCGTTGAGCCGACGATCGAATAGCGTAGCGCGTGATCTACGCCCGTGCGCTCGAATGCAGACCAACGTCCTTCCATAGTTTCGACGGGCGGCGGCAGGAGCCCTGGCTGGTTGCGGCGCAGGTTGATGAACGCTT
>DATDFK010000068.1:0-93439 GCA_036522655.1 Pyrinomonadaceae bacterium | reverse complement strand
CGGCAGAACAAGCGAGCGATGGTCAGAACGCTGCTCCGCGCCTGGATGAAACCCGGAGCGCGATTTCAGAGTTACGTGTAGACCATGATTTCTTTATGCGCGAGCTGGCCGGTGCAGTCAACCGTATGCGCGCGCACACATCTGAGCAATTCCCGCCGGAGCAGTTAGCCGCTATCCGTCAGATCGTTGAGGCCGTGCGCGTGCGCCTCGAATTACACAACCGCTTAGAAGAAGAGAAGGTCTATAGATGGCCCGCCCTTCTCCTGAACGCGGAGGAAAACGCGCGCCTCGTCAAAGATGCCAGGCGTGAGATCGAGAACCTGCCGCCTCGATTCGATATGCCCTCGGACGAATGACGTGAAGGTTGACGGCGCGCTCGCATCCGCCTCTTATTCACCGGCGGCTTGCTTCAACTGTTTACGCGTACGAGTGCAAACCCGGCAGCAGGTAGCTGACGCCGAGGTAAGTAAAGATTACGAGCAGGAAACCGATGATTGCGAAGTAGGCGGAGGAGCGTCCCTTCCAGCCATGCGAGACGCGCATATGCAGGAAGGCCGCGTAGGTGAGCCAGGCGACGAGCGCGCCCGTCTCCTTCGAGTCCCATCCCCAATACCTGCCCCAACTTTCATTGGCCCACACAGCGCCCGTGATCAGGAGCATCGCCAGCCCGGCGAAGGCCACCGTCCCGGTCTTGTACATCATGCTGTCGAGCTTATCCGGCTCGGGGAGCACGGCGCGAAGGCGTTCAGTGCGAAAGCTGAAGATGATGACGAAGAGTGTCGCGGCGAAGGCCGTGATCAGCGCCGACAGCTCGACCGGATTGGCGTTGAGGCTAAGACCGAGGCTCGCTCCACGCTCAGTCATAAAGGCTGCGGCGGCCTGCTCTAAGCGTGCCGGGCCCAGCTGTGCGATCTGGCTGGCCGTCAACCCCTGTTGTTCGGCCAGCCATTTGCCGAAGCGCGCGTACTCTCCCGTGCTGACATGAGCGGCGACGTTCGTGAGCGTCTTGATTTGCGAGACCAGCAGCGCGATCGCGCTCGCCTGCACGATGAGCGCGGCTTTCAGCAAACGATGTCCCCAGAGCTTAGCCTGCTCATTCCGTTTCGATAGATACACGGAGAAGGCGACGATCACGCCGACCAGAAGCAGGGCCGCCAAAACAAGCGTCCACCCGACATAGGGAATATCTGCGCGCAGCGGCAGCGATCTTTTTGAAGCTTCGCTGTTAAGAACCGTCGCGGCGCGATACGTGCCGGTCGTGAGCACGGAAAAGCGACTGATCGTGCCAATGACGGCCAGCGTAAAGAGGCTGGAACAGATGGCCATCGCCTCCGTCTTAACGCCGTCCTTGAGCAGGTAGACGACCGCCACGGCGAAACAGACCAGCGCCACGCCATAACTCAAGGACGCCACGCCGACGTGAATCGGTCGCCAGTAGGAATCCAAGATCGGCGGTAGATCGACAAACTCATTGCCGATAAAACGCGCCAGCAGCAAGATCAGTGAGGCCAGAGGCAAAGAGACCGCGCCGAGGAAACGGAAGTTTTTACGATGCGCGATCAGGAGCGTCGTAATGCCTGCGCCGAAGGCGAAAGCGAGGCTCAGATCATAAAGATTGGCGAACGGGATGTAGCGAAA
The DNA here is from genome assembly GCA_036522655.1 of Pyrinomonadaceae bacterium. Taxonomy (GTDB): domain Bacteria; phylum Acidobacteriota; class Blastocatellia; order Pyrinomonadales; family Pyrinomonadaceae; genus DASQYE01. Next base: position 91,801 of record DATDFK010000068.1, on the reverse strand, counting down.
GAACCAGGGCATCTGCTCCGGCCCGTAGCCGTTGCGCGCGAGAATCTCAAGCTCGCGGTCATGCGCTGCTATCCAGCGCACGCCCCAGCTTGAAAGATTGAAGAAGACGCCGAGCGTAGCAAGCCAGAGCCCGAAGCGCTGGGCCATCTCGGAAGGCGCATAGAGATTCGTCAGGTGAAACGTAGCGGCGGTCAGGTAACAGGCTAAGGCCAGCATCATCAACGCGCCGTCGGAGATGAACGACGCGCCGCCCACGCGGATTCGCAGAAGCACCATCAGAAGCGAGCCCGCGAGCGCCAGAATGGCCGGTAGGTATCCGCGCCACGCGCCATTTTTAAGAGCGATTCCGTGGGCGGTAAATATCGTCGGTTGTTTTAAGACTTCACTCATGATTGTTCTACCTCAAGGGGTTTGTCCTTTGATTGCCTGGCAGGTTTTTTTGAAGCGGTCTTCAAAGCCCAGCTTGTTGCGATTGGTGTTGCCGCCCAGGACGACTGCGAATCCGGCAGAGCCTTCGGCGGGCTCTTCGACACGCGCCCAGACTCTCTGGTGCGAGAAGAAGAAGACAGCGCAGAGCGTCAGGATGAGCAGCAACCCGCCCACATAAAACGTCGTCTTGCCCGGGTCACGCTGTACGACCAGGATGTGCTGAAGCGGCACTTTCTCGAATTCCGCCAGACGGTATTTATAACCGCCGAAGGGCGCTCCGACGGGCGCGCCCGATGGCAACTCCATCGCGAACGCATAGACGGTCTTCTCTTCGCCCGCAGGAGTCTTCACCCTCAGCACCGCAGCGGGGTTGTTATATTCCTCGCTTTCGGAATCGGGACGCCCGCCCGCGCCGAGCTTGAAGTCCGGCTGGAAATCAACGAACTCAATCTTTGTCCCATCAGGAAGCGCGCCCGAGCCTTGACGCTTGATCGTGATCTCCTGCGGTGCGCCCCCTCCGGTCGGCGTCAGACGGAGCGTGATGTGGCGCGCCTGCCCGAAGGAGGTGAAGCTGGCCTGAAAGAAACGATAGCCGCGATAGTCGTAAGGCTCGTTGAGATGCACCAAGGCATCGCGCTCGCCCGTCTCATCCCTGATCCTGATCCAGGTCAGCCAGTCGATCGTGTTGCTCGCCATGATCGAGCCGTCTTTTGTGATTAGCTTCTGCTGAATGTCCGTGCAGGTGACAGAGAAAGGAAGCTTGGCCGTGACGGACGTGATCTGATCGAGATTGATAGAGATGCTGTTCATCTCGTCAGTGGTCGTTCCGGGTTGAAGCGGCATCTGGCCGTCGCGCCCGAACTGCGCGGTCAGAAAGCCGCCCGTGAAGATCGTCAAGAGCGCAACGTGCACGCCCAGATAGGTCAGGCGATTCCACGCGCCGCGCTCGCCATAAATATACGTGCGGCCCTGTTTCTCCGTGACGACAGGCTTGAGGCCCTGGCGGCGAAAAGCGCCCGCGACACGCTCGGCGACTTTCATCCGGCTCTCGTCTTCGATCAGGAGTTCCGCATGCTGCTGTTGGCTCAGCAGCCATGCGCGCCCGGCGTCAAGCTTGCGGCGCGAGATGATTCGCCAGGTCTTCGGGAAACGATCTATCGAAGCCAGCACGATGTTGAGCGAGAGGACGAGCAGCAGCGCGTTGAAATACCAGGCGTGATAGATGTCGAAGAAGCCGAGGCTTCCGTAGAGAAGCTTTTGTGAAGGAGTCAATTCAGCATAGTACCTGTCGAAGCCGTCGACGTTCTGCTGCATGATGAGCATTCCCGTCATGCTCAGGGCGGCAAGCACTATCAGCAGCGCCACTCCGAACCTGACGGAGCTGAGCAGTTGCAGCAGGCGCGTCATCAGCGATGGAGAAGCGGTCGTTTTAGTCTTCGGGGCGACTAACGTGTCCTTGCGTGTCTCTTCGATAGCTGACATCTGTGTTTCGTCTCAGAATAGTTCCGGGTCAATTTCCGCGAGTTCTGGAATAGAGCGTTCGAGTTCTGTCGCTCGCTAAGCCAAAACTAAAATCCAGAATGGTCACGATTCTCGTTTCATGCGTTTTCCGGTGTGGCAATCGGCGCACTGGAATCTGGAGAGGTCACCGAGATCGACCGGGTGCTTGAAGGGCTCGTTGGCCTTGTGGCAGACGCTACAGTTCAAAGCCGCGAGGTCGCCCAGCGCGACCGGATGTTGGAAGGGTCTGTCCGGCGGCTGGATGGACGAGACCTGCACGTTTTGCTCAAGCATCGTGTGGCAGATGTTGCAATCGTTCTTAATAGTCTTGCCCGTCGGGCTCGTGTGCTCGCCGTCGTGGCAGCGAAAGCAGCCTTGCGAGTAGAGATGGCCGATGTTGTTCGGATGAGCGCGCCAGTCCGTCTTCATCTCGGGGAAGAAATAGGTCTGATAGATACGCTGTGTCTCGCCGACAGCGCCTTTGATGGCGTCGCCTCTCTGCGCGGAAAGGTCTGCGTAGTTGGCGCGATAAAAACCTTCCAGCGCGGAAGCGATCGACTGCAAAGCCTCGTCGTTTGTCGAGTAAGGACGGCTTAGAACTTCGACGGCCTGCCGCTTGAGATAAGGCAGAGAGGCATCCATCTTGCCCGCCGCCAGTGATTGATCGACGGCCACATCCGGGGGCAGGTAGATGTGTGCGGGGCGATTATGGCAGTCGATGCAATCCATCCGCCGCTTAGGAGCCTGCGCGATCTGCTCCGCAGTTAGTTGCGTGTCCTTTGTCCTGTATTCGGTAACATTCCCCTGGCTGTCCCTGACGCGAATCCAGGGGATGACCTGCCGTTGATTATCCGTCGAGATGTAAGTGATCTCGTTGGCGAGGTTCATGTGCCAGTGAATGCCCGCCACCTGACCTGTAGCCGGGCTTCCGCCTCCGACCTTGATGAGCATGCGCGTCTGCCTGAGCGTGTTCCGCTCGTCGGCGGCGAAATGATTAAAGACCTTCAGTTGATCGCCGTAGAACTTTTCGGGCCAGTGACACTGCGCGCAGGTATCATTGGCGGGACGCATGTTGTGCACGGGAGTTTTGATCGGTCTGTCGTACTTATTGAACGCCAGCGAGTAGAGCTGGTATGCGCCCGTCACTTTCGAGCGCGCGTACCACTCGGCCCCTGAGCCGACGTGGCAATCAACGCAGCGCAGCCGCGCGTGCGGCGAAGCATGGAAGGCGACGAATTCGGGCTTCATGACCGAGTGGCAGGTCTGCCCGCAGAAAGCGACCGACTCCGTGTATTCGTAGGCGCGATAACTGCCGAAGGCGCTCATGAAGATGAAGAGAAAGCTCAGGCCGAGGAAGGTCAGAAACGCTCTGCGGCGGCGCGGGTCGTTCAAATCCAACATCGGGTAGGCAGTGATGTCGGAAGGAGAGATGTGCCTGCGTCTTCGCCGCTCAAGGAGCATGCCGAGAAGAATGACGAGGAGGCCGAAGATCAGCACGCCCGGGAAGATGATGTAGGTGAAGATGCCCAGATAAGGATTCTCCAAGGCGCTGGTAAATTCCAGCAGCACCAGCAGGACGATGCTCGTCAGGCTCGCGGCGACGATGGCCGCGCCCGCAAAGCTCAGGTAGTTACGAAACAGGCTCGGAACCCTGGCAGCAGTTTGGGCTTCCACCGATTTCGTTTCCTCGCTCTGTGCTTCCTCGCTCATAACATTCCTCCGCGATGATTGAAACCCGCAGCGCCTTCATGGCCTCGCCCGGCCTTTGACGACGAGCGAATACCTTCCATGCCCGCGCGGGCCTCTCGCCGGGCCGCACGGGCATAGAAGGTATTCAGGGATGAGAACTCTCTGGATGCGCCGGAAGGCGTCGGATTGCGCTCACTCCTTCTTCACCAGCAGCAGTCTTACTTCTTCAGAGATTTCATGTGAGCGACGAGCGCCCTGGCCTGTTCCTCGTTGACGCCCTTCGTCTCATAAGCGGGCATCTTCGGAGTCTTGTCCGCTTTGCCCTTCAACACCACCTGCACCAGATCGGCCTCGGGCTTGGTCGCATCGAAGAGCTTTTCGGCCTTCGCGCCGTGGCACATCTTGCACTTGGCGGCGAAGAATGCGGGCGCATCGCTCGGGTCTACCGGCGTTTGCGGCTGTCCCACCGCAGGGTTCAGCAACGCGACGGCGAGCAGGGGGAGAGCAAATAAAGCGATTGCCGCCTTCTTCAAACGATCGATTCTGACTTTCATCATTCCCTATCCCTTTCATTCGACTTAGAGCGTCACAGGAATCTCTCCGTCCTGGTCGCAACCTGTAGAGTGCAACACCTGTGCCTCATCCGTAGCGGCCCAGAGTCCACACGTTTCAAAAGGAAAAGCCGCGCTTGTCCGGCCCCTCAAGGATTCAATCTGCGAGCTTTCACCCAGATTGTTGGGGAACTTTCCGCAAGCCCCCGATGGCGCATCGCAACCCGTCGGTGATGAAGCCGCCGCTCAAAAGCGGTATGACTGCCCTTCGTGACACCGGTTGCAATTGGCGAAATCACCGATGCCGAAAGCCCTGCGGTCGTTGTGGCAACTCATGCAACTCTCTGCGCGCGCCGGGGCGTGATGCATGAGCGGCTGCGGCGCGGTGACCTGTCGGCCCTGCGGCAATCCGGCTCTGACGTTGTGACAATCGTTGCAGCCGAGTCCCTGTCGCCTGTGCTCGGCGTGGCTGAAATTGACCCTGTAGCTTCGCGCCCATTCGGGAGTCCGTACGAGTCGTCCGCCCTGATGACAAGTGCCGCAAGAGGATATGTCGCGCCCTGTCGAGGCGGTCGCCTGTGGGCCATGACATTGAAAGCAAGTGGCGTGTGCGCTCGCACCGGAAGGAATCGAGAGCGCAACGCCGCGCGCCTGCGGCCTATGACAGGCGACGCATGCGGCGGCCGGACGCGCTGCTCCACTCAAGTGGCGCGCGTGATCGAACCTCATATTAAAACTGCGTAGCGACGGGAAGGGCTTGACTGCTCCCGTCTGCGCGTTCGTATGGCAGACCGTGCAGATGGGATTCGCCGCATCATTGAAGCGCTGCGTGTGACAGCCCGCGCACGATTGATGTCCGGGCAGAGCGGGTCGCGTCGAATTATCCTCGCGACGATGACAGAGCAGGCAGGGCAGCGCGGCGTGCGTGTCCGTATGAGAGAATTTTGAAAAGTCTCTGCCCTGCTCCTCGGTTTCAGTCCGTTCATACGCAGCGCGAGGCGTCGCCCTGGCCGAGTCGTTTGATAGAGCCGGGACATGCGAGCCTAGAAAGACAGTCATACTGATAGCGATGCATCCCGTCACGAGAATGACGAGCTTGAGCCGCTGCTGCCGCCGCCAGCGCGCGGCGCGCGGCTTATCAACAGCCAATAGATTTTGCTCGGGCGTTTCCGGCATCTCTCTCATTTCGCAGCCGCGATAGCCTTCAGATGGCTCTCCGGCACTGGCTCTCGACCGAAGCGGACGTGGCACTTGACGCATTGAAAGGCAGCGTCCGTCTTTCTCTTCTCGACCTCGAAATTCAAAGCACCCTCGTCGGCGCTGGCTCCGATGTGACAGCCCCCGCAAGAGAGTATGGGAACTCTCAAGGTCTTCTCATCGAGCGTGTTCATCGTCGTGATCTGGTGGCAGGCGGTACAACTCTGGTCTGGATGCATTCCCCCCTCATGACGAAACGCACCCGCCGAATGACGTTTGCGCCATGTCATTAGCAACAGGTTATCCGCAACATTCATCGTCGCGGCCAGCTTGGGATCGAAGTCTGCCGGTAAGCTCTCGGCGGAAGCCCTTAGCTTGTGGCAGGCGTTGCAGGCGTTCGGGGCAGGCTCGACGCCGCTATCCTGCGAGTGGCAGGTGAAGCAGGTCGTGTGCGTCGCGGGGAGAGTCTTGAACGTGCCCTTCTTCAACCAGAAAGCCTCGCCGAGATTCTGCGGCGGCGGTGTCGCATACTCTTCAGCGGAGTTGCCCTGCGGCTGGTACGTTTGATGGCAGACGTTGCAGCTTTTATCCGCCTGAGCAGCGTTGCCCTCCTGCCGGAATGATGCGCGAACAAACCGCACGCCGCTGCTCGTATCCAAACCGGGCTGCGCGCTTCCGACGAGCTCGACGTGCTTGTCGTGCGGGAAATTGACTTGGAAGTCAGACGCGAAGTTCTGTCCCTTCTTTGAGGCGTAAAAGGTTTCGCCGAGGCTCGGAAAAGGAAAGCGCACGTGGTTGCGCGGAGAGATGTTCGTATGACAGACGGAACAGATGACGGGCTGCGCTCCGCTGAAAAACTGTTGCTGGTGACAGCCGGTGCAGGAAGCATGACGAGGATACTCAGTCACGTCCGGGAAGGCGGCCTCACCTTTGCGCACCTCCTTCCAATTCGACGACGGGAAGGTGTGGCAAGAATCGCAGGCGCGCCGGTGCTGCTCGGTGCGATGAGAGAAGTTTGAATAATCGACGCGCGGTATGGCCGCACGAGCAGTAGTTCTCGCGCCGCGCCGTCGAGGGGCCGGCGGCGAGCGGTGCTGCTGCTCCTCCTGCGTGGACGGTGCGACGGGAGAAGTTGATGTTGCTCCCGTGCGTGGATAGGCGAAAGCCAGCCAGGCAAACAGAAAGAAGCCTGCCAGTGCCGCCGCCGTCGCTCTGTATCTCATCGTGCTGTTAACTGCTCACAACCCCCCTCGTACTGGAACACGCTTGAACGTCTTGAGAGAGACTCGCCTCGGTGCAAAATGACGAATGGCTCAAGTGTGAGGCTGCAAAGAAGAGCGCTCTTCTTGCAGCCTCGTATTTCAGGTGTGGACTCAGGCTCTACTCATCCTCTGCCCCGCCCGAAGTAGATGCGCAAGCTCACGTAGGGCAGGTGCGCGTGATAGTTCTGCGGCCTGACGGTGATCAGCGGGCTCTCGCGATAGTTGTAGTATTGATAGCCCACATTCCAATCGAGCCAGCGATTGAGCCTGACGGCGACGCGCGCTTCGGGCGACTGGTAGCTCATCGGGTACGACGTGATGAGAAATCCCGGCGTGCCCGTCGGATCGGCACGGCGATCGCCCTGTCCCGTATCCTTGTTGATTCGATAAGCCGCGTAGAGCGTCACGCGCGGGTGAAGCTGCGCAACCGTGTCGAAGAAAAAGAAGTTGTTTCTCATAAAATACAGGCTGTGGCCTTCGGGATGCTGCACGTTGTTAAAGAAATAATTGACGACAGCATCGCTCTCGACCCAGTTGTAGTTGTAGCCCGCGTTGAATGAGAGCTTGGAGTTCGGCGTCCAACTGACCGTGGAGGTGAAGACGCGCGACTTAATATCGACGCCGAAATCTTGCAGAGAAACGCCCGCGATCTCCGAGGGGTTGGAATTGTCTCTCGTGATGACGGAGACATTAAAGGACAGCGTGCGTGTCGGCGCGTAGCGACTGCGCGCGCGGACGTGCGTGTAATCGTAATTGCCAAGGCGCGTAAAGACATTATCGGCCGCGCCGCGCTCGGCGTCGAAGTAGATCGTCCAGTTCTTGAGGGGGCGTGCGCGAAAGCCGCCGAAGAAAGTATTGGTGTGATTCGTCTCCTCGTCCGCCACCGGCACGACCAGCGCCGGGACGATCGCGCCGGGATTGAAGCCGTTATAGAACTCCTCTATGTGGCGGCTTCCGTAGCGATAACCGAAGTGGATGGAATAGCGATCGTTGAACTGGTAATCGGCTTCGATGGTGTTCTGGAGCTTGCGGTATTTGGTAATCCTGTTGGTGACCAGATTACCGTTGGCGAGAATGGGAGGAACCGGCGCCCCGTTGGTTCTGGTGAGGAAGAACGCAGAGCTATAGAGGCTGCCGCCGCTGATCTGAAAAGTTTCGACGCGAAACGTGTCGGAGATTCTCAGCTTATCGGTCGCCATGTAGGTTATGCCCAAGTCGCCGAGCGTCTGTGGCCGCTTGGTGTCCGCCTCAAAGCTGTACGTGCCGAGGTTGAGGATATTGGCCGTCGGCACGCCCGTCACTCTGGTGTTGAAGTTGGCCCCGGTGAAAGCCTCCACGAAGTCAACGTCGCTGGTCGAGCTGGTGTAGATGATGCGCGCGGTGACATCGAGTTTCCGGGCGAGAAAAGTGTGCGCGCTGAAGCGCGTGAAATTGATATGCCCGCGCGCGGGTTGATTGCGCCGGAAACTCGTCAGTAAGAAATTAGTCAAAGCGGGGTTGACGCCGAGATTGCGGTCGGTCGTATCGATAAAGGAATCATCCCTGAAGCGGCGGAAGCCTTGCAGGAAAGAGATGTCTACCGGGCCCAGCCGGGCGTCCAGGCCGAAGCGGTAATTGTTGGCGCGCGATCTGGTCTCGGACAGCAACATGAAGTCGTCGCCGCCGAAGTGGTAAGTCGTAAAGGCCGGGCCGCTGTAACGCTCAGGCGAATAGCCGACCGTGAACCTGATTTGACGGTTCTTCGGCAGGATGGTGAGATCGAAATCCCCCATCTGTTGCCGCGTGTCGTAACCGTGTTGACCTGTCACGGGGTCGGTGGGTCGGGTCGCGTAGTTCGGGTTCGCGATGTTGTTGAGAAAGTTGAAGTATTTGAAGCGGCGGTAATTGCCGTCGAAGCGATACCAGGAGGACTTCTCGGCGCTGATGCGCACGTGGCCGTAAGGGTCTGCGCCCCAGCCGGTCGAGTTGACGAGCAGGGTATCGAAGAGCCCGCCCGTTTTGCCTTCCTTCGCGCGCATCAAAAAACTGGAATCGAAGAGGCGCGGGCCTGCCTTGTAGTTGAGGTCGCTTCTGTACTTGTTATGATCGCCGACGACACTCAGACCCCGATAGCCAAACTCCAGACTTGAGACGATCGTATAGTCGCCCGCCTCTTCTCCGGTCTGAGTGGAGCTTACAGTCTTATCCTCGGCGGAAGTCTTGGGGCTCGGCGATGGTTGCTGCGCTCCGGCGTTGACAGCCATGAGCATGAGCCCCAGCGCGAGCCCCGGCAACAGGCGCAACCTCTCTCTGACGCTGCTTCTCATTTTGTCCGTCCTATCGCTCGACCGTTCGTCGAGCCTCGATGACCATGACACCCATCCTCATCTGAAGAAGACCGGACTGGTATGCGATCCGTGAATCTTGACGTGACAGGCCGTGCAGTTGGCGTATTGCGCGTTAAGGTTATGTTGCGGGCCAGCGGGCTCGTCCGCGCCGACGCCATGAGCATTGCTATGGCATTCAAGGCAGAGTTGCGCGACGGCGGCAGTCCTTAAGAGCCTTGGGTTGCTGGAGCCGTGCGGCGTATGACAGGAGGCGCAACCTTCCGTCTTGACGGGAGCGTGCTCGAAGGCGAAAGGCCCCTGCTTGTCGGCGTGGCATTTCACGCAGGCCGCGTCCGCGCCCGTCGCCAGTCTCGTCTGCTTGGTCTCGAACCCGCCGTGCGGATTATGGCAATCGCTGCAACGCATCGCCCCTTCGAGCACCTTGTGATGGAACGGTTGATTGAATTGATGTTTGACTTCGGTGTGGCACTTCAGGCAAAGCTGCGGCTCGCTGTCTCTCAGGAGCTTGATGGTCGAGAAGCCTGGCTTCTCGGCGTTCGCGGGAGAGACGAAGACGTTCGATTCCGCCCTGTTCGCGCCCGTGTGCAGTGCGCCGTGCGGCGAGTGGCAATCGGTGCATCCGACATCGTTGCGCCAGTGCTCGCCGCGCCTGAAGTTGTTGTGTTCCTCTTTGCCGGAATGGCACGCGAGGCAGGTCTCGGAAATCTGTTTCGGGGCTTCATTCTGGAAGGTGCGAATCCGGGTCTTATCGCCGTCCGCTTCGACGTGCGCGCGGCCGGGGCCGTGACAGGATTCGCAGCCGTGCACCCTGTTTTTCCAGCTCGGTTCCGTTTCGAGCTTTGAGTGCGCGGTCTTGGAAAAATTATTGAACTGCTCTTCGTGGCAGGCCCGACAGGTCTCCGTGCCGACGTAATCGTCAGGATTGTGCCGGGCCGTTGCTGCTGCCGCCGCCCCGGGTTCGGTCTTGTCGGGTTTGTTCGATTGCGAAAGGGAGCCTGTGGCCCACAACAGGATACCCAACATCCACCCGCCAATGGTCACCGCTTTGATAGCTTTGAACGGGCTCATAACCTTGTCTCCGGTTCGTACTTCGAGAACGATCAGGAAGAAGACGTAAACTCGTGAAGGTGAAAACACCTGCCCGGAAATGTAATGTGAATGGCCCGTTCAATTCCATCATATTCTTGGCCTAGAGTAGTTAAATCGGATGTTTTCCGAGCAGTTCGATCAGCTCCGTATAGAGGTCTAAGTCGCGCCCGTTGAAGCGCCATTCGCACTCTTTCAAGTGCAGATAAAATGTCCGGTTGGAGACGCCGTTGAACTTCTCCAGCCGCCCTCTGGCGAAGCGCCAGAAATTCTCTATCGCCTCAAGCCTACTGTTTTCGGCGGCCTCGTTTTTAATCCCGTAGGGCTGCTCGTATTCGACATCCACCAGCCCGTCGTAACCATGCCAGCCGTTATCGAGCAGCACTTCATTCGCCACATGACGACCACGAATGATGGCGCGCAAGGGGGCCTTACGACAGTCCGGGATGATCTGCGTGTGGATTCGATCGTCGTAGACGAGCAGGGTGAAGACGGGTTTTCCGGTCGTCGTGCCGCACCCGCGTCGTCCGCAGATGCAGAGCGTACAGGAGTGGCTCTCGGTCGCCTTGATCGCTCCTGTAACAAACGGCGAGTGGCGCAGGCAGTCCTGTGCGATGCGCTGTCGAATCTTGAGAAAGATGCTGGTCGCGCTCTTGCGCGTCAGGCCGGTAAGCTCGGCTGAGTCGGTCGCGTTGAGGTCATGCGCGAAGTGGCGGACGAGCGCGCGGAACTTTAACTCCGAAATTCTCGAATGCCGGTAATACTTATTATCCACGTCCATGATGACAGGTCAGCCTCCCGCTGAGTTAACCGCGCCCGGCTGGTTCTCAGGCATCCCCCGCTCACCTTGAGCAGGTCGTTCTGTAACCTTCCACATCGCAAGCAACGTGCCGACTGTGATCGAACTTGTTTCCCTGTATTTCCGCGCGGTGCGAGCGGGAGCGGTGTGGGCTTTCACGCAATCGACTGGGTAACTTTGCGCAGCGCTTGATGAAGGAAGGCCGGCTATTGAATGAGTCGCCTTCAGCGACCTCGGTGATTTTCCAAACAGATGCTTAGATAGTCTTACGCCCGTAGAGCGTCTCGGGGTGAAGGCGGTAGACGGCCATCTTACTGAGGCGCTTCCAGGGGCCGATGTGTGTCTCGTTGATGGCGGGCGTTAAAGTCGGGTTGCGTTCCTTGATTAGTGCGATGGCGCTCTGTAGCTCAGCATCTCTTGTAATGCGTTCGGCGTGACCGATCACCATCACGCTGCGCCAGTACGAAGCGTCTGTGACTTCTTCAACCTGAAAACAGACCTCGGAGTTGGCCGCTATGTATTCGGTCTTTGTCCCCTCGGTGGTGAAAAAGTATAGATACTCCGAATCGTAGGCGTAATGCATCGGCACGACGTAAGGATGATTGTCGCGCGCGCAGCCCAAGTGGCCGTAGCCGACACGCAACAGCAGCGCCTGGCTCTCTCCGAGCGACATCGCATCAACTTTCAACAAAAGCACACCTCCATCAATCAAGCGGCTGCAATCGCACGTCTCCATCGTTATTCACTTAATGCCCTTCGCAGAGGCCGGTTATCTTGTCAATCTTAATGCGGAAGATGATGGGGGCGGGCGCACCCGCATCATCTGCGATGCGCGTTTCGACGGGCGTGAGTTGCGGAAAGCAGGCCAGCAAGCGGTTCATGGCCAGCGAGCGCTCCTCCGGGTTGCGTATCTCTTCGTAATCGCCGAAGGCTATCACGCTCTTCCAATTGAACTCGTCCTCGATTTCGTCAACTTGCAGGCAGACGCGCGGGTTGGCGCGCATCGCCGTAATCTTACGCCCCGGCAGGGAGTGAACAAGCGCTTGCTCGCCGTCCGAGACATAGCTGACGGGAACGATGTAAGGCTCGCCGTCGGCGATGCATCCCAAACGCGCCAGGCGCTCGCGCCGCAGCAGCTCGCGTGATTTGTCCGGGCTCAAATCCTTAATCATCGCAACCTCCGGTCAAACGTGCTGGCAAGTGCTGACGATCTCGACCTGACACGCGGCCTGCGCTGCGACCACTTGCGAGACGGAGCCCAGCAGCCTGCGTTCCAAGCTCAGGCGATCATGCGAGCCGAGGACGATCAAGTCCGCTCCGAAGCGTTCGGCCTCTTCGATGATGATGCGTTTCGGCGAGCCCAGAAAGATTTCGGTCGTGATCTTGAGTCTTCCGACCGGCCTTTTATTCCGGCTGATTCTGTGCGCCGCACGCTCGACGGCCGCGCGCGCCCGCCGTTGCTCGGCCACCTCCGCCTCGTCGAAGAATTCGACCGCTGGACGCGACGGCGCGGACGCCAGCGGGGCAAAGGGTTTGACCACCGAAATCACACGCACTTCCGCACCGGCGGGCCATGTGCGCCGCGCGACCATCTCGACCGCCGCATCACTACAGGAGGAATCTTCGATGGCTAAAAGTATTTTCAACTGAATCTCTCCTTGGCTATCTCTCAAGACTCAGGCTCTCTCACGGAGTCTTCTACCTGTGTGCCATAGCAATGCGCGTTCCCGTCAAAAATCCTCTTCAAAACGGTTTGCCCCGTGCCCCGCTTGCGGATTTCTCCCCAAAGGATTGCGCAAAAATACTCGCGCCGCCTCTCTTCGCGCCCGTTCGATAAAGATTTCCCGCGCCTGTTTTCAATCGCCGGGAAAGACGCAGAGGCTCAATGAGACACGTAAACCGAGCGTTACCAAATCGCCTGCCTGATACTTATCAACGCATGTCGCTCCGGGCGTTTTTTCAGGCATGGATATTGCACAAATCTGAGGTGAAGCGAGAGGTGGTTGCGCCCGCGCTCGCGCCTGCCTGTTGGCCGTCATACGAAGAGGAAGGATTCCAAGCTGCTATGGGTGAACATAATGTTGACGAGGCGCTCGATGATCGCAAACTGCGGGCCTACATGAAGGCGCTGCTGGATGATCTACGCGCACTGGAATACATGCTCGACCATGACTTGATCGAGAGCGGAGTGCGACGCATCGGCGCTGAGCAGGAGATGTTTCTGATCGACCAGAGCCTCCATCCCGCGCCCGTTGGCCGCGAAGTCCTGGAGCGCGCGGGTGACGAGAGATTGACGACCGAGATCGCGCGCTTCAATCTGGAAGCCAACCTCACGCCGCGCCTTCTGGGCGGGCGATGTTTTCGAGAGATGGAGCAGGAGCTTGAAGAGGTCTTGCGCTTAACACGCGAGGCGGCGCGCACCTGCGGGGCAGACGTGCTGCTGGCCGGGATTCTGCCGACGCTCGAAACCTCCGATCTGACGCTACGGAATATGACGCAGAGCCCGCGCTATGCCGAATTGAACAGGGCGCTGCTGCGCATGCGCGGCGGCAGCTTTGCCATTCACATCAAGGGGCTCGACGAGCTACAGATGAAGCACGACAACTTCATGATGGAAGGGTGTAACACGAGCTTTCAGATTCACCTTCAGGTATCGCCAAAAGAGTTCGTGCCGCTCTACAACATGGCGCAGGCGATCACGGCTCCGGTGCTTGCGGCGGCGGTCAATTCGCCGCTGCTGCTGGGCCATCGCCTGTGGCAGGAAACGCGGCTCGCGCTCTTTCAACATTCAGCCGACGATCGCTCTTTCGCTCATCAGGCGCGCAGCCAGCCGACGCGCGTCGGCTTCGGCGAAGGCTGGATGAAGCACTCAGTCCTTGAGATGTTTCGCGAGCAGATCGCGCGCTTCCGCGTCATCATCCTGGGAGAGACGGATGACGACCCGTTTGCAAGACTCAAGCGCGGCGAGGCTCCGCGCCTGTCTGCGCTGCGTCTTCACAACGGCACGATCTGGCCTTGGAATCGTCCCTGCTACGGAATCAGTGAAGGACGCGCGCACCTGCGCATAGAGAACCGTGCGCTTCCCTCAGGGCCGACCGTTCTGGACGAGCTGGCGAACGCTGCGTTCTTCCTAGGCTTGATGACCTCGCTGCCCGAAGCTTACGGCGAGATTGATCGGCTCATGAGCTTCGATGATGCCAAGGCCAACTTCTTCGCCGCCGCGCGCTTCGGTCTGAACGCGCAGTTTGTCTGGACGAACGGTCGGAGTTATCCGGCGGCGACACTGATACTGGATGAGTTGTTGCCGCTCGCCCGTCAAGGGCTCGAAAAGTCAGGAGTCGAGGCGGAGGACATTGATCGTTACCTTGGCGTTATCGAAGAGCGCGTTGAGAGCGGCCGGACGGGTGCAAACTGGATGCTGCGCTCGCTCGCGGCGATGAAAGATCAGGGGACGCGCGACATTCGCCATCGCGCTCTCACGAAGACTATGCTCTGGCGTCAGCAGACGGGAGAACCCGTGCACCTTTGGCCGGTCATCGAAACCAATGAGGCGCAGGATTGGCATCACAGCTACCGGACGGTGGGCCAATTCATGTCGACAGACCTCTTCACCATCCAGCCGGACGATCTGATTGATCTGGCCGCGAACATGATGGACTGGCGACACATACGCCACGTGCCGGTCGAGAATGAGGAGGGCAAGCTGGTGGGCCTGCTATCGCATCGAGCGTTGCTGCGCAGGCTGGCTCAAGGACAGAGCGGCGGCGAGCACGCCGAGCCCATCGCCGTGCGCAGTATCATGAAGACCAACCCTGTCACGGCCACGCCGCAGACACCTACGCTCGAAGCCATCGCGCTCATGCGACGGCACAGGGTCGGCTGCCTGCCGGTGGTTGACAAAGAGAATCTGGTCGGCATCGTCACGGCGCAGGACTTTCTCGAAATCTCAGCCAGACTGTTTGAAGAACATCTCCGCCCCGAGGAGAAGCAAACCGCTTACGCTCTGGCGGCAAGCTCCGACGGCAATGGCGATTAAAGCGTAATCGCAAGCCTCATCATCGAGCACCGAATAAGAACCGAACGGCAGATCATTTATCCGCCGGGAGTGGGCCCGCTTGCTGTGCTGCGAGGGCCGACTGCGCAGCGGCGAGGCGCGCGACGGGTACACGAAAAGGCGAGCAGCTTACATAGTCGAGCCCGATCTCGTGACAGAAGGCAATCGAGTGCGGCTCGCCTCCGTGCTCGCCGCAGATACCGACCTTGAGCTTCGGCTTGACCGAGCGCCCGCGCTCCGTTCCCATCAGCACCAGTTGGCCCACGCCCTCACGATCGAGCACCTGAAAGGGATCGTCGGGCAGGATTTTATGTTTGACGTAGGCGGGCAGGAAGCGGCCCGAATCGTCCCGGCTCAAACCGAAGGTCGTCTGCGTCAGATCGTTTGTGCCGAACGAGAAGAAATCGGCATGAGCGGCGATCCTGTCAGCCGTCAGCGCCGCTCGCGGCAGCTCGATCATCGTCCCGACAGTGTAATCGACGTTGAGCCCGTATTCGCCCATCACCTGTGCGGCAACTTCGCGTATAAGCTCCGATTGATGACGCAGCTCTTCGTCGATTGAGACCAGCGGAACCATGACTTCGGGAGTCACGACGATGCCATCGCCGCGCACCTGGCAGGCCGCCTCGAAAATGGCGCGCGCCTGCATGCGCGTCACCTCCGGGTAGAGCAGGCCCAGGCGACAACCGCGATGGCCGAGCATCGGATTGTTCTCGCGCGTGCGCTCGACCTGCTGTAGCAGCCGCCGCTTCTCGGCAATCTCGTCTAACAATCTATCTATCTCGCGTATGCTCGCGGCGCGCTGCAAAGTCATCTTCAGCTCGGCCAGCTCGCCGAGCAACTCTTCCAGATTGGGCAGGAACTCGTGCAGCGGCGGGTCGAGCAGTCGAATCGTGACGGGCAATCCTTGCATCGCGCGAAAGATGCCGACGAAATCTTTGCGCTGAAGAGGAAGCAGTCGTTCGAGCGCCTTTTCGCGCGCGCCCACGCCGTCGGCTAAGATCATCTCGCGCATCGCGGCCAGCCGCTCGTCGCCGAAGAACATATGCTCCGTGCGACACAGGCCGATGCCTTCCGCGCCGAACTCGCGGGCCACTTCGGCATCACGCGGCGTGTCCGCGTTGGCGCGCACTCTCAGTCGCCGGAATTCGTCCGCCCACGTCATCAATTCACGGAAATCCGCGCCGATGGCCGGTTGCACCGTCGGCACTTGCCCCAGAAAGACGCGCCCCGTCGAGCCGTCAACCGTAATCCATTCCCCCTTCGTGACGACCGTGCCATTAACGTTGAGCTGCTGCTGGCCGTAATCGATATTGAGCGCGCTCGCGCCGCACACGCACGACTTACCCATCCCGCGCGCGACGACCGCAGCGTGGCTTGTCATCCCGCCGCGCGCCGTCACGATCGCCTGCGCGGCCACCATGCCGTGAAAATCGTCAGGGCTCGTCTCCTGCCGGACGAGCACGACCTTCGTGCCGCCTTGTGCCATCACTTCGGCTTCGTCCGGGTCGAAGACGACCTGTCCCTGGGCCGCGCCGGGGCTCGCGGGAAGTCCCGTCGCAAGCACGACGGCGTCCGCATCCGGGTCAACGGTCGGGTGCAGCAGTTGGTCTAGCTGGTCAGGGCTGACGCGGGCGATGGCCGTCGCTTTATCAATCAAGCCTTCGCCAACCATGTCGACGGCGATACGAACCGACGCCGCGCCCGTGCGTTTGCCCGTGCGCGTCTGTAGCATCCAGAGCTTGCCCCGCTCGATCGTGAACTCCACGTCCTGCATGTCGCGGTAGTGCCGCTCCAGCAGGTCTGTGATGGAGACGAACTGCTCGTAGACCTCCGGCAACTCCTCGCGCAAACGGCTGATAGGGTTGGGCGTGCGAATGCCCGCGACGACATCTTCGCCCTGCGCATTGAGTAGATATTCGCCGTAGAGCGCCTTCTCGCCCGTCGAAGGGTTGCGTGTGAAGGCGACGCCCGTGCCCGAGGTTTGGCCCATGTTGCCGAAGACCATGACCTGCACGTTGACGGCTGTGCCGAGGTTGTCCGCGATACGATTGACGCGACGGTAATCAACGGCGCGGCGTCCCATCCAGGAATTGAAGACGGCGGCGATCGCCACGCGCAGTTGCTCGTAAGGGTCTTCGGGGATGGCGTGCCCGCGCTGCTCGGCTAAGATGATCTGTTTTTCGGCGGCGATGATCTCGCGCAGGTGTTCCGGCTCAAGGTCTGTGTCGCGGCCCCCGGCGGTCTGCGCCTTGTAGCGATCCATGACGCGCTCGAACTTTTCGTGGGCCACGCCCATCACGATCTCGCCGAAAAGCGAGGCGAAGCGGCGATAAGCATCGAGGGCGAAACGCATGTCGCCGGTCTGCTCTGCCAACCCCTGCGCGGTCTCTTCGTTGAGCCCCAGGTTGAGGATGGTATCCATCATCCCCGGCATCGAGAACGCCGCGCCCGAGCGCACAGACACGAGCAGCGGATTCGAGGGGTCGCCAAAACGCTTGCCGACCTTCGCCTCAATCACACGCAAAGCCTCTTTGACCTGCTCCCACATCCCGTGCGGAAACTGCTTGCCGTGAGCGTAAAAGGCATTGCAGGCTTCGGTCGTGACGATGAGGCCGGGAGGGACGGGCAAACCCGCGCGAGTCATCTCCGTGAGCCCCGCGCCTTTGCCTCCGAGCAATGCCTTGGCATCGCCGCTCCCCTCTTCAAAGAGATAGACCCACTTGTGTTGATCTGATTGAGACATGAGATTATATCCTCGAACGATCTATGCGTGGACACGATTAACGGTCACGCGGAGCCAGCGCCCCGCGTGGCCGAAACTTTTGTTGCGCTCTCTCATCTCCAACACGAAAAGGCGCTGAAGAATCTTCAAGCCCACAGGCTTTACATCAGCCTAATGGATGACGCTGATCAGCGGGCGCGGCTCGAAGAGCAGGAGGTTCTTCTCGCCCTGCTCATCCTCTATCTCCAAAGCCTCGTCCAGGCCATCCGTGCCTCGTTTGGGCGTCACACGGCTGACGCGTGTGATCGTATAGGTCAGGTGTCGCGGGTCTATCGCGTCGTGCTCGCCGAGCATGATGTGCATACGTGCGGAGCCTTCCCTGTCTTCCTCCATGCTGATTCCCACAAGCGGCATCCCGCGCTCGGCCACCTGCGCGCCCATCTCTCCGAACACCTCAAGCCTCGTCGGTCGCCAGCGATTACGTTTATTGAACCCGTTCAGGTAAGAAGTCCAGTTGTTGTAGTCAAGTTCTTCGCCCATGCCTTTACTCCTCCGACATGGCGGAAATGCAATGTGCGTGCCTCATCAGAAAGGGTGCATTTCCGGCTGGTACGGGATCATCACTTGCGGAAAAATCACCGGCGGACTGCGGATAATTACTGTCAGGGATGAAAGAATCCCTCAACTCAGCCGAAGGCTCTTCTGAGCGTTATGATTCAGATGTCTTACCTTCGTGGCTCTCATCAGCAGTCATGATCCAGCGTCCGTCGCGGGCGACAGCAGTTCGGCGAGCGCTTTCAGAAGCTTCTCCGCCGTATAAGGCTTGGGCAGAAATATTTTAACCCCGGCGCTTAAGGCTTCCGCAGACTTATCACTGGCAGGGAGTCCGCTGGCGGCAATGATCTTGACCTGCGGGTCGAGTCTTTGCAGCGCACGGATGGTCGCCGGGCCGTCCATAAAGGGCATCATCATATCCGTGAGCACGACGCGAATCTGATCTTTGTTCTCGGCGTAGAGCGCCACGGCCTCCGTGCCGTCGCTTGCGGTCAGCACCTTGTAACCGAAGGTTTCGAGCGTGCCCTTGGTTATCAGCCGGATTGATTCCTCATCGTCGACGACGAGGATAAGCTCGCCGTGTCCAACGGGAAGATCAGGTTTGACATCGACCGTTTGCTCTTCGCCCGGCATCTCAAGCGCGGGCAGGTAGATCGTAAACTGGCTTCCCTTGCCCGGCTCGCTATAGACGTTGAGTAAGCCGCCGTGGCTCTTGACGATGGTGAGCGCCGTGGATAAGCCGAGCCCCGTTCCCTTCCCCATCTCTTTGGTGGTAAAGAACGGGTCGAAGATTCTGCCCGTCACGTCCGGCGTCATTCCGATGCCGGTGTCGGCGATGGTAATCATCACGTATTTTCCGGCCTTCGCCTCCAGATGCATCCGCGCATAATTCTCGTCGAGCGTGGCGTTCTCGGCGCGTATGGTCAACGCGCCGCCCGCAGGCATCGCATCGCGCGCGTTGACGCACAGGTTCATCAAGACCTGATGAATCTGCGTCGCGTCGGCGGAAGTGAGCCAGAGCCCTTCCGGGATACTAAACTTGATGGTGATCGATTTGGGCAAAGTATCGGTCAGAATCTTGATGACATCTTTTATCAAGTGCTTGGGTTGGAGCGCGATGCGTTCCCCCTGTACGCCGCGTGCGAAAGAGAGCACCTGTTGAATCATGCTCGCGCCGCGCTCGGCGCTCGCCTGAAGCATCTTTAAGTAATCCTGGCTCGCTTCGTCTCTATGTTTCAACTGAAGCACTTCGACTGCCATCAGTATCGGTGACAGGATATTGTTGAGGTCGTGAGCGATGCCCCCGGCCAGCGTCCCGATCGATTCCATACGCTGCGCGCGCAGGAACTGGGCCTCGACCACCTTCTTCTCCGTGATGTCGGTATTAATGACAAGCACGGATTGAGCCTCGCCCTGATCGTCCCGCACGAGCGTCCAGCGGCTCTCGACCGTGATCTCGCCCTCGTCCTTTGTGACCTGTCGGAGCTCGCCAGTCCACTCGCCGTCGCGCAGCAGCGCCCCGACCGCAGTGTCATACGGGTTTTTGTTCTCGTTAAAGAGGAGGTCGCCCGCTCTCTTGCCCAGCACCTCTTCCTGCGTCCAGCCGTAGATGCGCTCGGCGCTCTTATTCCAGAAGAGTATGCGGCCTGCGAGGTCACGAACGAGGATGGCGTCCTGTGCCTTGTCCAGCAGCGCCGCCTGCTCGCGGATGCGCTCTTCGGCGCGCTTGCGTTCCGTGATGTCGTAGCGGATGGCTATGTACTGGTAAGGCTTGCCACGGGTATCCAGGAAAGGCACGATGGTCGTGTCAACCCAGTAGAAGGTTCCGTCCTTGGCGCGATTCTTGATCTCGCCGCGCCAGACGCGCCCTCCGGCAATCGTCGTCCAGAGCTCGCGTATGAACTCCTTGGGATGATAGCCGCTGTTGATGATGCGATGATCCTGGCCGAGAAGCTCTTCACGGGAATACCTGGAGATTTGACAGAACTTGTCGTTGATGTAAGTGATGACGCCGCGCTGGTCTGTGATGGCGACAATCGCGGACTCGTCGAGGGCGAACTTGAGGTCGGCCAACTCCTTCAGTAAACGCTCAAGAGCCTCCTCTGCGTTGAGGTTTAAGTTCTCCTGCTGAGCGATAGGCTTGGAGGTGTCTATACTCATTTGAAGGAAAGACCCATCTTCGGATCGACTACTCGGAAGCGACGCTCTCCTGCGAATCGAGTTTTTTGAGACGGTAACGAAGTTGATCGCGCGAGATGCCCAGAAGCTCTGCGGCGCGCGTCTGGTTACCATTGCTCATCTTCATCGCCTTCTCCACCAGCGACATCTCTACCGCGTCGAGCGAGAGACCTTCGGGCGGCAGCGCGAAATCCGTTTCCGTTCTGCCCGGATGCGTGCCCCTCGAATCAGGGCTTTGGCCCGAGCGTTTCGTCGTCAGATCGCGCGGCAGGTATTCTAATGTGATGGTCTCTTTGTCCTCAAGGATGAGCGCGCGCTCGATGACATTTCGCAGCTCGCGCACGTTGCCGGGCCACGCGTAGCGGCGGAAAGCTTCGACGACCTCGGGCGCGAGCCCGCGCCTTTGCTTGCCAAGCCGCAGGCGTTGGCTGAAGTCTGCGATGTAATGCTCTGCGAGCAAGAGCACATCGTCGCCCCTTTCGCGCAAGGGCGGGATGACCAGCTCTATCACGGAGAGGCGATAGTAGAGGTCTAGACGAAAGCGCCCGGCCTCGCTCTCCGATTTGAGGTCACGATTCGAGGCGGCGATGACGCGCACGTCGAGCGGCAGGTCTTTGAGCCCGCCGACGCGACGGAAGGAGCCTTCTTCCAGCACACGTAAGAGTTTCGCCTGAAGGCTCAACTCAAGCTCGCCGATCTCGTCCAGAAGCAGCGTGCCGCCTTCGGCCTGCTCGAACAGTCCTTCTTTGCGCGCCTTCGCGTCCGTAAACGCGCCCTTCTCGTAACCGAACAATTCCGACTCGATTAAATTTGCGGGCAGCGCCGCACAGTTGATGGCGACGAAGGGCGCATCGGAGCGGCGCGAGCCGTAATGAATCGCTTTCGCCACGAGGTCTTTGCCCGTTCCAGACTCGCCCTGCAAGAGAACCGCCGTCGCTTCGCTCTCGGCCACCTTGCGGGCAATCTTGAGCATCTGCTGCATGGGCCCGGAGTCTCCGATGATCTGCTCGAAGCTGAAGGCGCGCGCACGCTCCTGTCGAATCCTTCCGACTTCCTGACGCAACTGGTGCATTTCGAGCCCGTTGCGAATCGTCACCCGCAGTTCCTGTAGATTGACGGGCTTGCCGATAAAATCGTGCGCCCCTCCGCGCAGCGCGGAGATAGTATTCTCCACCTGAACATTGCCCGTCACCATGATGACGACAGCCTGTGGTTGACGGCTCTTGATTTCGCGCAGCGCATCCAGACCAGACCCGTCGGGCAGGTCTATGTCGAGCAGCACTGCCGCAGGCCCTTCGGCCTCGAACGCAGCCACCGTCTCGGCGACGCTGCCTGCTTCGAGCGGCACATATCCCCAACTGCGCAAAGCGTCCGCCAGCATTCGACGAATCATCTGCTCATCGTCGACGACGAGGACTTTGTCTTTAGTTGTTTTCAGCGCGGGCGGCCTCCATTCCGGGCAAGGCTGTTTCGTAGATGTTGCCGATTATAGTTTAATTTCGGGGAATACTAAACAGAGCCATCTTTAAGAGGCATTGAGCCGGAAGGTCTGAGCGGTCTTGCCACCAGCGTCGGGCATGGTGATTGGCGTACGACTCGATCGACGTTTGAGCCGAAGAGCGTCTGTATTCCAAAGCCGGTGCCGTGCGCGCCCATGCAGATGAGATCAATCTCCTGCTCTCTGGCATAAGACAAAACCTCGCGGTAAGGCTTGCCCCAACGCACGGCATGCTTGACGGCTTTGCACCACATGTAAGCCTCGCCGTGAACGGCGTTCTGAAGGCCACGCGCCGCCTTGTGATAAGTGCCCTCGACGCTCGAAGGCCCCCAGGCTAGCTCTGGCTCGACCAGAACAGGCGCTTCCAAAACATGCAGCAGGTGCAGTTCCGCCTGATACTCCTGCGCGAACGAGAGCGCAATCGTCAGCGCCAGCTCCGAGTAGTCTGAAAAATCATGCGCGACGAGAATTCTTACAGGGCGAATGATGCCAGACTCGTCTTCCGTCCACTCACGCTGGTCTGGATGTGTGACGAGCACCGGACAAGGAGCGCTGCGATAGACCTGCTCGGTGGTCGAGCCGAGCAGCGCGGCGCGCAGTGGCCGCCGCCTTGAGCACATCACGATCAGGTCAACGTTCTCCGCGAGAGCTTCACGCGTGAGCGCTTCCGCCGCCCTCTCGCCTTCAACAGTCACGCTCTCCCAATCGACCGCGCCGAGACCGGCCAGGCCAACATGAATTTGAAGTGAGGAGGCGACCGCTTCTTTGAGACCGATGTTTGCTTTCTGACGGGCGAGCGTTCCGGCGGTGGCGGCGGGCTCTCCGACGCAGTGACAGACGGAGAGCTTCGCGCTGTAGGCACGAGCGAGCGCCGCCGCATAACGCAAAGACTTATCACTCGATTCCGATAAATCAACGGGACACAGGATGCGTTCGATCTTAATCATCTCTTTTTCCATGCCTCTCAAGGTGGACTTTCCTCTCCTCTGGAAAAGAGCAACGAGTGTGCCGCGCCGCATCAGCATTTTTTCCATGATTTTCGACGGCGATTGGGGAATATATCCATCCGGGTTGAGGAAAAATCCGCAGCCGTTCAAACCCAGCGCCGCCATTGCCGCCGAGCACGCGGGCCACTTTTTTGCCACAAAACTCGCCTCCACGGTGTTTCTCTGATAAGCCAATCTCGGAGAATCGAAAGGAGCACCATGTTTGAAACTTTGTGGCAGGACATTCGATTCGGAGCGCGCATGCTGATTAAAACGCCCGGTTTTACGGTGATCGCGGTGCTCGCACTGGCGCTCGGTATCGGAGCGAACACGGCCATCTTCTCGGTCGTCAATGCCGTGTTGCTTCGTCCCCTTCCTTACACAGACCCAGACCGGCTGGTTCACGTCCTGCGGACACAGCCGCCGATCATGCGTGGGCCCATCTCACGCCCGGCCTTTCTTGAATGGCGGGCCCAGCAGAAAGTTTTTCAAGAGATTGCCGCCTACTACTTCGAGACTTATAACCTGACCGGCATCGAACAGGCCGAGCGGGTCAGCGGCGTGCGTGTGACGGAAGGCTTCTTCAAGATGTTTGGCGTTGCCCCGTCGCAGGGGCGGTTCTTTCTTCCGACAGATGATCAGCCCGGGGCCGGTCATGTCGCCGTCATCAGCCACGGGATGTGGCAGCGTCGCTTCGGCGCTGACCCTGGCTTGGCCGGTAAGACCGTAACGCTCAACGGCGAGGCTTATACGGTGGTGGGCATCGCTCCGCCCGCTTTCAATTTTCCGGGACGCACGGATGTCTGGATACCCGCCGTCATTGCGGAGGACAAAAGGCAGCGCGGCACAAACTTTCTAAAGATCATCGCACGTCTTAAGGACGGAACCTCCATCGAAGAGGCGCAGGCGCAGATGAACCAGATCGCCTCTATTCAGGCGCAGCAGTACCCGGAGAATGATACCAACCTGCGCGTCACGATCACGCCGTTGCTGGAAGAGCAGATCAGGGGGATTCGCTCCGTGCTCATGATTCTCCTCGGAGCCGTGGGTGTTGTGCTCTTGATAGCGTGTGCCAATGTCGCCAACCTGCTGCTCGCGCGCGCGACGACAAGGCAAAAAGAGATCGCGGTGCGAACGGCGCTCGGCGCGAGCCGTTGGCGTATCGCGCGACAGTTGTTGACGGAGAGCGTGCTGCTGGCCCTGCTGGGCGGCGGTCTGGGAATTTTGCTGGCGATGTGGGGCGTTAACCTGCTCGTCTCGCTCGCGCCTTCGAGCATCCCGCGCGTCAAAGAGGTGGGACTTGACCGTTGGGTGCTGGGCTTCACCATGCTGGTTTCAATCCTGACGGGAATCGTCTTCGGTCTTGCGCCCGCCTTTCAGAGTTCAAAGGCCAATCTGAATGAGATGCTCAAGGAAGGCGTGCGCGGAGCGGCAACCACCAGCCCGCACAGGGCCTTGCTCCGGCGCATACTGGTTATCGCAGAGATCGCGCTCTCCTTTATCCTTCTCATCAGCGCCGGACTGCTGATCGAAAGCATCAGGCGCTTGACGCTGGTGAACCCCGGTTTTAATCCGCAGAACCTGCTCACAGCCAACGTCTCATTCCCGCGCAAACCTGCGTCAGCCGACGACGAGACCGATGAAGGAAGGGCGCGCGAGGTACAGGAGACAGCAAATTTCCTCGCCGAAGTTCAAGGGAGGATTCAAGCGCTGCCGGGTGTGCAGGCCGTCGGGGCGATCAACGATCTTCCGGTGTCGGGCCAGGGCAGTGTCAATGGTGATTTCAACATCGAGGGGCGTCCGAAGTACAAGTCCGGCGAGGCCCCCGTCGCGGAGTATCGTCTCATCACGCCAAACTATTTCCGCGCCATCGGCATCCCTCTTTTGAAAGGCCGTGTCTTCACCGACAACGACAAACAGCAGCCTCAATTCCCAATCATCGTTAATGAAACTTTGGCGAAGCGTTTCTTCTCCGGGGAAGACCCCATCGGGAAACGCCTGCTCGTGATGGACGGAGACGCGCACGAGATTATCGGCGTCGTCGGTGATGCACGACAGTGGGGACTCGATCAACCTCCCGACCCTGAGATATACGTCTCCTATGCACAGATAGCGTTCGGCGCAAACGCGACGCTGGTCGTACGCACAAACGTGGAGCCCGCGAGCCTGGGCGACGCAGTGCGACGAACGATCAGGGAAACCAACGCGGATGCGCCCGTTTCCAATGTCCAGACAATGATGCAGGTCATGGCCGTCTCGACCGCACAGCGCCGCTTCAACACCACACTGATGACGATGTTCGCGGTGGTGGCCCTGTTGATGGCGACGATCGGGCTCTACGGCGTGATCTCTTATTCGGTAGCTCAGCGAACGCAGGAGATAGGCATCCGCATGGCTTTAGGCGCGCAGGCCGGTAATGTCCTCAGAATGGTGTTGTGGAGCGGATTCAAGCTCGCGCTGGCGGGCGTCGTCTTCGGGCTCCTGGCATCCTTTGCGATCACGCGCGTACTGGTCAGCCTGCTTTATGGCGTGAGCGCCACAGACCCCTCGATACTTCTCGGCGGGTCGATCTTTCTGGCCTTGATTGCGCTGTTGGCCTGTTATATTCCGGCACGCAGGGCGACGAGGATTGATCCGATGACTGCGCTCCGGTACGAGTAGGAGCGTGCGCGTAGTAGAGGGTGTCTGAAAAAGCCCCTGCAAGGGGCGAGCGGAATGTAGCCCATGACGCAAGTCATGGGTAAACCATCAACCACCGCATCAGAAGCCCCGAAGGGGCGACAGACATTCTTGCAGGTCTGTCGCCCCTTCGGGGCTCTGACCTTTTCATCACATACTCATCCCACGGCTTGCGCCGTGGGCTACATTCTGTCGCCCCTTGCAGGGGCTTTTTCAGACACCATCTAGAGTTGGCGCTCAAGCATTGTGGGCCATTCGATCTGACGTTGAGAGCCTCGGCGCTACGCTTTGGACAGCCCTTGAGACTGACCCGTCAACGCGTAATTCAAGCGCCTCACCTTTTTTGGAACTTTCTTTGCGCCTCATCTGAAATAACAATGTCCGCCGGTTAGCAGATTTTTCATCAGCGGCGACCGGCAAGCCGGTTCAAACAAATCATCCAGGCGAATCATTGAGCATGACGTTCGCTCGCCGGCACGCGCGCGCGTGTGCGCCGAAGTGTGTCCGGCCGCCTGTCAATTTTCGATTTCTACTCAAGGAGAGACTTTTATCATGCAGCGATTCATCAACTGTGCCTGCCTCCTGCTCGCTGTGCTGGCCCTCGCCACGTGCAACGCGCTCGCTAAGGAGAACGGGGAGGCGGCGCGCGCGCTCGAACTGATCAAGCAATCACGCGCGGCCATCGGGGGCGAAGAAAAAATCGCATCCATACAGAGCTTGACGTTGAAAGGCGATTTCCGTCGCGTCTTGCTGGAACGCGAGATAACGGGTGAGCGCGAGTTCAATTTTCTTCTGCCCGACAAGTTCATGAAGTCCGACACGATCATCATCCACGGGTCGAGCGCGACGAGGACGGTTTACCGCGCGCTCAACGGGAGCCAGTCATGGAGCGGCGGCGGAGGCCCCGGCGGCAACGGCTTCATGATCATCATGGGCCCAGGCGGCGCAAACCCTACCAAAGAGGAGACGGAGAAGATCGAGCAGGAACAGGCGCTCAGATTCCGCGCAGAGTATGCGCGCTACCTGCTCGCGCTTTTGCTCAGCGCGCCCAACGGTTATGACATTCAGTTCACATACGCGGGCGAGGCCGTCGCCGACGACGGGCGCGCGGACGTAATAGACGCGACCGGCCCCGAAAATTTTACCGCGCGTCTCTTTCTGGATAAAGAGACTCACCTGCCCCTGATGCTCACCTACCGCGCCCCTAAGCCGCGCATGATCACAAACATGATGCGCAGCACCGACGACAAGCGGAAGCAGGAAGAACAACTGAAGGAAGCGCGCGAGAAGGCCGCACAGGAACTCGCGTCGGCGAAACCCGAACTGGTCGAGATGCAGTTGCGCTTCTCAGACTACCGCAAGGTCGCCGGTCTCATGTTCCCACATCACATCACACAGGGCTCTGAGGGCGAAGTAAACGAGGAGTGGGAGATCAAATCCTACGAGCTTAACCCGCAGTTCAAAGCCGACAAGTTCCAGAAAAAATAGCTCGCTGCAAAAAGAGAGGGTTTTCAAGAGATGCGTATGTATCGTCTATTCGTCCGCGTGCTGTGCCTGTGGCTTGTCTTCGCGATGATGTGTTTGGCCGTCCCGGCGCAGAACCGCGCCGGTGCGGAAGCGAGTTTGAGAGTCACGGTGGTTGATCCCAACGACGCGTTCGTCGCCGCCGCACGCGTGCGCGTCCAACCGTTGGCGGGCGCGGAGCAGTCGCTCACGACGACCGTGCAGGGCAGCGTCGTCTTTCAAGGCTTGCCCGCCGGAAAAGTTTTGCTCGAAGTTTCCGCCGAAGGTTTTGAGACGCGTACGGTCGAAGGGTTCGCGCTCAATGCGGGCAGCAATCAATTGAAGGTTCAATTGGAAGTGGCGACCGTCAAAGAAGAGCTGGTCGTCGGGCAGGACGAACAGGAGCGCGCGACAGACCCGCGCGGCGACGCTTTCTCCAACGTCTTGACGGAGGAACAGCTGGCCGAGCTACCGGACGACCCCGAAGAGTTCGAGAACGCGATCAACGCGATGGGCGGGCCCGGCGCGACTATCCGCGTCAACGGTTTTCGCGGCGGCAGGTTGCCGCCCAAATCGCAGATACGCGAGATACGCTTTCGCCGCAACGCCTACGCCGCCGAGAACCACGAGCGCGGCCTTATCTCCGTTGACGTTTTCACCAAGCCGGGCGTCAACGATTGGCATGGCTCGCTCAGCTTTGCCTTCCGCGACGAAGCATTCAACGCTCGTCCGGCTTTCGCCTCACGTCGCGGCCCCGAACAAACGCGCCGCTTCGGATTCACGCTCGACGGCCCGCTCTGGCGCAATCACACTTCCCTCTTCCTCAACGCCGACAGCAACGAGAGCTATGACTCGAAGACCATCGTCGCTGCTCTGCCCGGCGGCTTCTTCGACGATCTGGCGCGGCGGCCCACGCGTCGCCTTAATCTTTCGGCGCGCGTCGAGCATGCGCTCAACAAGACGCATTCCGTGCGTCTCGAATACCAGCGCAACGCAGGGAGGCAGGACAATCTCGGCGTGGGCGATTTCGATCTGGCCGAGCGCGCCTACACGCTCGATCAGTCCGAACAAATTTTCCGCTTCTCCGAATCCGGCCCCTTAGCCAAACGCTTCCTCAACGAGTTTCGTTTCCAGGCGCGCTGG
The DNA here is from genome assembly GCA_036522655.1 of Pyrinomonadaceae bacterium. GTDB lineage: Bacteria > Acidobacteriota > Blastocatellia > Pyrinomonadales > Pyrinomonadaceae > DASQYE01. The sequence goes on along the minus strand of DATDFK010000068.1, from coordinate 63,640 downwards.
CGCGAACGCGATACCATCCCCGTCTCTGACAAGCCGAGCCTTCAAGTCCTCAACGCCTTCAACGGCGGCGGCGCGCTAACCAGTGGGCGAAACAGCACGCGCGATTTTGAGCTCGCCGACAACTTCGATTTCTCTCACGGCCAACATTCCATGCGCGCCGGGATACTCTTCGAGGGCGGAAGCTACGACAGCACGGAGACTTTCAACCCCAACGGCACATACACCTTTGCCAACCTCGAAGCCCTCGCCGCAAACCGCCCGACGACTTACACGCGACGCACCGGCGACCCCGCGCTCAAATTTTCTCAATACCAGTTCGCCTGGTACTGGCAGGATGACTATCGCCTGCGTAAAAATCTGCTGCTCAGCTACGGCCTCAGACACGAGCTGCAAACGAACCTTTCCGATCACGGCAACTTCGCCCCGCGCGTCGGCCTCGCGTGGACGCCTGACAAATCCGGCACGGTTACCTTTCGCGCCGGGGCTGGCGTCTTCTACGATTGGTTTGAGCCCGCGACATACGAACAGGCCCTGCGCGTGGACGGTCGCAGGCAACGCGATCTGGTCGTGCAGAATCCTGGCTACCCCGACCCGCTCAGCACAGGCACGCCCATCGTCCTCCCGCCCGGTCGCATCCAGGTTGACCCACAACTCAGGCAGCCTATGATCCTCCAGGGCTCTTTCGCCGTCGAGGCGCGGCTCTTCAAACGCTTTCGCCTGAACGCCGATTACCAATTCCAGCGCGGTCAACACCTGCTGCGCGCGCGCAATCTGAATGCTCCCGTGCCGGGCTACGGTCGTCCAGACCCTTCCGCCGGAAACATCGCACAGGTAGAGTCTTCGGCTACTTTGAGCGCGCACCGCCTGATGGTCAACCTCGGGCCCGGAGCCTTCAACAGCAACCTCTTCTGGGCAGCAGTCTACGTCTATTCGCGCAACATCACAGACACCGGCGGCCCGCTCAACCTGCCCGCAGATAACTTCGACTTGCGCGCCGAGCGCGGCCCCGCCCCGAACGACATGCGCCACTACTTCAACGCGATGATCAACCGCAGAATCTACAAAGGCTTCACGCTCGGCGCGATCTTTACCGCCAACTCCGCTCTCCCCTACGACATCACGACGGGTTTCGACGACAACGGCGACACCGTCAGCAACGACCGGCCCAAAGGCGTCAGTCGCAACAGCGCGCGCGGCAAGGCGCGCTGGGAGGTGAGCACGCGCTTGGGTTGGAGTATCGGATTCGGCGGCGAGCGCGAGCCGTCAGGCATGGGTGGCCCGGTCATGATACGTATCGGCGGCGAGGGCGGCGTCGTGCCGTCGCTCCCGGGCGGGAGCAACCGGAGATTCCGGCTGGAGTTCTACGCACAGACCTTCAACCTTCTCAATCACACCAACCTTACCAACTTCACGGGCGTGCAAACCTCGCCCTTCTACGGGCTCGCGACCGCCGCGCTGCCCGGTCGGCGCATCGAGTTCGGCACGAAGTTCAGCTTCTGAACGCTCGATCGAACCCCGTCAGCAGACGGAGATGCCGGACTACTACTTAAAGATGGCGTAAAGTTTATTCAGCTTTGAGACATCATGTTCAAACCAGTCACGAGCCCATCGGCAATACGCCTGCGTGATGCGGGGTTCATCCTCATTGTTGACTATTCGTAAGATGGAATGCGCTGCCATCATCCCCATCATAATCGCTTTTAGAACGCCATGAGAAGATGCCGGATCGAGCACAGATGCGGCATCGCCGACGAGGAAATAGCCGGGCCCGGCTGGACATTCCACAACACGCCAGGTCACGTCCGCTCCATGCGCGCGGCCATATGGCTCAAGCTGTTTCAGCTCGGCAGGCGGCATCTGAAACAACCGCTCACGACTCTCTCCGGTGATACATAAATACGTCCACTGGTAGAGATTGGGTCTGACTCTGGCCGTCCACGTCCAGCCGTTCGCGTCGGCGACGATGGCGGGCGCTTGATCGCGTTCGGGACACTCTCCCCTGACATAGCCGTAGCGCGCGATCAGCGCCGGTGATCGCCTCTCAATATTCAGGTTGAGTTGCTTTGCAAGCCAGTGACGATCGCCCGCCGCGTCAACGACAAAGGCCGATGCTATATTCCCCGCGCCGGTCTTTACGCCGCAGACCCGAGCGCCATCGAGCAGTGGACGCTCGGCACGACACGGTTGAATAATTCTGACTCCCACATCGCCTGCACGTTTGAGGAGAATCGCGTCAAACTCTGCGCGCCATGCTTGATAGCCGCGCCAGCCTCCATGCTCGTCCGCCCCGAAGGTCTCAAAGCGAGACGCCCCGCCCCATTTGACCCAATTTCCCTTGTGACGCAGAAACCCCGCCGCCAGGACTTCTTCAAGGACACCGAGTTGTTTAAGCAGAGGCTCGATGCCGGGGTGCAGGGTTTCACCGGGATGTGCGCGCGGGAACGTCTCGCGTTCCAGCAGAGTGACATCCAGCCCTGCGCGCGCGCATTCGATCGCTGCGGCGCAGCCGCCCGGCCCGCCGCCAACGATGATGACGCCTGTGTTAGTTGTCGGCAATTTCCTTCCCTTTCCAGGGTTTGCCTGCTTCACTGAAAAGCACGCGGCGGTGCTGCGCGTCGGCGAACAGCGTGACCTTCTCCGTTATCTTTATTCTTCGCTTACGGAACTGAGTGCCCGGTATGAATGGTGCGCTGCTGTTCTTAAACACTTCAAAGCGATAGGCGTGGCCAGGCAAAGACATCTGCGCCTGTTGCTGTGCCTGCTGTAGCTCCGGGTCTCCGGCCGTGATGGGCTTGAAAGATAGGACGACCCAATCGCCCGCATCTCCGCCGAGACTCTTGTGCACCAAGGCCATAGCCAGAGCGCGCGATTGATATTCTTCGAGGTCGATGTGACTTGTGACCCGAATGGAGAACTTATTATCGAGAGCGTTCTGCACGTAGTCTGTGTGAGCGAAGCTCATGTACTCGGCGAACTGGCCCTGCGCGTTGGAAATCACTTTCGGCCCCGGCACGCCGTCCCAAGGGAGATTGCCAACCTGTCCGATCTCTTCGTCCGTCAGGGGACTCACTGTGGGCCATTTCCGCTCCGCCCCATATGTAAAGGTGCGTGTGGCGTCCGGGGCCGCAGCAGGCCAGAACGTACTCAGAGCGGCGCAGAGTTTAGCGTCCTCGGGAAAGGGACTTCCGAGTCCGTAGGCCGATAAGTGCCAGGTTTGGTCTGGCAGCCTGTCGCGGCTCACGTCCCAGCCGGGAGCGAAGACTCCCGCCGAATCATCCGGCATATGAGAGTGCCTCAAAGTATCGGCGGGCTTTACCAAAGTCTGCTTCGACGAGACCTCACCGAAGAGCGAGATGATTGCCGTCGCCGTTATATCGCCCGCTCGAAAGGGGCCTCCGGGTAACTGTAGGTTCGGGGCCAACCGTTGATCCGAGAGCGTATCGGGAGGAATTTGCCAGATTCGTTTCCGTAGTGAAGGCGGAAGCGTATCCGTCCACTCCGTCAATTCGCGCTGGTCGCAGGTGTGGAAGAAATCCGGGGCCGTCACAAGCGAGTAGGCCGCGACGAAGCTGGCGACCTGAGCGGGCTGAGCTAGTTGTGGGCACTGTGCTTCCACCCACCCGTCCCCCGTAAAATCGAGATAGTGGAGCGCACGATAACCACCCGCCTGCGTGATGGCTTCAACGTCCTTACGGTCGTTGAGGTTGCTGATGCTCCCATCGTTCTGCACCTGATGGCGGACATGCACATACTCCGGTGCGTGCAGCGCACCATCATCCCAGGGAATCTCAAGACTGGAAGAGAGCACGCCGACATTCTTGGGAACGTTGAAGAAAAGCGGCTTCCCTTTGTACTGCGCCCGCTCGACCAACGCCGGGTGAACGACAGGTATGAGCGTGCCTTCGCCGTGTTCTGCCCTGGCAGACCATTCGGCAATTCCCGCTGTGAATCTGAAGGGGGGATTGCCGAGGTCTGGCTCGCGCCAGCCAGTGTCGAAAGGCACGTTGCCGGAAGCGTGCAGGCGACTCAGCTCCAGGTGTATGCGACGTAATTTCTCGTTGACATGATGAGCGATGAGCCTGACTTGCAAGTCCGAATATAACTCTCGCAGGCACTCACTGCCGGGAAACAGCTTATGTACCGGAAGCCAGAATTTCCGCGCGCCATCTCCGACATCGCCGGGGTCGTCCACACTTGGGATGATAAATCGCATGGGGCAGAAGTTTTCCGAACTCCCATTTTGCTGCACGGCCAGATAGGCAGCATAGCGCGCAGGCGAGACTCTAATAGCAAAGGGGTTACTGTCATCGGTCGGCAGAAAGCCTCTGTGCGCCTCGTCGTACAGGGCTTCCGCCGTTCCAACGCGCGCCACTCCCGTCCGCGAGAAGACAAGGTCGGCGTGCTTCTTGTGACACGTCTGCCACGCGGGCCTGTATTCGTAGGAGAACACCACAACCGAGAGCGGAGCGTTGTTGACGCGCGCCCGAAGCTCATCGAGCGTCGGCGGGTTTATCCCGAAGACATAGTTCTCCACAGTGTCTATCTCGGCGAGCGTGGGGAAAGCGGTCAAAGATGCCCCGTCGGCTTTCCGCAAAACATTAGTTGACGCCAGCGCATGGTACAGCAGGCTTCTTGAGGGATGGCCCGGTTCGATTCCACGCTTTCCTTCCAAAGCAAAGTCCTCGAAGCCGCTGACGCTTCGTCGAATATTCGGAAGCTCTTTTGAAAGCTCAGCCTTCAGATCATTAGCCGTCATATCGAGCCCGTGTTGCGCAAGCAGCTCGCCCCAGCCAGCGGGAGCCAGTCGAGCACAGATTTTTTTCAGGTCATCAATGAGAGCCATGAAGCCTTTACCTCCGTCCTTTGGATAACTGAGAAGTTTAAGCCGGGTCGCGTATTACTCATCGCCCTTGTAGTTTTAAGGCATGATTCGCGTCGGCGGCTTGATCTCGAAGTGAGCATGATTGAGATGGCCCTGAACGGCCTGGCACAAGTGTTCTCCGACGAGCACGGCATCGCTCAGGAAGACACGGCTCGCTTGCGGCTGCGAGCGAAAGGCCCGGATCATGGCCCTCATCGCATCGCGATCATAAGTGCTGCTATGGACGGTGATGCCGCCGACATTCCCGTCCCGGCGCGGGAGCCGGATATCCGAGGCCATTCCGGCTTCGTGCCCGTGGTGCATGGGCGTATCGCCTCCCTGCGGAAGGCTCGTATCATTGATGTGCAGGACGGCTGCTGCCGGATGTCCGCCAAGGAAGCTGTCCCTGTAAGCCGCCCCCGTGGCGCGCAGGGTTTCCGTCATCCAACTCGTTCCGAAGTCGTGGTTGTCCGTCAGATCGGCGATGTTGTCGTTGACAAACCCGTCGGCCACAGCCCCGGCCGGCATCCGCCCCCACTGGGGCGCATTGACGGCCTGAAGCCATTTGAGAGTATCCCCGTTGACATCGACCCTTCCATCGTTGCGTTGATCGTTGACCACATTCAAGCCATTCTTGGCGGCCTGAAAGAGTCTGATGGCTTTGACTGTCAGCGGCCCCATCACATCGTCGGGTGTGATAAATGTGAAGCCCAACTCGACCAGTCTTGTCTTTACGGCGAGCACGTCGGCGGGCCTGTTGACCCCGTTCAGTCCGACGCTGCTTTCAATGGTTATGGTCATGATAGGTCTCCTACGCCTTTAGCGATCTGCTCCTTCCAGGATGGGGCGCGTCAAAATCAGAACTAAAAGGGCACGCCCCATCCGGCCCGTCAGCCCTGAGTTTCGAGGCTCTCGCTTCGCTTTGCTCAGGGCCGACGATTGCAATGGTGGTCTCAGGTTTTATCCCGTGCGATTGCATGGCGCTCAGGATCGCTCAATGCCTGTCAGCAGGCAGAGGGCATCGATTGACGGCGCGAAGAAGTAGCCGCCGCCTGTCGGGATCACCCAATCAACCGGAGCAGTGATGACCTCTTCATGTTCCTTGCCATCCTTCTCGAATGTAATGCGGCACTGACGCTCGCGGTTTTTTCCGTCCGCGCCATTGCTCTGACCGATGATGAAGTCATGGCCCGATTGCAGCTTGCCGTCTTTCGTCGGCTCTTTGAAATCAGGGTTATTCACCCAGTTCTGTGTGACGAACTCGAATTGATCGACAATGGATGTCTGGTAAGCGGCGAAGACCAATCCGCGACTACCGGAATCCTTCTTTTTCGGGTCTGGCGAGGGGAAGAAAGGTTGTCCGAAGGGAATGCCGCGCCTGAGCAGCCTGTGAGTCTGCGTGCTCGACTCATTGAGAGTGCCATGTTCGTCGCCCTCCACAACATCATCGCGCGGATAGGTCTTGCGGATATGACCGGCGAAAGGACAGCGCGCTCCGGGCGGGTCGCCCGGCGATTGCGGAATACTGTCGTCGTCGTCTACGCAGAAGGCGCTTTCAAGGGCGCAGGTCGGATCATTCGGGTCAGGCTGCTTGGGGATCGGCTCGGAGGCATCTTGAAACTCAAAATGGTTGTTGGCGCAATCATCACTGCCCAGCCTCGGCTCGTCGTGATCCGGTTCGCGCAGGATGGGCGCGCCGCTCTTCCAACGCCCGACCAGCTTAGCGCCCAACAGGTCTGAGCTGATGCCCAGCGCCTGCGCCTGGACTTCGAGAAATCGGTGAAAGCCTTCTACGTTCTGACGCAGGCGGCGCACGACAAAGAAAGACCCGTCTTTGCCCCAGACCGGGCCAGCCTCGGATGGCTTTCCCGGTTTAGTATTGAGTTCGTCTTCACCTTCTTCGGGTTCTCCGATCTGCTCCGGGTAGCCGAAGATGAATTCGCCCGGCCAGAGCAGGTCTTGACCCGGTTTGCCCTGATCAAGGTCGTTAGGGTTCTGGCGTGGAGTAAGGACATCCGTCGGGTCTTTAGAGAGGCGACCGCGCAGGCCCGGCTGGCTCACGCCGTCCAGGAACCCGAAATGCTCATGCCCGGTGAGCGGCGGCGGCAGCGTTTGGCCCTGCTGTTTATAGATGATGCGGACGCCGCTATTGGCGTGCTCGCCGTCGGAGGTTCGGCCCGAATAGATGCTCTCCTCAATGCGTGCCACTTCGGCGGCCAGTTCTGCGGTGCTATCGCTCGCCACGATGATAACTACGTCGGGCTCATTTCCCGGCCCGCCGAAAGTCCAATTCTGAGGATTACCTTCGGCGGTTTCCGTCGCGGGGTCTCCCAGCACGCCCACAGCCCGTTTCCGCATTCCCTGCTTGAAGGCTTCATCGGTAAAGCTGTCGGCCTTGAAGCTCTCAGCGTCCACTGTTGTGCCCTTATAGTCAGAGAATTTCTCGGCGCGTTGCCGAAGCGCTTCGGGATCCTCCGTTAATTGCTGAAGCGCATTGAAAGAAAGCGCGATGTTAATCCATGTGGACTGCACCGTGCGCGTCTCGGATTTTCGCCTGCGGCGTATCTCCTTGAAGAGACGATTGAAGGACAAAACCTCGGCGGCGGTGGCGATAAACGGGACGACTGAGCCGAGCCAGGTTCGGAACTGTTCAGTATTGGTAATTTTCAAAAACAGAAGCGTCTGCTGGTCTTTGTTAAAGCCGATGATGTTGCCCTGAATATTCTCTATGGCGAGCACCGGCTCATCCGGTACGGGCGGGCGGGTCGGGTCATGCTCGACACGCTTTAAGGGGGGCGTAATAGGGGCCTCCCGCACTACTTGCTGTTCGTACATGTACTCTCTCTCCTTCTGATTAAAAGTTCTCGTATGGGCAGGAGGTTCGCAAGGAACGTCGCGCCCGAACTCAATCGCTCAATGCGGCGCGGGGATCGGGCCTTCGGGGCCATGCACGGCATTAGAATATTGAAACTGCACGGGGATGCTGCCAGACCCGGCGGCTAACTGTACTTCTTTGAAAACCTCGGTCAGAGGATCGGCTGCGAAAATGGGGAAGTCCCCGATCTCTTCACCTTGCCGCGATGTCCAGCCGAGGAAGCGCTGGGCGGCAGGGCTGTTGCCTGCTCGAATGACATCGCCAACATCCGGGTCTGTGCGAAACTCATTAAGCTCATGATAGAAAGTCGCGACGACATTCTTCCAAGGCTCATCGAAGACGGCGATGCCGTTCTCAGTTCCGTTCGGGCGAACTTCCGAAAAGACTCCGATCGAATAGTAGACCGTCACTCTCCCCGCATTCTGCGTAGTGATGTGCACCGAGCCGTGATAGCCGCCGAGCCCGCTCAATGAGCTGGCCTCATCCGACGGCTCAGCGGGACGGTCATCACCCGCGCGTGAAGCACCGGCGACCGCGCCGCCCGTCGGCGTCAAGTTGGTATTAAGTATGGTTCCGCGCGGCAACATCAAATTGAAAATTGTCGTGGCGAGGTCGAAGTTCCCGAACAACCCCTGGGCGTGAAGGCTGCTGACTAACCTCTCCGCGTCTCCCTGAGAGACAACCGCAGGCGCGGGGCCGCGCAAAATCCGCGATGGCCGGAAGGTGCAACTTATTTGTTGACCGGGGAAATATTGTGACATCACGTTATTCAAGCGCCGGTCGTTCATGGCGTCCGCCAGGGCTCGATCAATCCGCTTGATGTCGGCAACGTCCCAAGCCTGTTGACCACCGACGAAGAAATTGGTGTAGGTCATGTGAGGGACAATCTTCCCGCCGTGAAAAATAAGATCGTGCGCTGGTGAGGGAGCAACCCCTGTGGCGATCTCTGCCGGGGTGACCGCTTCTGTTCCGGGCAGCCCGGCCAACGAGCGATAGTAAGTTTCGGCTGGCGAGCCTCTCTTGACCTGTACGTTCATAGGGCGTATCCCGTACGTTGACTGACCGTTCGACATGATTTCATCTCCTCTTCATTAATGAGTCGTTCGCCGTTTTTATTTCATCTCAAAGAGACAGCCTGTGTGGGAGCTCACCTTATTTCCCTTTCCTATCAATCCTGCACTTCGACCGTGCTTCGGTGCTGTCGCGTCGCGCTGAAACGTCACGCGCCGCCCGCTTCCTTTTTCAAAGAGTCGAATCCGAGTAGGCTTTCAATCATCACGGATGACTGGTGCATGGTGAGGGTGCACCAGTTCGGCGGGAACTGCCTTATGAACAGTTCACCATGCGGGGCAAGGAGAACTCAGACCAAGCCGTTTTGCGCCGTCACTGCTTAACGCACCAAACAGCTTCGGAAACTATCATCGGGATTGAAAAACCGGACGGATCGGTCATACGCTACCGGCGCTTCAAGCAGGCAGCATCCTTTGTCGGCCACGCCGTGAAAGATTTATTCCGCCGCTTTTCCCGTCGGCTTGCCTGTTCTTCCTGATAGTTTCAATTCGTATTTGGTGCGTTAAGCAGTGAAAGCGCGCGACAAATTTTTCGTTGCCACAGCAGCGATAATTTCATCCCGAATGAGCACGAAACCTGTGGGGCTGCGCCGGTGCAATCGCAGGTCGTCATCAGACGACGGCTTGACTGCGGCACAAGCGGCGTGTGATGTGAGGCTTTAGATTTATCAATTCGAAAGGAGTAGAGCAATGCCCAAGAGAATTATCGACATGGTGCGCGAGAAACGGGATCGCATTGAGGCAGACCCTGTTGAAGCCGGACAGAACGCGGAGCTGGCTGTCGGCGCGATCATGTTCGGCATCACGTCAAACCAGTGGGAGACCTATATGTCGCAGTTCGTCGAGGACAGCACGACCCCTCTCGGCAAACAGCAGCTTAGTCGCCTGCTCGCCACTGACGGCACATTTAACAATCAGGACTTAAACCTGAGGCGAGCATACATGATAGCCAACGCGGTCTGCGGCGGAGCGAGCACCGGAGTCGGCGCTCCGGCGGGCCCCATTCCCATGGCCGTGGCAGAACCGCCGAGCGGCGGAGGCGCAGTCAATTTCGCCGTCGCCCCGGCCCGGGTCGAAGACGCTGCTCCTGTGCCTGTGCGTCGGCTTGATTTTCTGGTCAACTCCATCGACGAGGGGCTTGAGCTGGACTGCTTGCTCGAAGAATAAAACAGCGATGCCTTTGGAACCCGTTTCACGCAAAGTCAGGTAGAGTCCCGGCTTGAGCCCCAGATCAAGCCGGTCTCTCGCCTCTTCGCAAAGTCAGCGAAGAATTTCTCGGACAAACCCTATTCCCCGCGTCTTGCGCTTCGGTCGCTTTGCGGCGGCGGCCTGAATGGTTTTTATTTTCCGCCGACGGCGCAAAGGCGAGAGCCGGAACGCGAAGAGTCACATCATGCGAACAAGACACGATCATGCCCAAAGACAAGACTCCCGGAGATAAGCGCACGGCGCAGAGACTTGAGCAAAGATGGCAGGTGCTTTGTGAACGCTATCTGCCGCTGTCGGCCAAAGGTTCCATCTGGCGTTACCATCGCGCCTACAATCGACAGGAGCCCACGCAGGGCTGGAAGCTTCACGTCTCGGCGACGGTGCTTAACGCCTGCAAGGTTTTGGAAAGAGTCGCGCCCTTTTTGATCGCGCGCTCGGTTAACTTCAAGGCCCCACGTTCGCTTGCGGAGTTGATGAAGATCAATTCCGGGCTCTATTACGGTTATAGCCAAATCGGAAAGTTCATCACGGTCTACACGCGCACGCCCGCAGAGGCCGTCTCGCTCGCGCGCGAGTTGCACCGGATGACGCGCCGTCTGGCTGCGCCCTCTGTGCCGTTCGACCAACAGTACGGCGAAGCAGGCAACCTCTACTATCGTTTCGGCGCGTTCCAGCATTACGAAATCGAGCAGGCCGACGGCGTACGCATGCTCGCCATCCAAGACCCCGGCGGCAACCTCGTGCCGGACATGCGCGTCTCCCAAAAGGCCCGGCCCGATTGGGTTTCCGATCCCTTTGAAGGCGCGCAGCCGCGCGCGCCGCGAAGCAAACCGCAGCGTCCGCTCGCCAAATCTTTCCGCGTCCTGCGCGCCCTCGTGCAGAGGGGCAAAGGCGGCGTCTATCAGGCCGTAGATATGAGGACGCAGCCGCCGCGCCTATGTCTCGTCAAAGAGGGACGCAGGCACGGCGAACTGACCTGGGATGGGCGCGACGGTTTCTGGCGAGTGCGGAATGAAGAGCGCGTCATCTCGCAGTTGCTCGCGCAGGGTGTGGATGCCCCGCGCATCTACTCTTCGTTCGAGATGGAGGGCAACTACTATCTCGTCACAGAATTTATCAGCGGTGAGAGCCTGCATCATCAGCTCTTGAGATTCCGGCGACGGATGCCACTCGCCCGCGTGCTTAGTTACGGGATACAGCTCTCAGCCATCTTCCGCCGGATACATGCCGCCGGTTGGGTGTGGAGAGACTGCAAGCCTGTGAACATCCTGGTGACGCCGGAAGGAAGATTGAGGTCGCTTGATTTCGAGGGAGCGTGCCCGGCCCACGAGCCCGACCCGAACTTCTGGGGAACGCCCGGCTTTATGCCGCCCGGAGGGCGCGATCTTTACGCGCGGACGTGTACGCACGACGATCTCTATGCTTTGGGCTCTATGCTTTACTTGCTGTTGACGGGCAGAGTACCCGAAGCCGCCGCGCCGCAGGCGATCGAAAAGCTTCGGCGGAATGTTCCCGCGATAGTCCGCGCGCTGGTCATGCGACTGTTGAGCCATGCCCCTGACATGCGGCCAACGGCACATATCGTCGAGCGAGAGTTGGAGGCCGCGCTCTCCTTCTGCGCCACAGGGAAGAAATCCCGTCCCCGAGCAGCCGTGCTTCAGTCGAAGATACAGGACACTTTCGGGCGGCCTCGCCGGCGAGGCTTTGAGCAGGGCGCGCTGGGGAGGACTGGCGCGGCGCAGAGACCTATCGCGGTGACGGAAGGTTAAGACTCCTGACAAGCTCAAGATATCTTTCGTCCGCATGAATCTTGTCGAACAACGGCTCGATGTTGATGTACGTCAGCGGGGCGAAACGATCTGCGGCAGCTTTCTTCAATAAGGTGAAGGCTCTGTCATTGTCGCCGAGCCCGATGTAAATGATGGCGAACTCCTGCGGCGAGATATAACGGTCTGGCGAACGCTGCGCCTCCATCTCCGCGATGACCCGCAAGGCATCCTCTTTTTTACCGCTGACGGCGTAGCAGTAGCCGAGCGCAGCGCCCGCCAGCGAAATGTCCTCCCTGTAAAGGCTCTGTAATATATCGGTCGCCTCTGGATACATACCCTTGCCCAGATACACCAGCCCCAGCATGTAACGGTGATTCTTATTGTCAGGCTCTTCGTTCACCAATTGCTGAAAGCACATGGTCGCGTCCGCATACCTGCGCGCGTAATAGAACGCGCGGCAGTAGTTCAACTTGATCGTGGAGCTAAACGGGTCGAGCTTCCGGGCCGTCTCGCTCTCCCGTATCGCTTCGGGCAGTCGCCCGGTAATGGCGAGCAGGTTCGAGTACTGATAATAGGCCGGTGCGTATTCGTAGTTGAGTTCGATGGCGCGCTTGAACTCTTTTTCAGCCTCAGCCCATTTCCAATCCCACTTCATGTAAAAGACGCCGAGGGAGGTATGCGTCTCCGGCAAGCTGTCGTTAAGAGCCACAGCTTTGTTGGCGGCCTCTCTGGCCTTCATCATGGTCTCCGCCGGGGTCTCGTCGCCATAATGAGGCAGGTTGCGTAGGACGTAGCAATCCGCGAGACCGGCATACGCCTGCGCATAGTTGCCGTCAAGCCTGATCGCCTCGTTGAAGTGCTCGATAGCCTTCTTGATATTCTCCTTGCTTCTGTTTCTCCAGTAATACCGCCCGAGGATGTATTCGTTATAGGCTCCGGGGTTGGTCGGATGCGGCGTGCCCAGAAGCTTCGCCTTGTCATTTCTAGGCCACAGTTCCAACTTGTCTATCAACTCCCCGGCCAGCGCGTCCTCGACCTGAAAGAGCTCCTCGAACCCGATCGCATACCTGTGGCTCCAGACCTGTGAGCCGTCCTCAGTCTTAATCATGACCGTTTGTAGCCAGAGCGAGTTCTTAGTTCCCACCAGCCGTCCCGTCACTACAAAATCCGCCTGGAGGTCGTTGCCTATTTTCTGAGGGTTAACCTGCTGTCCCTTGTAGCCGGAGGTGATGCTGAAAGCCTTGACGCGCAGCTTGGAGAGGCCGGTCAGCCGGTTGACGATACCCTCCGTCAAACCGTCGCCCAGGTAATCCAGCGTCGCGTCGCTCGTCTCATTCCGAAGTGGCAGAATCGCAATCGCGCGCGGTCGGGTGAGATAGCCATATAAGAAAGCGACGACGGCGATCAGCAGCATGAGCAGGGCAATGGCGGCGACGGCGCGCACGTTCGGATACCAGTTCCAGCGAATGCGGTCGTCAGTCTTTCTTTGCAGCTCTTCGAGGTCGACCAGGATTTCACTGACTGATTGATAACGCGCGCCCTTCTCCTTCTCAAGACACTTCTGCACGATGCGCTCAAGCTCGCGCGGGACTTGCGGCGCACACTGTCTGAGCGATGGCTGCCGGTTGGAGAGGACGGTCGAGATGGTTTCAGCTTTGCTCTCACGTATAAATGGGCTTTTGCCGCTCAGCATCTCATAGAGCACCACGCCGAAGCTGAAAATGTCCGTGCGGTAATCCAGTCTCTCACCACGCAATTGCTCAGGTGACATATAAGCGATCGTGCCCGGTATGAAACCGAGTTGCAGGCTGTTAACCGACTGGGTCTCGGCGCTGATTATGTCCTGTTGCTGCTGCTGAACTATCTTGGCGAGCCCGAAATCCAACACCTTCAACTGCCGGTTGACAGTCACCATGATGTTAGCGGGTTTAATATCGCGGTGAATGATGCCGTGAGCATGAGCCTTGGCCAGCGCACTGGCTATTTGGATGGATAAAAAGAGCGCCTCGCCGACTTCCAGTTTTCCCGCCTCTATCAACTGGTCGAGTCTTTGTCCTTCAAGATACTGCATGACGATGAAGCTGTAGCCGTCCACCTCCTCGAATCCATGCACGGTGCATATATTCGGGTGGTCGAGCATGGCAACGGCCTGGGCCTCTTTGGTGAATTGTCTTTTGGCCCACTGATCGTGGGCGAGTTTGCCCGAAAGGAATTTGAGGGCGACCTTGCGCTCAAGCTGAGTATCCTCGGCCAGGTAAACATTGCCCATCCCGCCCTTGCCCAGGACGCTCAGAATCTTAAAAGAGCCGATCAATTGATTCGTCAGCCCATCAGTCGAATCGGACGACAAGACCTGCATCCCGAGGCTTAGCGCAGGCTGCTCCAGAAAGCCGTCTCGTTGTTCTGTGGCTTCGAGGAGCGATTCCACTTCCTGGCGCAGTCCCTCATCCTGAACACACTCGCGCGCAAGATATGCGGCCCTGTCCTCGGTCTTGAGGGAGAGGGCCGTATGAAACAGGCTCTGAAGGTTCTGCCAGTCGTTACTCATCACTATCTGTCCGACCGATGTTCATCTCGCGCGCGAGCCAGGCACGGGCGAATTTGCAATCGCGATTGACCTTCGCAGTGGAAATGTTCAGGACTTCGGCTGTCTCCTTAACACTGAGGCCGCCGTAAAATCTCATCTCAATCATGCGGCTCATCTGCTCGTCAATCAAGGCCAATCTCGTGAGCGCTTCGTCTATCGCCAGCACCTCCTCCAACTTGACGGGCGAGATCATTGCGACCTCGGAAAGCGAGACCTGAAGAGCGCCGCCGCCGCGTTTGATGCGGCGCTGGTCTCGGGCGTAATTGCTCAAGATGCGACGCATGATCTGTCCTGCGATGCCGAAGAAATGGGCCCTGTTCTGCCATCGAATTCTGTTCTGATGGACGAGCCCGATGAACGCCTCGTTGACCAGCGCTGTCGTTTCCAGAATATGTCCCGGATGCTCTTTGCGCATGAAGGAATGCGCAAGCCTGCGCAGTTCACTTTCGACCAGTGGGGCCAGAGTTTCCAGTGCGGTCTCGTTGCCGTCACACCAGCTGATAAGTAGTTCCGTGATGTCTGAGGATGAGGGCATTAGTTTTGACCATTAGAGATGGAAGTTCCAACCCGGTTGAGACTTCCTTCTGAGAGAAGAACTTATTATTTACGAGACTCAATAATAAGAGGTTCGCTCGTCGGTGATATTTTTGGAGCCGATTTGGTGCGTTATGGGATGAACACAAAAGGTTTGATTCAAACCGCGAGTGTTGATCACGGGCTAAAGGCGACCTCTGATGAGGAGCATTTTTATACTGTTGCCGTCAATTTTGCAATAAATCTTTTGAAGCTCTTTCATTCAATCGCCGCCGAGGGACGGCAGGCGAGCCATCGTGCGCCCCTGATTATGACAAAAGAGCAAACCGGGATAGCACCGTTTGCAGACAGGAAGCCTCACACATTCTTTGGAGATAACTTATGACTAGGCGCACAGAGCAAGCCGAGGGTAGACATGACCTCTCGAATGTTCTCAGAAGCTGGGTAATGGTCACGTTGACATTGATATTCGTCCTTCTTTATGGATTGACGTTAACAGGCTGGCTCAAGCCACTGGCAGACGAAAAGATGTTCGTGCGCCTTGAGCCGATCATTTTTGTCATCATCGGGTACTACTTTGGCAGACTGCCCTCGCAGCAGAACGAAGAAATGCTTAAGGGGGAAATAAATCGACAGGCACAGAAGGCCGAGGCGGCCCAGCAAGTTAAAGAACAGGCCCTACAATCTCGCGAAGCACTGGAAGAAAAGTTGAAAAACGCCAGGGCAGCGCTGGCTTCTGCCATTCCCGGAATAACGGCTAAAGGTCTGGCAGAGGGTTTTGACAAAACAAGTATGACGATCAAAGAAGATGCACTGCGCCCATCGGTGCTCGCCGCACTCAGCGTTCTGAACTCATAGCAGCAAGTGCTCGACGGCGAGCTCACAGCGGAGAACCTGATACAGAGGCACGGCGGGAGTCGGAGACCTTGTTGAAGAGAAGTGACGGAGAGCGAGCGGCGCTGCGGCCCGACGGCATTGCCGGAGTTTCCCGCCAAGCCCAGCACCTGCCCGCGCTTCACATGGCCGCCTCTTTTGACACGCATCTTTCCGGGCTGCATGTGCGCGTACAGCGCATAGCGCCCTCGGCCCGGATCGAGCACGACGCCTCTCCTTTGCAGACCCATCTTACTTGTCATATCACCCGAGAGATATTTCCTACAACAGCATTTGAAGTTCGTCTATAATGCCCGCGTTTGCTGGTTGTCCGTAAGGGACAATTCGCGGGCAAACTGTTCCCCTCAATTTCATGATTTGCGACCGTGCTTTAGCGAACGGGGCAGGGTCTAAGGGTGTCTCATGTCTACGGAGCAGAACAAATGGTCTCGACGCCGGCTTCCGAAATCATAACTAACCTTGAACGCCGACCTTCCGGCGTGCAGAGTCTCATCAGTGCAGCACATGTTTTTCTCCACCTGCTTCGCCCTCCCACGCGCGGTTCGTGGCGAAAGAGTTCGCTTGTCATGCGCGCACTCTTTTTCTGTCTCGCTCTGATAGGTGCAGGACTGACTGCGCCCTTCGCGGCCGCACAGAAGGTTGAGTTGTCTATCGACGCTTCAAAAGACGGGGCGAAGATCGACCGCAACATCTTCGGCCAGTTCGCCGAGCACCTCGGCAAAGGCGTCTATGAAGGCATATGGGTAGGTAAAGATTCACCGATCCCTAACACCCGTGGCATCCGCAACGATGTCATCGCCGCCCTCAGGGCAATAAAAGTGCCCAACGTCCGCTGGCCCGGCGGCTGCTTCGCTGACGAGTACCACTGGCGTAAAGGGGTCGGCCCCCGGCGGGCCGAGACGCTCAATCCCAACTGGGGCGGCGTGATCGAGCCGAACACCTTCGGGACGCACGAGTTCATGGACTTCCTCGACCAGATCGGCTCGGAAGCTTACCTCTCGGTCAACGTCGGCTCAGGCACTCCGCAGGAGGCCGCCGAATGGCTGGAGTACCTGACGGCCGCGCAGCCGACGGCGCTCGCGAAGGAGCGCGCCGCCAACGGTCGCCCCACCCCTTACAAGATCGCCTTCCTCGGCATCGGCAACGAATCTTGGGACTGCGGCGGCAATATGTCGCCCGACTACTATCTGAGTCAGCTCAAGATTTACAGCCGCTTCGTCCGAAACTTCAACCCGGCGCAGCAGGACAAGGAGAAGATGCTCAAGATCGCCGTCGGCCCGGGCGGCGGCGAAGCGCGTTTCACCGAATGGACTGAAGTCGTCATGAAGGCGTACCGGAACCACCAGTGGAGCTGGGACATGGACGGCCTCTCGCTGCACAACTACACGGTTGTGAATTGGGAGAAGAAGTTCGCGTCCGTCGGGTTCGGCGAGGCCGAGTACGCACAAATCCTCAAAAACACTTTGGAGATGGAGGGCCTCATCAGTAAGCATTCGGCCATCATGGACAGGTACGACCCGCAGAAAAAGGTCGCCCTCGTCGTGGACGAGTGGGGCGCATGGTACGCGCCGCTGCCCGGCAGCAACCCCGGCTTCCTAGCCCAGCAGAACTCCCTGCGCGACGCGGTTCTCGCGGCGCTCAACCTCAACATCTTCGCCCGACACGCCGACCGCGTGCGCATGGCCAACATAGCCCAAATGGTCAACGTCCTTCAGGCGATGATCCTGACGGACAAAGAGAAGATGGTGCTGACCCCGACCTACCACGTCTTCAGGATGTACGTGCCGTTCCAGGACGCCACGTTCGTGCCGGTCACTTTCGACGCCGGCACTTACACGCACGGCGGCATCACTCTGCCGCGCGTGGACGCCGTCGCGGCTAAGGACGCGGCTGGCAGGCTGTGGCTGGCAATCACGAACGTCGATCCGAATCGCCCGGCCGAGGTCGAGGTAAACATCGCCGGCATCGCTGCCAAATCGGTGGTCGGGGAGACGCTGACCGCGCCCAGGGTTGACAGCGTGAACACCTTCGACGCGCCGAACGCGGTCGTGCCGAAGCCCTTCTCGGCGAAGGCTCAGGGCGGCAAGCTGTCTCTGAAGCTGGAACCCAAGTCTGTGACCGTGGTCTCGGTCGAGCAATGACGCGAGACTGCAAGTCAAGACCTACCAGAGAGGCCATCAATGATGCTTGGGAGATTCTGCTGTGTAATTGCCCTGGCGGTAACCGCTGCTCTGTGCCCTCGTCTTGCGGCACAGGTACAAACGGAAGTGCCTCCCGTCGTTCCCGGTGCGAAGTCTGTGACGGTGGAGCACGTCAAAGTTCACGGGGCTTCGCTGGAAGGCAACCTGGAGGGGAACGCCGTCGATCGCGATGTGTTCGTGTTTCTGCCGCCGAGCTACGCGAGGCAAAAGTCGCGGCGATACCCGGTCGTCTATGCCCTGCACGGCTATTCCATCGGCGCGGAGCAGTGGACGCACGAGATACACGTCCCGCAGACCATCGAAGGCGCTTTCGCACAGGGCGCGCAGGAGATGATCGTCGTCGTGCCCGACTCGAAGACGCTGCACAACGGCTCCATGTATTCGAGTTCGGTCACGACCGGAGACTTCGAGCAGTTCATCTCGCGCGACCTGATCGCCTACATTGACGCACACTACCGGACTTTGCCGAACCGCCTGAGTCGCGGACTTGTGGGCCACTCGATGGGAGGATACGGCGCGACGCGCATCGGCATGAAGCACGCGGACGTGTTCGGGAGCCTCTACATCATGAGCCCCTGTTGCCTGTCCCCGCGTCCAGCCGCCCCCGCCAACTCGGAAATTGAGAAGGCGCTGGAGGCGGTGAAGACGCCTTCGGATTCTGCCAAGCTATCCTTCTTCGCACGCGCCCAGCTCGCCTCCGCCGCGGCGTGGTCTCCCAACCCGAAGAACCCGCCGCTTTACCTCGACCTGCCGACGAAGGACGGCGTGCCCCGGCCTGATGTGCTCGCGCGCTGGGCGGCCAACGCGCCGCTGGCCTTCGCGGATCAGTACGTCGGGAGCCTCCGTCGCTACCGCGCAATCTCGATTGACGTGGGCGACCAGGACGGCTTACGGGTCGATGCAGGCAAGCTGCACGAAGTCCTCGACAGGTACTTGATCGCTAACGGCTTTGAGGTATATCAGGGCACGCACACGAGCAAGGTGGCCGAGCGCTTCCAGAATCACGTCGTGCCGTTCTTCAGCCGCACCCTCTGTTTTCAGCCGCGCTGCCGCTGACCGCGCCGCGCGAGCGTGCGCGTCAGTTTATAAGCTCACCTCTGTGGAAGCTCCGTCACCTTGCCCGTGACGGCGAAATGGCCGGTGACGACTTCGGTCGTCGCGGCGTCGGCGTGCCCCTTGAAGCCGGGCTGCTTGCCGCCGACCGTAATCAAAAATTCTCCGGGTCGGACGACGCGCCGCCCTTTGTCGTCTATCACGGAGAGCTGTTCCGGCGTGATCGTGAACGAGACGCTGCGCCTCTCGCCGGGCTTGAGCGAGAGGCGGCTGACACCGGCAAGCGATCTGACGGGGACGGGAACGGAAGCGGCGACGTGCGACAGGTAAACCTGCGCGACCTCGTCGCCCTCGCGCCCGCCCGTGTTTCGCACCTCGGCGCTGACCGTCAGCCCTTCGCCAGCGTTGACCTTCGTCGCGCTCAAGCGGAGTTTGTCATACTGAAAGCGCGTGTAGCTCAGGCCGAAGCCGAACGGGTAGAGCGGCTCCTGGCGGAAGTAGCGGTACGTTCGTCCCTCCATGCCGTAGCTCTCGAACGGCGGGAGCTGTTCGACAGACTTGTAGAAGGTGACGGGCAGGCGACCCGCCGGGTTGTAGTCGCCAAAGAGTACGTCCGCGACGGCCGCGCCGCCCTCCTCGCCCGGATACCACGCCTCGACGATTGCCGCCGCATGCTCCTGCGCCCAGTTGACCGCGAGCGCGCTGCCGTTCAGGAGCACGACCACGATCGGCTTGCCCGTGGCGGCGACGGCTTCGAGCAGCGCCTGTTGGCGTGCGGGGAGATTGATGTCCGTGCGGTCGCCGCCCTTGAAGCCGGGCTCGCTCACGTTCATCTCCTCGCCTTCGAGCTGCGCCGAGATGCCGAGGACGAGCACGACGGCGTCCGCCTGCTTCGCCACGTCCAACGCCTCAGCGTAGGGCGAGCCGGACGCCTGCTGTGCGGGCGGCTGCCACACGAGCCGCGCTACTGCGCCGATGCGCCCCTCGTAATACTCGAACTTCAGGTCGTAGCTCCTGCCCGCTTCGAGCATGACCTCGCCCGTCCGCGTCGTCGGGGCGTGCTCCGTCCAGTCCTCCGCGATCAGCTTGCCGTCGAGGTAGACGCGCAGCCCGTCGTCGGCGGTCGCACCCAAGCGGTACTTGCCTGAGACGGCGGGCACGAGCTTACCCGTCCAACGGGCCGAGAAGTCGTCGGCCGGGACGCCGGGCGCAGGCGAGTTCATGCCCCAGTCGAAGTTCACCGCCTCGTCGACGCGGCTCAAGACCGGCGCGCCCTCAAGGTTCTTGTTCGCGAAGAACTCTGCCTTCAGGTCGCGCAGCGCCGAAGCCGGGATGGGGACAGCCGATACTTCGGTCAGCGTCGTCCCCTGCGCGTAGAGCACCTTCGTCTGCGGCGAGACGTGTCGGCGAATCCCTTCGAGCGGCGTGGTGGCGCGCGACGGTTGGCCGTTGTAGTTGCCCAAGAGCACCTGCACGTTGTCGGCGTTCGGGCCGATGACGGCGATGGACTTGATCTCCTTGCGGAGCGGCAGCGTGCCGCCCTCGTTCTTGAGTAGCACGATGGACTCGCGCGCGGCTTCGAGCGCGAGCGCGCGGTGCGCTGGCGAGTCGTTCTCCGAGAAAGGAATCTTCGCATAGGGCACCAGCTCCGGCGGGTCGAACATGCCGAGGCGGAAGCGCGCCTCGAACAGACGCTCGACGGCGCGGTCGATCTCCGCCTCCGAGATCAGGCCCTTCTTCACGGCCGCGACGAGCGCGCGGTAGGTGTCGCCGCATTCAAGATCAGTCCCCCTCTTCACGGCGACGGCCGAAGCTTCCTCGGCGGTCTTGACGAAGAGGTGACGCCGGTAGATGTCATCTATCGCGCCGCAGTCCGAGACGACGTAGCCCGAGAAGCCCCACCGTTTGCGCAGCATCTCTTCGAGCAGGTGCGTGCTCGCGCAGGCCGGCTCGCCGTTAACGCGGTTGTAGGCGCACATGACGGACGCGGCCTTGCCTTCCGTCACCGTCGCGCGGAAGGCCGGGAAGTAGGTCTCCTGCATGTCACGTTCGGACGCGGCGGCGTCGAAGCGGTGGCGCTCGGGCTCAGGGCCGGAGTGGACGGCATAGTGCTTTGGCGTCGAGACAACCTTCAGGTACTTCGGGTCGTCGCCCTGAAGCCCCTTGACGAACGCGACGCCGAGGCGCGAGGTGAGGTAGGGGTCTTCGCCGTAGGTCTCCTGCCCGCGTCCCCAGCGCGGGTCGCGGAAGATGTTGATGTTCGGCGACCAGAAGGTCAGCCCGTGGAAGCGCGCGCGGTTCCCCGACGCTTGCGCCTCGTTGTACTTGGCGCGCGCCTCGGTCGAGATGACTTCGGCCACGCGGCCGACGAGCCGCTGGTCGAAGGTCGCGCCGAGGCCGATTGACTGCGGGAAGACGGTCGCGATGCCCGAGAAGGCCACGCCGTGCAGCCCCTCGTTCCACCAGTCGTATTCGGGGACGCCGAGCCGAGGGATGGCGGGCGCGGCGTTCATCATCTGCGAGACCTTCTCTTCGAGCGTCATCCGCGAGATGAGGTCTTCGACGCGCCTGTCTATCGGAAGCGACGGGTCTTTATACGGCGTCGGCTGCGTCTGACCGGCGGTGTGGGCGGTCGTCGAAACGAGCAGGCAGAGGGCACAAAGCAGCGACTGGCATACGGCGGCAGGACGGCGGTGTATCATGCGTGTGCTTCTCCGTTTTTGAACGGGCTGAAGTGCAAGCGACGTTCATGAAGATAACTGAAATGGAAATGATTCGCACAAATAATATCTTATCCGTCGCATCGTCGTCGACGAGATTTCATCGCGCGGACGCGCCCGCCCGCGCTGCCGTGCAAAGCACAGCTATTATCAGCAGGTCACATCACCTACGACGCCATCCGGCAAAGTTGTAGGGTTGGAGACGTAAGAGGCCGGCGTGTCCGTGAGGTTCCAAGCTATGAAGATGAAACAGAAATGGCGGAGAGGGTGGGATTTGAACCCACGGTGGAGTTACCCCCACTCCGGTTTTCGAGACCGGTGCACTAAGCCACTATGCGACCTCTCCTAAAAAAAGATGCGGGATGCCGGATACCGTCTGTCAGCCGGTAGCATCCGGCGTCCGGTATCTGTCATCCGCCTTCCGGCGCGCGCGAAAGAACTCTTGCATGAGCGCGCGGCACTCCGCTTCGAGCACGCCGGAGGTGATTTCCATTTGATGATTCAAAGAGCCTGACGTGCAGATGCGGAACTGTGATTCGACCGCGCCTGCGCGTTCGTCCCGCGCGCCGTAAACGAGCCTGCGGGCTCTGGCTTGAACCAGCGCACCGGCGCACATCGCGCACGGCTCGATGGTTGAATAGACGACAGCATCCGTCAGCCTGTAGTTGCCTGAAGCGCGTGCGGCTTCGCGCAGGGCGACGATCTCGGCGTGGGCCGTCGGGTCGCAATCCGTGCGCGTCCTGTTGCCTGCCTGTGCCAGCAGCCGCCCATCCCCGGTCACGACGCACGCCCCGACGGGCACTTCCCCGCGCTCGCGCGCTTCAATGGCCGCCGCGAGAGCCCGGCGCATCCAGTGCGTGTCCCGCTCGCTTTCCGCGCCTTCCGCCGTCATGGTGATCTACAAATCGTCCCGTCAGGCAAAGTCCAAATATAGGCGGCGCTCAAGGGTAGTGTCAAGCAATGCTCTCTTTGAGGCAAACGCATGTTATTATCAATTTTGACTGGTGCAAGGCGGCGTCTGTTGGCCGCTCTTTGACCGGCGAGAGGAGAAGGCGTAAGTCCTAAGAGATGAGCATCGAGTCGCGCACAAGAGGGAGCGGCCCACTTACCAGCGGCGAACGCAGTTCGGGACAGTTGCATACGACCGCCACGCCGGATAGAGCGCCCGTTGATCGCAGCAGCAGTACCATCATCGGCAGTACCACCGGCAGCACGCCGCGCCCTTTTATCCCGACGCGCAAGCTCTCGCCGTCGGAGTTCAATACGGCGATGGTGCATTTCTATCGCGGCGAGTTGCAACGCTCCAACACCTGGCGCAATCGTCTGGACACGACGACAAACTGGGCCGTGCTGACGGCTGGCGCGACCCTCTCCTTCGTCTTCAGCTCGCCCAACAACCCGCACTTCGTTATCCCTATTAACTCCATCCTCGTCGCCATCTTTCTCGTCATGGAGGCGCGGCGCTATCGCTACTACGAAATCTGGTCGAGCCGCGTGCGTGTGATGGAGACGGGCTATTTCGCGCAGATGCTCACGCCCGAAGGAGTCGTCGATCAGGAGTGGGCCGATCATCTGGTGGCGGATTTGTTGACGCCGCATTTCACGATCAGCGAGTGGGAGGCCATCGGACGCCGCCTGCGTCGCAACTATCTCTGGATTTTCGCGCTGCTCGCGTTGAGCTGGAATCTGAAAGTCTACCTGCATCCGTTTCCGGCTGACAGCTTCAGGTTCTTTCTACAGCGTGCGACGGTCGGGCTCGTGCCCGGCTGGTTCGTCTTCTTCTGCGGCGTCGTCTTTAATGTGGCGGTCGTGGTCTTCGCGGTTGCCACCGTGCGCCTGCGCGAGGCGACCGGCGAAGTGCTGCCGAGCCATAAGTTTTCGTTGCGCCCGTTTCAGCGCATGACCAACTGGACGCGCGCCGCCGCCACCTCGCGCAACGCCGCCAGCCGTCGCGCCAAACGCGCACGCCAGCGCACGCGCACCGCCACCGGCGAATTCAGAAAACTGGACATCACCGAAGTACCAAACAAAGATACGATCAAGGAAGAGACGATCGTCAGATAGTCGTCAGCAATCAGTCTGGAAGCTTAAAGCCATGGACTGCCTGACCGGCTACTGACTGTCGATTGGCCGCTACTTTTTTATGCTTGAGCTTAACGGTCAGAGGTTGACGCTGGACGAGGTCTACGGTGTGGCGCGCGGCGAGTTGGAGGTGAGGCTCGCGTCGCAGGCACGCGAGCGGATGGCTGATTCGCGGCGCGTGATCGAAAAGATTCTGGGCGACGGGCGCATCGTCTACGGCGTCAATACGGGTTTCGGCAAGCTCGCTGATATGCGCATCGCACAGTCTGAGCTGCGCGAGCTGCAACTGAACCTCGTGCGCAGCCACGCTTGCGGTGTAGGCCCAACGCTCTCCGAGATGGAGACGCGCGCGATGATGCTGCTGCGCGCAAACGTGCTCGCGCTGGGTTATAGCGGCGCTCGTCCCCTGCTCGTCGACACGCTGCTCTTGATGCTTGAGCGCGGCGTGACGGCGGTCGTCCCCGAAAAGGGTTCGGTCGGAGCGAGCGGTGATCTGGCCCCGCTCGCGCACCTTGCGCTCGCCTGCATAGGCGAGGGCGAAGCTTTCTATCGCGGCGAGAGGATGGCGAGCCGTGAAGCCCTCAGCCGCGCTCGAATAGAGCCCTTAGAGCTTGAGGCGAAAGAAGGGTTAGCCCTTTTGAACGGCACGCAAGCGATGGGCGCAGTCGGCGGTCTGGCCCTTCGTCGTGCGCTCAAGCTCGCGCGCGTCTCGGACGTGGCGGGCGCGATGACGCTCGAAGCCCTGCGCGGAACGCCCGCCGCCTTCGACGAACGCATACACTCTGCGCGTCCACATCCGGGTCAAGCGGAAGTGGCCGCGCACCTGCGCGAGCTGCTTCAAGAGAGCGAGATCAGGCAGTCGCATCTGGAAGACGATCCGCGTGTGCAGGACGCCTACAGCCTGCGATGTATGCCGCAGGTTCACGGCGCTGTGCGCGGCGCGCTCAATCACGCGCGCGATATATTGGAGATAGAGACGGGCAGCGCGACCGACAATCCTTTGGTCTTCTCGGACGCCGAAGAGATTTTGTCCGGCGGTAATTTTCACGGTGCGCCGGTGTCATTCGCGCTCGACTATGCGGCGATCGCCCTGACCGATCTGGCGAGCATCAGCGAGCGGCGCATCGAACGTCTCGTCAACCCTGACCTCAACGAAGGGCTGCCACCTTTTCTGACCGCGCATCCCGGTACATCCTCCGGTTTTATGATCGCGCAGGTTGTGGCCGTCGCGCTGCTCAGCGAATCGAAGGTGCTCGCGCACCCGGCGAGCGTGGACAATCTGCCGACCTCCGGCGGCAAAGAAGACCATGTATCGATGGGCATGACGGCGGCGACCAAGCTGCGTACGATCGTGGAGAATGCGGAGCAGTTGCTCGCGATAGAGTTGCTCGCCGCCGCAGAGGGTCTCGAATACCGCGCGCCGCTGCGGCCCGGTCGCGGCGTCCAGCGCGCATTCGATGCCGTGCGCGCCCACGCTCCGCGTCTCACGCGCGACCGCTCGCTCACTGCCGACATCGAAAGCATCGCCGCCGCTATCAGAGACGGCGAATTCGATTTCTAAAGAGCCCCTGAAAGGGGCGAATAGAATGTAGCCCATGACGTAAGTCATGGGTAGGCAGATATAATCTGATAGGCGAAGCCCCAAAGGGGCGAAAGAAACTCAAGTTGAATTTCTTTCGCCCCTTCGGGGCTTCACCATGTTTGGCTGCGACTTCCCCAAGACTAACGTCGTGGGCTACATTCTATTCGCCCCTTGCAGGGGCTTAGCTTACTGTTCAGACTTGCTCTCAGAATCAACCGGGTATGCGTACCTGCTTCACGCCTTGCCCACTTTTCTGTTATTACATTACTGTTCAAAGAAACCGCGCGTGGGCCGCACCGATGAGAAGCTGCATTCTCATCGGTGCGGCCCGCGCCGGAGGCAAACACATCATCGCCAGGATAGAGGAAACATACGTATGTCAAACCCTTTGGATGATCGTAAAAAAGCTTTGGAGGAAGACTATTTCCGGCGCAAAGACCAGGAGGCCATCGAAAAGATGCGCGCCCGGATGGACGCCGAGCAGCAAGCACATGAAGCCGAGTCCGCGCGCCTCAAGTGCCCGAAGTGTGACGGCACGCTTCACGAGACGAGGTTTGAAAATGTCCTGATTGACACCTGCGACAAATGCCACGGCGTCTGGCTCGACGCGGGCGAGATAGAGAGTCTCACGAAGACAGAGAGCGGCGGCTGGCTGAACCGGCTGTGGGGAAGCGAAAGAAAGGATGAAGGATGAAGGCGGAAGGATGAAAGGAATACTTTAAGAGCTTCTCTGTCTTGAAAGCTTTTACTTCATCCTTCATCCTTCCGCCTTCATCCTTGCTTTTTGTTATGACTTCAAGAACGGTACGCGCGCCGCGCGGCGCACAGCTCAATTGTAAGGGGTGGCATCAGGAGGCTGCGCTGCGCTGCTTGATGAACAATCTAGACCCGGATGTGGCGGAGCGCCCGGAGGATTTGGTGGTCTACGGCGGTGCGGGCAAGGCTGCGCGCAACTGGGCTTCGTTTGAAGCCATCGTGCGCGAGCTGCAAGCGCTCGAAGGTGATGAAACGCTGCTCGTTCAATCGGGCAAGCCGGTCGCTGTCTTTCGCACTCACGAGTATGCGCCGCGCGTCCTGATAGCCAACTCCAATCTGGTCGGCGCGTGGGCCAACTGGGAGCACTTCCACGAGCTTGAGCGTCGCGGCTTGATGATGTACGGGCAGATGACTGCGGGCAGTTGGATTTACATCGGCACGCAGGGCATCGTGCAGGGCACGTTCGAGACGTTTGCGGCGATGGCCGACAGACATTTCGGCGGAAGCCTTGAGGGGCGGCTGGTGGTCTCCGGCGGGATGGGCGGCATGGGCGGCGCGCAACCTCTGGCCGCGACGATGAACGGCGCTGTCTTTCTCGGCATAGACGTTGCCCCTGCGCGGATAGAGCGGCGCGTGCGCGACGGTTATTGCGACCGCATTGCGCTCACGCTCGACGAGGCCCTGCGGATTTGCGAGGACGCGCGCGAACAGCGACGAGCCGTCTCCGTCGGGCTCGTCGGCAACTGCGCCGAAGTGCTGCCGGAAATAGTCAGGCGCGGCGTCCGTGTTGATGCCGTTACGGATCAGACGAGCGCGCATGACGCGCTCAATGGCTATGTCCCCGCCGGGCTCGATCTGGATGAGGCGGACGAGCTGCGCCGCACGAACGCGCAAGCCTACATAGAGCGCTCGATGCAATCGATGGCACGGCACGTCGAGGCCATGCTCGCCCTAAAGCGCGCGGGCGCTGTCACCTTCGATTACGGCAACAACATACGCAAGCAGGCGTTTGATGCGGGCTGCCGGGACGCCTTCGAGATTCCAGGCTTCGTGCCCGAATACATTCGCCCGCTCTTCTGCGAAGGCAAGGGCCCCTTTCGCTGGGTCGCGCTCTCGGGGGAGGCGAGCGACATACGCAAGACGGATGACCTCGCGCTCGAACTCTTCCCCGAAGACAGCACTTTGAATCGCTGGCTGCGCCTCGCGCGTGAGCGTGTGCAGTTTCAGGGATTGCCTGCGCGCATCTGCTGGCTGGGCTACGGCGAGCGCGCGGAGATGGGCGAGAGGATTAACGATCTGGTCAAACGCGGAGACCTCGTCGCGCCCATCGCCATTGGCCGCGATCATCTGGATACGGGCTCCGTCGCTTCGCCCTTCCGCGAGACCGAAGCGATGCTCGACGGGTCTGACGCCGTCGCCGATTGGCCCATCCTCAACGCGCTCCTTAATACGGCGAGCGGTGCAAGCTGGGTCTCGTTTCATCACGGCGGCGGTGTCGGCATAGGCTACTCGCTTCACGCCGGTCAGGTCTCCGTCGCCGACGGTACTGAGGAAGGCGCACGACGACTCAACCGCGTGCTCACCAACGACCCCGGCCTCGGCGTCGCGCGTCACGTTGACGCCGGTTATGAGGAAGCGCGCGAGACGGCGCTCGACAAAGGCATACACGTTCCGATGCTGCCCGCCAAAGAAGAGAGCGAGCAGTCAGGATAAAGAGATTTGAGATTTGAGATTTGAGACTTGAGATTCTGGATTTTGGATTAACGCTTTGTCCGTCTTGAATTTTGGGAGCGAGCATTCGAGTTCTGCCGCTCGCCAATCCAAAATCCAAAATGGTTTCGGAGATTGCATTGCTCAACTTCGCCATCCAGACAGCGCGCGACGCCGGGCGTATCCTGCAAGAGCGCATGGGCCGCACGATTCAGATCAACAACAAGGGCATCATAGACCTCGTGACGGAAGTAGATGTCGCCTCCGAGACGTTTATCATCGAGCGCATCAAGTCTTATCACCCGCGACATGCCGTGCTCGCCGAAGAATCCGGCGCTTCCGATCAGCCCGATGGGCCCAGAAGCGAGTACCAGTGGATTATCGACCCGCTCGACGGGACGACGAATTACGCGCACGGCTATCCATGCTTCTGCGTCTCCATCGCGCTCGAACGCAAAGGCGTGCTGGAGTTGGGCGTCATCTATGACCCGACGCGCGATGAGACGTTTGCCGCCGAGCGAGGCGAGGGAGCCACACTCAACGGTCGCCGCATACGCGTCTCCGAAACGGACGACCTCAACCGCGCGATGCTCTGCACGGGCTTTCCCTACGACGTGCGTGATCGCGGCGACTTCGCGCGCCACTTCTCCAACTTCATCATGCACGCGCAGGCCGTGCGCCGCGACGGCTCGGCGGCCCTGGATTTGGCTTACGTGGCTTGCGGCAGGTTCGACGGATTCTGGGAGGAGTACGGACTATCGCCCGTCCTTGCCGTGCGCAGGGACGCCCAAACACAATCGCATGCATCAACGTCTGCTTCCGGCCCATCGCCGGACACGACCATTCTTTCAGGCTTGCGCCCCTGGGACGTGGCCGCCGGAGTTCTCATTATTAAAGAGGCGGGCGGTGTGGTGACGACGCATAGCAATTCATTGTTCAGTCTGACGAACAAGGATTGTATGCTGGTGGCGAGCAATGGTCTTATCCATGACGAGATGGTGCGCGTGCTGGCGATGTAAGAGAGGTCAGTAGCGGCCAAAGGTCTCGGGCGGGTCGTACCACCGCAACTACCCGCCCGAGACCTTTGGCCGCTACTGACTATATGACCTCACGGCCTCTCTTTCACTCTTCAAGGCTTAGGGGCAAAGCTCTGCGCCGATGATTTGGGCCAGGCGGTCGCTTTCGCGGCGGGCGCAGGCGCGTGTGTCTTCGCCTTCGCGCTGTGTGATGTAGTGCAGGGGATGATAAATGATTTCTACTTTGCCGAGGCGCGGGAAGCGATAGCCCTTGGGCCAGACGCGATGCCCGCCGCGAATCGTCACGGGCAGGATGGGCACATTGGCTTCCAGGGCCATGCGCACCGCGCCGTTTTTAAATCTCGCCATCTCTCCGTCCGGCAAACAGCGCCCGCCTTCCGGGAAGATCACGACCGCGCCGCCGTCACGCAGGTATTGCAAAGACCTGCGAATCGCCGTCGGGTCGCTGCGCTCTATCTCCAGAGGCCAGGCCCCGAAAAGCTCCATCAGTTTTCCGATGACGGGCCAGTCGAAGCTCTCGCTCCATGCCAGAAAACGCATCGGACGCTTGATGACCACACCTATCCAGAACGGGTCTATGTAGCTCTGATGATTCGCGGCGATGATGACACTGCCCTTGAGCGGAATATTCTCCATGCCCGTGTATTCCACGCGCCAGAGGAGACGAAACATCGAATGCACGGCGGGCCGCATGATCTCCAGCAGCCACTGCGGGAACATCTGCGGCTCTCTCTGCGACGCATTCCTCTGCTGGCGTCGCGCAATGCTCGTGCTCGTGTCTCCCAAAACCTATACCCCATAAGAAAAGGATGAAGGATGAAGGATGAAGGATGAAGTAAAAGCTATTAAGACAGTGAAGCTTTTACTTCATCCTTCCGCCTTCATCCTTCATCCTTGCTTTTCATTCGACGGTAATCGTCGCTCATGCGTGAGATGAGTTCGCCGGGCTCTTCGCCCGTGCGGGACTGTTGCGCGCGCACCGTATGCATGTCCGTGATCGTCAACTCTTCCCACCAATCGGGGATGTCGCGCTCGCTCAGGCTGTCGCTCGTCCAACGCTTGCATTGTTCGCACTCAAAACCACAGTAGAGACGCGCGTCCTCCTTCGTCAATCCGATCTGCGCCCTCGTATTACATTGCGGGTCGGAGCAGCGCCGCTCGATCTCCAGGAGCAGCACGCGGCGCGGGATTCCGATTCTGTACCTGACCTTCTCGCTCATCAAACAGTTTTCTCTGCTCTTCGATCGCGGCGAAGACGAAGCCGCGCATTCTTCGGGTTCTATTCAATCCCTTCGAGCGGCCATGCCTTGTCCACAAATTCTAGATGAAGGCGACCGACACCGCCCGGGGTCTTGCTCCGTCCGCGTACCACCGCGAGCACAGAGATTTGATACTGCACGCTCGTCAAACGCACGAAGCGCCCGCGCTCGACATCCAGCGTTGTATAGACGGCAGCGCCGTGATGGCTGATATTTTCCGTCACGGTCGTCTCGCTGGCAGCCGCTTTCCCTTCTTCGTCAAAGACCTCGACCGTCACTTCGACGGGAATATTATGGCGCGTCTCTGGGCGCGGCACATGCTCACGCGCATCGGAGACGGCGGCACGGTCGGCCAACTCGCGTAAGCTCCAGAGGCCGGTCTCGGTCTGCGACGCGACATCGTAAAGCTTCGTCGGCTCCTTCTCGGCGTTCGGCGGAAGACGCTTGCCGACAAAGGCGACGCCGACCTCAAGACGCGGCAACTGGCCTTCTGTGGCCGCCGGGACAGGCTTGACATGACGCACCAGCGCCCAGATGCGATAGGTGTCTTCGACGTGGTCGTAACAGCGCAACTGGCGCGGCATGGGCAACGTCAAATGGAGCAGGCGTCCGCGCTCGGTCGATCTGCCGAGGGTGAATCGCGCGCCAAACGGCGTCACGTCCATCAGGCGCGTCATCTCCTCCCAAACCTGTTCGGCGCTCTCCTGACAACGCACGCGGACAGGCAAAGACAGCTTCAGACGATCGCGTATGCGCCGCGATTTCCCTTCAAATTTCATGGCCCTGCTTCCGGCCCGGGCCACGCGGCCCCGGCGCAAGATATGGGGCCCCTCTGGAGTCTTCGTCGGGGCCTGTTGAGTGGCGCTAAACCCCTCAATCTCAAGGGACTTTTAGCCACATCCGGGTTTGCCAAAACGGCTCTTTCCGGCTACAATATATCGTACTTCAGTGGGGGCGTTTCTGACGCCCGGAGAGTACCGGAAAGCCTCTAAATTTAAGCTATACATTTCGCGCTGCCGGAGGGTCGGAGGCGCTTTTGTCAGGTCGATGCCCGGCGGCCTTCTCTCAAGGTCGCAAAACCCCCGGGCGGGCGAATTGTACTTGAAAGGTCTATTTGATGGAAACCATTACGGAACGTAATTACATAAATATCGAAGACGAGATGCGGCGTTCCTATCTGGACTACGCCATGTCGGTCATCATCGGCCGCGCTCTGCCGGACGTGCGCGACGGTCTCAAGCCCGTGCATCGTCGCGTGCTGTGGGCCATGCACGAACTCGGCAACCAGTATAACAAGGCATACAAAAAGAGCGCACGCGTCGTCGGCGACGTGATCGGTAAATATCACCCGCACGGCGACACAGCCGTCTACGACACGATCGTGCGCCTCGCGCAGGATTTCTCCATGCGTTACGCGCTCGTCGATGGGCAGGGCAACTTCGGCTCGGTTGACGGAGACGCGGCAGCCGCCATGCGCTATACGGAAGTTCGCATGGCGCGCCTGACGACGGAAATCCTCGCCGACATCGAAAAAGAGACGGTCGATTTCACACCCAACTATGACGAGTCTTTGAGCGAGCCTTCGGTCTTGCCGACGCGCATCCCCAACCTGCTCATCAACGGCTCGGACGGCATCGCCGTCGGAATGGCGACCAAGATTCCGCCGCACAACCTGACGGAGATCATCGACGCCACCATCGCGCTCCTGCGCAAACCGAACACGGACATTAAAGAGCTACTCAAGATCGTCACCGGGCCGGACTTTCCGACCGGCGGTTTCATCTACGGCGGCGAAGAACTCAAGCGGTCTTACCTGACGGGTCGCGGCGTGATTCAAATGCGCGCGCGCGCCGGAATCGACCGCATCGGGCGCGGCACGCAGGAACGCGACGCCATCGTCATCACGGAGATTCCGTTCCAGGTCAACAAGGCACGTCTCATCGAGCGCATCGCAGAGCTCGTTAACGAGAAGAAGCTCGAAGGCATCAGCGACCTGCGCGACGAATCAGACCGCGACGGCATGCGTATCGTCGTCGAGCTCAAGCGCGACGCCGTGCCGCAGGTCATTCTCAACAAGCTTTACAAGCTGACGCCGATGCAGTCCTCTTTCGGCGTCATCAACCTGGCAATCGTCAACGGCCAGCCGCGCGTCCTCAACCTCAAGCAGATGCTCGAAGCCTTCGTCGATTTCCGGCGCGAGGTCGTGCGGCGCAGAACCGAGTACGAGTTGCGCAAGGCGCGTGCGCGCGCGCACATCCTCGAAGGCTTGACCAAGGCGATCGACGCGCTCGACTACATCGTGACCACTATCCGCAACGCTCGCTCCGTGGATGAAGCGCGGCAGTGGTTGACCGGCAACGTACAGACCATGATGGAAGTGAAGTCCTGGAAGGGCACGCCTTCAGACCTCACGCTCGCGGGCTACCTGTCGAAGTTGCAGAAGGCGCTCAAGCGGCTCGAATTCTCCGAGTTGCAGGCACAGGCCATTCTGGACTTGCAGCTGCGTCGTCTCTCCGCTCTCGAACGCCAGAAGATACAGGACGAGTACGAGGGCATTATCCGCCTCATCGCCGAGCTCGAAGAGATTCTCGCCAACGAGAGCGCGCTGCGCCGCGTCATCGTCCGGGAGCTTGAGGATGTCAAGAAGGATTTCGGCGACAAGCGGCGCACGGAGATCATAGAGGAGGGCGTCGAGCTTTCCATCGAAGACCTGATCGCAGACGAGGACGTTGCCATCACCGTCACCAACAGCGGCTATATCAAGCGCACTCCGATCACGACTTACCAGCGACAGGGGCGCGGCGGCAAGGGACGCTTCGGCGCATCGACGGGCAAGAGCGGCGACTTCGTTGAGCACCTCTTCATCGCCTCAACGCACGCCTATATCATGATCTTTACGGATGACGGGCAGGTCTACAAGCTCAAGGTGCATGAAGTGCCGGATGCTGGGGCTTCTGCTCGCGGTAAAGCGGTCGTCAATCTGATCAACATCCCGTCCTCGCGCAGGCTCGCCGGAGTCGTGCCCGTGCGCGAGTTCTCCGAAGGGCGCTATGTCGTGCTGGTCACGCGCAAGGGTACGATCAAGAAGACCTCGCTCGCGGACTTTCAGAACATACGCGCCAACGGCATCAACGCCATCAATATCGATGAGGGCGACGAGCTGCTCGACGTAGTCCTGACAGACGGGACGAAGCGCATCTTCATCGCCACGCACAACGGTCTGGCCATTCGCTTCGATGAGAAGGACGTGCGCCCGATGGGACGTGCGACGCGCGGCGTGCGCGGCATTGACCTGCGCAAGGACGATTACGTCGTCTCGCTCTGCGCCGTCTCGGCGGACGACTCCGAGAGGATGCTCTCCGTTTCCGAACAGGGCTACGGCAAGCAGACCAAGATCACCGACTACCGCTTTCAATCGCGCGGCGGCAAGGGCGTCATCAACATGAAGACCACGGAGAAGACAGGCAAAGTGGTCGCCGTCTTCCCCGTTGACGATGAGTCCGAGATCATGATCATCACGCAGCAGGGCAAGCTCATACGCATCGAAGCGGGCGACATACGCAAGACCGGGCGCTCCGCCTCCGGCGTTCGTCTAATCAAGACGGACGGCGGAGACCGCGTCACCAGCGCCTCGCTTGTCGAGGCCGCCAGCGAAGATACGGAAGAAGCACTGGCGGGCTGACAGCGTTTGAAAGCCCCTGAAAGGGGCGCAAGAATGTAGCCCACGGCGTCAGCCGTGGGGACAAGTTGAAAAGAGAGAAGAAAGCCCCGGAGGGGCGGAAGAAATTCGAGTTGAGTTTCTTTCGCCCCTCCGGGGCTTACTTATGTTTGGTTGGCTGTATTCCCACGGCTGACGCCGTGGGCTACATTCTTGCGCCCCTCCGGGGCTTCACGATGTTTGGCAATGCGTACCCAAGGCTTGCGCCGTGGGCTACATTCTGCGCGCCCCTTTCAGGGGCTTTCGCTCTAAACTTTCATCTCAGGCGGTGGTGCGCGGCGGGCGTGAGAGGAGTTGGCCCAGCAGCTTTTCCAGTTGTGGAAAATCGAAGGGCTTGGTCACGAATTCGTCGCAGCCCGCGTCCAATGCGGCGGCGCGATGATCCTTACCGATGCCGGAAATCCCTACGATCCAGACGTTACACAACTCCTCTATCTCGCGTATGCGTTTTGTCGCGTCGAAGCCGTTCAAAAGCGGCATGCTCATGTCCATCAGTATCAGGTCTGGACACTCGCGCCGCGCGATCTCCACGGCTTCCTCTCCGTTCTCCGCCTCGACCACCGTGTGCCCGCGCTGCTCCAGCCAGGCCCTGCACAACTGACGAATAATATCGTAATCGTCCGCCACCATGATGCGGAAGCTACGCGTCGTCGGGGACACTGTCGCCATATCGCTGAAGTCCGAACGGGTTTCCATACTTTGCATCCGCCATCGAAGACCGATTCTCTTTTACGCGCTCGTGTGCTTCAGCAGCTCCGGCGGCGCGCCTTCGCCTTCGACCCACACTTCGCCGTCCTCGTAAAACTCTTTCTTCCAGATCGGCACGGTGCGCTTCAGTTCCCTGATGGCCCATTCGCAGGCTTCAAAGGCGGCGCGGCGGTGCGGCGCGCTGACGGCGATACAGACGCTGGTCTCGCCTATTTCGAGACGACCCGTGCGATGCACGATGCCTATATGCGCGATCTCGAAACGCTCGTGCGCTTCGCGGCCCAGTCGCCGCATCTCGCTCAAGGCCATCGCCGGATAAGCCTCGTAGACCAGATAGAGACTCCTTCGCCCGCGCGTCCACTCTCGCACGTAGCCGTCGAGCGTGACGGTCGCGCCGCACTCGCGCGGCACTGTGCGGCGTGCGACCTCGCCGACATCTATGGGCCCATCGACAAGCTCAAAGAAATCCCCGCTCTCGTCGGCTGCTGTTGGTGTTGTCGCTGCTGCTCCGCCGCTGACGGGCGGGAACAGCGCCAGCTCATCACCCTCACGCAACTCCAAATCCTCGCGCGCGTATTCCTGATTGACGGCCAGGAGCAGCGAGCGCCCGAACCGGCGCAGCTCAGGATAACGCGACAGCACCTCTTCGAGAGCAGATGTCGCGCGTGAAGGGGCTTGAAGCTCAAGCTCAAGCTCTGCGCTTCCGGCGATCTCGCGCGCCGCGCCGAAAAAGAGGACGCGCACGCGTAAGCGCTGCTCGCCCTTCTCTTCCGCCGCCTCTTGTTCGAGAACCCTGTTCATCAGAGGTCTATCTTCTGTCCGCTGTGCCCATTATTTTTGGCGATCGCGTGGACGCGCGCGCGCTCTTCGTAGCTACTGACGACGCCTCCCAGCAAATGATGCAGCCGTTTCAATCTCTCGGCGGTCGAGCGCAGCTCAAGCAATTCCTGTTTGACCTCCGCATCCAAATCCACCGCCGCCGCGACGAGGAATGAGAGGCGCTCGGGTTCGGTTGCGGGCAGTTCCGGCAGCGCCGCGCGCTCGTCGTTGAGAATACGCACGGCGCGAGCGATGCGCAGAAAAATGTCCGTCACCCTCTGCGCACGACGCGCGAGCAGCTCTTCATCTTCCGCCTCGTCTTCAAAGAATGAGACCTGGCCCAACAGGTAAGGGTCGCCCTGATCCAGATAAGCTTCGACGCGGTAGCGTATGAGGCCGATGGTCAGGATATTGAAGCGCCCGTCCGCCAGTGCTTCCGTCTCCGTCACTTCCGCCGCGCAGCCGACGTGTCCGGCGGGCGGCCTGTCCGTCTCCTGCGCGCTCGCGTCAAAGTAAGAGAGGCCGAACAGATTATCGCGCACGCGTATGTCTGCGATCATCTGTCGATAACGCGGCTCGAAGATGTGCAGCGGCATCGGGACGCCGGGAAACAAAACGACCGGCAGCGGAAACAAAGGCAACTCGCGCACGCCCCGCACTCTGTCCATAGCTTCACTCATAATCAGGGATGAGAGATGAAGGATGAGCAGGTTGAAGCGATGCTTGATTGAGCCATGCAATCAAAGCTTTCGATTCATCCCTCATCCTTCATCCCTACGCTGTGGCGTTGCGCTCGATGGCGCTCAAGGCCGTGGCGGTCGGAGCGTGCTCTTCGTTGGCGCTCGTATCCTTCTTCATGGTCGCAAGCGGTGCGCCCTGGGCAAGCTGACGCTCGATCAGTTCCAGAATTTTGTCTGGCGATTCGTTACTGAGGG
Organism: Pyrinomonadaceae bacterium; assembly: GCA_036522655.1. Classification (GTDB taxonomy): domain Bacteria; phylum Acidobacteriota; class Blastocatellia; order Pyrinomonadales; family Pyrinomonadaceae; genus DASQYE01. Next base: position 27,261 of record DATDFK010000068.1, on the reverse strand, counting down.
CCTGTCGCTTCGCCTCTATGATCAGGTTGGCGATGTCGTGGGCGCGCCCCTTGAAGCGATTATCGCGCGCGATCAAATCCTCTATGATCCGTCGCTCGCGTTCGTGACGCGGCGCTTGCGCGTCCATTCCGGCGGCGACAGCATACTCGACCGGCACGCTCTGATTACGGATGATGACATGAAGCGCGCCGGTCTTCTCCCTGGCCTCCTGCCGCATGCGATTGATCTCAAGCAGCGAATTCTTGAAGCCCAGTTGTCCTCTCAAAGTGATCTCGATGATCGGCGCGGGCCGCTCGGAATCGGAGTCGTGCGTGCGCGCTTCGAGCCCCACCTTCTCCATCACTCCGGCAAAGACCGTCTCGGCATCAAGCGCGCCCGACACGTCAAACGAGATACGCTGAAAGGGCCGCTGCGTGTAATCGCGCAGGTGTCGGGCGGTGATCTTGTGCTCCGCGTCCACCTCGACCAGATAAGCGCCGCGCTCTTCCCTGTACTCGTCAATCGAAGTGGCTTCGAGCGAGCCGGGGTTGAAAGCCCAGTTGTCGATCTCGAAACGCTTGTGCGTGTGGCCGAGCGCGACGTAGCCGGTCTGTTGTTTCAGCTCTTGCAGCTTGGCGATGGTGAGCGCCGGAATCGGACGATTGATCTGGCCTTCGACATCCGTATGGAGCATGAGGATATTGAACAAGCCCTTCCGGCTCGCGCGGCGCAGAGCATCAGACAAGATGGGGATGGCGGCGTTGGCGCTCGCTCCGTACCAGTGCGAGCCGAAGATGCGCGCGCCCGCGATGTCTATGTAGGAGCCCGTGCGCTCTTCCTCATCCCAGGGCACGAGCGTGATGCGTCCCTCTTCATCGCGCGCCGGTTCCAGGAGCTTGAGGAAGCCCCACTGAGAGAGCGAGCGCAGCCAGCTAAAGTCCGAGACCGCGTCGCGCTGGTCGTGATTGCCCTCGATGGCGACGACGGGGATGCCCGCTTCCCTCAACAACTCAAGCCCGGCCATCGCATGGTTCATCGCCTGCGGGTCGATATTTCGCCTGTCGAAGAAGTCGCCGACGACGAGTATGAAATCCACCTCATTCGGAATGGCGTGATGATTGATGACATCATACCAGGCGCGAAAAAAGTCTTTCGTGCGTTCTTCCAGATTATAGCGGCGGCAGCCGAGGTGTATGTCAGCCATGTGGAGGAATTTCATTGTAGAGACATTATACGATATTCGCGGCGGATTGGCAGAGTGAATGGAATTGTCTGAGGCGTGCCCAAAAAATAAAGAAGCCCCCGCGACTCTGGGCAGGAGTCATTTTAGGTGCGGGGGCTTCGCGGCTCCGTGCGACGGGAGGGGATTCCGTTCTGCGCGGGGCACTGACGGCCTCTCAAGTGGGGCGAGTGGCCGGAGCTTTTGTTTTGGCAAAGAACCAGCGCTGTTGATGCGCTCAGGCGGTGAGGGTCGCCGATTGTTTACTCCGCTCCATTTCGGGAGCGAGATGTTCGCGCCACACGGCGCGTGTCCAGGCTCTATTTCGTGCCACTGTGCGTGGGCGCGAAACTCTGTTGCTCTTCGGTGCGACGGGCCACCATGTTCTGATCATGCCCGTCAGGGCTCTCTTTATCAGGTATGCAAAGAGCAGTGCATAAAACCCTATGATCGAGACCAGTAATGTGTATTCCGCTTTGCTCATCGTTTTGATTGACGCTCCGGCTCAAATGCTTTTGCTATCGCGCCGATCAAAAAAGCTTCGTGCTCAGGCAGCATCGAGCCTGTATTCCGGCGCATGACGCCGCACAGCCGAGAGCAGATGCTCCACGTCAAAGGGCTTGCCCAAAAAGGCGTCCGCGCCCTCTTTGAAACAGGCTTTCTGCATCTCCATATCGGCGGCAGAGCTGACGATCAACACCTTCGAGTCAGGAAAGCGATCCTTGATAAAACCGAGGATTCGCATACCGACTTCCGGCGAGTCTGCCGCCGGTGGCAGGTGTAGATCAAGGATCGAGATCGCCGGTTCGTAGATGGTCGCGCGGCGCAGGGCCGACTGTAGATCGTTGGCCGTCATGACCTCGTAATCATCACACAGCGTCCAGAACAACTGCTGCGTAATGGCGACATCATCATCGACAATTAAAACTCTGGGCTTCATCTAAAACTCTTTCTTGATTCAAGCTGCACATTATGCTTGCAACGTTTGTACCATCGTGGCCGATGCGCCCGAGACCTCGTTTTATGACGGGAACTGCGCACCCACGCGACTTGCAAGAAATTTTACCTGTGCACGAGAGGCGACAGGCGCATCCTTCAAGTGTCTACATTTGTAGACATGCGCGCGCGATTTTTTTGCTTGCAGGGATAGTTGAGAATGCGTGCTGAAGGAAAACGCTACGGCTTGAAAAGAATACTTGAGACGAACGGCCGGAGGCGAAGGCTTCATCTAAAACCAAAGGCATCGGCTCTCAGCAGCGTTCTCTTCAGTCTTCATCTTCGGGCGGTTGGGGGGGCGAGTCGGTCGCTTCAAACTCGCTGATGAGCCTGTGTAGATAAGAGCGGCTGATGCCGAGGCGGCGTGCGGCGGCCACCTTGTTGCCGCCCTCGCTATGGAGCGCCGCCGTGATCATGCGGCGTTTGAGCGCCGCGATGGCTCCTTCGAGCGTCGTCTCATCGGTGAGGGTTGCGCCGGGCAGCGCGCGCATCATGTTGTCGGGCAGAAACTCGACGCCGAGCTTTGGGCCCGTGGTCAACACGACCAGCCGCTCGATGACGTTCTCAAGCTCGCGCACATTGCCGGGCCAGTTATATTCGATCAGAGCTTCGATCAGGGTCGGGTCAAGCTCCGGCACGGGGCGACCGTGCTTCTCCGAAGCCTTGGCGGCGAAGTGTGCGGCCAGCAGCGGAATATCCTCATGGCGCAGGCGCAGCGGCGGCAGGCAAAGCGGCACAACGTTGAGCCTATAGAAGAGGTCGCGGCGAAATCTTCCGGCCTCGACCTCTTGCTCAAGATCGCGATTGCTGGCGGCGATCAGGCGTATGTCAACCGTGAGGGTCTTGGTCGCGCCGACGCGCTCGAAGGCGCGCTCCTGCAAGACGCGCAGCAACTTGACCTGCACGTTGGGCGTCAGCTCGCCGATCTCGTCAAGAAAGAGCGTGCCGCCGTCGGCCAGCTCAAAGCGCCCTTTCTTGGCGGCGTGTGCGCCCGTGAACGCGCCCTTCTCGTGGCCGAACAATTCCGACTCGATCAGCGATTCGGGAAGGGCCGCGCAACTGACGGCGACAAACGGATGATCGGCGCGCGGGCTCTCTTCATGGATGGCGCGCGCCACTATCTCCTTGCCCGTCCCGTTCTCTCCTTTAAGGAGCACGGTCGCCGAGGTCTGCGCGACGGCGCGCGCGTGCTTGAGTATTTTCGCAAGCAGCGGGCTCGCGCCGATGAGATGATCGAACCCACGACGGGCGCTCAAGGCAGAGCGCAGTCGCACGATTTCCTGTTCAAGGCGATGAGTGCGCGCGGCCTGGTGGACGATGTGCATGACTTCGTCGGCGTCGAAGGGTTTCTCGAAAAAGCCGTAGGCCCCGCGCCGCACGGCTTCGAGCGCGGCCCGCTTTGAGTCGCTGCCGGTGACGACGATGACGGGCACGGGCAGGCGCAAAGACCGCGCGGCTCCGACGACCGCCAGCCCTTCAGAAATATCGTCCGGCGTGGGCGGCAGGCGCAGGTCGCTCAAGACCACGTCGATGTTTTCGCGTTCGAGCAGTTGGCAAGCCTCTGCGCGCGTTCCCGCTTCGAGCACGCGATACTGTTCCTCGTTGAGCGCCCAGTAGAGTTCGCGACGCAGCGCCACGTCGTCGTCCACTACCAGCACAGTGACTTTCGCCTGTGTTTGTTCGCTCATAAAAGGTTCTCTTCCTGCCACGTAGGCGCGAGGTGTCAGCGAGCGCACGACCCCTTGTAGGAGAAAGGTTGAAGCGCCTCCGGCCTGACTGCCAGCGGTCACTTCCGTCTCGATCATTTATTGCTGGAAAACTGAAAGGGTGATTACGCGCTGCCCATTCGCGCTACCCATTAAGGAGAGGTTGCCGATTTCCTTGCAACGCCCCTCAAGCCCTGTGATCTGGCGCAGATGGTAACACGACGCGAAAACAAGTGCCAGAGCCTTGATGGGATTCCACGTCTATCTGCCCGCCGTGCGCGCGCACCACCTCGCGGCAGGTGTAGAGCCCGAGGCCGACGCCCTGCTTTTTGGTCGTGGCAAAAGCGTGGAAAAGGCGCGAGCGTATAAACTCCTCGCTCATGCCCGGGCCGGTATCCGCGACGCTGAAAAAAGGTTTGCCGTCGTCCGTCTGACCGGCTTCGACCGTGAGGCGTCCGTTCTCCAAGCCCATCGCTTCGAGCGCATTGATAACCAGATTCTCGACGACGCGCTCCATGCGTTCCGGGTCAACAGAGGCGATGAGCGAAGCTGGCAGGCGCGTCTCTACCTGATGGATTGAGGCCGCAGGCGTCGCCGTCAGCGCGAGCACGCGCTCGATGATGGGAACGAGGTCGGTGGGTCGCGGTCGCTTGTACTCGCCGCTCAAGCTCTCGACGGGGCCGCTCAGCTTCGCCACCAGCGCGCGCAGCTTATCGGTCGCGAGCGTCAACGACTGCATGGCGTCCGCTCGATACTCTTCATGATGAAAGCGCCGCTCCATGTTTCTGACGATCAGCGCCAGCGCCGCAATAGCATTTTTCAGATCATGCGTCATCATCGCCGACAGACGCATGAATGCCTGAAACTGTCTCGACTCGGCTTCGCGCGCCATCTGCTCGCCCAAACGGTCGGACATCTTATTAAAGCTTTCGGCCAGCAGCCGCGTCTCGTCGTTCGAGCGCACCTCTATGCGCTGGTCTAAACGGCCACCGGCGATCGCCACCGCGCCCTCCGTGACGCGCTCTATGCTGCGCGCCGTGCGCCCGACGACCAGCGTCAGAGAGGTGGCCGTGACGACGCCGACCAGAACCGAGAGGAGTAGACCGATCAAGCCCCTGCGTCGTAAAGCGGCGACGGCCATAGAGTAGTTACCGGCGACGGCCACCGAGATGTCCAACTGCGCGCTCTTTTGATAGGCGGCCAGCCAACGACTCCCAGTCGAATCGTAGAAGGCCCAACCGCTATCGCTCACGAGCATCTGGTCTGCGACGAGCTTGAAGGCAGGCATGGCGCTGTCAAGAGGCTGGTAACGCAGCGCGTCGTTGGTGTGATAGATGATGTTTCCCTTCGGGTCGAGCGCGACGATGACGCGTGGCGGGAGCGCCGCGTCGAAGAGTTGCGACTGCGGCGCTCCCGCGAATTCGGCGAGGACGCCAGCCAGCCCGTCAAACAGCATGTCCACTTTCATGTCGGCGACGAGCGCTCCCCGGCTGGCCGTCGCCCCTTCTTCCTCAGTAAACACGGGCACGGTGTAACGCAGAATGATTCCGGCGTGCTCGCGCGCGAGCGTTCCGTGCAGCGGCGTCCCGTCGGCGGCAGACCAGACGCGCTCGTCCACGCCAATATTGGAGATGGGATATGTTCTTTGAAAATTGACCGTCGCGCCCCCTGTTGCGTGCGTGTTCGGCTCGGCGTGAAGGATTACCCGTCGCTCGGCGCTGAGCCAATTGATCGCCGAGTAATAATGGTTGCTCAGGAAGAACGCTTTGACCACTTCCTGCACATTCTCCGGCACATCGTCAGCGGGCGCGCTCGCCGTGGTGTTGGGGGGAAGAACGGCATGCTGCTGCGGCGTCATCGCAAGCTCGCCTTGCTTTGCGTCGCGCATAAAGGAGCGGAGTATGGGCGAGCGCGCGAGCGCGTCCAGGGCCGCCTGCTGCTCCTGCTGGCGCGCCTCCACGTAGCGCGCGATCCCGACCGCTTCGCGCTTCACGTCGCTGCGCTGCATATCTTCGAGCGCATCGACGCTACTGAGATAGTTGGCGTAGATGAGCAGCAGCATCGGGATGATGCCGAAGGCGAAAACGACGAGGAAGATTTTGGGTCGTATGCCCACAGCGAATGATAGATGTCAGATGTCAGATGGCGGCCCGTGCCGTCCACAGCACATTGAGGCTCACATAATAGATGAAAGACCGGCATCCGGCAGCTGGTATCCGACCTCAGCTCTTTTATCCGACCTCTACTCGCTCGCGCCCGAACTCCGCGAGCAACGGCGCGAGCCGGGAGATTACGTCCTCGTGCGCCGCGCTGTTAGAGGCGACGATGCCATTGCGATTATGCACGTCCGGCGAATTGTACCCGAGCGGAAAGCCGAAGAGATCGGTCAGGCGTCCGCCCGCTTCGGTGAGGATAATTTCCGGCGCGCACGTATCCCACTGTTTCGTGTGCGACGAGAGATGCACGTAAAGATCGCACTGGCGCTCGATGATCAGCCCGATCTTGATTCCGACGGAGCCGCGCTGCACCTCTTCTTTGATTCCGAGAGAATGGACGACCCTCTCAAGGCGCGGGCTTCTGTGCGTGCGGCTCGCGGCCATTCGCATCTTCGCTATGTCGTCGTGGTCTGTGACGCGCGCGCGCTCAATCTCAAGCCCCGGTCGCTCGATCCAGGTTCCAGCCCCGCGCGCCGCCCAGTAGAGAAGATCGGGAAGCGGCTGATAGACCACGCCCATGACGGCTTCGCCATCCAGGGCGAGACCGATCTGGACGGCGAAATCTCCGTCGCGCGCGATGAAACCGTTCGTCCCGTCCAGGGGGTCGATCATCCAGACGCGGCTCTTGCCGAGGCGTCTCTCTGTGTCGACGGACTCTTCGGCGAGAATGCCGTCGTCCGGGAACTCGTGACGTATTCCGGCGACGATGAGCGCGTTGGCGGCGCGGTCTGCCTCCGTCACGGGCTCGTCATCGTGCGAGCTGATCTTCTGCTCGACATGGAGCGGCCTGTCATAATATTCGAGCGCGAGGGCTCCGGCCTCGCGCGCCAGCCGCCGCGCCACCTCGACCTCGCGCTCATACTGTTTCTCTATTCGTTCAACTGTTAAAGACAATATATTCACCGCCTCTTAGGTATCGCCGATTTGATGTGCCGCGTCGCGGACGATCGCCAGCGTCCGGTCTATGTCCTCGCGCGTGGTGCGAAAGTTGACGATGCAGGCGCGCAATCCGTAGCGCCCGGCGAGCGTCACGTTGGACAGGTAAGCGCGCCCGCCGCGTTGGACGCTGTGCATGAGCGAAGCATTCAGGGCATCAAGCCCGGCGTCAAGTTGTGCGCGCTCTTCACTACCAGCCGCAGCGAGTCTTTCGCGCACAGCGGGCGGCACGTAGCGAAAGCAGCAGATGCTCAAGGAAACGGGCGCGAGCAGCTCGAAATCCTCCGCCTCCCTGATGCGCTCGCTCATGTAGGCTGCCAGCTCGTTGTCTTCGCTGATGGCGGCGCGCACACGACGCGCTCCGTAATAACTGAGCATCATCCAGACCTTCAGCGCGCGAAAGCGACGCGACAACTCTACACCATAATCCCAGAAAGCATAGCTTTCAGCCGTCGTCTCTTCATGAACTTTGATGTAATCGGCCTCGCCCGATTGAAAAGCCCTGCGCGCCTGCTCCTCGTCGCGCACGAGCAGGCAGCCCGTATCGACCGGCGCGTAGAGCCACTTGTGCGGGTCGAGCGCAAGGGAGTCGGCGCGCGCGATGCCTTCAAAGAGCGGGCGCTTGCGCTCGTCGAGCGCGCCCAGAGCGCCATACGCTCCGTCAACGTGAAACCATAGACCGTACTCATCACTGACGCGCGCAATCTCTGCGAGCGGATCGACCGCGCCCGTATTGACCGTGCCCGCGCTGGCGACGACGCAGAAGGGCAGAAGTCCGCGAGCGGCGTCCCCGTCAAGGTGTGCGCGCAGGTCTCGCACGTCGAGGCGAAACTTTTCATCCGACTTGACGATGCGAACCTGATCGCGCCCGAGCCCGAGCACGTCCGCAGCCTTCGGGATGGACATGTGTACCTGGTCAGAGGCGTAGACGGTCATCGGCTGAGAGTGGGCCCACAGCCCACGCCTTGAGACGGAGCCTTCGGGCGTGCGCGAGCGATGCGCGATGAGCAGCGCCGTCAGGTTCGCCATCGAGCCGCCGCTCGTCAGCAGCCCGTGCGCGTCCTCACCGTAGCCGACGAGCGTGGAGAGCCAGCGCACGACCGTGCGCTCAATCTCCGTGGCCGCCGGAGCCGAGCGCCAGGAGGTGACGTTCACGTTCAGGGCAGACGCGAGCAGGTCTGCGAAGGCTCCGACGGGTGTCGAGGGCGAAGCGACGTAGCCGAAAAATCGCGGGTGGCCGTTATGCCTGCTGGCGCGTATGATCGCGCGGCAATCCTCCATGAGCTGCTCAAGCGAAGCGGCTTCGACGGGCAGAGCGCGATTGAAGCGTTCGCTCAATTCGGCGGCCGACGTGGCGGGGAAGACCGGAAGCTCTGAGAGCCCTGTGAAATATTCTGAGACGATCGCCATCGTCTGCGCCGCAAGCTCGCGCAGCTCGTCCCCGCCCATCTCAAGGCTTGAAGCGCGCGCGGCGGCGCTGTGCCGAGCCTTCGGGTCGTCCTGCTGTTCGCGTCTCTCGCTCATTCGCTTTCACCTGCTGCTTTGTAACATACCGGCGGGGCTTCCCAGAAGCAATGCTTGCGGCATCGCGCCCGCCGCGCGTATAGTTTGGTCACACTGAGAAAACGCTCTACAACTTCTTCTGCGCGGCCGGGGATTTTGAAAGATCATGTCTATTAAAGGTTACGCGACTCTGGAGGGGACGGCACGTTACCGCGAGCGGTTCACAGAGCAGAGCGCGGAGAATCATTTTCGTCTCGAACAGAACCTGTGGCTCTCGTCCATAGGCATAGGGACTTATCTCGGCGGCGCTGATGAGGCGACGGACGCGCGGTACGCCGAGGCGGTCGAGCGCGCGGTCGAGCTTGGCGTCAACATCATCGACTCGGCGGCTAATTACCGTTTTCAGCGCAGCGAAAGGTCTATCGGCGCGGCGCTCCGTCGCCTGACCGAAGAACCAGCTTTCGCGCGCGCCGAGCTGGTCATCTGCACCAAGGGAGGCTACCTGCCCTTTGACGGTGCGCCGCCGAAAAACGCGCGCCAGTATGTCGAAGAGACCTTCGTGCGAACAGGCATCGCGGCGTTCTCGGACATCGCCGGTGGCAGCCATTGCATGACGCCAGCCTATCTCAAGCACCAGTTGGCCCAATCGCTGCTGAACATGGGCCTCGATTGCGTGGACGTTTACTACATACACAACCCGGAATCGCAACTCGGCGTAGTTTCGCGCGAAGAGTTTGAAGAGCGGCTGCGCGCAGCCTTCGAGCAGCTTGAGCGCGAACGCGCAGAAGGCCGTTTGAGGATGTACGGGGTCGCAACCTGGAACGGGTTTCGCGTCGCGCCCGATGCGCGGGAGTATCATTCGCTCGAACGCATCGTAGAGCTTGCGCGCGAGGCCGGAGGCGCGGAGCACGGTTTCCGCTTCGTACAGCTTCCCTTCAACCTCGCGATGCCGGAGGCGCTGGTCGTCAACAATCAAACGCTCGGAGGCGAAGAGGTCTCTCTGCTCGAAGCGGCGGGCGCGCTCGGCGTCACGGTCGTCGCCAGTTCGTCAACCTTACAGGGCAAGGTGGCGCGGGGTCTGCCCGCTCACATACGCGAGCCCCTCGGCTCGCTCGCCACCGACACGCAGACGGCCCTTCAATTCGTCCGCTCCACTCCCGGCATTACGACCGCGCTCATAGGCATGGGCCGCCGCGAGCACGTCGAAGACAATCTGCGCCTCGCGCGCATCCCGCCCGCGCTGCCCGAAGACTACAGGCGACTATTCGCCGGGCAGGATGAGCAGTAGCGCAGACGAGTGCCCGGCCAGAGGATAGCGTTGCTTTTGCTGACCGCCGGGGTGTAAGGGCTGTCCGTAAAAAAAGACAGTGGGAAATTTGCAGAGAGGCAACGGAAATGGACGTGAAACAGTACAAAAGCTTCGCTGACTTTTATCCCTTCTACCTGTCGGAGCATTCTGACCCTACCTGTCGGCGGCTACACTTCGCAGGCACATTACTCGCGCTCCTGTTCCTACTCTTTTTTCTTTTGACCCTTAACTGGAAAGCGCTTCCGGCCATGCTCCTGTGCGGTTACGGTTTCGCGTGGGTCGGCCATTTCTTCTTTGAGAAGAACCGGCCCGCGACCTTTCATTATCCGCTTTACAGCTTGTTTGGGGATTTCGTGATGGCAAAAGATATACTGACCGGAAAGATCAGGCTGTAGGGCAACGGCGATTTACGTCTCGATGGTATCAATCAGCGTGGCTTCACTTAATTGTTCCCGAGCCGTCACCGCCTGCCTCACCAAATCTGCCCGGCGCTCGGCTTCCTGCGCCTGGGCGAGAAATTTCTCGGCAGTCTTACCGTTTTCACTTTCGGCCAGATGCTCTCCGATGTGACGCAACAGCAGCACGCTCTCTTCGATGGCACGAATCGCGCTCCACAGAGAATCCTCAACCCCTTCGGTAATCTCCGCCAGCAGGCTATCAACCGAATAGGCGTGGCCGGTGTGACAGCGGAAGCGAACACGCTTCTCTTCATGCAGTTGCAAAAGTACGCCGTGACACTCCGGGCAGGCGTAGTTGGACGGCGCGCCGAGCTTGAGCACGCCGACATCAAGAGCCGTATCTTCCTTGGCGATCCTGACCTCTATCTCCATCTTCTTCGGCACTTCGAACGCTCCTTCCTCTTCGACCGGCGTGGTCGTCAAACGCACCAGCAGGGGCGCAATCTCGGCCACGGGCAGGCAATGATCAACCCTCACGTGTCTCATCGCGCTCTGTGGCATTGAAGGGGCGACCGCCCCCTCCGGGTCTTGCACGATGGTCGTGCCGCCGAGCTGCTTGATTGCCCAGAGGCCCGCCGTGCCGTCGTCCAGATTGCCCGTCAGGATGACGCCGATCACGCGCGGGCCGTAGACTTGCGCCGCCGAGCGAAAGAGCGGGTCGACGGCGGGGCGAAAGCGGTTCTCTTTCGGCCCGCGCGTGAGACGGACGCGGTTGGGTTCAATAATCAGATGCCGATCCGGGGGCGCGATGTAGAAGCGCCCCGGTTGAATGCGTTCCCTGTCGACGGCATTCGACGCCGGGAGCGCCCCGGCGCGGTCAAGTATGTCGGCCAGGACTCCCGGCGCATGAGGCGCTGTGTGCACCACGACGAAGATGGAGGCCGGGAAGTCTTTCGGCAGTCCGCCCGCGATCACCCTGAGAGCGTCAATACCGCCCGCCGAAGCTCCGATGACGATGATGTCCTTTGTTGGCACTTAAAGACTCTCCTTGCAACGAGACCCTGTGCAAATGTTGAAAATAACCGGCAAGCGGACGGGGGAATTGATGCGTGATTTATAACATACGCGGCGGCGAAGGCGCACACGAATAATGCTCTACTATACATTGAGAATGAGTTAAACTACACTCTCTCTATCCGAGCGGTTCCGACCTCCTTTTGAAAAGCAAACATGAAAAAAAACAGGGCAGGGGCCCGGGAACGTTTCATTTCAAGCGTGGTTACGATCACTTTCAATTCAGAGATGCGTGGATAAGAGGATTTAGGGTATGGGCGGCACTTCCGAAAGCGATAATGAGGGCGGCGCAGAACGGACGGATCAGAAAACAGGCGATGACTTTCCGGTCGTGGGGCTGGGCGCTTCCGCCGGGGGCATCAGGGCTTTCAAGGAGTTCTTCGCGCACATGCCGCCCGGCAGCGGCATGGCTTATGTCGTCATCCTGCATCTCTCTCCCGAGCACGAGAGTCACCTCGCGGAGGTCTTGCAGGTCGCCACCGAGATGCCCGTCACGCAGGTCGAAGACTCCGTCCCGATAGAGCCGAATCACGTTTACGTCATCCCGCCCAACAAGAGCCTGGCGATGAACGACGGGCAGCTCTCGGTCTCCGAGATCAAGCGCATCGAGGAGCGCCGCGCGCCGGTTGACATCTTCTTTCGCACGCTCGCCGAGTCGAAGCACGAGCGCGCCGTTTGCGTCGTGCTTTCGGGCACGGGCGCGGACGGCTCGATGGGCATGAAGAGAGTCAAGGAGATGGGCGGCGTCTGCATCGTGCAAGACCCTCAGGAAGCAGAATACAGCGATATGCCGCGTCACTCGATGGCGACCGGGCTGGTTGACTACGTGCTCCCGGTCGCGGAGATTCCGCGAAAGATCATCGCCTACAAAGAACGCATCGGGCAAACGCACATCCATGTGCAGTTGCAGGAACGGCCCGACACGGACGATCATGCGCTCAGGGACATCTTCACGTTGTTGAGAGTGCGCACCGGGCACGACTTCGCGAACTACAAACGCGCGACCGTTTTGCGGCGCATCGAGCGGCGCATCAACGTCCACGAGCTTCCAGACCTGCAAGCTTACGCGAGCTTCATGCGCGCGCACCAGTGGGAAGCGCTGGCGCTGCTCAAAGACCTGCTGATCAGCGTGACGAACTTCTTCCGCGATTGCGAATCGTTCGAGGCGCTTGAGCGCGGCTTCATCCGCGGACTCTTCGAGAACAAAGGGATCGGCGATCAGGTGCGAGTCTGGGTGGCGGGCTGCGCGACGGGCGAAGAAGCCTACACGATAGCGATGTTGCTCGCGGAGTTCGCGGAAAGTTGCACGGGTGCGCCGACCGTGCAGGTCTTCGCCACGGACATAGACGAGCAGGCGATCGCGATCGCGCGCGAGGGGTTCTACACCGAGGCGGACGTGGCGGATGTCTCGCCCGAACGGCTGCGCCGCTTCTTCGTTAAAGAGCCGAACGGTTACCGCGTGCGCCGCGACTTGCGCCAGATGGTGCTCTTCGCGCATCACAACCTCATCAAAGACCCTCCCTTCTCGCATCTAGACCTGATCTCGTGCCGCAACCTGCTGATCTATCTCAACCGCTCGGCGCAGGAGCGCGTCATGCAGGTCTTCAACTTCGCCCTTAATCCGGGCGGCCTCCTCTTTCTGGGCACGGCCGAATCCGTCGACGGCTCGACCGACCTCTTCCTCGTCGTCGATAAAGAGGCGCACATCTATCAGAGCCGCGTCGCGCCCATGCGCCACGTGCTGCCCGTCAACGAGATGTCTATCTCGCAGCGCGTCGCAGACCTGCGCCGGAAAGAAGAGCACTTTCAGGAGACACGCGCGCAAGAGCGACTCTCCTACGCAGACTTACACCAGCGCCTCGTCGAGCAGTACGCGCCGCCCTCCGTCGTCGTCAACGAAGAGTATGAGGTCGTCCATCTCTCGGAGCGCGCCGGGCGCTACATGCAAGTCGCGGGCGGCGAGCCCTCGCACGACCTGCTCAAGATGGTGCGCCCTGAAATTCGGATGGAGCTACGCACGGCGCTCTATCAGGCCGTGCAGCACCGGACGAGTGTGGAGGCGCGCAATATCGCGGTCGAGTTCGCGGAAGGCCGGCACCTCGTCAATCTGTTGGTGCGTCCGGTTTTCAGTGCGGGCGACGACGGGCGCGGATTCATCCTCGTCATCTTCGAGGACGCGGACGAGGGGGCGGAGAGTCCGGGCGCAGGCGCGGCGGAAACGGTCATGCCCGCAGGGCCCGCTGCCCGCCAGTTTGAGGATGAGCTGGTCAGGGTCAAGGCGCAGTTGCGCGCGACGATAGAGCAATACGAGGCGCAGACCGAAGAGTTGAAGGCATCGAATGAAGAGTTGCAGGCGATGAACGAGGAGCTGCGCTCGACGGCCGAAGAGCTGGAGACTTCCAAGGAAGAGCTGCAATCGGTCAACGAAGAGCTGACGACCGTTAATCAGGAGTTAAAGATCAAGATCGAGGAGCTCAGTCAGGCCAACGACGATTTCCGCAACCTGATGAACTCGACCGACATCGGCACGATCTTCCTCGACCGCGCGCTGCGCCTCAAACTCTTTACGCCGCGTGCCCGCGATGTTTTCAATCTGATTCCGGGCGATGTCGGCCGACCGCTCTCGGACATCACGGCCCATCTCGCCGACATAGACCTCGCCGCAGACCTTGCGCACGTCCTTGACAGGCTGCAACACGTCCAACGCGAAGTCGTGACGCGACAGGGGCGCTGGTATCTGATGAACATTTTGCCGTATCGCACGGCGGAAGATCGCATCGAAGGCATCATCGTGACCTTTCTGGACATCACCGAGCGCAAGGAGGCGGAAGGGCAGTTGCGCGTGAGCGAAGAGCGTTTGCGCCTGCTCATCGAGAGCGTCACGGACTACTCCATCATCATTCAGGACACGGATGGGCGCATCGAAATCTGGAATCCGGGCGCGGAGCGCATGTTCGGCTACACCAGTGCGGAGGCCGTCGGTCAATCCATCGACATCATCTTCACGCCCGAAGACAGGGCGCGTGGCGCGCACCTCGAAGAGATGCAGAGGGCACGCGAACACGGGCACGCGGCTGACGAGCGCTGGCATGTGCGCAAGGACGGCTCGCGCTTCTACATGAGCGGCGTGTTGACGCTGCTGCGCGACGGCGGGTTGATCGGATACGCCAAGATCGCGCGCGACCTGACCGAGAGCAAACGGACGGAGGAAGAGCTGCGCCGCGCGCGCGAGGAGCTGGAACAAAGGGTCGGAGAGCGGACGCGTGAGCTGGCGGAAGCGAACGAGGCGCTACGGGTGGAAAACGCCGAGCGTAGACGCATCGAAAAAGCTCGTCTCCAACTGCTCCGGCAGCTCATCCGCGTGCAGGACGACGAGCGCCGCCGCATCGCGCGCGACATCCACGACCACCTCGGTCAACAATCCACCGCGCTGCGTCTCCAGCTCGAAGCGCTCAAAGCCCTGTGCACTCCCTACGAGGAGTTGTGCGAGCCGATCGAGCAGACGGAAAGGATTGCCGCGCGCCTGGACTCCGACGTTGATTTCCTCGCGTGGGAGCTGAGGCCCGCCGCGCTCGACGATCTGGGACTGGCGGCGGCCCTCGCCAACTTCGTCCGTGAATGGTCAAAGCACTACAACATCCCGGCGGACTTCCACGGCACGGGCACGGAACGACCTTCGCAGGAGGTCGAGATCAACCTCTACCGCATCGCGCAGGAGGCGCTCAATAACACTTACAAGCATGCGCAGGCCAGCCGCGTGGACGTGCTGCTTGAGCGCCGCGACGGCTCGCTCGTGCTCATCATCGAAGACCAGGGGGTCGGCTTCGACCCGAATGATAGGGAGCAGGCAGGCAGCGGGCTCGGCCTGCTGGGGATGAGCGAGCGTGCGGCGCTGATCGGCGGCACGCTTGAGATCGAATCCGCGCCGAATCAGGGCACGACCGTCTTCGCGCGCGTCCCCATGTCATTGCCCGAAGTAGGAGATGTTGAGGAATGAGCAAGCTACGCATTCTTCTCGCCGAAGACCATGAGACGGTGCGCGAAGGCTTACGGCTGATCGTCAACGCGCAAAGTGACATGGAAGTGGTGGGCGAAGCGGGCGATGGTCGCTCTGCGGTCGCACGCGCACAGGAACTCCTGCCCGACATCGTTGTCATGGACGTGTCCATGCCGCAGCTCAACGGGCTCAAGGCGACCGAGAAACTGAAGCAGCTCTGCCCGCAGGTCAAAGTCCTGACCCTGACGCGTCATACGGACTACGGCTACCTCCAACAACTTCTTCGTGCCGGGGCATCCGGCTACGTGCTCAAGCAAAGCCCTACCACCGAACTGCTACACGCTATCCGCGCCATCGCGGCGGGCGGCAAATACCTCGATCCGGCGGTCGCGGGCAAGGTTTTTGGAAACTACTCGGCGCGGACGGCCACCTTGCGCGTCGCCGCGCAAGGTGGCCGCGAGCTTTCAGAGCGCGAAGCGGAAGTCCTGCGCCTCATCGCCTGGGGCTACAGCAATAAGGAGATCGCCGCGCGCCTGGACATCAGCGTCAAGACCGTCGAAGCGCACAAAGCCAACGCGATGAAGCGACTCGGCATCATGAGCCGCATCGACATCGTGCGTTTCGCGCTCCTTCAAGGCTGGCTACAGGACACTTAAAAAAAACTCTCACGCCGGTTGATTCCTCCCTCCCTTTCATCGTTTTCCAACAAAAAACCCCTTTAATCGGGTAGGGAAACTCCCTACCGGCTCTGCGCTTCTTCCCAATAGGCAGCTGTTTTTCCCTGTGGGATAGTAGGGTGGTCAACTTACCGATAATCGAGCGGCGTGTTACTCATGAGTGGAAGTCCGATAGTCTCACACGCTCCTTTCTGGATGTTGCCGGAGTTCACCGGAAAATTGAACAGGACAAGGGGGAAAAGGAGGGTGGGTTCCATAACTCACCCTTTTTATCACCCTCCATCTACTCACGATGAATTAATCCCCCCGCCGAGTAGCAACGTATGATTCGCGGGCCGCAATGTGCCCGCGCGCGCGCAAAATCATGGCGGCTTTATTACATCGATCAAATGAGCGCAGGGACGCTTCGCAAGCTCGCAGGCGGGCGATGAATCGCAAGCCGCTCGTGCTGGTGGCGGAAGATCACGACGACACACGCTTTATGCTCACCTACCTGCTGGAGATGCGTGGCTACCGCGTCGCCCTGGCCGAGGACGGCGAGGCGGCTGTTCGCGTGGCCGAGCAAACGCGTCCCGACCTGATCCTGATGGATGGCAGTCTCCCGCGTCTTGACGGGCTGGCGGCCACGCGCCGTATACGCTCGCTGGCTGCTCTCGCGCGTGTGCCGATCATCTTTCTTTCCGGCCACGCGCACCCTTCCTTTCGCGCTCTGGCTCTTGAGACGGGCGGCGACGACTATCTCACCAAGCCCCTGGAGCTTGCCCGGCTGGAAAGCATTCTCGAAAGACATCTCCCGCAGAGCGGAGCGGAAAAGGCAAAGTAATTGGGAAAGGATTTAAAGTATGAGTACCACACTTTCAGATCAACAAAAGCTGTTCGGCCTGTTTGAACTCGACCCGGCGGGAACCGTGCTCTATTCCCGCATGGAGCCGGACGGGAACGGCAATGGAGATATACCGGATGTCGCCGGGCACAATTTCTTCGAGACGGTCGCGCCCTTCGCGAACGCCGAAGAGCTTCGCCGCCGCATCGCCAGCTTCACCAGAGGCGACGTTCAAGCCGACAACTTCCATTTCTCCTGTCGCTATGATAACGGCCCGCTGCTCGTGAAGGTTCTGCTGGCACGCATCCGCGAGAGCTCGAACGGCAAGCACACGAAATCCATCCTCGTGCATATTAGAAAAGTTTAACCCGGCATCCTTTGAGCTGCCGCACCTGACTCGATTCTGATTTCCAAAACGGAGGCGGTGATGATGAATAGCCCCGAGAGTAAAAACGATTTGACGCAGAAAGATGTGCTCCTCAGATACCGCAGCGCAGACGTGGCTGCCGGTGCGCGCCCGCTCGCGGAAGGGACAAACGGCGCGAGCCGCACGCATAAATATATCAGGCCCGTCCCGTTCAGCGGTCTGCTCACCAACAGGCTGCTGACGGCGCTGCCCGGCGAAGATTTCGCGCGACTGCTGCCCTATCTGGAACCCGTCTCCCTCTCTTGCGGTGAAGACCTTTACGGGTTTGAGGAAGCCGTCGAGGATGTTTATTTCCCTGAGAGCGCCGTCATCTCTTACCTCTATACCTGGGAGGATGGGAACACTGCCGAAGCCGCCCTCATCGGCAAGGAGGGCTTGACGGGACTCTCAGCCATCTTCGACTCTCCCGCGCCGGCCTGCCATACACAGGCCATCATCCCCGGAACCGCGCTGAGAATGAGCGCGGAGATTCTCAGGCAGGAATTCGCACGCGGCCAGGCGATGCAACGCCTTCTCCTGGCGCACGCCGGCATCCGCATCGCACAGCTCTCTCAGAGGGCCGTCTGTAATGGCCGTCACACGGTGATCGAACGTTTATGTAGCTGGCTGCTGATGCTTCATGATCGCGTCGGTGACGATCAGTTGCCGCTCACGCATGAACAGATCGCTCGTCATCTAGGCTCACGCCGCGCAGGCATCACGGAGGCGGCCACTGCTCTTCGAGACGGACGGCTCATTAGCAGTAGTCGCGGCCGGATTCACATTATCGACCGGCAGGGGTTGGAAATGGCCGCCTGCGAGTGTTACCACGCTCTCGGCCAGCAGAATCTCACGGCGATGTTATCGTAATTGATATAGTCATGACAGACACAGCTCAGCCTTCAGGTGAAAACCGATTGCTCGCAGCCTTGCCCCGTGAGGAGTACGAAAGAATCGCACCTCACCTGGAACCCGTTTCACTCAACCTCGGCGAGACTCTTTTTATGCCGGATGAGCAGGTTCATCATGTTCATTTCCTCACGACAGCGGTCGTGTCTCTGCTCACCAGCTTGGAAGACGGCACGGGGATGGAGGTCGGGCTGGTGGGCCCGGAGGGTATCGTCGGCATCTCGGCGATTCTGGGCGGCAACGAGACGAAGGTAGCCACCGTGCAGGCTTCGGGCACGAGTCTCAGGCTACAGGTCGGTAAGCTTCGGGAAGAGTTCAGCCGAGGCGGGCAGCTTCAAAACGCGCTCCTTCGTTACACGCACGCGCTGATCACCCAAATATCTCAGGCCGTGGTTTGCAACGCCCGCCATCAGGTAGAAGGACGGCTGGCTCGCTGGCTGCTCATGTTCCACGACCGCGTCGGGACAGACGAGTTCGAGTTGACGCAGGAGTTTATGGCGAACATGCTCGGCGTGCGCCGCGCCAGTGTCAGCGAAATAGCAGAAAAGCTTCAGGAGATGAACTTGATTCGCTATCAACGTGGCCGGTTCGCCATTCTCGACCGGAAGGGACTCGAAGAGTTCACCTGCGAGTGCTATCCGAAAGTTGCAAAAAAATTCGACGACTTTCTGCCCTAGCAACATGGTCAACGGCAGACTCTCCGCGCGGGCGTTACGAAATCGTGGGAGCATCCCCGGCTGCGCAAAAAATTGTAAGGCGACGGAACACGCCGCCACTGAATTGTGAATAAAACCTGTTCGGTAGCGTACGGACACCCACACCCGGATTTTATAATTTAGAAAATCCCCTTGACGTGTAATCAGCTCGGACGCGGCCTGTGAAGAAGTCATCCTCTATGAAGAGGTTGAAGGCCCGCGTCTTGAATTTTTTATGTGTCGGAGGGAACACCCGCGCGTCTTCGACAATTCGATCGGGAGAGTTTGATGCGTTTAGCTAAACCCAGAGGGTTGCTGTTCATCATCGGTGGCGGCGAGGACAAGGACGGAGATTGCACGATCCTGAGAGAGTTCGTCAGGCTCGCCGGGGACGACAGGGCGCGCATCGTCGTGATGACGGCGGCGACGGATGAGCCCGTAGCGGCAGGAGCGGAATACGTCCGCGTCTTTACAAGGCTCGGCGCGAAGCGTGTCGATGTCGTAGATGTCTCGACGCGTCAGGATGCGAGCGACGAGGAATCGCTGGCCGTGCTCGAACAGGCGACCGGCATCTTTTTCACCGGCGGCGACCAGCTACATGTCACCTCCCTGATCGGCGGGAGCGAGATGGATATGTTGCTCCATGAACTGTACAAGAAGGGCGTGGTCATCGCAGGCACGAGCGCGGGCGCGGCCATGATGTCCGGCTCCATGTTCGTGCGCGGCCCGGCGGAAGAGAACCCGCGTCTGGAAAATCTACAACTCGGGCCGGGCGCGGAATTTCTCATGGGCGCTGTCATCGATACGCATTTCTCGCAGCGCGGTCGTCACGGACGCCTCATCTCGGCGGTCGCACACTACCCGCACGCGCTCGGGGTCGGTATTGACGAGGACACTGCGCTGGTCGCCAAAGACGGCATCTTCGAGGTCATCGGCAGAGGCGCGGTCACGATCATTGATGCGGGCGAGCTGACCTATACCAATGTCCCCGACCTCAAAGAGGACGAGGGACTCGCCCTCTACAATATCAAGCTTCACGTCCTCACCGCCGGGCATCGCTATAACATGCACGAGCGCCAGCCCATTATCGAGGAGCATTCGCGCAGAGAGATCGGTTCAGCGCGCGTCAGGCGCACGGGTAAGCCTCGGACGCCTTCGGCGACGAAGAAGAGTTCTAAAAAGACTGGTAAGAAAAGCACGAAGAAAAATTCCGGGAAGCGCTCGCACGCGGCTACAGCGGGCGGCGATTGATAGCTAACAAGGGGAAACGATCATGAGGGTTGACAAGATCAGGACGCTGGCAGGCCCGAACATTTACAATCACAAGCCCGTGCTGGTGATGAGACTCCACCTGGGGAGATTGGCCGAGACCGAAAGCAATCAGGTTCCGGGCTTTATCGAGCGACTGATGGCGCTGCTGCCGGGATTGCTCGAACACGGTTGCAGCAAAGGACGCGCGGGCGGGTTTGTCGAACGGCTGGTGGGCGGGACGTACTTCGGCCACATCGTCGAACATGTCGCGCTCGAATTGTCGGAGCTGGCAGGAGTGCCCGTCTATTACGGCAAAACGCTCTATGCGGATGAGCCTGGCTACTACAACGTCATCGTTGCCTACAGGGCCGAGCGCGGGATGCGTTTTCTGCTGGGTGTGGCGGTCGAGCTGGTTGATGCGCTCGTCGGGAATGAGCCGTACCCGTTGGAAGAAAAGTTAGAGGAAGCGCGCCGCCTCATCGCGCGCACGGAACTGGGCCCGAGCACGCGCGCCATCGTCGAGGCCGCGCGCAGGCGCGACATCCCCGTCTTTCGCGTCAACAGCGACAGCCTAGTCCAACTCGGCTACGGCAGGAATCGCAAGTTCATACAGGCCGCCATGACTAACCAGACGAGCGGCATCGCCGTCGAAGTCGCGGGCGACAAGGAATTGACCAAAACGATTCTTGAGCAGGCCGATCTTCCCGTGCCGCGCGGGCGCATAGTGGAAACGTTGGACGAGGCCATAGCAGCGCTGCACGAGCTGGGTGCGCCGGTCGTCATCAAACCGATGGACGGGCATCAGGGCAAGGGCGTCTCGCTTAATCTTTCGACTCCGGCGGAGGTCTCGGAAGCCTTCCGCATCGCGCAGGCGCACTCGCATGATGTCATCGTCGAAGAACAATTAACGGGGCGCGATTACCGCGTGCTGGTCGTCAACGGTCGTGTGGTTGCTGCCAGCGAGCGCCTGCCCTGTCATGTCACGGGCGACGGCCTGCACAATCTGGGCGAGTTGATAGAGATTGCTAACCGCGACCCATTGCGCGGCGATGGACACGATAATGCTCTGACGAAGATCGTTGTCGATCAAGTGATGCTCTGCTGCCTGCGCAAACGGAATCTAAGTTTGGAGCACGTGCCCGGTGCGGGCGAGCGTGTCCTTCTGCGTGAGACAGGAAACCTCTCGACGGGCGGCACGGCGACCGACGTGACAGACCATGTTCACCCGGAGATCAAGCGGCAGTGCGAACGCGCCGCGCGCGCCGTCGGCCTCGATGTCTGCGGCCTCGATCTTGTCGCGACCGACATCTCTCAGCCTTTGCAGAAAGGCAACGGCTTTATCGAAGCCAACGCTGCGCCGGGGCTTCGCATGCACACTCAGCCGACGCACGGGCAGCCGCGCGATGTCGGCGGCGCGATCATTGACATGCTCTACCCGCAAGGCGCGAACGGGCGCATCCCGATCATCTCCGTCACCGGCACGAACGGCAAGACGACCGTCACGCGCATGATCGGTCACATCCTTCAGGAGATGAACTGGTGTGTGGGCATGACGACCACCGACGGCATACATATCGGCGCAGAGAGGGTCTCGCGCGGCGACACGACCGGCCCACACTCCGCGCGCGTCGTGCTCTCCGACCCGACCGTCGAAATCGCCGTGCTTGAGACGGCGCGCGGCGGCATCATGCGTCGCGGACTCGGCTACGACTGGTCGGACATCTCCGTCATCACAAACATCCGGGAAGATCACATCGGTCAGGACGGCATCCGCGACATCGAAGACCTGGTACACATCAAATCGCTCATTGCGGAGCGCGTCCGCGAAGGCGGCACGCTCATCCTCAACGCCGACGACGAGCAGTGCGTCAGGCTCATTAAGAACGAGCGCGTGAGGCGCATTAATAAACAGTTCGTCTACTTCTCGCTCAGCGACAATCACTTACTGATCAGAAAGTATTTGGACATCGGGGGGGCGGCCTTTTTCGTGAGGGATGGCTGGATTATCGAAGCGACGGGGCACAAAGAGTCTCCGGTCATTGAAGTCTCCGCCATTCCTGTGACGATGAGCGGCATGGCTCACTTTCAAGTCGCCAACGCGCTCGCCGCCACGGCCGCCGCTCGCGCCTACGGGGTGACGAGAGAGAACGTCGCCGCCGCTTTGAAGAGCTTCCGCAACGACGAGCACAACCCCGGGCGCGCTAATCTCTATCAAGTCGGAGCGGGCTATGTGGTGGTTGATTACGGCCATAACCCCGCCGCTTTCGAGGCCGTCTCACGTATGGCCGCGCTCTGGAGCGGACGGCGCGTGACGGCTATCCTCGGCGTCCCCGGTGACAGGGATGACCGTCTCATTGAAGAAGCGGGACGCATCGCCGCGAGAGGGTTCAACCGCATCATCATCAAGGAAGATAAAGACCTGCGCGGGAGGCAAAGGGGCGAAGTGGCGAGCCTGCTCTGCCGCACCGTCGGCGAGACATCGCCGGAGCTTGAATGCCTGACGGTGCTCGACGAAGTGGAAGCCTTCTCGCAAGAGTTAAATGAGATGAAGCATGGCGATGTGGTCGTCATCTTCTACGACCAGCTCGAACCCGTCCTCGAAGTGCTCGCGCGACACGCGGCAGTCCCGGCGACGGGCATCGGCGAGCTTGCGCCGCAATTCAGCATGGCGACGGGATAAGAGACGTTAATGCTGACGCTCATTGAAAATGGAGAAATCTACGCGCCCGCTCCGCTTGGATGCCGGGACGTGCTGATCCTCAACGACCGGATCGCCAAAATAGGTGAGGTTGACCGGCGCGCCCTCCGAGCGCTCGGACTCGAACTGCAAATCATCGGTGCGAGCGATTGCATCATCACTCCGGGCCTCATAGACCCGCATCAACACTTGCTCGGCGGGAGCGGAGAGCGTGGCTTCAGCACACAGACGCCGGAAATCCTTGCGAGCGAGCTTGCGTCGGCGGGCATCACAACGGTTGTCGGTTGTCTCGGCGTGGATACGACGACGAAGACCATGGCTGCGCTGCTGGCGAAAGCCAAAGGCTTGAACGAAGAGGGGCTCACGGCTTATATCTGGTCGGGAGGCTACAACGTGCCTCCGACCACTCTCATGAGCGGCGTCCGTGAAGACATTCTTTTCATCTCGGAAGTAATCGGCGCGGGCGAGATCGCCATTGCGGACGCGCGTGCGACTGCCCGCGACCCGCTCGAACTCTCCAAACTCATCCGCGACGCATACGTCGGCGGCCTGCTCAGCCGCAAGTGCGGCGTCACACATTTTCACGTCGGAGATGAAAAGTCGCGGCTCAAACTGCTGCGCACCCTGATCGACGACTTCGAGGTCAATCCCGCGCTCATCTATCCCACGCACGTCGAACGTAACGAAGAGTTGATGCGAGAGGCCATCGAACTTGCCGGGCGTGGTTCATACGTTGACATTGACACAGTTGAGCAGGACTTGCCCAAGTGGCTACGCTTCTACCTCGACAACGGCGGCGACCCCGCACGATTGACCATCTCCTCGGATGCTTCCGTCAACAGCCCGCAAAGTCTCTTTGAGCAGGTTCGCTCCTGTGTCCTCGAACACGATTTCCCGCTCGAACAGGCGCTCGCCCTCGTGACCACCAACACGGCCGCCGTCCTCAAACTCGCCGACAAAGGACGCATTGAAGTTGGCTGCCAGGCAGACGCACTTGTGCTCCGCCGGGGCTCGCTTGAGATCAAGGATGTGATCGCACGCGGGCGTCGCCTCGTCCGTGACGGTCAGCTTGCCTTTGGTGAAAATTTCCGATCAGAAAGTAATCGCTACCGCAGGCGGTGCTGACCTTTGAGAAGGTTGTAGGGGAAGGCCGGGCCGCGCGGAGGCGGAATGCGCGCGGCCTCTTCGGGTGTCCGGGCACGACGGCGCTTGAGCTCAAGCTTGAGGCTCTCTTCGCCGCGTCGCATAGTCCAATGATGATTGGAAGCGAAGATCGGCTTCAAGAGGAATGAGAGAGAGCGGATGACGGGCTTGTTGGCGAGAATCCTCCAATCGTAAGTGATGTTGACGTGCGGCCCGTCCTGCTCAAACGTCCAGACGCCAGTCCCTTCCAGATCGCCCGTCGCGTGCAGGGTGAAGCCATGAGGCGAGCGCGACTCGACGGTGCGAAAGTTTATCCGCAGCGTATAGGGCAGCCAGCCTCGCGCGCGCAGGCTGATCAGTTTCCCTATGCCGTCTGCGCCGCCCGCTTCCGGCTCTTCCACTTCCAGGTACACGGACGGCCACCAGCGCGACAAATCCTTCCCGTTCTCGATTATCTCTGAGACTTCCTCGACCGTGCCCTCGACTCGCCAGCGATCAATGAAGTGGTATTCGTTGTTGGACATAACAGAGATCAGAAGTCGTCAATAACTTCAACGGCAGGTGCGACCGTCATCGATTGGCGTCGGAGCGTTTTCGCAGAAAGCGCTTGACGTACTCGCGCAGCTCGGCGAGCGAGGAGTCGGCGAGCATGCGGAAAACGCGCGTGCGAATATCCGACGGCAGCAGGCTTGCCGTCAAGGCGTCTGTGATGACGAACGCGCTGGACTTTAAGCCCTTCTGCCAGCCGGGCTCGCGCGCATCGCGAAAGCTGAGCGTGTCCGGGTCAAGCTGTGCGGCGAGCAGCATCGTCCGCGACCAGCGCAGGAAGTCCGGCCAGTGCGAGACGACCGCGATCAGCGCGTCGTCGCCGGGGCGCTCCTGCCCCTCCAGGGATTCGGGCACTGAGCGCGAATGAAGAAACAAACAGGCGGAGCCCGGCGGCAGCGCGTCGCGCACGCGCCCGGCCTGCCCGTAGAGCGCGACGGGCGCAGCGCCCGCCAGCACGCGCTCGTCTGCGCATTCTGCGGGGCTCGCCCCCTTGACCGGAAACATGGTTGCCTCTTTGATCTCCGCGATGAGGATGCGGCGCAGTTCCTCGTCCGGCTCTATGACCAGGAAATGGTCTGGCGGTTGAAGCCCGAGCCAGTGTTTGACGCGGGCTCGAATCTCGTCCAGCGAGAAACCACGATCACGCGCGAGTTGAAGAAATGTCTGGATCAATTGATCCAGCTCAAGGCCGTCGCCTTCGAGCGCGAAATCCCCGGCACGGCTGCGCACATAGACGCCGCTCCCCTTGCGAAACTCGACCCAGCCGCGCCGCGCCAGTTCCCTATAGGCTGCGCTCACCGTGTTCGAGTGAATCGAGAAGCGCCGCGCCAGTTCCCTCGTGCTCGGCAACCTCTCGCCCGACGCCAGGTCGCCGCTCGTAATGCCCAGCACGATCTGCGTCGCGAGCTGTTCGCGCAGCGGGACTTCACTTTTTTTCGCCAGCCATAACCGCATAAGAACAGTGACGAGTGACGAGCATGGACAAGCTTTTAGTTTTCAACTCGCCACTCGTCACTCGTCACTGGTCAGTGCCTTTGAGATGTGCGCGAGCGAGCGGTCGTAGCGATAGCTAATGTTGAAATGCCCGTCGTCGAACTCTTCGTGGACGAAGCTGATGTGCATCTCCCGGAGCCGCGCCGCCAGCACGCGTGCGCCCAGGTCGAGCGAGAATTCGTCGCGCGTCCCGGCATCCAGATAGAGCAGCTTGAGACTCTTTAACTGCTCAGAGTAGAGCGCGGCCATGCGCACGGGGTCTTGCTCAAGCCAGCGGGCCCAGATGGCCGCGTGGATTTTGCCCGTCTTGAGATCGAAGGGTAAGCGAAAGCCCAGCGGCGCTTCCGGGTCGGGCGAATAGCAGGCGCTCATGGCCAGTATATTGAGCGCCATGATGTCGTCTTTGCCCTTGCGCTCTTCGCGCCGGAACTTTTCCAGAAAGCCTGCGGCGTCGCCTTTGAGCACGCGCACGGTCTTGGGAAAGTCCGGCAGGTAGCAGTAATCGAAATAGCAATCGCCGCTGTGAGAGGCCGCCGCCGCGAAAGTGTCCGCGTGGCGCATGGCGTGTACGAGCGCGCCGTAACCGCCGGAGGATTTGCCCATCACGGCGCGCGACTCGCGCCGCGCGTGCGTGCGGAAACGCGCATCGACAAACGGCACGATCTCTTCGACGAGGTGATCTTCGTAACGCCCCGTCGCCGTCGAGTTGATGTACTGCGAGCCGCCAAGGCGCGTGAAGCAATCCGGCATGACGACGATCATCTCTTTGATCGCGCCGCTCGCAATCAGCATGTCCATGCGCTCGGCCAGGTTCGGCGTGAAGGCTTGCGAGTTGAGCAGCATCTGCCCGCGCCCTGTGAAGCCGGTCAGGCAGTAGACGACCGCGAAGCGGCGCGCCTGATCACGATCGTAGCCCGGCGGCAAGTAGACGAAGAGTTCGCGCACATAAGGGTCGCCGAGCGGATTGCCGCGAAGCACGTTGCTCTCTATGCGCTCGACCGCGATGCGTCCTTTAACGTCCAAAGTCTCTCCCTCGCTACGAGAGTTGTTGAAGTGGGCCCATGGCTTCAGGGTCGCGCTCTCTTTTGTGTGTTGGGCCCATCAAGCTAAAAGAGGTCGCTTCCCCCTTGTTGTGTAAGAAGCGACCTCTCGTTTATCTGCTGTGGTGTGGTCTTAGCGGGAACGACCCTTACTGCTTCCGGTCAACCCGAGGGCATCGGTGACAGCCGCCGCT
Source organism: Pyrinomonadaceae bacterium (assembly GCA_036522655.1). GTDB lineage: Bacteria > Acidobacteriota > Blastocatellia > Pyrinomonadales > Pyrinomonadaceae > DASQYE01. The sequence goes on along the minus strand of DATDFK010000068.1, from coordinate 550 downwards.
CCTCTACTGATGGCATCAGCGACGGTGGCCGCCACTCCCCTCTGAGAGCCGCCACTGCTCGCTCCCTTACTACCACCACCGCCGCCGCCGCCCTTTTGAGAGCCGCCCGAAGCGCCGCCGCTACTGCTTCGGCCCGTAAGGCCACGGCCTCCGCCGCCTATACCGCCTCCGCCGCCCTTCGCGCCGCTACGGCCTCCGCCGCTTATACCGCCGCTGCTTGCGCCGCCTGCGCCGCCCTTCGCGCCGCCGCGTGCGCTACTGCCGCCGCGAGCGCCGCCACCGCCAGCGCCGCCGCCTCTCTTCTTACCTCCGACCTTCTGCGTTCCGCCTTTAGCGCCGCCCTTCGCGCCGCCGGAGCCCTTCTTGGAGCCGCCGCCGCCCTGGCCGCCGCGCGTACCGCCGCCAGCGCCCTTGCTTCCGCCAGCGCCACCTTTCTTCGTGCCGCCGCCTGCGCCGCCACGGCTTCCACCCTTCTTCGAGCCGCCAGCACCGCCGCCGCTTGTTCCTCCACCGCCACTGCCGCCGCGTTTGCTGCCGCCACCGCCTGCGC
>DATDFK010000067.1:0-26514 GCA_036522655.1 Pyrinomonadaceae bacterium | reverse complement strand
GACGGTCAACGCGGTCAACGACCCGCCGTCCTTCACGCTGCCAGGCAATCCAGCAGCGTCCAACGAGGATGCCGGGCCGCAGACGGTTAACGCTTACGCGACGGCCATCTCTCAAGGGCCCAACGAGACAGGGCAGACCTTGACCTTCAACCTCTCGCAGACGGGCTCGACCGGCTCGCTCTCCTTCACCACTGCGCCCGCGATCGACCCGACGACCGGCAACCTGACCTACACGGCTGCGGCCGATACTTTCGGCACGGCCACATTTAGCGTGACCTTGAGCGATGACGGCAGCAACACGCCGCCGAACTCGAACACGAGCGGCGCGCAGCAGTTTACGATCACGGTCAACGCGGTCAACGACCCGCCATCCTTTACGCTGGCGGGCGACCCACCGGCGGTTAATGAGAGTGCCGGGGCGCAGACGGTTAACAACTTCGCAACCTCCATCTCTCAGGGGCCGAACGAGACGGGCCAGACGCCTCTGACCTTCAACGTCTCGCCCACCGGCTCGACCGGCACGCTCTCCTTCAGCACGCCGCCCGCGATTGACGCGACGACCGGCACGCTGACCTACACGCCGTCCAACGGCACGAACGGCACGGCGAGCTTCGACGTGACCTTGAGCGATAGCGGCAGCAACACGCCGCCCAACTCGAACACGAGCGCCGCGCAGAGCTTTACGATCACGGTCAACGGCGTCAACGACCCGCCCGTCAACACAGCGCCCGTCGCGGTCACCATGCTGCAAGACACCATCCTGACCTTTGCCGGCGTCAACGTGATCTCGGTCGCCGACCCGGATGCGGCCTCCGCGCCCGGCGACGGTGTCATCAACGTTTCACTGACGGCCACCAACGGCACGCTCAACCTGAACGGCACAACCGGATTGACCATCACTTCCGGGGCCGACGGCACTGCCGCCGTAGCTTTCGATGGCACGATCGCGGACATCAACACAGCACTGAACGGCTTGCAGTTCACGCCAGCCTCCGGCTATACGGGTTCGGCCAGTGTCCAGATAGTCAGTGACGACAAGGGCAAGACCGGGACGGGTGGTGCGCAGACAGACACGGATACCGTCAACATCACTGTGACGGCTCCGACCGCTATGTACATCAATGAAATCCTGTTCAACCCCGACTCGTCGGGTCAGAACGAATACATAGAGCTGCGCGGCACGCCGAGTTCCGCCATTCCTACCGGCACTTACCTGGTGGCCGTTGACGGCGACGCAGGAAACCTGGGCGATGTCACGACCTACATCAATCTCTCAGGTCTGAACTTCGGCTCAAACGGCTTCCTCGTTCTCTTGCAGAACGGCAACACCTACACGACCGATGCGGGTGCGACCGTTGTGACAAGCACCGGCGCAGTCCCGGCCAACGCTGGCTTCAAGGGCTTGCCCGGCGGCATCTTCCAGGCAGACGGCGGGGCCGACAGTCTTGAGAACGATTCCGTCACCTTCATGCTCGTCCAGACCAGTGTTGCTCCGACTCTTACGGACGACATTGACACGGATGACAACGGCACACCCGACGGTGCTGTCTATACTGGTTGGAGCATTCGCGATTCCGTTGGCTTGCTTGACGGCACGGACACTGGCGACCGCGCATACGGAGCCTTCAACTACTCTTACAACAGCGGAACCAACGGTTCGGCGACGGGCACGACCGTTCTGACGGGATTCAATGTCGTGTACGTCGGACGCCGTGGCGACACCACGGGCTCTGCGGCTGCCGATTGGGTCGCGAGTTGTGGGCCCGGCGGCGCACCGCCGAACTTCACGCTCGACCCGTCAGGCGCAGAGGTAGAGCCGTCCAGCTTTGCTGGCAAGACGCTCGATCACATCGGCTCGACCAACTTCCTGAACAAGGTTCCGACCAATTCGGTTCCCGGCGCGCAAGCCACAGACGAGGATGTCGCGCTCACCTTCAACACGGTCAACGCCAACCTGATCAGCATTATCGACCCAGATGCAGGCACTGCCAGCATTCAGGTCACGCTGACGGCCACGAACGGCACATTCAGCCTGAGCGGCACGAGTGGCCTGACCTTTACGCCTGCGGGCGCAGGCAACGACGGCACGGACGACGCGCAGATGATCTTCACCGGCGCGCTGACGGACATCAACGCGGCGCTCGACGGTCTGACCTTTACGCCGACCGTGAATTACAGCGGCTCGGCCAGCCTTGCCATCCTGACCGACGACCAGGGCAACACGGGCGTGGACGGCGCGAAGACGGACTCCGACACCATCAACATCACGGTCAACGCGATCAACGACCCGCCGAGCTTTGTCGTTCCGGGCAGCGCGCCGACCGTCAACGAGGACGCCGGAGCGCAAAGCGTCAGCGGTTTTGCTTCCGGCATCTCTCAGGGCGCGGGCGACCCTGCTCAAGCCTTAACCTTCAACGTCTCGGTTGCAGGCACGACCGGCAACCTTGCCTTCTCAAGCGCCCCGGCGATCAACTCTTCGACGGGCGAACTGACCTACACCACTGCGCCGGACACCAACGGCTCGGCGACCATAGACGTGACGCTCTCCGACAACGGAAGCAACGTCTCGCCCAACTCGAACACGAGCGGCGTGCAGCAGTTCACGATCAACGTCACGGCTGTCAACGACGCGCCCACGTTCCAGATAGCGGCGAACCCGCCCGCCGTCAACGAGGACGCTTCCGCGCAGACCGTCGCGAGCTTCGCCACCAACTTCCTGCCCGGCCCGGCCGCTGCGACGGACGAGGCAGGCCAAACCCTTGTCGGCTACACCGTCACGCAGACGGGCACGACCGGCAACCTGGCCTTCACCAGCGGCCCGTCGATTGACAACGCCGGACAGCTAACCTACACGCCGACGGGCAACACTTCCGGCACGGCGACCTTCGACGTTGTCGCAACCGACAGCGGCTCGGGCACTGCTCCGAACGTCAACCAGAGCGCGCCCGTCTCCTTCACCATCACGGTCAACGGACAGAACGACGCGCCCCTGCTCGACAACACGGGCAACATGTCGCTGAACTCCATCGCAGAGGACATCGCGCTCGCCTCGAACACGGGCACGCTCGTTTCAGACATCATCGCGAGCGCCGGTGGTGATCGCATCACGGACGTGGATGCCGGCGCGGTTGAGGGCATCGCCGTCAACGCCGTCAACAACACCAACGGGGCCTGGCAGTACACGATTGACGGCGGCACGAATTGGACGCCGTTCGGCACGCCGGACGCTGCCAACTCGCGGCTGCTGGCGGCAAACGCGCTCACGCGCGTGCGCTTTGTTCCCAACGCCAACTTCAACGGCACGATTGACCCCGGCCTGACTTTCCACGCATGGGATCAGTCCACCGGCACGAACGGCAACACTGCTGACACCTCCGTTGCGCTGGTGGGCGGCATCACGGCCTTCTCTACTTCGACCGAGACGGCCAGCATTACCGTCACAGAGGTCAACGACGCTCCGACGGCTAATGACGATGCTTTGAGTTCTGTCGGAGAAGACTCCGGGCTGCGGACGATTCCCTTCGCTGCCCTGACGGGCAACGACTCGACCGGGCCCGCCAACGAGAGCACTCAGACGTTGATCGTCAAGACCGTCGGCAGCCCCACAGGCGGCGCGGTCAGCATCAGCGGCGGCAATGTTCTCTTTACGCCGACGGCTGATTACAACGGCCCGGCCAGCTTCCAGTACACGGTTGAGGACAACGGCACGACGAATGGTGTCGCGGCTCCGCTCACGAGCGCGGCGGCGACCGTCAGCTTTGCCATCACGCCGACGCCTGACACCCCGACCGTCACGAACGCGACCACCAACGAAGACACGCAAACCACTTCGGGTCTCGTCATCACGCGCAACGTGGGAGACGGCCCCGAAGTGACGCACTTCAAGATCACGGGCATCACCGGAGGCTCGCTCTTCCAGAACGACGGAGTGACCCCGATCACCAACGGCAGCTTCATCACCGTCGCACAGGGCGGCGCTGGGTTGAAGTTCACGCCCTCTGCAAACTCGACCACCAACGGCAGCTTCACCGTTCAGGCATCCTTGAGCGCATTGGATGCCGGACTCGGCGGAGGCACGGCGACGGCGACCATTACCGTCAATCCTGTCAACGACGCTCCGACGCTGGACGCCATCGCTGATGTAACGATCAGCGAGGACGCTTCGCTTCAGACCGTCAATCTCGCTGGCATCGGGGCTGGCGGCGGCGAGACGCAGACGCTCGTCGTCACGGCCACGTCCAACAACACTTCGCTGATTCCCAACCCGGCTGTCAGCTACACTTCGCCGAACGCGACCGGCTCGCTCTCGTTCACGCCCGTGGCTGGCCAGAGCGGCTCGGCTCTCATCACCGTCACGGTCAACGACGGCGGCGGCGTAGCCAACGGCGGAGTGCAGACAGTGGTACGTACCTTCACCGTGACGGTCAACGCGGTCAACGATGCTCCGGTCAACACAGTGCCCGGCCCGCAGACCACGAATGTCGACACAGACTTGATCTTTACCTTCTCTGTGCCGAACAGTAACGCCATCACCGTCGCTGACATTGATGCCGGGCCTGCTTCGGTCAGGGTCACGCTCACGGCCACCAACGGCACGCTGACGCTGCCCACCACCTTCGGCTTGGTCTTCACCACGGGTGACGGCACGAGCGATGCGACCATGACCTTTACGGGCGCGCTCTCCAGCATCAACGGCGCTCTCAACGGCATGACCTTTACGCCGACCGCTGGCTTCGTTGGCGCGGCGAGCGTGCAGATCACGACTGACGATTTGGGCAACACCGGCTTGGGCGGTGCGCTCTCCGATACGGACAGCGTCTCGATCACCGTCACCCAGCGCACCTTGCAGTTCAGCGCTATCGACTACACGGTCGGCGAGGAACAGGGACACGCCACGATCACCGTCACACGCACGGGCAACACCGGCGCGGCGGCCACCGTCGACTATGAGACGAGCGATCTGGCAGGTCTGAATAACTGTAGCGTCAACACGGGCGATGCGTCCGCAAGATGCGACTACACGGCTGTCGGCGGCACTCTGACCTTCGCTGCCGGAGAGTCATCGAAGACCTTCACCGTACCCGTCATCAACGATGTGTACGTCGAAGGGCCAGAGCATCTGACGCTCACCTTGAGCAATCCGACGGGAGGCGTGCTCGGCGCGACTTCCGTGGTTCCGCTCAACATCACCGACGATGACCTGGCCGTGGGAGCGCCGAATCCGATTGACAATCGCGCGTTCTTCATCCGCCAGCTCTATCTGGACTTCCTCAACCGCGAGCCCGAGCCAACGGGTCTGGCGGCATGGCTCAACAGGCTCAACACCTGCCCGCAGCCAGGGGAAACCATTCAGAACTGCGACGAGATCGAAGTCGCCTCGGCCTTCTTCCGCTCGCCGGAATACTTCGACCGCGCCTACTTCATCTACAAGGTCTACGAAGAAGCGCTCGGTCGTCAGCCGCAGTACGACGAATACCAGCATGACATTCGTCGCGTCACAGGATTCCTGACCGCTCAGGAGCTAGAGGCACGCAAGCAGCAGTTCGTCCTTGAGTTCACGCAGCGGCCGGAGTTCCGCAACAAGTACGACGGCATTGCTGACTCGGGAGCCTTCGTGGACGAGCTATTGAATACCGCAGGCGTGCAGTTCGACCCGGCGGTGCGTGCGGCGCTGGTCTCGCAGTTAGCCAACAGCCAGATACAGCGCTGGGATGTGTTGAGAATCGTGGCCAACAGCCCCGAAGTGAGTCAGAAGTTCTTCAACAAGGCGTTTGTGGTCGTCGCATACTTCGCCTTCCTGAGAAGGAATCCTGACGCCAACTATCTGCACTGGATTCAGATGTTGAATACAACGGGCGATTACCGTGAGATGATCAGAGGCTTTATGCAATCTCCCGAGTATCGTCTGCGCTTCGGCCCGATGTAGGCGCTCGCCTTATCGGCCAGTCTGAAAGAAGAAAGGGCCTTGAGCAGCAATGCTCAAGGCCCTTCCCCTTAAAGCTCAATTCGTTCGAGAGAGCTTTCCTTCCGGCGTGCGGACTATCCCCGGCCCCGCTCAATCAAGACCATCATGATCAGGCTGAGCAGCGCGCGTATCTCTTCCGCCTCGCTCATTAGGCCCAGCTTTTCGATCTTGAACTTTCCCTCAAAAAAGGCCGGTTCTTTTTCCAAACGCATGACCGTCGACCCGTCCGGGCGCAATACCAGGTAGGAAGGATGAAAGACATACCCCGAGAACATCCCTATGATCGGAAGCTCGCTGAACAATCCGTCCAGGACTTTCGTCCACGGGTTGGCCTCCTGAATCATCATCGTCGGGGTTTCCGCCTCCATAATGTCGAAGCGCGCTCTCCACAGGGATTTCATGCCCTGCCGTTTCACGCTGCCGATAACGGCCCCGTTGCGATCAGTGAAGTGATACCGCGCCGAGAAGTCTATGACCCTGTCGGCGTTGATCATAAACAGGGGCATGGTCTGCTCTACGTCGGCGAAGATGGTGATGGACTCTTTGAGCTTGAAAACCTTCTGCTTGACATAGAAGACCAGCCGTCCTGTGGCGTCCGTCACGGAAAGCTGCCGGGCCAAAGCCATAATCTTGAAAGACAATTGAAGCGGATAGTTCATATGGGCTCTCCGTCAGTCCTCAAAAATCAACAACGTCAACCGCGAATCCCACCGGCCCACTCTTGCCCGGCCCGTTCGAAAAGGGACGGAACATGACCGGCACGCTCCTCATCCCAAAAGCAGAAAGGCCCACTTTGGATAGCGGGCCTTTCAAATTCCTGAAACTTTACACACGAATACCCCACAGGTATCGCTTAAAGACGGGCAGTAGCTTCAGACCGGGGGGTATTTAGTTCATGACGACTTTGAGACTTCTAATCGCTCTCTTCATAACACTACCTTTTCCTCTTAAGATCATGCAACCATTGGGCATAGCCGCCCGACTGTGCAAATTCTACAGCGTGGGACGGATGTTGTCAACAACTTTGCGGGGCGGGGGAAGCCAGTATATCAGGTAGCTAAATCCGAGCATCGGCTTGTCAATTATGAACCGCGCTCCCCTCGGCGTTAATTCAAATCCGGCCCTGACTCTCTGCAATTCGGAACTGTGCGTGGACTCCGATTGACCGAAAAACACGCCCGGGTGCATCTCGGCGGAGTATCCGACGGGGAAGATGACCTCCAGCGTTGCCCTGTCCGTGAGAATCTCTAATTCGAGGGCGACGTACTCGTGCGTAAAGTCACTGCCCTCGTAAGCCTCGTCGGCCTCTTCCTTGGTCATCAGGCAAAACTTTGACACGAGGCTTTCGTACTGTAGATCGAGATTCGGGTCTATGTGGGTGAGGGCCCCGGCGATGACAATATCGAATTCGCTGCGCGTATCATGGGTCACTCGCTGTTTCAGGTAGACAGATTTCGGGAAGTTGCCCTGTTTGACTAAAATCGGATGCTGGAGGATTTTGCTTTTGGGAGTACCGGCCCAGACCTTGCCGGGAATCTGCGCCAACTGCACATCGCGCGAGACCTTGATGCCCTGCCACTGTCTCGAAAACTTCGCCGTCCCGTCTAAATCCTGAATATCGACGGTCAGCGAGGTGCTCACAGCCTTGACCCCATACCTCTGCACGAGCAGGTCTTCAAAGTAGCGTGAAGCCTGCTCGAACTGCTCCTCTTTGGTGGCCTCCCTGGCCGAAGTCTTGAGCCCCAGTTCTTTGATCGAGAATTCCAGCTTACGGAGCGCCGATTCAGTGACAGAATCCGACAAATCCTTGAAGCCCGGCATATAGGTGAGCGCGGAAACGCCCAGCTTCTGCTCTAAATCGGCAAGCGGGCTCGGTTTCTCCTCCGCCCTGAAGAGGAAGACACGATCACGGCCCAGAGCGCCGATCAGCAAACCGGCTTCAAAGAGAACGTTGTCACGATAAGCCGACTTGTGTGGCGTCTCTCCCGGATTCGCTTCGAGCGAGGGCAAGACCATGACGGCATAGTCGTAGCGCGAGAGGTCTGCCGAGAAACTCTCAATATCCACGATGGCGTTGGGCGAGCTGAGCGGCCAGATGCTCACCCTTGCCGTATCCTTCAAGTGATCGCGGATGGCTTCGGCCACCTGAATATCTTCGAACGGAGAGCTCACGAACACGTTTGGCCGCCTCACACTGAAATGAGAGGCATCCAGATCGGCGAATTCTTCCAAGAGTCGTTGGTTGCGCGCGAGCACGTTCTCCGGCAAGCCTTTCAGGATGGACGCGATATGGGTTCTAATCTCTTTTTCGACATCCGTGCCCGCAGATTGCCGCATGTAGCTCATGCCGAGCGTGACGAGCTTGATGTCGTTGCCGTAGAGGTTCAGCATATTCCTGAAACGCTTGAGCAACTCGCTTGGACTCTGCGTGACGCCTTTCTGCTCGTCGAGTTTGGCGGACAGCACTTCCAGATCGAGTCGCGTCGAGCCCGGGTCGGAGCGCCCGACGGAGAGCATCGCGCGTTTCAGGACTTCGCGCGCCTCATTCTGACGATTGAGGCGAATGAGCGCGTCTATCTCAAGCGCATGGAGGGCGCTGCCCGCAGTTCGGCCTTCGCGCTGGCGTAAAGCCTTCAGGGCATGCGCGGGCTGTCCCAGGCTGAGCAGCTCACCGGCGCGCTTTTTAATGTACAGCTCCCAATCCTCTATGTCTGCGCTCTCCCAAATCTCCGCCCCGACCTCCGTGCCCGTGCGTGCGGCGAGGAACGCTTGAGACTCCGGCGGAAGCTCATCGACGGCGTTCGCCAGATACGACTGCACCTCGTCGCGCCAACGCTCATTCAGTTTTTTGCGATCCACGCCGAGCGACAATCGGTGGTACAACTCCTCGGCACGCGAAACTTTGTCATCGTACCTGCTGTAAAACTTTACCGCCCCCTGATGAATTCGTTTCACCTTATCCGGCTCGGACGCACGCAGCGACGCCAGCATGATACCGCGCAAGTCCTGGCGATGTAGCAGCACTCCCTCTTCGTGCCACGCGACCAGAGAGACTTCGCGCGAAAGCTTTGCGAAGAGCGCCCGGGCGGCATCCAGGTCTTCGACCTTTACCTCGCAAGGCCCGGCCAGGACTTCCAGAATCAACTCTGGAGAGACACGCCTGAGCACCATACCCGGGTGGGCGAGCTTGCGTACTTCCGGGTCATGGATGTGGTTCAGAATTCTCTTGTAAAGAAAACCCTGGATGACCTCGCTCTCAAGCTTTTTAGGGAGTTCTTTATGCGCTTGCAGGTCGCGGATAAGGTCACGCCCGGATTCCTCTTTTTGTACCAGCTCGGCGGCGAGTTTCAACGTCAGTGGATTGCCGCCGAACTGCTGTGCCAGCATCACCGCCACTTCCGTGTCCTGGACGCCGTGTGCCGCGAGGAAGCCTTGCGCGGCTTCGCCGTCGAAGCTTTCCAGCGGTAAATCCTGCGTCTTGAAATTGTCGACATTGACGGGGGCGCGTCCCGCTAAGACAGCCCTCAGTTTCGGGATGCGCGCTTGCAGCGCATTGAGAAAACCGAAAATTTCTTCGACGTACGCTTGGCTCAGATACTGGACTTCCTCGAACGTGTCCAGGACAAGCAGGAAGGGCTGGTCGTTTCCCATCAGGGATTTGACGGCGTTTGCGAACTCGTCCAGAAAAGTCTCGCGGTTCTTCAGGCGGAAGCTGGGATGTTGCTGATACCTTTCGGCGGGCAGGATTATCTGACTCGGGTCTTGCATTCGACGCGACCACACCTCATGCAGCTTCCGCAGAGACTCCGAAGCATCCGGGTATTGCGCCTCTAACTGCCGCACCGCTTCGAGGAGGAGTGTGATCGGCTCGCCGGCCAACAGCGATGGGCGGTCGAAATCCAGGTAGGCGAATGGGAAGCGGAGACTCTTGTCGATCGCCACATGGTCGAGCACGAACTTCGCAAGGAGAGTGGACTTGCCCATCCCGCCGGGCCCGTAGATTAAAAGAGGCGGCTTTTCTGTCAGGCTTAGAATATTGCGTATGCCGCGCGCGATGGATTTGAGCAGCGTGCTGGCCGTGTGAACCTCCACGTAATCGGAGAGGATGTTCAACTCGTTCTCGCGTCCTCTGAAGTGGCTGCCGACAAGAAACCTGAATGGAGCCAGAAGGTTTTTGATCTCGACTTCGCGCCGGACTCGATCGGGCTCCGGCACTCCTTCCAAAGCCCCGTGCAGCCACTCCGAAATTTGCAGCGTACAGAGAAGCTCTGTCACGTTCTGCTCTTCGAGGTCGGGCGCTGATTGGTTGAAGTAGCCCTCCAGCAGGATTTGCAGGGTGTCCTGCGAGCGATTCGGGTTCGCGTTCAAGGCTTCCTGTAAGCGTTTTTCGGAGGCCAGACGGCGAAGCACCTCCTTCCTTACTTCACAGCGCAGGGCCCACTGCGGATGATGGCTCTCGTCGTAGACGGTCTCGCTCAAGGGGAGCAGGAATTTGGCGGCGTGCTGCTCCTGCGGGTCTGCGCCTCCGACCGGGCGGATTTCGTTCATGCTGAAGAAGGACAGGACGGACGCGGCCTCCTGGTAGCGCACTTGAAGCTCAGTCGCCGGAACTTCGTCATCCAGCAGATTCTTCAGCTTCGCCGCCACGGCCTCTCTGGTGAAAGCCTCAGCCATGCCGCCTCCTATGAGCAGAGCCGCCGCATAGTATTACTGACAGCCCGGCTGAGCAGGCGTAGCCGCTCTTGGCTGCCGTTGGGGATTGCAGCAATCTTTTCATCGACCTGCGCGATGACTTCATCCACTATGTACTCGGTCTCGGCGGCGGTCAGCGCCCGCCCTTTGACGCTGAATAGATGGTTGAAGAAGGGTATTAAATCTTCCCGGCCAATGCTGCGAATGGTTTCACGCTTGATGAAGCAGTCTATATCGGCGGGCAGCATCTCCGTATAATTCAGGAGCACGAGCCGACACTGCCTCACCGGCCCTTCCGCGCGCGTCGCCAATTCTCCGATCAAGTCCCTGGTCTCGGGCTGCAACAATCTCTGGCGAAACCCGTCAAAGACGAACCACCAGGTGAAACGTTCGTTCTTGATGAAGTCCTCGAATATCCAATCGCAGAGATTATGCGTCCAACGCGAAACCTGCTCGTCATACTGCTTCGGCATCGTCGTCACATCCCTGCCCATCTGTCGCCCGATGGTGGCGGCCAAATCGTCCGGCCTGTACTCGAACATGTCTAGGTCTACGTAGAGAGCCTTGTGGTCGTCCAGGACTTCCGTCAGGTAGTTGATCATCTCGCGGCTGTAGGTCTTGCCGCTGCCCCGCTCGCCGTTGATGACCAAGACCCGCTCGCCGTCACTTTTCGAGAGGTCTCTGAGGGCGACCCGAAAATCGACCCGGTTGATGAAAAAGCGTTGGGCTCTTAGCAGGTAAGCTTCATAAGGGTCATGCGGGGGAATCCAACTGGTCGTCTTGTCATATTGCGGGTAAGTTGCGACAAATTCCCGTAGCAACTCATTGCTGGGATTCTCCTCCAGGGCAGCGCGCACCAATTTCCAGATCGAGCCGCGTTGCCGTGCAGTCTGGATCACCTTCTCAACGGCAGTCCTTAGGTTACTCTCCGAAGACACTATTTCTTCCAGCTTGAATCCGAGGCGATACCATAGCATACGCCTCAGAGTATCCAGATCAAAGGCATCGCGCAAGGCTTCATCGAGCATGATCAATTGTCGATAATCTGACTCCAAAGAGTGTCTCCTTAACAATGAGCCGGGCGGGTCGGCTTCAAACAATTTCGCCGGACATTAGCTTTCTCATAATTCGCTTGATGACGCTTACAGCTACTTGACGCCGCATGTAATCCTTTCCGGCAATCACCGTACGCTGCTCGCAAATTTGTCAGGAGCCGGGCGCTTGTTGTCCCAGCTCCGACGCCTTGCCGCGCTTCTGCAAAAGATTATAGATGGCGGCAATAGGGATACCCTCGTTGAACTGCGGCTTATAAAACCGGCTGTAGTTAGGGTCGCCGCTATGATGCAGCGCCATCAATCCCCAATCCTTGTTGAAGCAGGGCGCGCCGGAAGAGCCTCGTTCGGTGTTGGTTCTGTAGCGGACACGCGTGCCGTTTCCATTGACGCCGATGATGGCGCTCGTATCGATGGCGAGCTTGAGCGGTTCATGGTTAGGATGCTGCATGATATAGAGAGGGGCTTCGGCGACAATCTCCGGGGGCGTGCGCGGCACATTGATCCACTTACGCGTTGGAGCGCTCGGCGCGCCTTTCTCGCCGCCCACCCTCTTTTTGCCGGGCTCATCCTTCACCCGCAACAGCGCATAATCCAACTGTTCATCGCCCGGCAGTTGCCCCTTCGGATCAACCATTCCGTCAACCGCGCTGCCCTCGCTATGATCGATCAGCCAGTCGTCGTCTTCAGCTTCCAGGCGGTAGACAGTGCCGGAATTGATGGTCGTACCGTCTTCAGATTTCTTGTAATCAAAGCGTAAGACGACCCGCTCAGGCTTGACCTTCTTTTTAATGACATCTTCCATCACGTGATAATTGGTGATGACGCAAGCGGGCCCAACTAAAAACCCCGTGCCGTAGATCACAGCCTCGCCGTCGTCAATCTCAATCCGGCATACCTGCGATTCGATTTCACCCAGCTTCGTGCGCCACCCGACCACGTCAAAGATACTGTTGGATTTTCTGATCTCGCGTTCGAGTTCGCGCTGGCTCGCCGTCGGGACGAGCGCATCATCGCGTCGCACCAATGTCGCCGGAGACAGACCGAACTGCTGCGCGAACGCGATCAGGTCAGGGTTCTCCGAATTGGCCTCACGAGCAGCCATCACCAGGTCTGTCGTCGTGTGTCTCGCCTGAAAGTGGCTGAGCACGCGAAAGATGATTTCGGCGAAATTCGCTCCCAGCGCGATGTTCTGCCGGTTAATGCCCAGGCGATAGCTGAGCATTTCATCAAAGCGGAACGGGTCAAACGCGTCCTGTAGAATGGACGATAACTCTCCCAGCTGCTCGCTCGTCAATTTCATATGCCCGGCTCCTACGAAACAGTGACCGGCTTAAACATCTGACTCGGCGTCATCAGCCGGTGCTGTCAAATCCTGACCTTGCCTTTATGGCCTCCGCATTAATGATGATGGAATGTGAATCTCAGCCTTCGAAGCATGCCGGAGAATGCATGCGACTCCTTTTAATGGGTTCCGCCTGTCTTAGGTTAGAGAGTAAGGCGGCTTGTGATTAAAAGACGCAGGTGACTTTGCTGATCGAACGAAGCAGGAGACCGTAAGGCACGACTGATACCCAGCCGCGATAAAAGACCTAGCCACCGTGGCAGGCAGAATCTATCACCAAAAGGTTGGCTTTTCAAGGTTTTGATTTAGAGTTTTTGAGCTTTGAGGTGGCTCTCGATGAAAGGAAAATACTGGCCGCGATTGAAGCCTGAAACGAGAAAATCATTGCCCGCACCGAGAGGACAAAACGCTTCTTTGAGCCCCTTCAACTCAACCATCCTGAGTGAACTACGAGAAGCGATGACGCTCTAACTATCTATCCCCTGTGCTGCCAAAGCCTCCCGTTCCGCGCGTCGTCTCCCTCAACTCCTCAGCCCATTCCGGCTGCGGACTATCGATAGCCTCAACGATCAGTTGAGCAACACGACTTCCCGCTTCAACGAAAAAGGAATCTTCCCCCAAATTTATCAACACACACACGATCTCACCCCGGTAATCACTATCGATTACGCCAGCCAGGACATCAATGCCATGTTTGATGGCCAAACCGGAACGAGGAGCGACCCGACCATAATAGCCCGGCGCGATCGCCACCGAGAGCCCCGTCCTAACGGCCACACGCTTCCCCACCGCTAACGTCATACCCTCAACGGCATACAAATCAAGCCCCGCCGCACCCTCACTACCCCTGGTCGGAAGTTTTGCGTCGGGATGCAACCTCAGAAATTTTAATGAAGCTGGGACTTCACCCATCAGTTTGCCGCGACTGGAAGCATGAGCTGATCGCTAAGGTCACGAAAAGCTCGATTTTTGAGATGCGTGAAATTTGCGTCCCAATGAATTTGGAACCCCCTTCGGCTGTATTTTTCAGCCGGCTCAAGTCTAGGATTCCCATTCAGAAGTGTATTTTATACCTCGGTCTCTTGTAGGTCATTTTATACGAGGCTAACAGAAGTAAAGTTCTTGTCAGTATGAGAAATTTCCTGAAGCGAGACGTGCAGATATTCGGCACTGAGATGCTTCTACCAATTTTTCTTGGACTAAGGCCTTCCGCTAAGAAGGGCTTCTCAAGGGGAACGAGCCTTTACCAAGTTGCGGTAATTTCTTCATCACGCCGCCCTTTTTGTTAATATCCGTCCTGCCTATTTGTTGCTCCCCGGCGCGAGGGCTAAGGATACCGGCGACTCCCCGATGTTCTTCACTATGGCATTAATTTTTGCGGAAGCAATGTCCCGCATTTGCAGGGAACGCCACTCTCTACTTAAGCCGATGAGTTGAGTACCGTCAGGGGAGAGATAGATCTTCTCACAGGGCGGAGAAAGTCCTATACTGCGTCTTCTGAAGAAGATGCCGCCGTCTATGTCATAGATGTAGACCTCCTCAGACTGCCCCCTAGCACTGAGTTCTTCCCTCCCCAGCCCAACGAGCGCTTGCGACTCGGAGACGAGCAGGTGCTGCAAAGGGATCGCCATCCCTATAGGTACGGTCAGGCTGATGGGCTCACTTAACGAGTTCCGTTCAAGCTCAAGGATTCTTAAAGTTCCGTCCCTAGCGACCACGTAAAGTAATCTCCCTGCGGGGTGCGCCGCGGACGCGGCCACAAAGAAAGGCGACTCTCTCTGATCCTCAACCGTGAATTCCTGAAGCCGCGCGATACCTCTCGCCCTCCCTGCGTCGCTGTAGCCGATGGCTTCTCCGCTTCTACCTGTCAGCGCGAAATGTAGCCGTGGTGACTCACCCAGTATCCCGAAGTTGAGGGCCGAGTAACGGAGGTCTAACTCCTGCTTCCTGAACTCGCCTGATTTAGTGTCGAGGATGCCTATCGAATGCCGGGCTTTATCATCCCCGAGGGTTTCGGTCTTCGCCACGTAGAGGAAACGACCATCCGGGGAGACGACCAGACCATTACTCGTCGGGGCGACGTTGTATAGTGTGCGATTTCTGAAGTTGACTGTGTAGGTGAGCTTAAAGGTGCCCGTGTCGTATACGACGAGTTGGTCTTGAGCCTCGTCGGGACTCTTACGTAGGTCGGTCTGCACAACAAACAACTGGCTGCCGTCTGGCGAGACGGCCACATCGGGGTTATACAGGGTGTCTATTGACCCCAATCGCTTACCGCTCGGCAGATCGATGACATTTATTTGTCCGGTCTCTTGCTCTTGTTTCGTGTCTGCGATGTAAGCTCTCATGATGCAAGCTCCTCGTTCTTCGATCTTTCACAGGCGGTAGAGCACTACGCTAACGTAAGCGGCTGCGATTAGCAGCGCGGCCCCGTTAACGAAATGGATGGCCCCCCGGAATTCGAGGCTGTTGACCGCTGCCGTAGACGCATCATCCCACGTCTCGACTCTCCACCCAGCGATCAGAATCGGAAGCGCTTGGGCTGCCCCGTAGACGCTCATGATGAGGCCGGATCGAAGAGGGTCTCCGGCGAGAAACGCCCATGCCAAAGTTATGTGGAATGTCGTAACCGAGATGTAATTTAAGACCCCAAATCCCAGCACGATTCCGTACAAGGTTGATGCCATCCAAGGGTGAAAGTGAACCCGCCACCTAGCCGGCACTTGCCACCGCCTCTGCGGCTTAGGCAGAGGTATCAGCGAAAGCTCATAGAGAGCGTAGGCGAAGGCGAGGGCGCTCAGCACTAACAATCGAGCGCGGGCCGGGACGACCATGCCTAGTCCCGAACCAAGTATGCCAGCCGCCGCCCCTAGCATGAACGAGCTAGCCCCCGCGCCCGCGGCATAGAGCGCCACCGCGACAATCCATTTGCTTCTCTTCCGGCTCCCGTACACTACGGGAGAGATCGTCCCGATCATTGAAGTCCCTCAAGGAGACCATAACGTGGAGACACCGGCTAGTAGCGCGAGCAGGTACGGAACGCCTGAGGCGGCGATGCCGCCCGCCGCCACGGGCGGCACCGACATGTAACAAACTACCGTCGCCAAGCCTAAAGCGACCGGGAGCGTATAACGCCGGACAGATTTCTTCGTCGAGATTTTCATTACGCTCTCCCGCCGAGATGCGAGCCGCCGGATGGCCTAGCCTCTCGCATACGGGGCGGCTTGGGATGCTCTCAGGCATGCGGAATCTTCCCTGCCGAGAGCGATTGTGCCCAAAATCGAGTTAGCAGGCACCTTTATCAGCCGCCTGCGTGCAAACGTAGCGATTACCGCCCGCGCCGCCGCACCAATTCGGCTCACTGGAATTTTGGCAGAAGGGGCAATTAGCCGGGCAGTTCACGGCTCCACAGCAGTCATAATAGAAGATGAGGCGGTTGCCACAACAGTAGCTCCAGAATGAGCCCTTGGTGGTTCCTGCCGGGCAGGTCGTATCTGAGCCGCCGCAGCAAGCACAAGGACGCCCGTGTATCCAGCAGTATTTGCTGTCGCTACAACTAACCTGCACATCACGCAAATCGTCGCCGTGCGGGTTCGGCAGCGGCGGAAAGTTCGGCCCCCCCTCAGGAATACGCGCTCCGCGCCCCGCGCCCCCCGAGGTGTCCCTTTTCTTTCCGAAAAGATGCAGATGGCTTTGCGAACTTCGGCGGTCGACCGGCAGATGTGTGATAATCCTCACGCCAGCTGCCGTACACCCGATCCAAGCCAGCCCTCCCCGCGGAGATACGTTTCGCGCCGCAAACTCTGCTAAAGTCTCAGCGATTCGATCCATCCACTTCATGGCGGTCAGCCTCCTACTGCGAAGATTATGTCACGCCTGTTGGCTGGCGACGGAGTCGAGGTATTCCTGTAAGCTCGGGAACCCACTCTCACGCGCGTTCTTCAGGCTCTCAAGGTGTTCAGCATGATTGACTATCCCTTTGGCGTGGACCACGCCTTCTCGATCCAGCCAAAGTCCGAAGGGCGTCCCGCCGATATGTACCGCTGTGGCGAGTTTCGGCAAGGAAAGGTAAGGCAGCCGCGCCTGTGCCGCCTTCCGGGAAAGCTCGCTATGCAACTCCACTTCGGCGGAAGTGCTGATGAGCACGATCTCCAACCCCTCGCCCTGCCTCATCCTGAAAGGAATAAGGCTTCGCAATAGCTCTTCGCAGGCGGGGCAGTTCGGGGAAACGAAGATCACGAGAGTGTCCCTCGATTTCGGGAAACTGAGCACCGTATGATCGACGATGCCCTCAGACTCAAGAATGTCGGGCAGCGATTGACCTATGTCCGGCCCGTTGTCCGTTACCAGCGCGCCAGCCGGCCCCACTCGCTGGTGTAGCGATCCTACTAGCCTCAGCAGCGAGAAGGTCATCACAGCTAGCGCAATGACAATCAACCAAAGAATAATGTAAGAGCTCAGCCAGATTCCGCTCATCAATTAGCCTCCGAAGTTCGGCCCACCGTTGGCGTGATTAGAGTCCGCTCCTGTCGCGCGAAATCGCTTCTCATGGCCCGGATTTTATTAATCCCCTGAGAGAGGTAAACCAGTAGAAAAAGACCGGCGGCAGTCAGGGCCGTCGCCGCGGCGTCGCCGGGACGTACCCCACCCGCCCTCGACCAGAGGAGTAAAAAGGGATCTGAGTGGCTGTACACTAAGACCCCTAAAGCAATCAGCAGAAGGTTCCTTTGAATCAGCACGGCGACCCTCTTCGGCCTGCTGTTCGTCCCGAAACAGTTGCAGTTCAACTCGACGCTGCCACGCAAACGCATCCTAACCAAGAGGAGGGAGAAGGCCGCTAGCATCAGCAGCGACAGAAACGAGGCGAGGCGCACAAAAACCCCGCCGACCAACAAAAGGCCCAGCCCGATTTCTGCCCGGGGGAGCCAGTAGGCGATGAAGCGGGCGCGGGACAGCGAGAAGCGGAATTGGTTGCGCAGGCTCTTCTCAAACTCAGCTCGGCTCATAACTTTCCCGGCCCCTGCCGCCGACATCACGCCGCCCAGCACCAAGCGATAAAGGAGCACCGCCTGCGGGTCGCTAAAGATACTCAAGTCCGGCATCAAAAAGCCTCCAAGCTCGGCTGGGCCGTTATTAGATCCAAAGATCCCTCCTTGCTCGCCTGCCACCAGCGCAGGTCGCTAACTCTACAGCGGCTCTTCTCGGCGAGGCCCGCGTGCCGTCAGAAGCTTGCGGCCCAAGCTGACTGTCCTCTCACCTTAGTTCGCCTCACCTGGCACCTTCCCGGTCGTTAAGGGGCCGGGCACGGCCTGCCCGGTGGAAAGATGCCGCCGTTTACTAACACGTCCGGGCGGTGCGGGTTAGTGCTGGCCCAGAAATTTATGTAGGTCTGCTTCGCGTTCGGCATTTCCCTGTCGGGGCCACAGACAAGCGACCTCACCCTAGCTCCATACAACTCCAGATCACCGAAAGAGGCCCAGTCTAGGGGAGAGTCTCGGGTGACGTGGCAGGATCGACACGATGTCTTCACGACCACGGAATAAAGTTGCTCGTGCCCGCCCCATCCCCTGTCTGGGTCGGGGTCAGGCGGGAAGAAGCGGTCGTCGACAGTAGGGCTCGGCAAGCCTGAGCCGCCATACCAGCCTTCAATCAATTGTTTGTTGGCCGCCGACACGTTTGTATCCAGGATGCTTGCGTTCAGTAACTTGAACTGCGGTTCCTGGCTGGCCCGGCTCGAGGCTGGGTTGAAGCCGGAGTAAAGGAAAGATTCGAGGTCGAAGGCGATGAACCTAGAATTTAATCTCCCGTCATTCGACAGGGGGTACCTGCCCGAATGGCAAATCATGCAGAGCCCTGGTATAAATTTCGCGCCGCGATCGTCGAGATCCGCCTTGTTGTCCCGAATTCTGTTGTTATTGAACACGAAAAACTTGGTGAACGGAGCACCGCCCCCGGGCCCCGGCGAGAACTCCATCGCCACGGTCGCGATGACCTCCCTGTCGATGCGCGCTGCCTCCACGGTCTTGTAGTTCGAGACGTAGTAGGCAGTGAAGGTCTGCCCGCCCACGACTCTCTTTTTCATGTGCATGCTTCGGCCAAAGCCTAGGTCACCGTTGTTGAAGTACACGGCAGAGGCGTCGTCCCCGGTGTCGAAGCCATTGACCTTCTTCCAAGCATCTAAGGTGCTTCTGTCTACGCCCGGCTCGTCTATCGCTTTGTAGTAATTATTCGCGTAAGTTTCGTCGTTCACCAAGCGGAAATCGAGGAAGCCGTGGTCGGTCGGTGATATTGATAGAAAGGCGTCGGAGCCGCACTGCGTATACGGCGGCGCGGGCAGCGGTGAGCCAAGAGGCAGCGCCGCACCCGAATTTACAGTCTGTTTCGTCAATCCCAACACGATCGGCTTGCCGCTGGCGTCCACCACCTCAAGCGTAATCGCCTCATCAGGCGGGAGCGAAAGCAGGGCACTCTCTTTGTCCGGCACTGTGACGGTGTTGACCGTTATTCCGCCGAACTCGTCGGGGATTACATACTGTAAACGGTAAGGCAGGCTAATGGATGGGTCGGCGTGGACCCTCATGCAAGCGGTGTTCTCGCGGGCCAGCCCTGCGCTGATGACGGCCAAGCGCCGTACAGATCCTTCGTATGCGCCGCCGACGCGCCGCGCCGTTCCCTCTCTTCGCCACACGCCCGCCTTGGCATCATAGCCCCACAGCCCTACGCTGGGCGGCATGCCCTTTTTGAGGCGCACCTCCTCGATGGGAATGCGAACCGTAATGGTCTGCCCTGCACCCAAGTCGCGGAATCTCCCGGCGGCGTCCACGGCCTGAACTTCCACCGCGCCGTAACTCTCCAGGCGGGCGATTTGCCCCGATTGTGTCACGGCGCGGAAGTTACCGGGGAGGGGGTCGCCTGACACGCTTAAATCCTTAGTGTTAACGAAGAGGTTCAAGGGCGGTCTGCCCCGGCGCTGGCGCATTCCGGGGTTGATGAGAACCTGCGCCCCCTTTATCGCTCTCTGCTCAACCTCCTCGGTAAAGGTCGCCACTTCTCCGGGCTGAAGAACAGCCGCCCGGGACTTGGAGAGTTTGATTTTGAGCCCGACTGCCCCCGCGGAAAGGACTTCCGAGTGAAGGTTATAACCATCCTTCTCGACGTTCAGAAGATAGCTGGGGGCCTCATTCGGGAGGTCGAGGAAAAAATATCCCTCGGCGTTGGTCATAACGGGGCGGCCATTAACACTAACTCTCGCACCCTGTAGCAAACCGCCGTCGTCGCCGTTCACCACGCCGCCGAACATTACTTGGGGGCCGCTCGTCGAAACGTCCAACTTCCCGAAAGCGTAGCCACCTTTGCCGTCTTTCACCAGCACGTACATGCTGTGAAGGCCGCTGCTCTTGGGCAGCGTCCATTTAACGATGCGAGAATTTTGGGATCTGAAAGCGGCACCAGCGCCACTAGGCCGCCATGAATATTGAAGAGAATCGCCGTCCGTATCGTCGGCATTGACTGACACTTCAACCGTCGCCCCCGGGGCCGCTTGGCGCACATACCTCCCACGACTTGCCGCGAAGAAGGTTTTTATTTTCGGACTGGAATTCTGGATTTCGAGTCGAATAGACTCGACGCCATCCGCAAGCCGTTTGACCTCGGCTTGGGTCAAGACTTTTTCTACAACCGCGGTCTCTTGCTTTGCGACGATTTTACGAGCGGTCGACGGAATGTCGGGAATGAGGAATTCGCCGGCCACGTTAGGGCGAACGGGCTTCGACACTTCCCTGTTCGCGCCGTCTAACAGCGTTACCTTGGACTGCTCGTTCACTCCGAAGCTTTGATCGAAGTAGAAGCTGGCTCGGCCATCTCTTTGCGCCAATCTGCCGATAAGGAAATCCGACTTGGGGACGATTTCAACGGGGACTGGAAAGACCGTTGTACTTTCAATGATCACCTTCTCTTTGACACATCCAGAGCGATAGCCTTCCGCCTCGTAGCAGAGTTGGTACGTGCCGGAGGGCATCAGGGGAATGGTGAATAAGCCATTCAAATCCGTCCGAACTTTCGGGCTTAGCGCCGAAGTAGAAGTATTCTTGAGAAAGACGGTGATGTCAGGAAGAAGGAGTTGGTCCTGCGCTTTATTTTCGGATCTGTTGATCTGAGCGATAACTGACCCGTGGACATCTCCCCCCGCCCCCGCCGCCACAGGACTCTGCGAGCCCGGGCGAAATACGGCACCTACGCCGAGCAGCCACACGATTAGAAAGCAAATGCGAATAAACTGGTTTGAGGTGAGGGGGCGGACATTCTTGCCCATTACATGTCCCTCCGTGTTAAGGCAGTTCGCCTTGGTAGGCTGTAACGCTCACTTAAGATGAAATGGTTAAGTGTGGCTAAGAGTAGACCAACACCCGTTAGCGAATGTATATAATGTGCCTGCGAGGTAGGCAATAGGGGCAGCTAAACGGGCAGAGCATAAATTTTTAATGGCTCTCTGTCAACAAAATTTCTTTATATTTATCAGCGCATTTATCCCTACCACTTAGTATTTGGTACGGAGACGAATCGGCATTAACCGCCGCCTGGCTTCGTGGTGTACGAACTGGACAAGTAGGATTTGGAGGGTGTCCAGATGTGGTTCCGGTCACAAACCGACACGATTATAGCTTTGGAAGAGTAACGCCATGCTGCTTTTGGTATTTACCGCCGCGATCTTTGTAGGAGGTTTGGCACACTTCGTCGGACTCGAAAAATATTACTTGGGCAACGCCTTCGTTGGCGTATATTTTGGCGGGTAATGGGGTGGTGTTGGAAAATTCCAATGTGACGTAGCCTTCCCACTCGGGCTCGAAGGGGGTTACGTTTACTATGATTCCACAATTACTGGTGAACACGCCCGCGTCAAGCGCAAAGTTTCCGGTCGCGGGCACGGTGAGACAGTAGACATCATGATCACCCGCGAGTTCTCGTACGGCTACAATTTTTCGAGAGGTGCGGTGCGGTATTGCGAAGCGGGCGGAGGTGTTTCCGGCCAGAGAGGGAAGAGCTTGTAGGGAGTTCGATGGGAGGAAATTTCCGGCTGCACCTATGGATGATGAAACTACCGTCTGTTGTTTTTCTGTGTGCTCGGATAGCCCTGAGAGAAGATTGCCGGGACGTAAGTGTTGAGCTTCCTCCATTCGCCCGTCGCTCATTTTAAAACGGTGATCCGGGGTGCAGTGAATCAGCCGCTCGTTATCGAGTTCAATCTCTAGCAAGGAGTCCCGGCCTATATATCGGGGTCGCTGTAGAAAGACGACCGATACGGTTCCGTACGAGTCAATGGTGTAGCCAAGGAAGGCTTCGCCGTTTTCTGAGCGACGCGCCATCTCTTCAAGCGTCGGGCTGGTTCCATCAACTAGCGCGACGCGAGTGTCTCCACTGAAGCACCTGGCGTATGTGCTCTTCCCTAGGCAGATGGTCAATACGTTTCTTGGTATCCGAAAATATTCGACTGTGCGGGCGAGCGCAAAGCTGTTCGGGGGGACGATGACGTAATCGCTTTTTACGTCAACAAAGTTCTTGGAATCGAAATTCTTCGGATCGACGATGGTGCTATTGATGTTTGTGAAGAGCTTGAACTCGTCAGCACAGCGAATGTCATAGCCGTAGCTTGATGTCCCGTAAGAGATGACCTGACGCCCATCTGATTCCTTAATCTGATTCGGTTCAAAGGGCTCGATCATTCCGTGCTCGGTCGCCATACGGCGAATCCACTTGTCCGATTTGATGCTCATATCAGGTCGTTTCCCGGCTCCAAAATTTTTCAGCGTAAGCGATTGGAAGAGATGGCTAAAGTTCGGGCCAGAAATGAAGGCGCACCATCGCGCATTCATTTGGCGATCAACATACACAGTGTCGCTCGGATTTCACCCACACACGAAATTTGATGTGACGGTCATGGGATTAAGAGCCCGCACAGCATATAAAGAATCCAGGGCCAGTGACAAGCGAGGAGGAACAGAATGGTGTGGCGCGCAGCTTATCTATTATTCTTCATTCATTGCCGGGCGCTTTTTTGATGCGGAATGTGCCGTCGCCGACGGTGAACGAAAGCTGCGGGCCTCCGGCTCCGGCGCGTCCTTTAATAGAGCGCGGCGTAAAGGTAGTGCGCTCGCAGGGCTCAAGCGTGGAGTATTCGTTCTCGATACGACCTGTGCGCAGGATGTCGGCGTTGATGTCGCCGCTGTAGCCTGCCGGGAGTTCTAAGGTGAGATCACCCTTGGCGAGTCTTATGTCTGCGCCAGCGCCGCGCCAGTTGCGTGCCGCGAGAGTGATATTGACCTTGCCAGCGCCGACGGTCGCCGTCAACAGTCCGCCCGCAAGGTTAAGCGCCACGTCGCCTTCGAGCGCGGTGAGGCGGATCGCTCCCTCGACGCCGTTGAGCGTGATGGGCCCACGGCCAGCATCGATCTCAATGTCCGTGATGGCCGGGACGCGAATGCGGTAATCTATTTTCCAGGGCAGCCCGAGCAGCTTTTTCGGAAATCCTTTGGCGGCGCGCTTCATGGTCGCTTTGTCGTGCGTGCCGGTGGTGAGGATGCGCAGGTGATTGGCGTCCTCATCGAGCAGAAAGCCGTTGACTTCAGCGAGGCGCGCGAGGTCTTCTTCGGTGTCGGCGCGGAGTTCTATGTCGGCTGTGATGTCGACTTCATTGCGCGGCCACGCTTCAATAGTGATAGAGCCTGCGGGAGCGCCGAGGATGGTCAGGGCGCTGCCGTAACCGAAGCGCCGCACCTCATGACGGGTGGTCGTGCGCTTGAGCTTGGGCGCGACAGCCGCCGCAGCGGGCGTAGTCGCGTCCTTCTTATTCTTCTGTTGCGCGCCGACGACCGAGATCGCCAACAGCACACAGGCGCACACTCGCAAGAGCAGTAGTGAGGCGAAAGAGCAGCGGCGCGTGATTGTAGTTTTTTTGGTCAGGCACATATCAAAGGCTAAAAAGGGGACGCCTCTCTCTTTGATCTCAAGAATCAGAGAGAGAGGCGTCGCGCGCGAACGTTAAGGTCATAAGCAGGTTTAGCGACGGAAGAACTTTATGCTGCCGCGCAGGTTGGTGACGGTCAGCGATGCCGCTGCTCCGTCGCCGACGTTGCCGACCACCTTGCGACCTTCGCCGATGAAACTGAGACCGCCGCTGGGGAATGGGCCGAGCCCTATGCTGCGCGTCATCGGCGCAGTGGCCACGAGGCGAAACGCCGAATTGGCAGGGAGGCTGATGCTGATGTCGCCCTGCGTGGATGAGAATACGTACTCGCCGCCAGCAGTTATCTCGCCATCGAAGGTGATGTTGCCCATGGTGTTTTCGGCCATCACGGTCGCCGAGCGAATTCCCGTCAACTCAATATCGCCCTCAAAGGAGCGCGCGCGCACGCGACTGCCGCTTACGTCACGCACGATGATGTTGCCGCGCCGCGTGACGATCTCAACCGTCGAGTTTGAGGGAACCCATATTTGAAAGTTAACGTCGCCGATCTCGCCGCGCCCGCGATTGTCGTTGACCACGTCGATGACCAGCGCATCTTCGCTCTGCGCCGGATTGAAACGCGCGACCGGCGAATCCATGTTGGCCTTGACTTTAATCTCGTTGCGATTCCAGGCCAGCACTTCGATGCGACCGAAGCGATTGACCAGCTCAAGGCGGACATTTTGTCTGGCCGGATACTTACGCGTAAAACTTCTCTGTGCCGAAGCATCGACGGCTATGGATAAAGAGAGGAGTGAGACGGCCAGGGCAAGGATTGCGCGTCCCCGTATCCTTTTATATCGCGTGGCGGGCTGGGCGATGTTCATCTCTGGGCTGTTCACTGCTTTCGGACTCGAACCTCGTTCATTGTGGGAGACAGTTTACCTATAGCTTGCGGCTTTGCCTGCTGCGGGCCCTCCGGTGAGGATGGCGCGGGGCGCGTCTCTCTTCCGTCAGCCTTCAAGCGTCTTTCAATCAACCTCTCATAGATCGGAGAACTCTTTGAGAAGCTGCATCTTTTCATTGAGCGCAGAGTTGAGCATCTCTTCCGAAACTTCGTCGTGCGGATTGACGAGAAGCTGATTGCGCGAGTCTGAGACGGCCTGGTTGATGACTGCCAGATTACGCTCGAAGGACTGGCGTGTCTGCGGGCTCCAGCGCAACATCTGCTGCTGTATGCGCTGGTTCCAGAAATCTATCTCGACCTGTCGATTGCGCACGCGATCATCAACGGTGAGCATCGCCACGGGCGCGTTAGGCTTGCGAGCGTTGCTTGCAGACTCGTCCTGCCTCGCAGGCTGGCTGCCGAAGTTCTGCATGCGCTGGATGCTGAAGGCGGTCGCCAGTGAGACCGCGACGGCGATGGCCGTGATCGCCGCTGAGAGTTGCGGAAGCGAGAGTTCCCAACTGCGATTCATCAAGCGCGCCCACCAACTCTCGCGCCCCACGGCTGCCATAGCGCTGCCGGAGGCGGCAACCGCTCCCCGGTCGCTCTCAATAATATTTCGGATACGCAGCCACAGAGCCTTTTCGTTGGGCGGGGCTTCATACTCGCCGCGACAGTCGCGGCAAAAGCCCAAGATCGAGTCCAGATCATCGCGCGCGCCTGCGCAGGAGAGACATTCCTCCAGATGTGCGTTCAGATGTCGGCTATCTTCCGTGCTGAGCGCGCCGTCCAGAAAGTCGCTGAGCAAGTCCTGGCACTTCTCGCAATTCATCTTCTTTGTAACCTCTAACTAGCCGCGCGACCGTGTTCGTTTGGGCTCTATTGGGAGAGCACTGGGTACGCGCGTCCCTTTCCGTGGTCTTTCATGCAATCTTGGGGAGACTGCTTCTACCGCTAATCGCTGGCGAAGTAGGATCGACCAGCCATTCTCTATCTTGTGTCGTTGGCCGCCGGGCAGGATGCGGGATAACCCGCTTAAATCCGGCGGACGTTGTTGGAAGCTATTCAGTCACGTTCTGTTGCCTGAGCAGCCCCCTTAATTTCATTCTCGCCTTGTGCAGTTGCGATTTACTCGTCCCCACACTGCACCCCAGCATCCTCGCAATCTCTTCGTGCTCGTGCCCCTCCACATCGTGCAACACAAACACCGTCCTGTATCCAGGCGGTAACTGACCAATCGCCTTGTCCAACGCTATCCTGTCCATCACCGGCATCCGCTGCGGATTCTCCGTTCCAGTCACCACCTGGACGGGCGTCTCTCCCTCTTCGGTCGTCTGCTCCAGCTTCACACTCCGCTTCCTGAAATGCATCAAGACCTGATTGACCGTCAGCCGATGCAGCCAGGTGGTGAAAGCCGATTCGCCACGGAAAGAGCCGATTTTACGAAAGAGCTGGATGAAGACTTCCTGAGCGAGGTCTTCGGCTTCCGAGACGTTTTGCGTCATGCGCAGGCACAGAGAGTAGACTCTGCGGTTATGGCGAGAGTAGAGTTCCTCGAAGGCCGTCATATCGCCT
>DATDFK010000066.1:0-85783 GCA_036522655.1 Pyrinomonadaceae bacterium | reverse complement strand
GAGTACCACGCCGCGCTCGTACGCTTAGGGATTCTGCCGCGCCCGTATCCCAGACCAGACACGCTGCGCCGCCGCGAGAACTCGACCGGCTTTGATAATCATCGGTACAGCCCCGAGCCATAAGGCTGACTGAAAAGCCCCGAAGGGGCGACAGATTAAAGCCCCTTTAGGGGCGAGCGGAATGTAGCCCACGGCCCGAGCCGTGGGTAACTAGTAGCCAAACATAGATAAGCCCCGGAGGGGCGTAAGATTCTCAACTCGAATTTCTTACGCCCCTCCGGGGCTCTCTCTTTATGGTCTGCTCTGCTCCCATGACTTGCGTGATGGGCTACATTCTTTCGCCCCTAAAGGGGCTTAGATCATTTGGGTCTGAGGTCTGCTGTGTAGAGTTGGCGGTAGGCTCTGTAGTTCGACATGACTTTGAAGACGTAATCCTTCGTCTCTGAGAATCCGACTTCGGAGGCGAAGACGCCCGCGTCACTTTGCCCCGCGCGCTTGAGCCAGCGCGCGACGTTATCCTCGCCGCCGTTGTAGGACGCAGCCACGGCTTCCGGTTGATCTGGGAAGAGACGCATCAGCGCCGCCAGGTACTCGCTGCCGATGAGGATATTGGTCTCGGGACGATAAAGCTCTGTATCCTGCAAATGATTGAGCCCCGCGCCGGGCGCATATTTCGACGCCGTATCAATCGTCAACTGCAAGAGGCCGCGCGCGGCGGCCTGTGATTTGGCGCGCGGGCGAAAGCCGCTTTCCTGTCGCATGATTGCCAGCACGAGTCGCGGGTCTATCCTGCGCGCCGTCGCGCTGCGAAGGATGGTTTCACGATACGGGGCCGGATACTGCGCGGCGCTGGCTGCTATGTCGGCGTTGACGCGGTTGACTCTCTCGGTCACGGCCGCGCGACGTGCGGCGCTTTTAATGGCCAGCAGTCGCTTTGTCGAAAGCTCGCCGTAATACGAATTTATCCCGTCGGTGATCGACAGGTAAGCGTTGATCGCTTCCTCCGTGCGGCCCGCACGCTCAAGACTATAGGCGCGCAGATAGGCCACTTCCGCAGAGCTTGTCTGCACGGCGCTTGCGAATGGAGCGCTGCTGCGCAACTGATCTGCGGTCTGGATGGCGCGCGGCCAGTCGCTGCCTGACACGTAAAGGCGCAGGAGAGCGAAGAGGGCATTTGTCTCCGTCGGAGTACCGCGAAACCTTGATTGCGTACGCGCGACCCACTCAAGGGCGTCAGCCGGGCGACCAGCTTCACGCAGGCCGTCGATGACATTCAGGTACGCCCCGTCAATGCGCTCGCCCTGCGGAAATCGCCTTGTGTATTCGAGGTAACGATCGACGGCTTCGCCCGCGCGACCGGCTCTGAGCAACGCCGCCGCCAGCGAGTACAAGCCCTCGCGCCCGTCTTTCAACTGCCCGTAGTCTCTAGACAGTCGCTCGAACCACGGCAGAGACTCTTCGTACTGCCTGGCTTGAAAGTAGGAACGACCGATGCCATAGAGCGCGGCGGGCACATTCGGATCATCCGGGAAGCGATCGATGAGCGCCTGCCAGTGAGCGCGCGCTTCCGCGAAGGCGCGATTGGTCATGTAAAGATTGGCCCGTCGCAGATGCTCTGCGGGGGTCAGCAGCATGAGCCCGCTACTAGTGATCGCGCTAGCCGAGCGATCAAGGCTGCGCACGTTTGCCAGCGCATCGTCATCCTGGGACGCGGGTGTCTGAGCGGCAGTGGAGGCGGGCAAGCCGATTGCGCCCGCGATCGGTAAACAGACGAGCAGAAGGACGCTCGTTAACGCCCGAAAGCCGTCCTTGATTTTAAAGAAAGATGGTCGCTTCACGTTTTCTCCCGAGGGCTCTATTCTAACAAATCTAAAATGGCGGCACAGCATGTAAGAGATGCTGTGCCGCCTGAGTTGGGTTCGCTTTCCCGTGTCGAACTCTTTCGGTGGTGTGCCCCGGCACGCGGGGCAGGAGTTGGCCTTATCAACCTTCTATCGCATCGTTGACGCTGTCGGCCTTGCGCTCGTAGGCGAGAATCGTCGCGGCGTTTTTACGCTCGATGGCGGTCAGCGAGGCGTCCGTGTATTTCCGATCGGGCTTGTACCAGTCGAGGCTTGAGAAGTAGTTGCGCAGCTCCTGTTCCTTAAAGACCTTGCCGTGGCGCGCGTAAATCTCATTGCGCAGCTTGCGTGCGTCTTCGCGAAACATGCCTTCGAGCATACGACGCGTGACGGGCTTTGTCATCAACTCGTCGTGAAGCTTGCGCTCATAGTTGACGATCACTTCGACGTTCTGTTTCTCGATGGGCCCAAGCTCCGGTGTCTTCGGGTTCTCCTCCGTGGAGGGGTCGTACCAGGGCTGTGCATAGAAGTATTGCGAGAGCCAGGGCGGGCCGAACACCATCCCGCGACGCGCATAGACCTCATTCCTCAGCAATCGCAACTCGTAGAGGCTGAGCCCGTGCAGCATCTCTTCCGTGATCGAGTGATCCTGAAAGAGTTCCATGTCGCCGGGCGAGATGGCGAGCCGACGCTGCTTCTTCTGCGCCGCGAGGATGGTCTGTATGTTCCTGCGCTCGATCTCCGAGAGTTGCTTCGCCTCGTAGCCCGCGTTGGAAGCGTACCAGTATCGCTCCTCGAAATATTTTTGCAGCCAGGGCTCTTCGTCAAAGCGCCTGCCGTGAATGGCTTCGACTTCGGCGGCGAGGACACGCCATTCGCCTCCCGAATGCTCGCCGAGTTGTTTGACGGTCAGCAGCCGGTCACGATAAAAGCGCAGGTCGCCGGGTTGCACAAACTCGTGCTGTCGGGCTTCGGCTTCGCGTATCACGTCCAGATTCTGACGCTCCGTGTCGTTGAGCAAGGAGTTTTGAAAGTTGGGGTCGGGCTTAAACCAGGGGCGCTCGGCCAGGTATCTTTTGATGTCCGGGTCTTTAAAGACGCGCCCGTGACGACCGAAGATGATGCCGCGCAGCATCTTCAAATCGTCCGGGGCCATGCCATTGAGCTGCGAGAGCTCAATGGTGCGCTTCGTAAAATCGAAGCTCTCCCAAACCGTCAGAGCGTCCTGGCCCAAAGCCGTCGAGAACGCTGACTGGAAGACCAGCAGCAGGGCCAGCACGATAGTGCCCGGCAGGGTCAAACGAAACTTCCTCAACATGACTGGATTCCTTTCGAGCGGGCGCATATCTTCAGCCGCCGCGCGATAAATTGACGACGCGCAGGGGGCTTTTTGCTCACCCCGCAGCGCCGGGATGGCTGCGGCGGCGCGAGGGTTTAAAGTCTGTCGCGCGGGCTGAATGCGTCGGCGGAATTATGTGGCCGGGAAGGCTTCGTGAGACTGGGCCCGTGAGCGGCCCAGGTAACAGAGAGCGTCAGGCAGAAGGCTCTTCGTCTTCTTCGATAATCTCGAAGCTTGAGACGATCTCGACGGTCGGCCTCAGCGTCTCGGCGACGCTGCAATACTTCGTCTCGGAAAGCTCGATGGCCTGGGCCAATGCGCGCTCGGAGATGTGCCGCCCGCGTACGATGTGCCGCACTTCCATGCGCGTAAACTTGCGCGGGTGCTCGTCCCGACGAAAACCTTTCACTTCGACGCGATAGTCCGTTACGTCCTCGCGCTTTTTACGCATGATCGAGATGACATCAACCGCCGTGCAGCTTCCGAGCGCGATCAGTAAAAGCTCCACGGGCGTGGCGGCGCTACCCCGCTCATGGTTGGTGTCGAGCGCCTGCGCATGACCGCTCGGACTAATGCCCACCCACAGGTCGTTTCCGGCATAATGGACGGTCGCGAACGCGTTGTCCTGGCTCATAAGTGTGCTCCTTGTATCGAGTTGCGAGGCTTCACCACTGAATAAACACCGAACCGGCATCATTAAAAAGTATCATTAGGATACCATGACAAATAAGGGGAAAGCAGCTTTTGCCGTCCGGCTCAGGGGTCAGAATGACCGTCTTAAAGTCGCTCGGCCAAATGAAATTTGTCGGCAACCCAATAGATTTGCGTTGAATCACAAAAGAGTATTGCCTCTGCCGGGTCATGAGGCATACAATAGATGGCAAGCAATTGCTTAAATCCCCTTTCTAAGACCGCCGACCCCTAGTCCCCTCTCGCTCAAGGGATAATCCCGGCGAGCAGCAGCATTTTCTCTCCCTTTACGAATTGCGGCAGCAGGCGCGGCCATACGAGGCCGTCCCGTTGCCAGGGTGTGAGAACCAAAGAGGAAGCGAGTCAATAAATTGGAGGGAAAGAAAAAAATGATAAATAGAATGAGACAAGTAATCCTGATGGCGCTGATGATGGCGCTCGTCGGCGCGGGCTACTCCGTGCAGGCGCAACGTATCTCGCGCATGCAAGAGCGCGAGATTCGCCAGTTGATCACACGGGTCGAGCGGCGCACGTCCGATTTCCGCGTGAGCCTCGATGCGTCTCTTGACGGCAGCCGGATTGACGGAACCCGAAGAGAAGACAACATCAACCAGTTCGTCCTCGATTTTCAGAATGCCGTCACCCGCCTGCGCCAGAGTTTCAACCGGCGCCAGGCTTCGAGCGCCGACATGCAGGAGGTGCTCAATCGCGCGGCCACGATCAACGATTTCCTGCTGCGCATACGCACGACGGCAAGAGTCCAGACGGACTGGGCCGGTGTCAGGCAGGACTTGGATGAGCTTGCGCGCATCTACGGCGTTTCGTGGAACTGGAACACCACAGCGACGACAGGGAATTATCCGCAGACTGGCGGGCGCGGCGGCTACGCGGCCAATCGGCTGACGGGCACTTTCCGTTTAGACACTTCGCGCAGCGACGACGCGCGTACTATGGCGGAACGTGCGACGCGCACACTGCCGTACAGGGATCGCCAGAGAGCGTTGGACGCTCTGACGGCTCGTCTGGAATCGCCCGATCAGATCGCCATCGACCGTCGCGGACGCAGCGTCACCATCGCTTCGACGCGCGCGCCGCAGATCACTTTTGATGCCAACGGGCAGGAGTCGGTGGAGACCATGCCGAGCGGTCGCACCGTACGCGTGCGGGCATCGCTGATCGGCGATCAACTGATGGTCAGCTCAGCCGGTGATCGTGACAACGATTTCACCGTCACCTTCGATCCGATAGAGGGCGGCCAACGCCTGCGCGTCACGCGCCGCATCAGCAACAATAACCTTTCGAGCCCCGTGACGGTGACGAGCATTTACAACCGGACGGACGACGTGGCCCGTTTCGACATCTACAACGGCACGACCTATCCGGCCACTAATTATCCGAACAACAACTACCCGAACAGCACGACCGCGAGCGGCGACTTCGTCGTCCCGAACGGGACGCTGCTGGTCGCAACTCTCAACGAGAATCTGTCGTCCACCAATTCTCGCGAGAATGACCGCTTCACCATGACGGTGCGCGAGCCCTCGCAGTACGACGGCGCGATCATCGAAGGCTACATCTCGAACGTCAGCAACGGTGGTCGGATCACCGGGCGTTCCGAGATGACGCTCAACTACGAGCGCATACGCATGCGTGACGGCAGGACGTACAGGTTCGCAGGATTGACGGAGAGCCTGCGCGCCTTGAACGGCGAGACCGTGCGTGTGGATAACGAGGGAAGCGTAGAGGGTAGCAATCAAACCAACAAGACGGCGACGCGCGCCGCCATCGGCACTGCCGTCGGCGCGATCATCGGCGCGATCGCCGGTGGTGGTAAGGGCGCGGCTATCGGCGCGGTCGTCGGCGCTGGCGCTGGCGCTGGCTCGGTCTACGTTCAGGGAAGCAACAACCTTGAATTGATGAGCGGCACGGAGGTCTCAATCCGCTCGACCGGCCCCAGATAAACACTAACCCGTCACCCGGCGCGAGGAGACTTGATCAGCCGGGCGAGTAGCAGCGGCGAGGGAAGCGTAGACGACGAACAATGATTCGTTTGTCAACGCTTCTCTCGCCGCTTTTCTTTTCATCAAGCCATTCATCATTTTTCGTCAACATGGTAGGATTCATTGGCCCATGTATCCTGCTAAGGAGTAGAGAGAGAACCGACATTGCCGAGCGCGACCACGATCCTCAGTGATTTGCCGGATGATGTGCGCCTGCATCGCCTCGAAGCCCTCGTCGTGGCGAGTGAGACTCTGCAACGCGCTTCGGGGCTGGACGACATCCTGCACGCGATACTTGATCTGGTCTCAAATCAGCTCGATTGCGAGCGCGCCACCGTTTTCCTGCGCGACCGTCGAACGGGCCGCCTGCATGCGCGACAGGTGACGGGCTCCACACCGCTCGACATCGTGCTGGAAAAGGGCGTCGGCGTCGCGGGCTTTGTCGCCGAGACGGGCGAGAATGTTCTGATCAACGACGTGCGCTCCGACCCACGTTTCGATCCCTCGACCGACAGGCGCACCGGATTCCTTACCAGAAATATGCTCTGCGTCCCCTTGCGAAAGCCGGAGGGAACCGTGATGGGCTCGCTTCAGGCCATCAACTCAAGGCACGGCGATTTCTCCGACGCAGACCTCGCCTACCTCGCTTCGTTCGGAGCGCTGGCCGCCATCGCCGTCGAGCGCGAACAGTTGGCCCAGGAGGCAGTCCGCGCGCAGTTGCTTTCCACTGAGCTTGAGCTGGCGCGCAAAATTCAACAGCGCTTGCTTCCGCCTCCCGGAAGGCTGGATTTGCCCGCGCCGTTTTCCGCCTGGGGGGCGAGCCAGGCATGCTATGACGTGGGCGGCGACACTTACGACGTGGTGATGCTCTCTTCGGGCGAGTGTGGGTTTTGGGTGGCGGACGTTTCGGGCAAGGGAATCGGCGCGGCGCTGTTGATGACGACGCTGCAAACGGAACTGCGCGCTCTGATTCGCATGGAACGAGACCTTGCGCGGCTGGCTTCGGAGCTGAACACGCGCGTCACGACGGTCGCGCCGCTGGGCACATACGCGACACTTTTTCTCGGCGTCCTCTCGGCTGATAAAGGAAGGCTCAGGTTTGTCAACGCCGGGCATCTGCCGCCTGTCTGGGCCAAGGGTCAGGCCGCGAGCCCAACGGAGTTTGAGGCGAGCGGCATGCCCATCGGTCTCCTGCCGGGCAGCTTTTACGAGGCGGGCGAGACCGAGTTCCCGAAAGGCGAGCGACTGGCACTCTTCAGCGACGGGGTGACGGATGCCGAGAATACCTCGGGCGAGACTTTCGAGCCCGCCGGGGTTATCAACGCTCATGCGGGCATCCGCACGCACGAGGTAGAGCAGATCGGCCCGGCCTTTTTTGAAGAGCTCGATCGCTTTCGCATCGGCGCGCCCGCCAAAGACGACACGACATACCTGGTGATCGGCCTGGACTAAAACCGCGCCTCGAACCAATCCGTGCCCGAAGCAGAAAGCCTCCCGATGATCGCTGCACCACTGATCGATGCTGTGTTATGATCGACATACCCCGGCATGTTGACTCACAAAGAATAAACTTTGGGCATCGTTAGCAACTTAGCTCTGTGTTCGGGCGTATAAGCAGTCTCAATTTCAAACGACGCCGCGACAGGCCAGCAGGGCTGATCAGCGAAAGCTAAGGTGGGAGGATAAGTATGGCTGCGATTTTAGTGGTTGATGATGATGATACTATCCGCGACACGCTCTACGATCTGTTGTCCGAGGAACATCGTTGTCACACGGCGGAGACTGCGGAGAACGCGCTGAAATTGTTGGACGCGGAATTTTATGATGTCGTCCTGACGGACATCTCCATGCCGGGCCTGAGCGGCCTGGAACTGTTGGGCCACGTACGTCAACGCTACCCGGATACTCCTGTGATCGTCATTTCCGGCATCAACGATCAGGAGCACGCCAAGGGAATGATCAAGATGGGAGCGTTCGATTATTTATTGAAACCCTTTCGCCTGGAGGATGTCGAGGCGAGCATCAACAGGGCTGTTGGCTATCACAGAGGATTACGGGAGGGCCGAAGCAAAAGCTAGCTGATTGGAGACGGGTGCGGGCCGAATGGCGTTGGTCGCATCAGGCAGCGACCGTCAAAGTCGATCTCTTTATCTTCTCGGCGTGGCGGTGTTTGACCTCGCGCGCAAGCTCTACGATTCGTCTCATATCGAAAGGCTTGGTCACAACCCAGTCAACGCGTGCGCCCTTCTGTTCGGCTGAGCCGACGGCCTCGCCCCATCCGGTAATGACGGCCAGCGGCACGCTGCTATCGCGCTTGCGTATGGCATCGGCCAACTCCCAGCCGCTCATCTCCGGCATTCCTATGTCGGTGAAAATCGCGTCGAAGTTTCCCGAATCGAAGAGCGCCAGCGCTTTCTGGCCGTCGTCTGCAAGCACGGCCTGACAGCCTTCATTCTCAAGAATGTCGCGCAGCAACTCGCGCACATACGCTTCGTCGTCTACCACCAGCACTTTCGTTTGTTGAGACACAGGCGGGTGCAAGCTGTTCGCCGTCACCCCATCATGAAGCGAGACTAGGAGGGGGCTGCTTTCTTTGATGTACTGATCTTTCGCCTCAGCCGTCGCCACCGGCAACCTGATCTTGAAAGTCGTGCCCCTGTCCGCCTCCGATTCCACCTCCACCGTCCCCTCGTGCCTGCGGATAATGCCGTAGCCCACGGCCAATCCTAAACCCAATCCGGCCTTCCCCTTCGTCGTAAAGAAGGGATCGAAGATGCGCGACCGCACCTCTTCGCTCATGCCTGTGCCCGTGTCGCTGATGGCAATCTCTACCATTCCTTCGCTCTCTTCTGCGGAGAGCGTGAGCGTGCCCCCTTGCGGCATGGCATCGACGGCGTTGAAGACCATGTTGACCAGCACTTCTCTTAACTCCGAATCGTCGCCCATGATATGAGCGTTGGAGTGAATCTGTAGTTCGAGGCTGATGTGGACGTTGGAGGCTTCGGCGCGACCTTTCCAGCGCGGGCGTGTGATCTCGCTGACATCGAGCAACAACTGGTCTATGTTGACGAGCGCGAAGTCGTGATCGCGTCGCTGGCGCGCGAAATCCTGAATACGCTTGACCGTCTTCGCTCCGTCTTCGGCTGACCTGATGATGATCTCCAGGCCGCGCTTGATCTTCTCCGGGTCATTGGTGCGCATCATCAGTTGGGCGCGACCGAGGATACCTGCGAGAGTGTTGTTGAAGTCGTGTGCGACGCCGGAAGCAAGCTCGCCGAGCGCGGAGAGTTTTTCAAGTTGGGAGAACTGCTCGCGGAGCCGGTCTTTTTCTGCTATGTAGAGGTTAAGCTCGGCGACGTGATGCTCTGCCTGCGCGGCCTGTGCCGCCGCCGATTCGACTGTCTTCAAGTATGTTCGATAGGTGAAAAAGACTATGACGACGATCGGGGTCGTGACGATCAGCGCGTAGAGGCCGACAGTGCCGGAGAGCTTCGCGATGAGCCCTGCGGCTGAAGCCCCTGCGAAGTAGGTGATCGAAGTCCAGAGGTAATTCTTCGTCCACGTCTGCCAGATGGGGCGATCATTCTTGAGCGATGCCGCGACGGACACGCAACCGGAATTGGAGGCGTACTGGACGAACGCCATCACGCCCAGCGCCGTGATGAAGTTCGAGTAAGACTCGCCGTTGACCAGTCCCGTGATGCTCCCGAAAAAGTAGCGCACCACCTGGACAGTGAGAAAGGTGGAGCAGGCCATGCTGGCCGAGTTGAATAGAATGGTGCGAGGCTTCCTGCTGAAACGCAGGGTCGTGAAAAGGGCCTCGGCAGCACTCAGCAGGATAGCAGTCTCTCCGTCGTAGAGCAGCAGCGTCAGAAAAATGAAGGTATCGGAGACGGAGATTTTGGAAGTGATGCCGGGAATCTGAACGGAGATGTGGGAGCTGAGGGTGATGGTGACGAGGGCCAGCAGTATGAAGCGAAGGTCGAGCGTTTGTTTCGAAAGGTGAAGTGACGAGTCGAGACAAACGGCTGCGCCGAGGGTCACGAAAAACCAAATGTAAATTTTGGTGAGATACTGTCTGTTCATCGCTTGAAACTCATCCCGGTGAGTGTAAGGCTTGTCCTTGTGGACGTATGCGAGGGGCCGGAAACGCTTTACCCTCGCCAATAGCTATGGCAATCATCGTGCCGTAGATTGCCGGGCGGGGATAAGCGCGATTTGCTGGGATTTTGGCGCAGGCAGGGTTATGAGGCCGAAAGACAAGGAGAAATAATAAGTCAGATTGAGAGATCGGTCTCTCAATCTGACTTACCAGCCGCTGACCGCCGTGATGTGTTGGAAGAATCCGAGTGCTTCTGAAAAGGGCTTTTTCCTGTTAACTCAACCTGAAAGCCTCCGGGTCGGGCCCATCTGCGCGGGCCCTTCTCCTATTTCCTCATGTAGTTCGTCGGGTCGCCGTTAATCATCGCGCTCTGAGCCATCACGAAAGAGTCCGCGACCAGAATGCCGTCGCCGACGAGGATGCTGTCGCCGACGAGGATACCATCGCCGACGAGGATGCCGTCACCGACCAGAATGCCGTCATTGACGAGGATGCCACATGGCACAAATGGTAAGCCGTCGCTCAAAATACTGCCATTACTTGTCAGTATGTTATCAGCGACGAGGATGCCATCGCTCATCATGGTGCGGTCGGCGACCAGTATGCCGTCACTGACGAGGATGGCGTCGCTGATCAGAATGGCCGTGCCGTATATCTTCTGGTACTTGGTCATCAGGGGCGCGCCGGTGGCGAAGGTGCGGCCCATGATGAGCCCCTGAGACCAGGGAAAGCTGTATCCGGCGATGGTGGTTTGCGGAACCGGCGCAGTCGCTCCGCTCTTTAACAGCGGGTCGCCGATAGGCGTGTTGTTGGAGAGATCAGTGCGAATGACCTTCGCCAGACGCATCGCGCCTTCGACGTTGAGCTGGCCCGCGCCCTGCTCCAGGGTGTTGAAGCCGTTGAGCTGCTGCGCCGTATACATCAGTATCGCTTTGATCAGGTTCGGCGTCAG
Source organism: Pyrinomonadaceae bacterium (assembly GCA_036522655.1). Taxonomy (GTDB): domain Bacteria; phylum Acidobacteriota; class Blastocatellia; order Pyrinomonadales; family Pyrinomonadaceae; genus DASQYE01. The sequence continues at coordinate 74,859 of DATDFK010000066.1, read as the reverse complement.
GTTCGGGTTGACCTGAAGCAGCATGGCCGCTGCGCCCGCGACGAGCGGCGCTGACATGGACGTGCCGCTCAGATACATCATTCTTCTGTCATCCCGGTCGCTGACGCCAGCGTCCAGAGACGGGTTCTGTGTGACGAGGTAGTTATGGTCGGACTCGCCGTAGATGAGCTTGTTGCCGGGCGCAACCATGTCGGGCTTGATGAGGTTGTCGTAGTGAACGACGCCGAACTCGTCCGTCCAATGGCTGCGTGTGGGCCCACGCGAGCTGAAGGTCGTGACGCCGTCATCGTTGCGCGCGTCCGTGCCGAAGGTGTTGCTCGCGCCGACGGTCAGGGCCGAGGGCTCGTTGCCGGGCGAATGAATCTGGCCGTAGAGCTTTTGGCCCGCGCTGTTCCTGCCGTTATTTCCGGCGGCGACCGTGACGACGACGCCTGCATCGACGAGGCGGCGCACGGCGCGACAGATCGGGTCATTCCTGTAGGAATCGATGGCCGGTGCGCCCAGGCTCATGTTGACGATGCGGATGTTGTAAGTCCCTTTGTTCGTCATCACCCAGTCGAGCGCGTTCAAGACGCCAGAGACCGTGCCCAAGCCTTTCGAGTTCAGGACGCGCAGGTTGACGATCTTCGAGCCGGGAGCGATGCCGCCGTAAGGGTCTGAAGTGCCGATGGCGGCGGAAGAGACGTGCGTGCCGTGACCGTAGGGGTCATCCGTGCGACCCTCGCCCGTGAAATCCTTGCTGTAGAGAATGCGGCTGCCGCCGTTGAATTCCTTATGGGTCAGGTCAACGCCAGAGTCAAGGACGGCGATATTGATGCCCCTGCCGTCGAAGGTGGTCGTGGTCGTCGTGGTCGTGCTGGTCGAGATCAGCCCGAGCAGGCTCAGCGAGGTGGTCGTGGTCGTCTCTGTGCGCTGGGCCGCTGCGCCTGTGGTCGTCTCGACGTGGCCCGTGTCGCTCGCCATAATCGGACTGTCCAGAGAGACGTAGCCGACTTCCGGGTGAGACGCCAGTTCCTCAATCACGCTCAGGGGCAACTGCACGGCGCGCGAGTTGAAATTGTTGAATTGGCCCTTGCGGTGAACGCCGTTGCGATTGAGCAGGGCGTTGAGCGGGCCGCCTTCCGCGCCGTCAAGCTGCAAGATGACGTTCGCGCTCTCCTGGCCTGATCCGGCGTTGCGTATACGGTCGCGCAAGTCCGAAGAGATATTGTCAGACCTGCCCGTGCTGTTCCGGTCACCCTTCGCAGAGGCTTTTTTCGACTGCGCGCTGGTCTGGATGCTCGCCGTAAACGAGAACGTGATGGCGGCCAGCAGCAAGAGAGCGGTCAGCCGTGAGGCGGTGCGATTAAGAGTATTCATCATCTGTTTCATGTGACGGTTCGACCTGAAAAGCCGCGAGGTCGAGAGGGAGTTTGCGGGGGTTATGAGCTTCATCTTCATCTTCCCTTCTGCCTTCTACTTCTTTTTGGTCGAGCCGGAAGTGCTGGTTGCAGAGATCGTATCCACGGTGAAGTCTGCTACCTTGTTCATGCACGAGCCGGAGCTGTCGCCTTTCCTGACAACAGATTGGGCCAGTGAAGTATTCGCCGTCGATAAGCTGGTCACGCTGTCGGAGATGAGCACGCCGTCCGAGATCAGCACGCCATCCGAGATGAGCACGCCTTCGGACATCGTGATGCCAAGCATTTGCAGCGTGCCGCTGGCGAGAGTCGTTCCATCCGAAATCAACACGCCGTCGGAGATGAGCACGCCGTCCGAGATGAGCACGCCATCGGAGATCAGCACGCCGTCGGAGACGAGCACGCCGTCGCAGAGTAGTACGCCGGAGCTGCTCGCGCTGCTGTTGCCGTAAATCTTCTGGTACTTCAGGATCAGATTAACGCCCGTCAGGAAATTCCATTTCTCTATAATCCCGCCGCCCCACTGAAAAGACTGGCCCGCGATGGTAGTGGTCTGTGCGGGCGCAGACGCGGTCAGAAGCGGAGCGCCGAGCGCAGGTGGAGCCGACGAGAGATTGGCCCGGACGAGGCCCGCCAGACGAACCGCGCCCTCGACATTCAAAAGCCCCGCGCCCTGTTCCAGCGTATTGAAATTGTTGACGGGGTTGGCCGTGTATTCCAGAATCGCCTTGACCATGTTGGGAGTCAGGCCGGGATTGCGCTGCAAGAGTAGAGCGGCTGCGCCTGCCACTACGGGCGAGGCCATCGAAGTCCCGCTCATGTACATCATCTTGTGATCGGGGTTGGAGATGTCCGCGTCAAGAGAAGGATCGCCTGCGAGAATGGCATTATTGGGCGCTTCCGCCTCGATGATCTTATTGCCGGGCGCGATCAGGTCTGGCTTGATCAGGTTGTCGTAGTGCTTCACGCCCAGCGAGTCCAGGTAGAAGCCGCGTGTGGGCCCACGCGAGCTGTAGGTCGTCACCTGATCGTCCGATTGTCCGTCCGTGCCGTAGGTGTTGGCCGCGCCGACAGTGATCGCCGAAGGCTCTATGCCGGGAGAGTGAATCGAGCCGAAGACTTTCTGTCCCGTCGAATCCTTTCCGGCGTTTCCGGCGGCGACGACCACGACGATGCCCGCGTCGACGGCGCGGCGCACGGCCAGGCAGAGCGGGTCATACTGGTACGAGTCAACGGCGGTCGTGCCGAGACTCATGTTCATGACGCGTATGTTGTAGGTCGTCTTGTTGGTGATGCACCAGTCGATGGCGCTGATCACGTCGGAAGCCGTGCCTGCACCCTCAGCATCCAGCACCCTGACGTTAATGAGGTTGGCTTTGGGGGCGATGCCCGTGTACGCGCCGTTAGCGACGTGGTCATTGGCAGCCGCCATCCCGGCGACGTGCGTTCCGTGGCCGTAAGGGTCTGCGGTGCTCGTATCGTTGGGTACGAAGCTGACGCTGGCAACGATCCTGCTCGTCGAGTTGTTGCCGTCCACGCGGAAAGCGTGATGGCCGGGAGCGATTCCCGAATCGAGAATGGCTATGCCGATGCCGGAGCCGTTGATCGTGCCCGTCGTCGAATTGCCGTAGCTTCTGGCCTGGTCAGCGCCGGTCGTGACCTCAAGGTGGCCTTCTTTTTTGACCGGCCTGTCGAGCGCGACGTAGCTTACGTCCGTGCGAGCCGAAAGCTTATCGACCTGAGAGGCGGGGAGAGTAGCGGTCAACTGGCGCACGTTCTTCAGATTCTTCTTGACATAGCCTCCGCCGCTTGTGATGGCGGTTTGAAGACTGGAAGTCGGGGTGCTCGGCGTGACGAATACGACCGGAATCTGCCCCGGCGTATTAGCATTAACCTTGTCACGAAGGTCTGAAGAGACCTTCGTGCCGCTGGCCGCACCGACTTTGGAGTCAAGTCGTGTCACAGGCGCAAATCCCGCGACAGACCACAGAAGAAAAATGGTCGTCAGCAGGAAACTCGTCGTGATTCTTAGGTTTCTCATTAATCTCATTTCTTTGCCGTTCAGACCTGATTAAGTTTTAGTGTCCGCACAGATGAATGGCGCTCCGCACGTGCCCGGAAGGGAGCAACCGATGTGCCGTGCGGTTTTCGAGCAAAAAAGGCCGGTTTTTTGAGGTTTTCGCCGTCCGGGCGGGTCTCATCGGGCTGAGCAATGTGACCGGGTCAGTCAGTATGCGAGGCGCTGGGCTGTCAATCTGATGGAAGGCCGCGCCGTCTCTTGACCCGGAAGAGCGGGCTCGTAGAAGATGTTTGAAGCAACGGAAACGCGCGGCGATTTGCCGCCCGAATGAGCGCCACAGGCATCAGAGACTGCGTCATGATCGAGTCGTTGCCGGAAGAGATTGAAGCCCACCGCGACCGGATGTGGCGGCGCGAGGAAGAGTTGCGCGTGGAGGATGCTGTCGAAGCCGAGAAGCTGGTTGAGAGCGTCGGCTTTTGTGCGGCGATGACGGATGTGCGGCGACCGGGCCCCTCGCTCTACATAGCCGTGTGCGGGCGGCGCGACGCGCACATGCCGCGCAACGTGCAGAAAGACCCGGAGAGCAGCCTGACGTGGCGCATAAAAGATGAAGTGATGCGACGCGGCCGCGTCTACTACGCAAAGCTCGCCAAGGGCCGCGCCACTTTCATCGCGCCGCGACTCGTTCCACATTTCAACGCGCTCTGGGGAGTGGCGCGCAAGAAAGAGAGCGAGCTGTTATCAACGGAGGCGCGGGCTATCTTGAGAGTGCTGCGTCGTGAGTGGGAGATGGCGACCGCCGATCTTCGACAGGCTTCGGGCATCGCAGACCGCGCAAGCTTTACGCGTGCTCTGGACGAGTTGCAACGAACGATGAAGGTCGTGCCGGGCGAAGTCGTCTACGAGCCATGGTTCACCTATATCTGGACGCTGGCCGAAGGCAGGTTCCCGCAAGAGCTGTCGATGAAGGTCAAACGTGAAGAGGCACTGCGCGAAGTGGCCCGCGCCTTTCTGCATGGCGCGGGGATGACCCTTCGCGGCGAACTCGCAAAGGTCACAGGGCTCTCAAGACCGGACGCCGGTCTCGGCAATCGCGCCCTCGTCGCCGAAGGCTACGCCGAACGCCTCGACCAGGGCGTCTATAGAAAGCAAGGATGAAGGCGGAAGGATGAAGGATGAAAGGAATACTAAGCCCCTGAAAGGGGCGCGCAGAGTGTAGCCCAGGGCGCAAGCCCTGGGTCAACTGTTCAAGAGAATAGAGAGGAGCCCCGAAGGGGCGTAAGAATCTCAAGTTGAGTTTCTTACGCCCCTCCGGGGCTTGCTTCTTTCTGCTTCACTTGTACCCACGACTCACGTCGTGGGCTACATTCTATCGCCCCTTTCAGGGGCTCAGCATTTCTTTCAGCATTTCTTTCATTCTTCATCGTCGCGCTTAGATGCCGTCGCCGTCGATGCCGCGAAGGGCGGCGAGGAGGGCGCGTTGTTCGGCCTGTGCGGCGCGGATGCGGGCGAGGCGATGCTGGTCTGTGGTGGTGGTCGCCTGTATCTCGATGGTTTGTAGGTTGTCCAGAGGTTGGCCGGTCAAAGAGCCGTTGAGGGCGCATTGCATGGCATCCCAGGAAAATTGGAATGACACGCCCATGTCAGTGCCGTTAATAAAGACGCGCCAGCGGCCTTCGTCCATGCGTATCAGGCTGATGCTGGTCGTCTGCGGCTGAACCTCACTCATGTCCTGCTCCTCCGTCGCTGAGCGCGGTGCGCTTGTCCATCTCCTGTAGCTCTCGATCAACTGCCTCGCGCGACTGCTGCTCCAACTGCGCTGCTTCCAGTCCGAGCGGTATATGCTCGCGCGCCGTGTTCAGACGCTGCAAGGCAAAGGTCATCTCCGTCCAGCTCGCGCCGCGAGTCGCCGCCGCCTCAATCGTGTGCAGGCGGGCTTCGGCCTCGGCGCGTCGCTCCTGTCCTTCAAGCCGTGCACGCTCAAGCCGCGCGCGGTCGGCGCGCAATTCTTCCTGCAAGGCGGTCGTGTCCGTGCCGCGCAGGTATGCGACGCGGTTCAGACGACGCTCGACTGAAAGCAGATCGCGTTTGGCCGTGGCGACGACGCGCGCCGCCGTCACGCGCTGGGCCAACGTCTCGCGATAGGCGTCCGCCAGGAGCGGATTCTGCGCCTCCATCTCCTTGAGGGCCCGTCGCTCAGCCGTCGTCAATTCCGGCATGAACCACGAAAGCTCGTCCGCCGTGACGCCGTCGGCTGCCAGCTTATTGCGCATCTGCTTGGCCCAGTGACGACGATACACCAGCAGGGCGATCATCACGATCAACCCAACGATGGAGCCGACGGCCAGCGACGAGAGAGCGAGCAGGATATAGATGGCCGCCTCTGTGGTGGTCGTGAAGTAGGCCAGCAGAAAAAATAGGGGGACGGGCAGAGCGACTATGAAGAAGGAGAGCCAGGGGGCAATCTGAAGCAGAGAAGCGACGAAGCGATCTCTCTTTGTGATTTCATAGCCTGAGCCTGTCCCACTCATTGCGGTTTCTATCTCTTTCAGAATCGAAGCTCCCTTAAAATCAGTTCAGGGCCCGCCTGCGCCTCCCATCTTCGCAGACGGGAAACAATGTCGCTGCTAAAGGCCGTGTCAAAATCATACTCTGACGAGCGGGCGCTTGGCCAATCTCGGCAGATATTTCTCGCGGGCTATCCGCTTTATGCATGCCAGGATGTATAATTCCGTATGCCACCGCCATAGATGAGAGGGCCGGAAATCAATGCCTAGAAAAAACAGTAGATTCTCAAACATCTTGTTGATCGTCCTGCTGATTTGCCTGGCGCTCGGGTTGACCGCCAACGGGCAGAGACGATCGCGTAACTTAGAGGACGAAGACCCTGCGACGGGCGGACAGGGGTCGCGCGGCGGCGTCAAGACGGTGACCATTCCGATCACGATTCGCGAGCGCGGGAAGAATCTTCAACAGGAGTTGATGCCGGTCGGCGACTTCATCGTGCGCGAGGACGGCGATGTTCAGAGAGTCCTCTCCGTGCGCTCGATCAGCAATGCGCCGCTCGCCGTGGCGATACTGGTTCAGGATGATCTAGTCCCGACCATCGGCAACGACATCAAGGCGATTAAAGAGTTCATCCTTCGTTTGCCGCGAGGCTCGCGCGTGATGATCGGCTACATCAGCAGCGGGTCGCTACAGGTGCGCCAGAAGTTCACGACCGATCTTGAGAGGGCCGCCAACGCACTGCGCATCCCCATAGGCTCTTCGAGCGCTGCTCCCTTCAATCCTTACGTCGAGATACGCGAAGGTCTCAAGCGGTTTGAGTCGCTGCCTGCCGGTCGGCGCGCGATGCTCGTCGTCTCCGACGGCCTGGATGTTTCGCGCGGGGTTGATAGCTCGCAGCCGGGTCAGAGCATAGACCTTGAGCGCGCCGTTAAAGAGGCGCAGCGCAACAGCGTCGCCATCTACTCTTTTTATGTGCCGAGCGTGAGCCTGGAGGCGTCGCGTAATCCGATCCTCATCAGCTACGCTTCGGGGTCGCTGCAAAAACTTTCGGAAGAGACGGGCGGGCGGGCTTTCTTTCAGGGGACGGGCGCTCCCGTCAGCTTCGACCCGTTCCTGCGCGATCTAGGCGTGTCGTTCGCGAGGCAGATGGCGATCACATACCTGTCGACGCACCCGAAGAAGGGATACCATCGCATTCAAGTGAAGTCGGAAATGCCGAACATAGAGATAGATCACCCGGCAGGATATACACGTTGAGACAGTAGTAGTAGTAGTGGCCTCGAGCATGCCGTATTATCACGCGCCCGACAGCATAAAGATTTCCGCGCTTGGCTGAGATTCGCTCGCGCACGCTTGCGCTTTCCGGGCCAAAGGCTGTCCGCGTCGCACGCCGAACTGCTTTACCTTCGATCAAGGAGTTTGATGGATGCAGGTCATTAATCGTTCCCCCTGGGTTCGTTACCCCCTCGCGGTGGCGAGCGTCCTGCTGGCCACAGTGCTGCGTCGGTTGCTCAATCCGGCGCTCGGCGACAATGCTCCTTACGTCACGTACTATCTGGCGGTACTCCTTATCGCCTGGGCCTGCGGACTGGGCCCATCCATAGTCGCTCTACTGTTAGGCGCGGTCTTGGCCGTCTATTTTGTCCTCCCCCCGCTCCACTCGATAGCGCTCAGCGACCCGGCTCATATCATCGGGCTCGGCCTTTACCTATGTGTGGGCGTCATCGGCTCGTTGCTCAGCCACGAGATGCACAGGGCGCGCAGGCGCGCGGAGGCCAACGCCCGTACGGCGCGCGAGCGACAGGCCGAGCTTGAGCAGCAGATCGCCGAGAGGCAGAGGGTCGAAGAGACGATACGTTTCCAGGCACACTTGTTGGATACGGTCGAGCAGGCTGTGATCGCCACCGATTTAAACGGAGTGATCACCTACTGGAACCGTTTCGCGGAAAGGCTCTACGGATGGCCCGCTGCGGAAGCTCTCGGTCATAACATCATCGAAATCACACCATCGGAGACGGCGCAGGAGCAGGCCGCAGGGATTATGTCCGACCTGAAGGCGGGCAAGAGCTGGTCTGGCGAACTACAGGTGCGGCGTCGCGATGCGACTGCCTTTCCGGCGATGGTGACGGACACGCCGATCTATAATGACGAAGGAGTGATCGTCGGCATCGTCGGCGTCTCCGCCGATCTGACCGAGCGCAAGCGCGCAGAGGAAGCGCTGCGCGCAGCCGAGCGCCGCGCGATCACCGAATACGAAAGTCTGCTCGAACGATTGACGCCGCTCTCGCAGGCGCTCGGGACGGCCCGCGATCTTAATACTATCTTTCGCGCGCTGCTCGATTTCACCTGCGCCTCCATGCCTTGCATAGGCATCTTCATCGCCCTCTACGACCCGAAACAAAATGTGCGGACGGCTGCTTATGCCTGGGGCGACGGCGCGGAGGTCGATGTCTCTAATTTGCCGCCGATGCCGGTCTCGACGGATGGGCCCAACAGCCGCGCCGTCACCACAGGCGAGATCATCATCACGGACGATTACCTGGCGGCGACGCGCGGGCATCCGAGCGTCAAGGTCGGCGTGGATAACGGGCTCCTGCCGCAATCTTCTATGGCTGCGCCGATGGCCGTGATGGGTCGCATCATCGGAACCATTGAGGTTCAGAGCTACGAGCTTCGGGCGTATACGAAAGAGCACGTCGCGGCGATTCGGATGGCGGCGAATCTGGCGGCGGTGGCGATCGAAAACGTGCGGCTCTTCGAGCTTGAGCGCAGCGCACGCGCCGGCGCCGAATCCTCCAATCGTCTCAAGGATGAATTTCTGGCGACGCTCTCACACGAGCTGCGCACGCCGCTGACGGCTGTGCTCGGCTGGCTCAACCTGCTTCAGTCGGGCAAGCTGGACGAACCGACTCGCGTTCAGGCTCTCAATACCATCGAGCGCAATGCCAACGCGCAAGCCCAGCTCATCGAAGACATACTCGATGTCTCGCGCATCATCACGGGCAAATCCGGTCTGATCGTGCGCCCCTTCGATCTTCAGGGAGTCATAGATGCGGCCATAGCCTCGGTGCATCCGGCAGCCGAAGCCAAGCAGATTCATATCGAGAAGATTATAGACGACAGGGCGAGCCTGATCTCCGGCGATGCCAATCGCCTACAGCAGGTGATCTGGAATCTGCTCTCGAACGCCGTCAAGTTCACGCCGAAAGAGGGACGCATCACGGTTCGCCTTCAGCGCGTCAACTCGCACACGCAGATCGTGGTGAGCGATACGGGTCAGGGGATCAGCCCGGAATTTCTGCCCTACGTCTTCGACCGTTTTCGACAGGCCGACAGCACGAGCACGAGGGCGCACAGCGGTCTCGGGCTGGGCTTGGCGATCGTGCGTCATCTGGTAGAGATGCATGGCGGCAGCGTTCGCGCGGAGAGCGAGGGAGAGGGGCGCGGCGCGACCTTCATTCTGGACTTGCCCGTGAGAGCAGTGGGAGAGGTAGCCGCCGAAGAGGTCTTCGCCTATCAGGGGGAAGAAGACCTGGCGAAGCTCGATGGCCAACAGCAACTTCAGGGTATCAGAGTCCTCGTCGTTGAGAACGATGAGGACTCGCGCGACCTGCTGCGCAAAGTGCTGGAACAATTCGGGGCGCGTGTGACGACCGCCTCGTCTGTGTCAGAAGCCGTCGCCGAACTGAAACAATCCTGGCCGGACGTGATGGTGTCGGACATCGGTATGCCCGGCGAAGACGGCTATGATCTGATACGTAGAGTGCGAGTCTTGGAGTTGGAGGACGGAAAACGCTTGCCGGCCGTGGCGTTGACGGCCTACGTCGGGGAAGAGGATCGTCGGCGCGCCCTCTCGGCAGGCTACCAGGAGCATCTGGCCAAGCCTGTCGAATTAGCCCGACTCTCAAATCTGATCGCCAGCCTCGCAGTGCGAAACGGCGGACATCAAAAGCAAGGATGAAGGCGGAAGGATGAAGGATGAAAGAAATGCTGAGCCCCTGAAAGGGGCGATAGAATGTAGCCCACGACGTGAGTCGTGGGTACAAGTGTAGAAGAAAGAAGAAAGCCCCGGAGGGGCGTAAGAAATTCAAGTTGAGAATCTTACGCCCCTCCGGGGCTTCACGATGTTTGGCAATGCATACCCACGGCTCGCGCCGTGGGCTACATTCTGTCGCCCCTCCGGGGCTTAAGTATTCCTTTCATCCTTCATCCTTCCGCCTTCATCCTTTCGTTCAGGCGATTCTTTGTTGGACGGCGGCCTGGCGTCGCTTCATCTCCTTGATTTGAAGCTCAAGCTCTATGACGTGCCATTCGAGGAAAAGCTTCGTGTCGCCGTTCAGGCGTATGCTTCGGTCGAAGTCCTTCCCGGCCTCCTCATCATTCCCGCGATGAATCCAGGTCAGCCCGCGCTCTGCATAATAGAGAGGGTTATGCGGGTCGAGCGTAATGCTGCGGTTGAAATCAAGGAGGGCGTTCTCCAGATCGCCTTTGATCAAGAGCGCGCGCCCGCGTTTGAAGTAGGCGTCTGAATCCCTCGCGTTGAACTTGATGGCTTTATCATAGTCGCCTATCGCCGCGTCCACATCCAACTGGTTAGACCTGATGAAGCCACGATTGATGTAAGCCTGAGAGATGTCCCGATTGTTGTTGGCTGTGCGCGGGTCAAGCTCTATGGCCTTCTCGTAATCGTCGATCGCGGCATCCAGGTCGCCCTTCGCCCGCAGCGCCTTGCCGCGATTGAAATGGGCCTCGGCGAAGCGCGGGTTAAGCTCAAGCGCCTTGTTGTGATCGGCTATCGCCCCTTCGATGTCGCCCTTGCTGAAGCGGGAGATGCCGCGCTTGAGATAGTCTTTGGCAGAGCGAAGCTCCTGCCCCTGAGTCGTCGCGGCGAGAAGGAAAAGGATAGGAAACACCAGACAGAAAGTGCGTCGCATGAGAGCCTCCGCAAATTTAAGGGAGCAACCGGGGAAGGTTCTGTTCGCAAGCCGATCGATCAGGGGCCGGGGATTATCGCGTCAGATTTAAGCTGCCCCGCCGCCTCTCAATCGCCACAGGCCGTAAGGATAACATTTTCGGTCGGGCGGCGCACGATCAATCTGAAAATTTAAGAGCCATAAGGCGAACAGTAATAATCGCGGGAAAATGTGGATTAAAGCGCCCCGCGACCGCGCCGGATTTTCGTCAACGCAGCGCGCGCAGGTATTTGACGAAGCGTACGCAGTCGCTATCGCTGATCTCCGTGATACGCACGCCGATCAGATAGCCCCCTTCCGCCTCAAGCGGCTCATACCTGACGGGCGCGACCTCCATCTCAAGAGGGCCGCTCGGAAGCTCAAGCACGACGCGAAGCTGGCGGTCTGCGGCGACGATCTCCTCGCCACCGATGCGCAGGCGGGGCACGACGAGCGAGAGCCCCGTCGCACGCATATCGCGCGTGTGGCCTTCGAGCGTCGCTGCGTCGCCCGAAGAAGAGCCGGGCAGCGACAGGCTGAAAGCTACGGATGCTTTGCCTCTCAAATTCTCCGACATCTGCCGGTCTCCGCTCGTTACGGATAATAAGGGGAAGCACCTTCGCGGCGAAAAGTTGAGCCGTAAGCCCTCTCGTACTCTGGCCGTTGGCCTCCCGCGCCGCGCTATTGAACTGTCGCGGGCAGCAATGAGCCGCGACGATCTGCGGCGGTCGCCCAGCCGTCGGCCAGGCTCCCGATCATGCCGTGAAAATGTATGTCGCTGCCGGAGAGGACGACGATCACGTCTCCTGCCTGATAACGCGGGTCTTCGAGGCGAAAGCGAATCACGGTCGCCTGACCATTCTCCTGCTCCACGGTCTCAAAGGCGAAGTTATCGGCGTCGGCCACATAGGTCTGCGAATTGCTCGCTGTTTTTTGCTCGTCAGGCATCGGTCTTTACTCCGGTAACGCTTGGATTCGATAGTTGTTGTCGTAGCTTCGGATGGCGGCGGCCCAGCCTGTTTACTCTCAGGCGTCGCTGCCGGTTCCGAAGCGGCTATGATAAAACACACCCTCGGACTCTATGCGTCGCAGACGGGCACTGTCAAGCCGTCCATTTCTATCGCCCCAGGGCCAGACTCTATGGTTATTATCTTGATTCGGGCAATGTGCGGGTGATAAAGATGTCCTTAGCGAGGAGCACGGCCAATAAAACTATGATGACGAGCCTTAACGAATTAAAAACCCCATGCCTGCTGCTTGACGCCGGGCGCATGAAGCGCAACGCGTCGAAGATCGCAACGCACGTCCGCCAGTCGGGAGCGAAGCTCAGGCCCCACGTCAAAACGCACAAGTGCGTCGAAGTGGCGCGCATACAGACCGCAGGCGAGGGCGGCGCGCTGACGGTTTCGACTCTCGCCGAAGCCCGCGCCTTCTTGGCCCACGGCTTTAAGGACATTACCTACGCCGTGCCCATAGAGCCCGGCAAGTTCGAGGAAGCGATCGAACTCGCACGAGCCTGCGAGCGCCTCTCGCTCATCACAGACGATCTGGAGATTCCACCGCTTCTCAACGACGCCGCGCGTCTCGCCGGAGTCAAGCTAGACCTCTTTCTGAAAGTTGACTGCGGTTATCATCGCTGCGGCGTCGAGCCCTCATCTACCGAAGCGCTCGAAATCCCGCGACGCATCAAGGATTCATCAAACCTCAGCTTCGCCGGTATCCTGACACACGCGGGCCATTCCTATCATTGCCGCACAAGAGAAGAGGTGCTGGCCGTGGCGCGGCACGAGCGTGACCTGATGACTGATTTCGCCTCCGTCTTGCGCGCCGAAGGCATAGAGGTTCCAATCGTCAGCATAGGCTCGACGCCGACCATCACGACGATCGATCACCTGCGAGGAATTGATGAGGCGCGGCCCGGCAATTACATTTTCTTCGACGCGTTTCAGGCCACCATCGGAAGCTGTAGCCTTGATGACTGCGCACTGACGGTGTTGGCAGCGGTCGTGCACCGTGACCGCACGCGCCGCAAAATTGTCATAGACGCCGGTGCGATTGCGCTCTCCAAAGATCGCGGCGCGGTGGAACTGGATTCCGCCTGCGGCTACGGGCATGTGCTTGACCTGGAAGGGAACAGCCTCGGTCTCACCATCAGCGGACTATCACAGGAGCACGGCGAGATCATCGTCGGAGATGAGAGCACCCTGGATCGTCTGAAGGTCGGAACTCGCCTGCGCGTGCTCGTCAACCATTCATGCCTGACCGCAGCCCAGCACGCACACTACAACGTACTCGAAGGCGACCACATAGTAGACCGTTGGGAAATTCAACGCGGATGGTAAGAAGAAAAGGATGAAGGCGGAAGGATGAAGGATGAAGTAAAAGCTTTCAAGAACCGTTAGCATTCCTTTCATCCTTCATCCTTCCGCCTTCATCCTTTCGTTCAGGCTCGCTTGAGGGTGCGGGCGGCCTGGGCTTTTGTGCCGGTTTCGCCTGTGGCGCTTTCGCGCTTCGTCGCGGAGGCTGTCGCCTGTAGTTTCTCGATGCGCGCTGTCATGCGGCGATCAAGGTCAGCGATCTGCTCTGGCGTCAGGCGGTAGATGTTGGGCTGGCTGTGATAGAGCTTGGCCCCTGTCACGATGTCCGCGACCTTGAAGCCGTTCTGCTCTGCCTTGGCGATCAACTCCTGAATCGTCATCGGTGGCGGAACGAGGCTGAGCGGCGATGGCTTCTCTTCGAGCACCTCTGGAACGGGCGAGGGCTTCGGCGCTTCCATCGGCAACTCCGTCCCGGTCTCGCGCTTCATGTGGTTTAGAAAATCCTTGAACGTCACGTCGCCAACCATCTCATAGCCGACCTCGAAAGCCTGGCTGTTGCTCTTGACGATCTGGAAGACGCGAACGACTTCGCCCTCGCGTTCCTGCAAGGAGACTTCGACCATGATGTCAACGAAGTATTCGAGACCGCTTGCCGTCATCGGCAACACGCGTCCGATCTCGTTGTCTTCCTTCGCCTCTTTACCCTTGGCCGGAATCTGATCGACGATGACGACGGATTTGCCGCTCTCCATGCAGAGGCGTCGCAAGACTCCCTGAAGAATCATCTGGTCGGCTGCCAACTCTTCGGCGCTCGGCTGGGCCAACGGGTCGCCAGTCCTCTCGCGCACCGCCGCGACCACCTCGCTGTGCTTGGCGCTGAAATACGCGGCCCACGAATCCAGAGCGAAGCAGTCGTAGTTCTGATCCTGCCCCTCGCCGGACAATGCCCAGTCGATGAACTCCGGCAACTCGTCCGGGTGATGAATCTCCAGGGCGTCAAACTGCGTGCCGACGCCCTTGAGGAGTCGCGCCTTGCGTTCCACGTCAAAGATGCACAGGCGACCGATTCCGGCCTCGGACATGCTGCGTATGAAGTGGCTCTTGCCTGTTCCGGCACCACCGCGCACCGCCATCACCAGCCGCTGTTGACGTGGGCGGCGGCTGAGCGGATTCACTTTCGGTCTCGTTGTATTTGTCATAGTTCCTTCCTTTTTAGCCGGTTACGGCGTTCACTCGCCTCGGGGGGGTTCAACTCCAAATTCCAAAGGTTGCGGCTTCGCTCTGCGGGGAAGCGCTCTTGCTCAAGACGCGGGCACTATATCACGATTCGGGCGGAAATGGAACAAAATTTCATCGATGAAACAAAGAATTTGAGGAAAAAACGGCTGAATTGTCCCGAAAAGGGGGCTTGGACTGGTCATCTGTGTCGAGCAGGAGTCCGGTTTCTGCCGTGGAAGGGGAGTTATTGATCGCCGTTGGGATGCGTGGAGCTTTCCGAGATGCCCTGGCCCGTGCGCCCTGCGAGATTGGCGACGACGGCTATCAGCTCTGCGGGCTCGATGGGCTTCGGCATATGAATCTGGAAGCCTGCCAGCAGCGCTCGCATGCGATCTTCCGTGCGGGCGTAGGCGGTGAGCGCGGCGGCGGGCGTGCGGCCACCTTCCTTCGGGTCAAGCTCGCGTATCTTTTTGATTAACGCATAGCCATCTTCGTTGGGCATCTCTATATCGCTGATGATGACATCGGGCTGAAAGCGCGGCAGCGCTTCGAGCCCCTCAAGGGCCGAAGGCACACTCGCCACCTCTGCGCCGCGCTGTTCGAGGATGGTTGCGATCAACTCGCGCGCATCAGCTTCATCGTCAACGACCAGCACTCTCAAGCCGTCAAGGATTCTGTCAATATCAAACGCAGCAAAATTCTCGGCCGACGAAAGCGCGGCCGGTTCCTGCCCGCTGCCCTCGGCCTGGACGGCCATGAGCGGTAGCTCCACCGTGAAGGTTGAGCCCTGATTATGGCCGAGGCTCGCGGCGTGAACCTGTCCGCCGTGCAGCTCGACCAGATGACGCACGATCGCCAGGCCCAGCCCGAGCCCGCCGTACTGGCGCGTACTCGTGCCGTCGGCCTGGCGAAAGCGCTCGAAGACGAAGGGCAGAAACTCCGGCTCGATTCCCGCGCCGGTATCGCTGACGGCGATCTCGACGTGCGAGCGAACGCGTTCGAGTCGCACCTGCACGCGCCCGTCTCTGGGCGTAAACTTGACGGCGTTCGAGAGCAGGTTCCAGACGATCTGCTGCAAGCGATCTGGGTCGCCGGAGATGGGCCCAGCCATCGGATCGAGCACGACCTGTAGGCGAACACCTTTGGCTTCGGCGGCAGGACGAATCGCTTCGATCGAGAGATCGATCACAGACTTGGGCTCTACGGGCTGAACATCCAAACGCAGCTTGCCGGTAATGATGCGCGAGACATCCAGCAGGTCTTCGACGAGTTGCGCCTGCGATCTGGCGTTGCGCTCGATGGTCTCAAGAGCGCGCTTCGCGGTCGCGTCATCAATGCCGCCGGAGCGCAGTATGCGGGCCCACCCGAGCACGGCTGTCAAGGGCGTGCGCAGCTCGTGCGAGACTGTCGCGAGAAACTCATCCTTTGTCCTGTTCGCTTGCTGCGCTTCGCGGTAGAGTCGCGCGTTGTCGACGGCCAGGGCGGCGCGGCGCGCGAGGTCTTCGGCGTAAGAGAGGTCTGTCTCCGTGTATTGCCGACCGGATTCGGCGGTCACGAAGGTAATCGCGCCCAGCGTGCGCCCGCGAGCGATCAGCGGGACGATCATGTAAGACTTCAATCCGAGCTCACGAATGAAGCTCAGATGCTCGTCATTCTGCGCGGCTTCGGCGAGCATCTGGTCTGGTATGTCGGGCAAATATTCCGGCTTACCCGTGCGCAGGACTCTGGCCAAGCCGTAGGGCGCGTTCATGTCCGTCGGGTACAGGCGCTCCAACTCCATCGCCAGCTCTACTTTCGCCGGGTCGGTGTGGGCCACGGCCAGCCTGCGGAAGCTCTGGCCCTGTTCGAGCATATCGACGGCGCACCAATCTGCCAGTTGAGGCACGGCCAGTCGCGCGACGCTCGCCAGCGTCGATTCGTAATCGAGCGACTCCGATAGTATCTCGCTTGCTTCGAGGATGAATCGCAGCGATTCTTCGGCGCGCTTCTGATCGTCAATATCCGTGCCCGTGCCGAACCACTTGACGATTCGTCCATCGTGGTCGCGCATGGGCAGCGCGCGGCCCAGATGCCAGCGATAGGCTCCGTCGGAGGCGCGCCGGAAACGATATTCGATCTTGTATTCTTCGCCCGTTCTGAGAGATGCGTACCAGCGCTTGAGGCAGGGCTCGACATCTTCGGGATGAAGGGCATGCTTCCATCCCTCTTCGGCAAGGCTCTCATCTTCGGTGAAGCCGGTGTATTCAAACCAGCGCCGGTTGAAGTAGTCAAGCTGGCCGTCGGCGTGCGCCGTCCAGACGATCTGCGGCATGGCGTCCGCCAGAGAGCGATAGCGTTCCTCGCTCGCTTCCAGCAAAGAGCGCTCGCGCCGTGCGGCTTCGTACAGACGCGCGTTATCCATCGCGACGGCGGCCTGCGCGGCGAGCCCGGTCACGATGCGCTCGGTGTATTCGGAGAATCTGCCCGCCTCCGGGTGACCGAAGAAGAGCCCGCCGATCACTTCGCCGGAGCGCGAGACGACGGGAACCGCCAGATAACTCGTCACGGGCAAGTGGCCCGGCGGCATCCCGTAATAAGGAGAGTTCTTGCCGTAGCGCGGGTCTTGCTTGACATCGTCGATGCGCAGAACTCCTTCGCCACGGAAGGTGGGCCCAAAGAGGTCTGTCGCGCGCGGCATGGGGAAATGCGCGAACGCCTCGCGCGGCACACCCGAGAGCGTATAGAGCATGTAGGATGCGCCGCGATCGTCCAAGACGTTATAGAAGAAGGAGCCGAAATGCGCGCCCGTCAACTCCGTGGCCGCGTCCGTGACCGCCTGCACCAGTCTTTGCAGATCAAGCTCGGCGGAGAGAATCTGGCCGATGTGGTTGACTGTCTCGACCACCTCGCGCTGCTCGCGTATGTGGGCCTCGATCATCTTGCGCTCTGTAATATCGTCCGCGATACCGGCGATGCGCGTCACCCGTCCCGCTTCGTCACGAATCGGAAAGGCGCGGGCCCACACCCAGCGAATCGTACCGTCCGGGCGGACGATTCGATATTCCTGATTGTACGAGCCATGAATCGCCTGCGCGCGAGCCGCTATGATGCGCTCACGGTCTTCCGGGTAAAGGGCTTCGTTGAAGGAGGCGGGATTACGGTAGAGGCTTTCGCGCGGGCGTCCCCAAATCCTCTCGTAAGCGGGGCTGACGTAGATGATCTCGGACGTGTGTGGGTCTATGAGCCAGAAGACCTCGTCTATATTCTCGGCCAGTTGACGAAAGCGTTTTTCGGATTCCTGCAACTCTTCGAGGAAGTGGCGTTCGGCGGCTTCGGCTTCGCGGCGTGCGGTCTGCTCCTGAATGAGCAGCGAGCGCTCCTCCTCTGCTTCCTTGCGTAAGGTGATGTCGCGGATAATCCCTAAGCCGCCGACGATCTTTCCCTCCTCATCATGCAAAGGAGAATAGCGGCCCTCGAAAAAACCTTTATGCCCTGTCCGTGGAACTGTAAAGACCCTGTCGCTGGCGATCACGCTCTTGCCCGCCAGCGCGTCGTAGAAGTATTGATCTTCCCCTGTCTCTTTCAGGAAAGGGAAGATATCGAAGGCGCACTTGCCGAGAACCTCTTCGCGGCTGACACCCGAAAGCTGCTCCATCGCCGGGTTCCAGAGCGTATAGCGGCATTGATGGTCGAAAGCGATAATGCCGTCAACGCTACTGTTGATCAGCATCTCGACGAGGTTCTTATACATCCGTCATTCCTCTTGAAAGCGTGCGATGGATCGTCAACATCGTGGCGGCATCAATATACCAAGACGGCTGGCCCAGCGCACGCGCAGCCGATATGGAAAGAAGCCCCGAAGGAGCGCGCAGAATATAGCTCACGGCGCAAGCCCTGGGTCATTCGTAGCCAAACATATTCAAGCCCCGGAGGGGCGAAAGATTCTCGACTCGGATTTCTTACGCCCCTCCGGGGCTCTCTTTATCGTCTGCGCTATACCCATGACTTGCGTCATGGGCTACATTCTGTCGCCCCTTTCAGGGGCTTGGTTCATCCGCTCTGTGTGTGCTTGAAGATTATCGTGGCAATCAGATACTCTGGTGGCAATCTGAAAAAGGGATGAGGGAGATTTTGTTTTGTCAGGTAAGCTAAATGAGAACAGACGCGCGCTGGTGACTGGCGGGGCCGGTCTGATCGGCTCGCACATCGCGGACTTGCTGCTCAGCGAAGGTTGGTCTGTGCGTATCCTCGATAACCTTGAGCCGCAGACGCACAGGCGCGGCAAGCCCGCATGGATAGCGCCGGGCGCGGAGTTCGTCGAGGGCGACGTGAGAGAGCGCGCAACCATGCGGGCGGCCCTACAGGACATAGATGTTGTTTTTCACGAGGCGGCCTACGGCGGCTACATGCCGGAGATGGGCAAGTATGTCGCCGTCAACAGCTTCGGCACGGCGCAGATGCTTGAGATCATACGCGACGAGAATCTGCCCGTCCGTAAAGTCATCGTCGCCTCTTCACAGGCCGTCTACAGCGAGGGCGCGGCCCGCTGCGCCGAGCACGGGCTGGTCTTTCCCAACGTCAGACCCGTCGAGCAGTTGAGCGCCGGAGACTTTACGGTTCACTGTCCGCACTGCGGCGCAGAGACCGCACAAGCGCCGACACCCGAGCACGCTCCCGTCGGCGGCGAGACCGTGTACGCCATCACGAAGGTCGATCAGGAGCGTCTCGTGCTGACGTGGGGACGCCAGACCGGCATCCCGACGGTCGCGCTGCGCTACTCCTGCACGTATGGCCCGCGCCAGTCCATCTTTAATCCTTACACGGGCGTGATCGCCATCTTCTGCACGCGACTGCTCAACGATCAGCCGCCGGTGCTTTACGAGGACGGCGAGCAGACGCGCGATTTCTCGTTCGTCGAGGACATAGCCCGCGCCAACCTGCTGGCGGCCACGACCGATGACCTTGACGGTTTGCCCGTCAACGTCGGAAGCGGACAGGCCGTCACGATTCGTCGTGTGGCCCAACTGATCTCGGAAGCGCTCGGCATACACATCGCGCCGGTCGCACAGGGCGAGTTTCGTCCCGGCGAGATGCGCCACCTGACTTCCGATACGACGCGCATACGTGCCTGTGGCTACGAGCCGCAGGTCTCTCTGGAGACGGGCATCGCGCGTTATCTGGACTGGATTCGCGGCCAGTCGGACGTGCGCGATTACTTCGCAGCCGCCGAGACTACCCTGCGCGCCAAGGGCATCGTTCACAAGACGGCGGCGAAGGCACGCGAAGCCGGACAAGATTAAGCCAAGGATGGAAACTTCCTACCCGGTTCTCGAACTATCATCGTCAGCCACACTTCGGCGGAGGCCGTGCGCGCTCGCCATCATGACGAAAGCTCCGCGCGCGGGCGCGGTCAAGACGCGTCTCGTACCGCCGCTCACGCACGAAGAGGCCGCCGCCTTAAGCGTCTGCTTCCTGCGCGACACGGCTGCGAATATCGCTGGCGTCGCTGCCGTGGAAGCGGCTGAGGGCGTCGCCGTCTACACGCCCGCCGGGGCGGAGAGCGCCTTCGACAATCTGCTGCAAGCGGGATTCAGTCTCCTGGCCCAGCGCGGCGATGGTTTCGGCGAGAGGCTCTATCACGCGGCTGAAGATTTACTAACGCTTGGCTACCAATCGTTGTGCCTGATTGATTCCGATAGCCCGACGTTGCCGCGCTCTCTACTGGCGGAGGCGGTCGGGGCGCTGGCCCTGACGGGTGATCGCGTCGTCGTGGGCCCATCGGACGACGGCGGCTACTACCTCATCGGATTGAAGCGCGCACACAGGCAACTCTTTGAAGACATCAACTGGAGCACAGGCGAGGTGCTCGGCCAGACCGTCGAGCGTGCCGCCGCGATAGGTCTTGAGGTCTTGATGCTGCCAACATGGTACGACGTGGATGACGGCTCGTCGCTCAATCGTCTCTGCGGTGAGCTGTTCGGAAGCAGCAGCGTAGTTAACGGTCAAGACGGTCTCGCCGGATACGAGGCGTCGCACACGCGCCGCTACCTCGCGCGGCTCATCGACGCGGAGGGACGCGAGCGCATCTGGCCTGACGGGGTTGCGCGCACAGAGGCCGCGTCATGAAAAGATTGTGGCAGGCTCTCGTCAAGAGCGGGCTTCTGAGCTGGACGAACCTGTTGCTCGTGCTCGCAGGCTTCACGCTTCGCCTGATGTACGAGCGCGGCCTGACGGGGAAATCCTCTTATGATCTTTTCTGGTTCATCCGGCTGGCATTGGCCCAATCTGCGCTTTACCTCGTCGCCGCTTGGGCCGTCTCGCGCGCGCGCAGCACTTCACGCTCGACCTTAATCATCGTCATCGTCTTCGCCGCGCTCTTTCGGCTGAGCATCATTTACACGCCGCCTTTTCTCTCCGACGACATCTATCGCTACATCTGGGACGGTCGCGTGCAGGCCGCAGGCATCAATCCTTACAGGTACATCCCGGCGGACGAGCACTTGAAGGGACTGCGCGACGACGCGATCTATCCGAAAATCAATCGCCGTGATTTCGCGCGCACGATCTACCCGCCGTTGGCCCAGGCGATTTACTTGGCGACGACGCGCGTCAGCGAGTCCGTGACGTGGATGAAGGCAACGATGGTCGGCTTCGAGGTGTTGACGCTTCTGGCCCTGTTGGGCCTGCTCAACTCGATGGGCCTGCCGCTGCAACGCGTGTTGATCTACGCCTGGCATCCGCTGATCGTCTGGGAGATAGCGGGCAGCGGTCATCTGGATTCGATCGCCATCGCTTTCGTGTGCCTCGCTTTACTGGCGTATCGTCGCAAGTGGGAAACGACGGTCGGGGTCGCGCTCGGATGCGCCGTCCTCGTCAAGCTGATCCCGCTGGCACTTTTCCCGGCGCTTTACAAACGCTGGGGCTGGCGCATGCCTGTGGCCTTCGCTCTCACCATCGTGGCGGCGTACGTGCCCTATTTGAGTGTCGGCATCAATGTCTTCGGATACCTGCCGGGATATACGGCGGAGGAGGGTCTGCAAAGCGGCAGCAGATTTTTTATATTGAGCCTCGTGCGACGCCTGTTCGGCGGGGCGAATGTCCCGAGCGCGGCTTACATGATCTTCGCCGGGCTGGTTCTGGCGAGCCTCGCGGCGTGGGCCTTGTACAGGCGGGAGGATTCCGAGGGCAGTCACGTGAGGAGCGCTTTTGTGCTCGCGACGGCTTTTACGCTCCTGCTCTCGCCGCGCTATGAGTGGTACTTCGCATGGCTCATCCCGTTCCTCTGCTTTGTGCCGTACGCGCCTGTGTTCGCTTTGACCGCGAGCGGGTTCGTGCTTTACCTGTTCTGGTTCGGTGAGACGCCGAATCAATCTCTCGTCGTCAACTCATTTCTATACGCGCCGTTCGCGCTTCTCTGTGCGCTCTCGCTGTGGCGTAAGCGCGACGCAGCAGGGAAGAGACAACCGGGCACGCACGAACCCGTGCCGCAGTCTTGAAGGTCTGACATGAAGGCTCCATCGAGCGAGGACAGGGCATCGCTTTCTCGCAGCGTCTCGGTCGTCATCCCGGCGCTCAACGAAGAAGCGTGCATCGCCGAAGTCGTCCGTTCCATCCCGCGTGAGATAGCGTGTGAAGTGATAGTGGTGGACAACGGCAGCGACGACCGGACGGCGGAGCGCGCCGCAGAAGCGGGAGCGCGTGTCGTCGCGGAGCCGCGCAGGGGATACGGACGAGCCTGTCGCGCGGGTGCGCGCGCCGTCGCGCCCGAGAGCGAAGTGGTCGTATTCCTTGACGGCGACGGCAGCGATTGCCCGGAGTTGATGTCCAGGCTCGTCGAGCCCATCCTGGCGGGAGAGCAGGACTTCGTGATCGGCTCGCGCACGCGCGGAAAACGCGAGCCCGGCAGCATGAACTTTCAGCAGGTCTTTGCCGGACGCATCGCCGGGCTGTTGCTAAGGATGCTCTACGGGGTCAGGTATACGGACATGTGCCCCTTCCGCGCCATTCGCCGCGACTGCTTAGAGAGCCTCGGCATGCGCGAAGAGACTTACGGCTGGAATCTTGAGATGCAGATGCGCGCCGCACGCGCGGGCCTGCGTATTCTTGAGCTGCCCGTTGACCATCGCTGTCGCACGGGCGGCGAATCGAAAGTCTCCGGCACTCTCAGCGGAACACTGCGCGCCGGTACAAGAATCCTCACCACCCTCGCCCGCGTCGCACTGGAAAGGCAAGGATGAAGGATGAAGGATGAAGGATGAAGTAAAAGCTTTCAAGAACGAGCAGCATTCCTTTCATCCTTCCGCCTTCATCCTTCATCCTTTCACTTCCATCCTTTCACTTCACCGGGATAAGTCTTTGCAGGTCTGGGCGGTCGTTGGCTGTCGGGTCGGTGAGCGGTCTGATCTCGTAGATGGTGTCGGAGATGCGGCGGAAGTGGAAGCGCGGCTCGATTTGGACGAGCAGGCGCGTCTCCGATAGCTGCCATCCAGTGTCCGCCCACCAGTGCGGGTCTGCGTCCAGAAAAACTCTGCGGCCTTCGCGCAGATAATCCTCTATGACCTGCGGGAGTTGTTCGCCGGGCCACGTGCCGCCGCTTCCGATCACGTCCCAACGGCCCGCGCCGAGCCCGCGCCAGTAGTTGACGGCGACGGTCTGGCTGCCTGAGATCATCACGGCGTCGGGCGGCACGAGCGCGAGTTGCGCGTCGTAGTCTTTCGCCAGCGCGCGTTGCCTGATGTAAAGGCTGCCGGCGGGCCATGAGTAGAGCGCGAATATCGTGGTCGTGAAAAAGAGGCCCACCAGCACGATCATGAAAGCGCGCCGCGCGTTCTTCCACGTCCGAATCTCCGCGCGCATAAAATATTCGGCGGCGAGAGGGGCCATCGCGGGCGCGCCCGTCAGTAGATAACGACCGTTGAGCACGACGCTGTAGTGAATAATCAAAGAGAGATTGGCGAGAAGCCCGATGAGGCCGAGCAGGAGCAAAGGCGAGAACCCGCGCGCGCGCCACTCTTTGAAAGCCGCGACGGGAAAACTGATGAGGGCGAGCGGCGCGGCGATGAAGAAGTAATGCAGCAAGCGCCCCATGTTTGAGAGCGTGACGGGATGACGCGCCGACTCCTGACGCGTCAACTCGACCCAGCCGTGCCATGACTTGCGGTAATGGTCTATGTCCATCCACCACCAGAGCGTGAAGGGGCCGAAGGCACAGAGCGTAAAGATCAGACAGGCGACGAGGGTCGTCGCAATCTCGCGCCTTCCGAATCTCCAACCGCAGGCGAGCGGCGCAAAGACCAGCCACGGCCCGTAGAGCGCAACGCCTTCGCGCACGTTCACACCCATGCCCAGAAGCGCCGCGCCCGCTATCACCATCAAAGTATTTCTTGAGCGCAGTCCGCGCAGGTGCAGGATGATCGCAACGGCCAACAGCAGCAGCGATGGAATCTCCGTCATCGCCTGCCCGCTGTAGATGATGTAGAAGGGAGAGAGCGCCAGGAGAAGCGCCGCGACGGTCGCCGCCCGGACAGAGCCAGTGAGGTCGCGCGCAAGCTGCCACCAGGCGATGGCCGCCAGCGGGCTCTGAATGATGACCGCGTACTGGAACAACAGGTAAGCATGCTCGGGGCGTAAACCGAAGATGCCGTGCGCCACACGCCACATCCCGTGATTGACGAAGATGAAGAGCATGCGCCCGAGAATCATCGAGGACGGCTCGCCATGGATGGCAAGCACGGTGTAGTCGAGCGCATCCCAATCGCCCGCGAACGGGTCTTTGAACAGCAGAGCCAGCAACAGCGTCAGCAAAGCGACGGGAAGCCACCAACGCCAAGCCGCGAGCAGTCCCTTTGTCTCTTCCTGTTTTGAATCCGTCATTACAGAGCAGCGTGGAGCGTCCGATTTGTCTCAGCCCGGATGGTATAACGAACCTGCTCCAACAAAAAGTAGACCGGGTGCGCGGCGCGTCGCACAAACGGTCTACAGGTTGAAGCGGGAGGTTTGCCGGTGGTCGGGTGGGCCGGACGAGCTATATTTTACGGGCGATGCTGACGGGCGAGCGTGGGTCAGCCGAACAAAGGCTCGCCGTCATAGATCACCTGCCAGCCGTTGCGACGGCTGGACGAGAGGCTGCGGTTGAACCAGAGGCTCGCCGCCGACGGATCGTCGTAGGTCTGCGCCGCCGGATGATTCTCGCGCGGGTCAACGCGGACGATGAGCCCGCCCTTGGGCGAAGTCTTCAAGCCGAGGAGCGCGATCATCTCCTCTTTCGCCATCACGACCGTGCGCATATCCAAGGGCTCGTCTTCGTCCTCGTCCATCTCGTCGGACATCGATTCAAATTCGCCAGCGTCCAGGTCGTCGCCGATAATGTCGTCGAAAAAATCGTTCTTCTCGTTCATGTCTGCGTTATATCTCCGTGTATCTTTCTCTCGTCAAAGAAGAGAAGGCAAAATAGTGTGTGTCGAGGTTGAGTCGCGACCGGCGGCCTCCGGCGAGGCGGCGTTCTTCGATCGAATAGAGCAACCCTATCACAAAACCTCAGCCGCGCGTTAACTGCCGGTACTTGATGCGATGAGGTTGATCTGCCGCCGTGCCCATGCGCGCCCGCCGATCGGCCTCGTAAGCGGAATAGTTGCCCTCGAACCAGACGACGCGGCTCTCGCCTTCAAAGGCCAGGATGTGCGTCGCGATGCGATCGAGAAACCAACGATCGTGGCTGATGACGACGGCGCAGCCTGCGAAATTATCCAGCGCTTCCTCAAGCGCACGCATCGTATTCACATCCAGATCGTTGGTCGGCTCGTCGAGCAGAAGGACGTTCGCGCCCTCCTTGAGAACCTTCGCTAAGTGCACGCGGTTGCGCTCGCCGCCCGAGAGCGTGCCGACCTTTTTCTGCTGGTCTGCGCCGCCGAAGTTGAAACGCGCGACGTAGGCGCGAGAGTTGACCTGTCTTGGGCCGAGAGCGATCGTGTCGAGGCCGTCGGAAATCTCTTCCCACACAGACCTGTCGGCGTGAAGCGTGTCGCGGCTCTGGTCAACGTAGGCGAGCTTGACGGTCTCGCCCTTGCGAATCGTGCCCGCGTCGGGTTGCTCCTGTTCCGTAATCATCCTGAAGAGCGTCGTCTTGCCCGCGCCGTTCGGGCCAATGACGCCGACGATGCCGCCCGGCGGTAAAGAGAACGACATCGAGTCGATCAACAATCGCTCGCCAAATGCCTTCGTCACCCCGTCGGCTTCGATCACAATTTGGCCGAGACGTGGGCCGGGCGGAATGTAAATCTCTAACTCCTGCGAGCCACGCTCGCTCTGCTGGTTGAGTAAAGCTTCGTAGGAATTGATGCGCGCCTTGCTCTTGGCCTGACGCCCCTTGGGCGACATCCTGATCCATTCCAACTCGCGCTCAAGGGTCTTCTGTCTCTCGGTCTCGGTCTTCTCCTCCTGCTGCAAGCGCAGGCGCTTTTGCTCAAGCCAGGATGAATAGTTGCCCTGCCAGGGAATGCCCTGTCCGCGATCGAGTTCCAGAATCCAGCCCGCGACGTTATCGAGAAAGTAGCGATCGTGCGTGACGGCGATGACCGTTCCCGCGTACTGCTGTAGATGATGTTCAAGCCATGCGACGGATTCGGCGTCCAAGTGGTTGGTCGGTTCGTCCAGAAGCAGTATGTCGGGCTTTTGCAGGAGCAGGCGGCAGAGGGCGACGCGGCGGCGCTCGCCGCCCGAGAGAACCTTGACGGGCGTTTCGCCGGGCGGGCAGCGCAGCGCGTCCATCGCCATCTCAAGCCTGGAATCCAGCGCCCAGGCATCGACGGCATCGAGCTTTTCCTGCACCGTCCCCTGTCGTTCGAGCAGCGCCGTCATCTCGTCGTCCGTCATCTCCGCTGCGAACTTCTCGTTAATCTCGTCATACTCTTTGAGCAGGTTGACGACTTCCTGTACGCCTTCCTCGACGATCTCGCGCACGGTCTTCGTCTCGTCAAGTTGCGGCTCCTGCTCAAGGAATCCGACCGTGTGGCCGGGCGAGAGAACCGTCTGCCCGACGAACTCTTTATCGCGCCCGGCGAGTATTCGCAGTAGAGAGCTTTTGCCGGAACCGTTGAGGCCGATGACCCCGATCTTCGCCCCGTAGAAATAAGAGAGATAGATGTCTTTGAGGACGGGCTTTTTGTCGTAGTATTTGCCCACCCCGACCATTGAATAGATGATTTTGTTAGGGACAGTGCTCATGCCTGTTTGAACTTTAAACCTCCTCGGGCGATCATTGCCGGAATCTGTAGCCTCGGTCGAAACATAGCAGCATACAGCCGTGCGAGAAGGTTGACAACCGTGACGGGACGACGAAGAAAGCCCTAACAGTATTCCCCTCATGATGAGAAGCCTGTTAAGGCTTTCTTCCGATTTCGGATTTCGGATGTGTGTGTTCGAGCGAGGAGCCCGTCAAATTACTCGTGCGTGAAGATCAGACGAGCATGGGAGCAGACCTTGAGTGCTATCTGCCCTTGGCGGCCCTGCCCTTGGCAGTGCTTTTACCGGACTTACGGCCACCTTTGCCTGAAGAGCTTTTCCCCGACCCCTTGCCGCCTGCACTGCGCTTCCTGCCGGAGGCGCTCGCCGCGCTCCTGCCTGAAGCAGAAGCTTTCCCCGAGCCGCGCACGCGCCGCCCACGACGACCCTGTCCCTCAACCAACTCGCCGGACATCAGGTAATCATAACTGCGGCGTACGACGTTGCGCGCGACCCCGAGTGATTCCGCCAGCGTGCGTTCGCTCGGCAGCAACTCACCGGCTGCGAGCACCCCTGTGTTGATCAATCCGGTGAGTTGATTGGTGATCTGCCTGGTCAATGACTCAGGCCCCTTTCTGTTGACGCGGACTTTGAGTTTGCTCACGGAAGTGTCCCTCCTTTGGGCGCGTATTCTATGCGCCTAAACACTTCAGGTCAACGAATATATTGGCGCGCAGGGAAGAATCTTCAGGGTTTGAGCGAAGGCCCGCGCACCCCTCTTCGGCCTGCGTCTGACGAGGCCCGCGCAACCTGATATATTTGACCGCTCGAACGGCATGTTAAAGGCCCCCGGACGTGCGACAATCTCCGGGCTCAAAAAAAATATTTTCGACGGGTGTTAATAAATCCGACTGGCCAACGTTAATAGAGGTAGAGACAGACTGTGAAGGAGGATGACGTGCCAGCAACAGCCGCGCATTTAAGACCGCTCCCCAATCCGCCGGACGAGTTGGAGAGCCTGTTTCGTCAGCACAACGAACAGATTTACCGCACCGCATACAGGGTAACGGGCAGCGCCTCGGACGCCGAGGACGTGCTGCAAACCGTCTTCCTGCGCCTCATGCGACGCAAGGAAGGCTATGATTTCGCGCCGAGCCCGGCAGCCTATCTGGTACGCGCCGCCGTCAACGCTTCCCTAGACCTGTTACGCAGCCGCCGCACCTCCCTGACGCTCGAAGAGATCGAGCCGGAGATGCTCGCCAGCACGGCCCTTGGCCCGGAAGCGCAAGCGTCCGACCGCGAGCTGCGCCTGCTCATCCGACAGGCGGTCACGCGGCTCGGGCCAAAGGCGGCGGAATTTTTCGCGCTACGCTATTTCGAGGGCTACGATAATAGTGAGATAGCCCGCATGCTCGGCACGTCGCAGATGGTCGTCGCCGTCGTCCTGCATCGCTCGCGCGCACGCCTGCGCAAAGAGATCGGCCGGTATTTGGAGAAACATCATGAAGCATAGCAATAATGAGACTGACGCTGTTCTGGACAGAGTGACGGAAGCGATACGCACCGAAGAGATCGATTCCGCTCTCGTTAACAACGCGGCGGAGCGTGTCTGGTCGCGCCTTTCGGCTGAGCGCACGAGCGCCGCCGGTGCTGATCAGGCCGAAGCCGCACAATCCGAATTGATCGAAGGGTGCGCAGATTTCCAGACGTTGATCCCCGCTTACCTGCGCGGCCAGTTGTCCGGCCCACGCTCGCTGCTGCTGGAAGATCACACGCACGAGTGCATCCCCTGTCGCAAAGCCTTGAAGCAGGCGCGCACGACGCGCGTCGCCATGAGCCCGTCCGCCACTGGCCGCCAGGTATCGCGCACGGGTTCGTCGCACGCCAACTGGCGCTGGGCCGTCGCCGCCGTCCTCGTCGTCGGGTTCGCCCTGGGCGCTTTCACAATCTTCCAGCGCTACTCCAATACGGGCGCGGCGCGTGCGACTCTCGTAGAAGTGAACGGCCCTGTCTACAGAGTCTCGGATACGGAAAGCCGCGCGCTCAAAGTGGGCGAAGAGCTGGCGCGCGGCGAGAAGATACGCACGGCCAAAGATGCTTACGCGGTCGTGCGACTCGAAGACGGCTCGCTCGTCGAGACCAAAGAGCGCTCCGAGTTCTACGTCTCTGAAAACTCGGACGGCGTGACCGTTCACCTCGATCGCGGGAACGTGATCGTGCAGGCCGCCAAGCAGCGCGAGCGTCATCTCTATGTCGCCACGCCGGACTCCTTAGTCTCCGTGACGGGCACGATCTTTTCCGTCAACAGCGGGACGAAGGGCTCGCGCGTCTCGGTCGTCGAGGGCGAGGTGCATGTCAATCACGCCGGGACTGATCGCGTGCTTCATCCGGGCGACCAGACGACGACACAGGCGAGTCTTGAGCTTGTGCCCATCAAGGACGAGATCGCTTGGAGTCGGCAGTCGGAAAAATACGTCAAGCTCCTTTCGGGGCTGGCCTCGCTGCGCGATGAAGTGAACCGCAAGGTCTCGCAGCCGGAGGTGCGTTACTCCACCCGTTTCCTCAACCTGCTGCCCGAAGGGACGGTGCTTTATGCCGCGCTGCCGAACATCAGCGTGACCCTGAGCGAGTCGCACAGGATTATGCAGGAGCGCATCAACCAGAACCCGGCGCTTCGCCAGTGGTGGGAGAGTGAGCAGGCGAAAGAACGCGGTGGGCCCAGATTGGGCCAGATGATCGGACAGATTCGCGAGTTCGGCGAATACCTCGGAGACGAGATCGTCGTCTCCGCACAGATGAACGAGAAGGGCGAGCCGGACAACATCTTAGTCCTCGGCGAGCTGAAAAACTCTGCGGGCTTTCGTCCATACGTCGAGCAGCAGATCAAGGCGCTCAACCTCTTATCCAAAAACGGGCCGAAGGTGCGTATCATCGACGACCCCGTCAACACGGCTGCCGCTACGGCTCCGACACCGGCAACGACTGAGGCCAAAGCGGGGCCGCCCGCTGAATTGCTGATCTGGATTCAGAACGATTTCTTCGCCGCTGCTCCGAAGCTTGAGCAACTGCAAAGACTTCAGGCGACCACTGCGTCTCCCGGCGCGAACGGTTTCGTCAACACGCCCTTCTACGCTCGCATCAACGAGCTGTACCGTGAAGGGGCAGGTCTCGTGGTCGCCGCCGACCTCGAAAAGATCATTGCCCGCGCCGTTCGCGATGGCCAGAACTCGCCGGAAGAGTCCGCGCGCATCGAAGGCTATCGTAAACTCGGCCTGCTCGATCTGAGACATTTCATTGTCGAGCAGAGGGAGAAGGACGGCCATACGCAGAGCCGCGCCAGCCTGATCTTCACAGAGGGGCAGCAACACGGCATCGCTTCGTGGCTCGCCGCGCCGGGCCCGATGGGCGCGCTGCAATACGTCTCGCCGGACGCGAACGTGGTCTCGGCCTTCGTCGTCAAGGAACCGACGGCGCTCGTGGACGACCTGCTCGGATTCGTCGAGACGGCTTCGCCCGACCTGCGGAAAACTTTGCAGGAGATGGAGGCGAAGCGTGGCTTGAACATCCGCGACGATTTCGCCGCTCCGCTCGGCGGCGAGTTCGCCTTCGCCATCGATGGGCCCATCCTGCCCTCGCCTTCATGGAAGATGGTCTTCGAGGTCTACGATCAGGCGCGCTTGCAGCAGACCTTCGAGCGCGTGGTGGAGCAGTTGAACCAGTGGGCCGCGAAGGAAGGGAAGGGCGGTCTGCGCTGGGAACGCACGGAAGCCGGCGGGCGTACCTTCTACACGCTCAAGTCGGTGGACTTCGGGCTTGAGGTTCATTACGCTTACGCGGACGGCTACCTCGTGGCTGCGCCGAGCCGGGCACTGGTCGATCGCGCCCTGAGCTATCGTGAATCGGGCTATACGCTCCTGAGTTCGCCGCGCTTTAAGGCACAGTTGCCCGCCGATGGTAATGCTAATTTCTCGGCGCTCCTTTATCATGACCTCGCGCCTTTGATCGAGCCGCTGGCCCAGCGGGTGGCTAAATCCAAGAGCCTGCCCGAAGACCAGCAGCAGGCCATCCGCGCGATGGGAGCCAACGCGCCGCCGACCCTCGCTTATGCCTACGCGCAGGGCGATCGGATCGTGCTCGCTTCAAACACCGATGGAGGCCCGTTCGGTCTGAGCCCGAGCAGTCTGCTGGGTCTGCCAAACGCCTTCGCCCTCCAGCACATCATGCACGAGGCGATGAGCGAGAAGAACGCGAAGCCTTAAAGTTGGCTACTCATGTGCGCCAGCCGGGGCCGGGAAGTTAAGCTCGCGGCCCCGGCTGGCTCGTAATTGTGCTTGACCTTTGTGGCGAGAGAGACAGAGAATCAACTTCCGATGAATCCGGTTATCACCCTCGATGGCTTGGGAGTACAGTTCGGCGGGCGTCCCATCCTCAAAGACCTGCGCGGCACGCTCGCCGGACGCTCCATCGGTCTGCTTGGGCCCAACGGCGCTGGCAAGACTACGCTCATCCACACGCTGCTCGGATTTTACACGCCTTCGACCGGCACGGCCCACATCTTCGGCGAAGACATCAAGCGCGACGCCAAGCGCATACGCGGTCTCATAGGCTTTATGCCCGAGCGCGATTCCTTCATCGCGCGTATGACCTGTGTGCACTTCGTCAGTATGATGGCGGAACTGTCGGGGCTGCCGCGCGAGGCCGCGCTCGAAAGAGCGCACGAGGCGCTCTTCTACGTCGGGTTGGGCGAGGCGCGTTATCGCACTCTGGACACCTACTCGCTCGGGATGAAGCAACTGGCGAAGCTGGCCCAGGCGATCGTTCATGGGCCCAAGCTGATCATCCTTGACGAGCCGACCAACGGTCTAGACCCGCCGACGCGCCAGCGCATGATTCGCTTGATTCGAGAGATACGCGACAGCGGCGAGGCCAACATCCTGCTCTCCTCGCACCTGCTCAGGGATGTCGAGGAGTGCTGCGAAGAGATTCTGATCCTGAAGGACGGGCGCATCGTCGCCAACTGTAATCTCGAAGCGGAGCGCCGCGCCAACCGGAAGTTTTTAGAGATGGAGATACGCGGCGACGGCGTCCCCTTCGTCGAGGACATAGCCCGCACGGGCTGCGAATACGCGATCGCGGGCAACCATCGCATCAAGCTCGTCTTGCAGAACGGCGTCGAGATTACAGACCTCTATCGCATGGCCGCCGAGCGCGAGGTACAGATCAGGCGGCTCAATTTCAAGCGGGATTCTCTGGAAGACATCTTCCTCAAGGCGATGGAGGACGGCAATGGCGGTTTATGAGCACACCTACAGGCCCTACGTCGGCGAAGCGACGCCCCTCTGGTCGCGCTTCCTGATCATTCCGCGCCACGCCTTGCAGGGCGTCTTTCAATCCAAGTTCTTCATCGCTTTCTTCATCGCCTGCCTGATCTATCCGCTGATCGCGGCGATCATCATCTACCTTCCGCATAACGAGAGCGCGAAGGCGATCATGAAGATGACGATCGGAGACCTGATTCCGGTCGACGCGGATTTCTTCTACATGTTCGTCGCCACTCAGGGCTTCTTCGGTTTCTTTCTCAATCTACTGGTGGGCCCACCGCTGATCTCGCGCGATCTGTCCAACAACGCGCTGCCGCTCTACCTGTGCCGGCCGTTTACGCGCGCAGAGTATGTGCTGGGCAAGATGTCTGTCGTCTTCATACTGCTGTCCGTGATCACCTGGATTCCGGGTCTCCTCCTTTTCCTTTTCCAGTCTTACCTCGGAGGCGCAGGGTGGTTCACCGCGAATATTAAGCTGGCGGGCGCTATCTTTCTCGGAAGCTGGGTGTGGATAATCGTACTGGCGCTGCTGTCGCAGGCCATCTCGGCGCTGGTCAAGTGGCGGCTGGCGGCGAGCGCCGCGCTGCTCGGCATCTTCTTCATCCCTTCCGTCTTCGGAGAGATCATCAATAATATCTTTCTGACGCGCTGGGGAAACCTGCTCTCACTGCGCGCCGTGACGCGCGCCGTGTGGGCCCAGTTGTTCGGCATCTTCGTGCGGCAGACGGGCCACATACAGGGAACGATCAACGGGCGCGACATCAACCTCGTGCTGATGGAGCCGCCGCTCTGGACGGACTGGGTCGTCCTCTTCCTGATCGCGGCGGTCTGCCTTGCAGTGATTGCGCGCAGGGTGCGAGCCTACGAGGTGGTGCGCGGATGAACGAAGCCTCATCACAGATGATCGTCTTTGACGATGTCTCGAAATTCTACGGCGAGATACTCGGCGTCAATCGCGTCAATCTCACGATCGCGCCGGGCATCACGAGCCTCGTCGGCCCGAACGGCTCGGGCAAGACGACGCTCATGAACCTGATGACGGGGCTGCTGCGCCCGACGCGCGGTCGCATCAGTGTGCTGGGCATAGAGCCCGACCGGCCCGAACAGCTTTTTCGCAAAGTCGGCTACTGCTCGCAGTTCGATTCCTTCCCCGGCGGGTTGACGGGCCGCCAGTTCATAAGCTCTTTCCTGGGCGTGCACGGCTTCAAACGGCAGGAGTCCGAAGAGTTGAGCGCCAAGGCGCTTGAGAGAGTCGGCCTGACGGATGCGGCGGACAGAAAAGTGGCGGGCTATAGCAAGGGCATGCGCCAGCGCATCAGGTTGGCCCAATCGATCGCGCATGGGCCCACGGTGCTGATTCTGGACGAGCCCCTGAACGGATTAGACCCGATGGCGCGCGCCGAAACCATCAACCTTTTTCGTCAACTCGCCGGAGAAGGTCTGCACCTGGTTATTTCCAGTCATATCCTGCACGAAGTTGATATGATGTCCGACCAAGTCGTGCTCTTGAATAACGGCTACGTTGTCGCCGAAGGCGATATACATGGCGTGCGCGA
This sequence comes from Pyrinomonadaceae bacterium, assembly GCA_036522655.1. Taxonomy (GTDB): domain Bacteria; phylum Acidobacteriota; class Blastocatellia; order Pyrinomonadales; family Pyrinomonadaceae; genus DASQYE01. The sequence goes on along the minus strand of DATDFK010000066.1, from coordinate 41,368 downwards.
CGAGATGGACGAGCACCCGATACAGATTCTCATCCGCTGCGACCGACCGGCGGTGCTCGCCGCTCGCGTCTTCGAGCACAATGCCGTCGTCGAGGCGCGACTGCACACGGACGCGCACGGCCTCTTCGTCAAGACGCGCAATCCTGATCAGTTCTACCTGCTGCTCAATCGCGTCGTGCTTGAAACGAAGCTGAACGTCGAATCGGTCGCGCCGGTGGATGATGATTTAAGTGCGGTCTATCAATATCTGATCAGTTCGGAAGGAGGCAGCCCGTCATGAGCACCAGGGCCGGTACGGGTGTCGTCACAAAGAGCACGGAAGGATTGCCCTGGGCTCTCTGGGTGCGGCAGGTGGGCAGTATCCTCAGGCTTGAGGTGAAGAAAAATTTCTGGGGCAGGCGTGCCGTCCTGATCTACCTGCTGGCGTTGCTGCCCGTCCTGCTGTTCTCGGCGATAGCCCTCATTCCTCCAGACGTGGGAGGCCGTAATGAGCCGGCCTTCGTTAACATGATGTTCGCTGGCATCTACGAGATACTGATCCTCAGAACGGTCGTCTTCTTCGGCTGTGCCTGGATATTCATGAATCTCTTCCGGGGCGAAGTCGTGGACAGAAGCCTGCATTACTACTTTCTCTCGCCGGTCAGGCGAGAAGTGCTCGTGATCGGGAAATATCTTTCGGGCCTGTTGACCTCGCTCGTCCTTTTCGTCTCGGCGACCGCCGTCTCGCTTCTACTGCTCTACCTGCCGCTCGGTTACAGCGCCAGCATGAATCTCCTTTTCGAGGGGCACGGTTTGAAGTACGCGGCGATCTATCTGGCGATCACGGCGCTGGCGTGCGCCGGCTACGGCGCTGTCTTTCTGCTGATCGGCTTGCTCTTTCGCAATCCCATCATCCCTGCGCTCGCCGTCTACGGTTGGGAGTTCATCAACTTTCTGCTCCCGCCCGTGCTCAAAAAGCTGAGCGTGATTCATTACCTGCAATCGCTCTCGCCGCTGCCTCTCTCCGAAGGGCCGTTCGCCATCGTCGCCGAGCCGACCCCCGCGTGGGTCGCCGTCCCCGCGCTCTTACTCATGACCGGACTCGTGCTGGCCTACGCCAGTCTTCAGATTCGCTGGATGGAGATCAAGTACGGCGGCGAATAGACAAATAAAAGCAAGGATGAAGGCGGAAGGATGAAGGATGAAGTAAAAGCTTTCAAGAAGGAACAGCCTTCCTTTCATCCTTCCGCCTTCATCCTTCATCCTTGCTTTTCCCCCCTGTTAATTCTTTAAGACTGTGCTTTGCGAGGCGAAGGCTTGCCAGCGCCCGTCGCGTTTGACGAACGAGTCTGTGAACTGCTGGCGCTCAACCATGTCGCGTGTCTTGAAGGTGATAATGCCGGTCAGCGTGGCGGCGTCTTTGCCGTAGCTGAGCAGCTTTGCGCCGTCGATGCTCCATGAGGTGACGGCGTCTGCGGTTTCCGTCGTGGCGAGCGTTTGCGCTTTGTTATAGGATTTACCATCGGCAGCGACGGCTAAATATTCGTCAGCCAGCATTTGATCGAGCGTCGTTTTGTCGCCCTTGATATTGGCCTCAGTAATCTTTCCTTCTGCGTCCTTCAATTCCGTGAGCACTATCTCGGGCTTGGTTTCAGCCGCGTGCTGCTGCGGCGCGGCCACGCTGGCCGTCGTCGCGTTACGATTGGCGAGCATGATGCCTGCGATCGAGCCGACGACCATCAGGGCCACGCTGCCCAGTATCATCACGAGCATGTTTGATCTGCGCGGTCGTGTGGCCGCGTCCGCCGCCGACATAGACCAGGGCTTTTGACTGCCGAGCGAGGGCGATGACGCGCTCCACGAAGATGATGCGCCGCCGGATTGAAAGAATTCCGATGATCTGGTGAGGTCGCCGCTTCCCTGTGTTGGCGAGAGAAGCGTCGGCTGCGGCTGCGACCTCGGCGCTGAACCCGCCGCGAGGCGCGTGCCTTCGTTCGTGCAATAGGTCTGCGAGTCGTCCTCGTAGGTGGCATAACAATTAGGACAGTGTTTCATGGGGGCGTTCCGTTTCTTGTCTCTTTAATGATTCGCAGCAATCAAGAGCATGCACCTTGAGTTAAATGAGTGATCAGGTATGTAAACAATCCCGCCTGTGATCTACCTGGAAGATCGAGAGGGAGCGGCCCGACTTTGAACAGGGCGCGATTATAACAGAACCTTAGACCGTCATCGCACGGTCTTCGGAAGAGATTCGGGCGACAGTTTACCTCAACCACCGAACCGGCGGCCAAGACTTTCGGGGCCGGTCTTTACGCAGGCATCCGCCTCGTTGTATTCTGCGCGGGTCTGTTATCATCCTTCGCTCTCGCGCCAGGGAATACACCGTAAGGTCTGCCCGTCTCAATTCACGACCGGCTTCGCTGGAGGTCAATATGAAAAGCAAGTCACACGCACGTTCGCTCCTCGTCATCGTCGCAGCGTTCCTTGTGCTGCTCTGTTGCATGGTCGCGGTCAATGCCCAGAGGCGTCCGGTCGGCACTGGAGGAGGCACAGGTAACACGAGCAGCGGAAGCCGGTCGGGTGGCAGCGGCGGTAGTAGTGGCGGCGGTACTACGCAAACGCAGAACGCCAGCCGGAGCGCGGGCACAGCCACAGTCAAACGCACCCCCAGAAGGAACTCCGGCAGTAATACTGTCGTGCGTAGGCGAGCGCAGCCCGCCGAAACCGAGGCGGAAGAGAGCGAGCCCGTCGCCACCGACGAGAACACCGAACAGGGCAACAAGTATTTCGACAGCGGCCAGTATAAAGAGGCTGTCGAGGCTTACAAGCAGTCTCTACGCAACAATCCGAACAATATAGATGCGATGCTCGGACTCGCTGATTCATATCTCTACGGCGGCAACTACGAGAACGCGCTCGATGCTTACAAGGGGGCCATACTGCTCAAGCCCAACACGCCCGAAGCCCATTTCGGTCTCGGCAATGCGTATCTTCTCATGGGGCGCTACGGCGAATCGCTCGCCCCGCTCAGGCGAGCGCTCGCGCTAAGGTCTACATACGCGGAAGCTCATTATGGACTGGGCGAAGCCTATCGCAACCTAGACCTCTTTCAACAGTCTGTCGGCTCCTACAAGCAGGCCATCCATCTCAAGCCCGACTTCGCAGATGCCTACTACAGCCTGGGCCTGGCCTACATCAGTCTCGGCAACAAGGCAGCGGCCCTGGAGCAGTACAACATCCTCAAAGACTTCGACTTCGACCTCGCTCGCAAACTGAACGCGGCCATCAATAAGTAGAAACCGATGAGGCACACAGCTTTCCATCTTCTCTCTACATAAAAAAAGAAAGAGCGACCATCGCGATCGCTCTTCCTCTTTTTCAGATGTAATGGGCGGCTAGTCGGGGTCGAACCGACGACCTCTTGAACCACAATCAAGCGTTCTAACCAACTGAACTATAGCCGCCGCAAAGCCTCAAATAATCACCCGCACATCATACCGAAGGATGCTCTTGACTGACAAGTGCGCCCCGAAAATAACCGGCTGATGAATAATGCCCCCGGCACGACTCGAACGTGCGACCCTCTGCTTAGCCTGCCACTCCAGGTTTCCCTGGCCTCGCCATCGAGTTGTGGTCTGGACCATATCTTGGGCATTTCAGCCCGGATGCGTATGGCCTCTACGGAATCCTTGCGTAATCGTCCGCAAACCTGACATTCCTGGACTGATTATTTTGGGGCGCGCTGACTCTTAGAGTCAGTGACACGTTGACATCCTCCGCTCGGAAGTAATAACACCTGTCCGTCTCGGGACAGTAGACGCAGAAAACGTCAACCTGCTCTTTATCGACCCGCTTACCATGAGAGCCGTTCCTGTCTGCCCACCAGTTAATCAGATTAACCTGAAGGACACCTCTGACGGCGCTTCTGTATTTGACCTGTATCCTTACAAAACTGCTTCCATCGTAAGCAACCAGATCAAATGGAGCATGCTCCGTTGAGGGAGATAAAACTAAATATCCCTTCTCAACCAGATCACAGTAAGCCTTAGCGACTCCCAAATCGCCTTTGTCTTTGGTGTGATGCATGAGCCTTATCTTTTCAGGCTTTGTTGCATTACAGACAACTGCGCGCAAGGTTTCCTCGGTATTGTCATGGAAGCATGACTGCTTCTTTAGAGTTCCACCGATATAGCACCCTCCACCATACGGATTTCTATTCTCCGCATGGGCTCCTGTCTTGAAGGCAGATGCTCTATCCACTGAGCTACGGGAGCGTATTACTAATAGCGTTTTGATGTTAACACGCGCCCCGCCTTAGGCGTCAACCGGCGGGCCTGGCGGGTGTAGCGCGCGGCGAGGGAAAGCCGCGAAAGCTTTGAGGGTATGTTAAAGTGGCTGCCTCAAGGGACAAAGTATGAAGGAGCGAAAATTTCAGGCACGATTAATCGCGTTGTTGTTCGCAACGGCGGTCGCGCTCTATCTATGCTGGTTGATGCTCCAGCCGTTTGTGAATGTGCTGGCGTGGGCCGCTGTGCTGGTCGTCTTTTTTTATCCAGTCCATCGCCGCCTGGTGGCGCGCACGGGTCGGCCAGCGACGAGCGCGCTGCTGTCCAGCCTCTTCGTGATCGTAGTCATACTGATTCCCCTCGCGCTTATTAGCTTTGCCGTCATCAATCAGATGGCTGGGGTGTTGCAGAACCTGCAAGCGAGCGCGGCCACTCTGCTTAATCCCAGCTCGCCCGTGACGGGTCGCTTCATCGCGTGGATAGGCCAGTACGTCAACGTCGAGCAGTTGTCTTCGGAGCAATTCCTGGTCGATCGTTTGAAGGGCTTGGGCGGAACGATCGCGGGACGTACGCTAGGCTTCGTGGGTGGTCTGGTCGGCGTTATCGTTCAGGTCTTTTTTGTCATCTTTACGATGTACTACTTCTTTCGTGATGGCGATAAGATCATGCGCGCCCTGCCGGAGATGCTGCCGTTGGAGCGAGCGCAGAGCGAAGACATCTTCGCGCGCACGCGCGATGTGATCGGCGCAAGCCTCTACGGTGTGCTCGTCATCGCCGTGATACAGGGGGCGCTCGGCGGCCTGGCCTTCTGGATGCTCGGCATGCCTTCGGCTATCGTCTGGGCGGTGATTATGACTTTCCTCTCGATGATTCCGATGGCGGGGGCCTTCATCGTCTGGGTTCCTGCGGCGATCTACCTGGCTATCACTGGACACTGGGTCAAGGCGCTGATACTGGTCGCGTGGGGTCTGCTCGTGATCGGGACGATAGATAATTTTCTGCGACCCAAGCTGGTCGGCGAAAGAACAAAGCTGCATGAGCTGTTTATCTTTTTCTCGGTGCTGGGCGGGTTGGAGGTCTTTGGGGTTCTTGGAATCGTGCTCGGGCCGGTGGTCGTCGCCGTCACCCTGGCCCTTCTGGATGTGTTCAGACAGGCCGATCGCTCGCCCGCAGAAACAGTGCCGCAATCATCTATCATCGAGCAGGCGGCATCGCTCAACACCGAAACGGGCGAGGGGAGCGCCGCCGTTTGAGGCCGGGAACTGAGCACATAATTCGTTCAGATTATCCTCTGTTATCAATTATTTCGGTCGCCGTTCATAAGAAAACCCGATCATGTTTGATGAAACGAAGAATCCCTGGCGTACGGTCTCGACGCGGGAAGTCTATGACAACAACTGGATTAGTGTGCGCGAGGATAAAGTCATACGCCCGGACGGTGAGCCCGGAATCTACGGGGCCGTGCACTACAAGAACATCGCCGTTGGCATTCTCCCGATAGAAGACGACGCGGTTTACCTTGTCGGGCAATATCGCTACGTGCTCGACCAGTATTCCTGGGAAATCCCTGAAGGCGGATGCCCCGAAGGGGAAGACATACTGCTGGGGGCCCAGCGTGAGCTTGAGGAGGAGACGGGTCTGCGCGCAGCCAAATGGGAGCTGATGCTGCGAGCGCACCTATCAAATTCTGTCTCGGATGAGCTGGCCGTCCTGTTTCTGGCCACAGAACTGACCCAGGGTGAACATCACCCGGAAGGCACGGAGCAGCTCAATATCCGTCGCGTAGCCTTTCAGGACGCACTGAGGATGGCGCTTTCCGGGGAAATCATGGACGCTATGAGCCTGCTGGCGATCATGCATTACCAGCTCAGGCGCTTGAGCCTTTAAGATCGGTAAGTTGTGAGGAAGTTGAAATATAGGCCCGTTTTTGCGGGCATTCTCGATTTTTGGCATGGAAAGAGACCGCCATCCGAGGAATGACGGCCTCTATATTCGCAAAACGCCAGGTCTTTCAGGCAGCGCGACGGTCATCGCTGGTTTCAGCGAAAACGCGGCGGCCATTCAAAGCGTCATCAATAATCTCACGGACAGCGGAAGTGTCTGGATTGACATCCATCCGGTCACACGCCCGCAGGTGACGCATTATCCCCTCAGTAGCGATGGTCAGCGCCGTCCCGCCCAATTTCGAGTAACGGCGAGCCTGAATATGGTCAATTCTCTGGAGCCGCTCTTCCAGCGGCAGATGCCTGTCAAAAGTCACTTTTCTAGCTCCTTCAAGCGCCCGGAAAGCCCATGCCGTTCCTTCCCCTCATAGAACTTTCGAGCCGTGATTTAACTGAAAATTTTAGATGCTATTCTAACGAATTGGGATGCAAAAGTGTTGCATTTCCCAATACATTTTGTACAGAACGACACACTTAGAGATCACTTCCCACTTATACGTGCCTTTATGTGTCTCTGCCAAAACAGGAGATTGTAGAGGAAACTTCCCGAAAAAGCCAGATAATTTTTTTGGCCGTTTACGCCCACGCAAGATGCCCGCGAAAGCATTGTGACACATGGGTTTACAGGTGGCGGTGGAATGACGGCGAGAGCTCAAGGCGGCTTCGACGAAAGTTATAGGAGGCTCGGCTGACGAGAAGCACGTAGGCTTTCTGCTCCTGAAGAGAGTGTAAAAAAATGAGAGCGCCGCCTGCCGACCCGGCCATGCTCTTTGCAGGCGGATGCGTGGGCGGCGCTGTCAGTATATAAAGCGGGCGATGCGAAAAACGAGCTACTTCTTTTTCGGCAAGACCGTATCTTTCATCCCTTTGCCAACACGGAACTTAAGCGTGGTCTTGGCCGGAATCTGGATGGTCTCGCCGGTGGCCGGGTTGCGGCCTTCGCGTGCTTTGCGCTCGGAGCGCACCAGCTTGCCGAAGCCGGGGAGCACGAACTCGCCGTTATTCTTGACTTCGCTGCTCGCCAGGTTAGCCAGCTCATCGAAAATCTCTTTCGCCTGAGCGCGTTTCAAGCCGAATTTCTCGGCGAAGTGATTAACTACTTCCGATTGGGTCATGCGTTTCTTGCCTGATGCCGCAGTTGCCATAGCGTGGTGTCCTTACCTCCAATGAATTGAGCGATCTGGAAAAACTTATACGCCAACATATATCACACACAACGGCTTAAAGTCTGCAAAAAATCGCCTTTTTTGGCCGTTTTTCAAGAAAATTTCTCTTTCCGCCCAGACCCCTGCCCTTCGTTTTACCAGGGCGACTGCGGGAAAGCTCAAACTACAGTCTCTTTGACCGGCTAACCCCGGCTGTGAGCCTCGTTCAGATGCAGCTTTACGCAGTCCAGAAGTTGTCCGCTGACGTGTCTCTTATCCACGTAGCCATCAACAAAGGGCGCTGGCGGATGGTTGCAGTCGCCGGGAAACTCCTCTGCCGTGAGCAGTATGATGGGGACGGACTCGTAACCGGAAATCGAGCGCAAACGCTGGGCCGTGTCTATGCCGTTGAGCCTGGGCATCCCAAAGTCCATGATGACCAGATCGAGCGGCGAAAGGGAACTGGCCAGCTCAAGCGCCCGCTCGCCCGAATCCGCTTCGATAACACGATAGCCAGCTTCCGAAAGAAGGTTAAAGGAAAGCTGTCTCCATACAGGGGTGTCGTCGACAACCATAATCTGTTTCATGGGGGAACAGAACCTCGGGGGAAATAGTTAAAACAGGTGTCTTCTATGACAAATCGGGCGGGGAGTCAATGTTTTTGAGAGATTTACGGTTGGCGCTTCTCTTCAATCGACGCGGACTGTTTTATCCGCGCCCGTCGTCTCACGATCGGCCTCTGCGAATCCTTCCAAACATTTACGGCACAGGCATTGTTGATAGCGTGCGCGGAGTTGCGCACGTGCCTGCTCGCTCAGCGCGACCTCCGTGCACCAGCAGCCCTCAAGCGTCGCTCCGCAGTTGAAAGAGTCGCCGCAAGCCTCGCACGTTGAAGGCTCGCGCGAGCACTGTGAGATGAAGCTTGCGAGTTTTTGATCAGTCATTAGGGTGATCTACTTTCCTCAAGGCCACTGAGAGGCCAGAGCATACCAGATGGCCGCGAGATTGTCTGCTATTGCAAGAGGGGCGATAAAACAGGGGCTCGTGTGACCGTTTCAGCGCCGTCGAGCTTTTACCGTGGCGTTGGAGATGGGACGCTCCTCTCCGCAGGGGCACGCAGTTTTCTGATCGCCTCACGAATGGCATCCGCGTTCTCTACGAACGGATTAATCTGTAAGTATTGCTCAAGCTCCAGGGCCGCTCGCTCACGCTCGCCCCTGCGCTCATAGATCAGCGCCCTGTAGAGGTAGACTTCCGGCAGTTTGCCCGCGCTCAAATCCGACGCACGTGCCAGCGCGCCTTCGGCCTTCTTGTAGAGCGCCTCGCATTCGGCGTCAGCGTTTTTTGAGCCAGACTGTTTGACCGCTGTGGCCTGACGTACGAGCGCGATGCCACGCATGAGAGGGTGCAGCGGCTCGTTTGGATTGAGAAGCGAGGCGTCCGTGAAGATGGCAGCGGCCAAGTCGTAACGCTTCTGCTGCATCATCACCAGCCCGACGGAGAGATAGACCTGATCGTCCTTCGGATTAATAGTGCGCGCACGCTCAAACTCCGTCATCGCTTCTTGCAGGCGACCCGATTTGAACAGCTCATTGCCGAGCGCCAGGTGAGCATCGAAATAGTCGGGATATATTTTGAGCGTTTCCTTCAGGAGCGTCTGGGCCAATTCTCCCTTACCGGCTTTTGACATCGCCATCGCCCGCTCGAACAGGCTGCGCGCGGCGCTCGGAACCGGCTGGCTGAAAGATGTTCCGAGGGTCATGCCTGATTGCTGTGCGCGGGCCGACACAGCGCAGCCCGCCAGCAGGCAGATGAGACAGAGGACTCTTGTCATCTTCATACTATTGATGAAGAGCTTTCGAGAGATTTTGCGATTGGGCCCATTAGTCAAGGCTTCGTCTGACCTCCACCCGCGCCTTGCGCTTGCTTCGCGAGGGCCTGGCGATAAGGCTCTATGATCTTCTCTGTCTGGGACTTGGCCAGCCAGATAAAGAAGACCTGCGGTTCCGAATCGGTCGTCTCGTCTATACGCTTGAGGGCCTCTTCGCCTGCGGCGACAGCCTCTTTGTATTCGCCATGCTCGCCATGATAGCGCATGTTCGTCCATGCTTCAGTGAAGCGAAAACCTTTGCGGACGAATGACAGGCGGCGGCGCACTACCTCGCGGTCGTTGGCCGCGAGCCGCTCTGCTTCCGCCAGATAGCGGTCACACTCCCTGACCAGCTCGGGCGTGAACATCTCAAACCACTTGTAGCCGCCGTGGCCGTGCTTCGCCGTCTCTATCATCGCCTGTTCCCATCGTTCCCAGTAACGCCGCATGGGGGCGGCGGCCCGACCGTAAAAGCGTTCGTAATATTCCGCGAGCAGCAGATCGACATCCTGCTTGGGATTCCAGAGCAGCTTGGCGGCGATGTAAAAGTTCAGCCCCTGATTGGCCCAATGTTGCTGCGTCTCGCTCATGAATCGCTCGACGCCGATGCGTTGAAGCAGAGGAATATCGCGCCTGATGTCGTGAAGGATGGGCCAGGGCGTAAAGGCGTAGAAGTGGCCGTAGTAATCGTAGACGCCGACGTGACGGCAGACCTTGGCCCAACCCGAGACGTATTCCATGAAGCGACGATTAAGCTCGCAGTTCGGATCATCAAGCGAGTGAACGTGGCAAAACTCCCAGGGCGTGTGGCAGATGATCGTCGCCAGGTTCGGATGCGGGCGCGCAGAGATGGGCGGGCGCGTGTGCTGCACATAGGCCAGAAGGCCGACCTGCTTTGTCGGATGCGTCTTGGCCAACTCGGTCAGCACCAGATTTGCGTAATGCACGAAACGATCTGTCAGCGATCCGTCCGTCACTCCATACTGGCGATCGAGCGCGCGGCAGCGATCACATTCGCAGAACTCCTCGCCGTCGTTCGGGCTAATGGAGAAGGTCAGCGCGTCCGGGTTCTGATCAAAGTATTCGCGCGCCTTCTGGACGGTGATGCGAATCACGTCCGGGTCTGTCGAGCAGAGCTGATCGATACGCTTGCCGTCGTGCAGCGCGAACCATTCGGGATGCGCGGCCTTATTCTCCGCCGTCGGCGGAATGATGTTTGACCAGTTATGGCCGAAGAAGGCTGTCTGTGGGCCCACAGAAGCGCGTATGCGCCGCTCCCAGTCGTAAGCGCCGGGCCCACCGGCCCAGATGAGGCCCGAGACGGCGCGGAAGGCAGGTGCGCTGGCTCTCTTCAACTGCGCGAGCGAGACGGTCGGGCGCTCCAACACATCCTCGCCCATCTCGCCCGGCATGAACCATCTGACCCCGAGGCTTTCCAGAAAATCATAGACGCCGTAGAGCGCGCCGCGCGCGTCGCCGCCGACAATCCAGAGTGAATTGCCGCGCGTCTCGATCACGAATCCATCCGGTGCCGGGCGCTCTCCGCGCCACTCTGAGACAGGGGCCGCGCCGTAAACTCCGATTCGCACGACCGCCTGCACGTCGCCAGGCAAAGCGTTGGAGATCGAAAGCGCCGCCCCGGAAATCTTGCGCAAGTATGTTTGAAGCTCGGTGGCGGCCATCTGCTCTTGCGCGGAGGGCGTGGGCGAGATGATGATGGTTGCAGTGGGCTGGCCGTTTCGCGCGAGAGTAATCTCCGCCGCCCTGTTCGTTTCCCACGAGACGCCTAATAACAGGCACGACACGATCAGGAGAAATGCTGTTTTTAATGTACGGCTGGCCGAGGGTGATTTCATAAATCTTATGCGAGAAGTTAAAAGGCGAGCGGAGTAAATACTCTGACTCTAACGACGCCTCCGCTTTTCGACGGCGGGTACATCCGATTGTAGCGGCTTTACCTGTGCTCCTTACGCCACTGGCGAAAGAAAATGATGACCGCGACGATGGCGAAGATAAAGATCACTACCATCAACGCCAGCACGATATAGAGTTCTCTTGTCCCTGCGTCCATCTCGTCAACTCTTCAACCGGCAGAGCATCACAACAACAACAACATCGCCCCGCATTCAAAAGGTAACTCCGAGAGTACCTTCCATAGAAACTCGAACCTGTTCTCTGACCTGACGCGAAAAAGTAGTAAAGGCCACTGTCGAAAGCGGCCTCCGGGGATCTTGAATCGGGGCGAGAGGATTCGAACCTCCGACCTCTCGGTCCCAAACCGAGCGCACTACCAGGCTGTGCTACGCCCCGATGATTAAGTTCAGCATTGACTGAAGCCGAACGATTTCGTGCGAGCCATTCTAGCGGTCGGTTTCATGCATGGTCAAGCTTGCGTCCCGAAATGGCTGAGCAGGAAGGGGAGCGCGGCTTGCAGTGCGCGTGCGCGGTGGCTGATGCGTTGTTTGATTTCCGATGGCAGCTCGCCGAAGGTTTGCCGATAGCCGTCAGGCACGAAAACAGGGTCGTAGCCGAACCCTCCGCTGCCGCGCGGCTCGTGTGCGATGTGGCCTTCGCACGTCCCTGTAAAGAGTTCCAGGAGTTTTGCCTGGCTGTCGGCGATGGCGATGACGCAGACGAAACGCGCGCGCCTGTTGGCATCGCCCGAGCGCTTGAGCGCGCCGAGTAGGAGGTCGATGCGTTCGGCGTCGGTCGCTTCCGGGCCGCCGTAGCGAGCGGAAAAGACACCGGGCGCGCCGCCCAGAGCTTCTACTTCCAGACCGGAATCGTCCGCCAGCGTCGAGTAACCTGTCTGCGCGGCGTAGGCTTGCGCCTTGAGCGCGCTGTTTTCCTCAAAGGTCGAGCCCGTTTCTTCCACGTCCACGGTCGCCGGAAAATCCGCCAGGCTACAGAGCCGCAAGGGAAACGCCCCGAGCAGCGATTCGACCTCCAGCACTTTGCCCCGATTACGGGTCGCAATCAGCAGTTTCTTTGTCATCTTCAAGTCACCTTAACTGGATCGAGCGGCCAGAGCGTGCGTGTGATCGTGGCCGGGCTTCCATGATTCCACGAGAATTTTTGCAAGAGAAGCGACATAACGCTTACAATCAATTCCGGCATCTGTTGGACGAGCGCCATATTTGATTTTACTCCGACGCGTATCGCGAGCGAGTCTTCAGAAAGCAAAGGGATGGAACCAGCAAAGACTTCAGGGTTCAAGCCGACGAGCGAGGGCCAGGACATCTTTCGCAATAACGGGCCGGCGCACGAGCTTGGTCTGTGGCTGCGCGCGCTCGGCAGTTTTTTCGAGGTGCGTAATCATCCGACCTCCAGTCCCGATCAACCCGAACTCCTCGCGCGCGATTGGACGGTCGAAACACGCATTACGCGTAGAATCTTATTGCGCGCCACACAGCTCTCTTACAATCTGCTGAGCCCCTACACCGCCCAAGAAGATGCTCTCTACGAGGTTGAAGGCGATGCTTCACAAGCCATCTCGCCGCCAGCGACTTTCCATGCCGAAGCGCTGGCCAACGCCGCCGCGCGATCATACATGACGCTGGCGGAAGCCTTAAAGGATACGCTCGGCGTCTGCGAATCGCTGCTCGAAAAGCCCACCGTAGACCTGCACACGTGGGTCAGCCTCGGAAAAATATTGACACGCCAGTTCGAGCAGCTTGAGGGCGCGAAGACTGTCATGAGAACCGAGCAGCATTACTCCACGCAGAATTTGCAGGCTGCTTTGGTCGCCCTCACGCGACGCGCGGACGTGCCCGCCTCGTTTGGCCCAGACCTGCTCATAATTTTCACGGAGCTGGCGCGCCTTCTCAGGCGGCTTGAATTTATCGAAAGCCTGCTCAAGCGTGATCAACCGCTCAAGCAGACGCTGCCCCTGTTCGCCCTCATACATGAAGGCGCGCGCTGGCTGATGGAGTTTATCGAAGCCTGCCTGGCACGCGCAGAGGGCCTCGATCAAAAGATCATTGACGAGCTTGATGTGACGAACTACGCGATGTTGATGGAACTGCGCCGGGTCTACACGCAGGAACTCGTGAGCTTAAGCTCTTTACGGCAAGCGCCGACGATTTACGCCAGGGTTGAAACCGCATACGGCCTGCTCAATAATTGTTTCCAGCAATCCACGACCGGACTGGCGCAGGTCTTCGACCCCGCGCTCGACGGCGCGCGGCTCTTCGATACGTTTCACATCAAGCTTGAGCAATCGATGGCGCTGCGACGCGACCTCTGGCTGCTGCTCCAACTCGTCAAGCGCGCGGAGAAGGAGCGCGACCTGCATCCCGTCTCACAACTCGTCGCCAGACTCGACGCGTTCCGCAATGGAAGCATGCGTTACCTGATGTACAAGGATTGGGATGCCTGCGAGCGTTTCATGGAAGAGGTTTCCGCCGCGCGCGGCGCGATCGAGTTGACCCCCGTGCTGCATCGCTTCGGCGCATACCTTGAGACTCTATTCAATCAGGTCAACCTGCGGTCGGTGCTCGCCAACTCCGCCTTCGATTATCCCACGCTGGAAGACTCCCAGACCTGACGTTAAATATAAGTTGAAGGGTTGGAGCGAGCGCTTTGTCTGAGAGCGCTGCCGGAGCTTTTCGCCTCAACGCGTCTGCCCGCGCTCAGTCTCAGGCGCGAACTGCGAGGCGAGCGCGCCGAACTGCCCGAACGACGAGCGCGTAGTCTTCTCGAATCCTCCTTCGGATAATCGCGTGGCGCTGACGGCATAAGGCAATCGACTGAGCGAGCGCTCGACTTCAGTTTCATTGAAGGGCTTCACGACCGCTCCGCGTTGGCTGGCGATGGCGATGATAAAGTTGCGAGCCGGTGATCTATCGTCCGTATAGGTCAAGGCGTTGGCCGCGCTGTTCATGGCAGCAAGACGAGCAGCAGCTTTGAAGGCATCGGCCTGGCCGAGCGTCTGTCCGTTTGCTCGCGCTTCAAGACAACGGCGCACGTTAGATGTCGCGCCCATAACCAGTCGCCCGGCGATGAAACTGGCCGCGCCGCGTTCCTCGTCTGCGGAGACCATCATCAAAGCATCGCCCACCTGCTCTGTCTTAGCGCCCGCGCCGAGCCGCCGCGCGACGAACTCTCGGAGCACTTTTTCGTCACGTACTTCGACGATGATGACCGTGCTTGTGCCCGTATCATCCAGACGCGCCGTGACCAGTTCCGACCCGGCGGCGCGCAGGAAAAGCTCCGGCTCGTTAATACCGTAGGGCTTGAGCAGGGCATCGAAAAGCTGCGTCACGACGAAAGCGCCGACCGTATCCAGTTGCGAGATGATCGCCCCCCTCATGCCGCGCCATGCAGCCTCCGCGTCGCTTGATTCGTAGCGTGATACTGAATAAGTATCGGCTGGCAATAGCTCACTGGCGACGTTCGTCTCCTTGTCTGTGAATGCGAGCGGGGCGCGCAGGCGAGCCGCCACGCCGTTTTGTAGAGAGAGAAAATATCTGTCTTCGACTATGCCGCCCGTCATGCGAGCGCTCCAGCCCGCGCTGCCTAGTATTTTGCTCGCGAGTTGCGGAAGGACGACTGCCGCCGCGCTCTGCGTGCGCGGTTCCTCCGATAGCTGCCCGGCATAGACTGTCGCCGCGACCTCCAGCAGCCGCGCCGCGCCCTTAGAGGAAACGAAACCGAAGGCGAGTGCTTCATTCCCGGCGACACGCTCGCGCATCTCTTCTATCTGTGCATCGCCCGCAAGATTCTGACGCTCGCCGCGCCTCACCGCCAGACAAGCGCGCACAGCAGCTTCGTCATTCCCTATGACAGCGACGCTCCCTATCAACGCCGCGATGATGTGTCTCTCGCCGGTCGGCGAACTCCAGGTCAAAAAATCCGTCCCGTCAACCTGCCTGCGCTCAAAGCGCGGCTCGTTGTAAGCGCGCCGCGCAAAATCTCCGATTCTGCTCTCGACCGCCGAGCGTGCGCGCCCGGCGCTCGTATGAGTCTCGACGACGACCGCGTAACGCGGCTTGACCCTCAGGGTATCGCCCGCGTCCGCCGCATCGAACCCCATCACGGCGATGGCGATTTGCGCACGCGAAAACACTACGGTCTCAGCCGAGCCGATACCCGTCCACAGTGACAGGCGGCTCAACCAGCCCACATGGCCCAGATCAGTCCTGATCCCAGCGGGTACGGCCAGAGCCTTCCAGGCATCCGTGGAAATGATGGCGCTCGTGATCTGCGGCAGGCTGTTGGCTTCCATATAAACGAGCGTATCGGCAGGGACGTAGGCCGCCATGTCTGCCTTCTGGAAACGGTTCCACCACAGCCAGACACATGCCGGCAGAATAAGCACGAGCACGACGAGCAGCGATCTGCGCACGATCTTCATTCCCCCCGCCTTTCCACCTTAAAGGAGCGCGCAGGGAAGAAGGGCTTCTGCCGGAGGTCTGTGGTGATTGATGAAGCGATGTGATCTTGGTGTTGACGGATGAACATTGCCGCTCTGATTTAGACTGTGATACTTTGATTCTCGCACCTTATCTTACATTGCTTGCTACGCTGAGCAAATTCCGGCAGAAGCCCCCGGAGGTCGCCCGATGATAATCGTCATGAATCGTATCCCGGTCGCAGAAGGGCGCGAGCAGGATTTCGAGAAGACCTTTGCGGAGCGCGACAGGGCCGTCGATTGCATGCCCGGCTTCATAGACTTGCAGGTGCTGCGCCCCACCGAAGGCAACATTTACATCGTCCTCACGCGCTGGAAATCACGCGAAGCCTTCCGTGAATGGACTCAGTCGGAAGCCTTCATCCAGGCCCACCGCAAGCAGTCTCCGAGCCTTCCAGAGACTCGGCCAACCCTTGAAATCTACGAAGTATTTTCCGAATAAAATTCTGGAAGCGCCTCGCGGCTTTTCCAGAATACAGGCTCCAAACCCGGCGCGAACGGCGCGTTTTGCCCTCTTACCCTTTACTCTTCAATAATTAAACATGGAAAAATAACAATTGACAAGGTTGTCCGCCCTGTTGTACTCTCGGTTTTGAAGGTGAACGGCCCGGTTCACCCTGCTTAGAGGCAATGGCCTTTAATTATCCATTTGATAGTCAGCCGATAAAGGCACACCTCGCGTGAGCGGGGGTCGCAAAGCTAACGGGGGTCAAACGCGCCTTAAGCGTTTGAGCTGGCCGGGTTGCCGAAGTGAGATGGTCAAGCGTAGTCCGGGCCCTTTCACGCTACGCGAACGATCCCTCCCGCAACACCTTTTAGCTTTCCTCTTTTCACGGCACAAACTTTCCACGCTGTGTTCAATCACGGTCAATCCCATCCTAAGCAGCTTGCTTTAACCGAGCTGATCGAGCGTTTCTCGGTACGCTCTTCAATCACCCCCTTGAATCCCCCCATCCATACAACTTCGACCAAACACGCGCGCGTCGTGGCGGCGAGGGCACGCAAAGCCCGCCAGCGACTTCGCGAGCGCAATCGCAGGCGATCTGAAGGGTCGCGAGGAACCAGCAAGTCATGTTGAAACGTGGTCTCGGCAAAAAGAATCTGGTTGGTCTGGACATCGGCTCTAGCTCTGTCAAAGCAGTCGAGCTACAGGGCAAGCGCGACAGTCTTCAACTCGTCAGCCTCGGTTACGAAAACCTTCAGGCCGACTCTGTCGTCGACGGCCAGATCATGGAGCTTAACAACGTCTCCAACGTCATCTCTAATATCTTCCGCGACCAGCAGATCAAGACGGAGCGGGTCGTGGCGGGCGTCAGCGGCCATTCCGTGATCGTCAAGAACATCGTCGTGCCGCAGATGACCGAAGACGAGTTGATGGAATCCATAGAGTGGCACGCGGAAGAGCACATCCCGTTTGAGATCGCCGACGTGAGCCTGGACTATCAGGTCACAGGCTCTCAGCCGGATGCGCTTCAGGTGCTTCTGGCGGCGTGCAAGCGCGACAAGATCGCCAACGTCAAACAGGCCATACAGCTTGCGGGCAAGCAGCCCGCGATCATTGATATTGATGCCTTCGCTTTGCAGAATTGCTACGAAGTCAACTACCAGCCGGCCGCAGGCCAGGTCATCGCGCTCCTGAACATCGGCGCATCGACGATGAACATCAACATCCTGAACGGCACGAGGTCTGTGTTTACGCGCGACGTTTCCGTCGGCGGCAATCAATACACTGGACTCTTGCAGAAGGAGTTGTCGCTCACGTTCGATCAGGCCGAAGCCGTTAAGCGCGGGATGCCGCCACCCGAGGGCTCTGAAGGACACGCGATCGAGCCGATACTGGAAACAGTCTCGGACATCCTGGCGATGGAAGTGCAGAAGACTATGGACTTCTACCGCGCGACTGCCGAGGACGGCGAGGCCGCCGTGCAGAAGATACTGATTTCAGGCGGCGGGTCAAAACTTCCGGGCTTCATCGAATATCTTGCTAATCGTTTCGAGATGCCGGTCGAAGTCTTCGATCCGTTCCGCCGCATCAAGGTGGACACGAAGCGTTTCGATCCAGATTACATGCGCGAGGTCGTGCCGGAAATGGCCGTCGCTGTCGGGCTCGCTTTGAGAGGAGTGGACGCGGGATGATCAAAATAAATCTTTTAGAGTCGGTCACGGATCGTTCCACTGGTGGAGTGGCTGTCGTCGAAGAAAGGGTCGCTAATCCGCGTACCCAGACGATGGTGCTCGCGCTGGTCGTGGGTGCGATGCTCGTGCTCGCTATGGGCTATAACTACGTCAGCACGAGTGCCGAGCACGCGGCGGCAGTCAAAGAACTGGAACGCCAGCAGCAGATCGCCAGCCAGATGGATGCCATCAACAAAGAGCAAGCCGAGATAGAGAAGAAGACCAAGGACATACAGCTCAGGATTGATGCCATTCAGAAATTGCGTGCCTCGCAGCAGGGGCCCGGTTCCGTCCTGAGAGAGATCAAGAATCGCATTGACAGCGTGCCGGGGCTCTACCTGGAAAGCGTCGAGCACAAGAACGGCGATCTGACGATCAAGGGCGGCTCTCCGAATGAAGTTTCCGTAACACGCTTCGGTCAGAGCCTTGAGTTCTCCTCCGGCCTCTTCTCCAACCTGAGCATTGAGACGGAACGCAAGACTCTCGATAAGGTCGCCGTCTCGGAAGACCCCAACGAGCCCAAGCCCGAGATAGTCAACTTCACGATCAAGTGCAAGTACACGCCCGGCGGCTCCGCGTCCAAGCCTGCGACACCGGCCACGCCAGCGCCGACTGCGCCCGGAGCGCCTTCCAACCAGATCGCTCAGAAATAGCGGATTGTACGCCGTACGCGAAGGGAATTATTCGTCATGAGACTGGATAGCTTACTAACACTGCCCTGGTACTTGAGGCTGGTCATCTTCAGCACTCTGGCTTTCGCCATCTACGCCGGGTTCTGGTATTTCGTCACCGGCGGCACGCGCGCAGAGACCCAGGAGTTGAATAACCAGATCGCCGAGCTGCTTCCCAAAAACGAGCAGGCGCGCATCGCCTCGCAGCGTCTCAACGAGTTTCGCGCGGCCTTCAAAAGCCGTCAGGCGGAGTTTGACGACCTGAGAGCGCTCCTGCCGGAGCAGCGCGAATTAACGAGCGTGCTGCAAAGCGTTCAAGACCGCGCACGCCTGAGCCGCCTCACGCTGCGTCGCTTTACGCCGAAGGACGATTTCCAGCAGGACTTCTACAGCGGCAAACCGATCGAGGTCGAAGTCACGAGCAGCTTCGCCAACCTGCGCGAGTTCTTCGAGCAGATGGCGAAATATCAACGCATCGTCTCGATCACGGATTTCAAGCTCAAGCAGCTTGAGGACAAAGAGAGAGAGCAACAGCCCGGGCGCACGCTCGACGCGCAGTTTTTGATGTCCGCTTACTACGTGTCTGCGGAAAAGCCTGCTGCACCGGCAGCCCCGGCGGCAGCGCCCGCCGCGCCCGCGCCAAAGCCCAC
This sequence comes from Pyrinomonadaceae bacterium, assembly GCA_036522655.1. Taxonomy (GTDB): domain Bacteria; phylum Acidobacteriota; class Blastocatellia; order Pyrinomonadales; family Pyrinomonadaceae; genus DASQYE01. The sequence continues at coordinate 22,237 of DATDFK010000066.1, read as the reverse complement.
ACCAGCACCTTAACAGAGTAGAACCGATAGGATTCCCAAAGCTGCCCTTCCTGCGGTAATCACGGAGAGAGAGCAAATGAAGCACTTCAAAGGAAACGTTCAACAGATCATCTTCGGCCTCGTCACGGGCGGCGCAATAGTCCTGACCTCGGGCGCGATGCAGCGTACACTGGCGCAGGACGCGTCGAGCGCGTCGACGAGCAGCAGCACCTCCGAGCGCAGGGCCAGCGGCCAGCGTGATCCGTTCGAGAAATACCGTCCGCCCGTCAAGAGGGCGAAGGCGGTCGCCACACCAATCCCCCCGCCGTCCATACAGGAGCGTATCCAGCGATACAAGGCTCAGAAGATGGCGGCGATGAACGCGCAACTGCCCGCGCCGAAGCCGACGACAGCCCTTCTGCTGAGCGAAGTTCAGATCACAGGGATATTTCGTACGCCGAGGGGTTATGCGGCGATGGTCGAAGCCTCGCCGATCAAGCTGTCCTACGTCATCTATCCGGGCGAAACCTTTTTCGACGGCCAACTGGTCGCCATTGAAGAAGACCGTCTGGTGTTTCGTCGTGAATCGCGCTGGAGCGATGGCCGACGTGAGATGGTAGCCGAGATCAAACCGCTGCGGCAGGCCAACGCCGTGACGGACTCCATGACTTCGGCCAGAGGAACTGCTGGTGCATCTTCTGCCGAACCTGCCAGAAACCAGGGGGCGCGAACCGCCTCTCCCGACAAGCAGTAGTAACCAATCCTTTGGGTCTCAAGTGTGAGGGGAAGCCTGAGCCCGCCACGCTTGAGACCCAAAAGCCCTATGCGCGAACCCTTTCTCTGAGGAAGTCTTCCGAGAAATATTCCTACGAGGGGCGCGCACTCTCTTGACAATCCATGCCGGTGCTGCACCCGCGTTGTGCGGCGCGCGCTTTTGCGGAATCCCTTCAGAGGGGAGACTGACGAGCGCAGCGCGTGGCGGAGGCATCGACCGGCGCTTCCCTTAAGGAGGGAAACATGTCTGATCAGCTTTACCTGATTGCAGCCATCAAAAGAGGCGCGCTCGTCCTCTGCCTGATGTGCTCGCTCTGCGCGCTCGCTGCGGCGGGCCCAAACCTCTCGCCGATGGCGACGGGCATCAGCGCCACCACCTCCGGCGCTTCGACCTTCATCACCATCTCCGGCACGGCCCCGATGGCTTATACGGTTTCGCGGCCAGACCTGCGCACGATCGTCGTCGATCTGCCGGGCGTTGACGCGACCCCCCTGGCCGCGTCCTATACGATGGGCACACCGCTGGTCTCCGGCGTCATGGTCGAGCGAGAGAATCGCCCGAACGTGAAACCGTTGGCCCGTTTTCGCATTGCGCTTCGCGCGCCCGCGCGCGATCGCTCGCAGATGGACGATAATAATCTGGTGCTCGTGCTCTCGCCCGACATGGCCACAAGCGGGGCGAATAATTCAGCCGCGCCCGCACACGTCCAGACAGCATCGGCCTCGTCCACGCCTGCGGGCACGACGAGCGCCGTTCAAGTCAGGGCCGCCGCGACGGATCAGGGCTCTTCGAGACCTGCGACGCAGCAGCCGACGGTTTCGATCACGCCCGCCGATAACAGGACTACGCAGTCCGAGCAGGGACAGCGCTACGGTCAGGCTGGCTTCGTCGGCGAGCCGATCAATCTCAACGTCGTCAACGCCGACATACGCGACATTCTCAACTACATCACCGAACAGTACGGCGTTAATTTCGTCATAGATTCTTCGGTGGGCCCAATCCCCGTCACGGTCAACGTGACGGACGTGCCCTGGAATATCGCGCTCGACGCCATCCTCAGAGCCAACCGCCTCGGCGTGGACGTGAACGGCAACATCCTTCGCGTCGCGACCGTCGAGGTGCTCGCTTCGGAAGCGGCCTCGCAGCAGAAGATCAACGATGCGCGGCTGGACAATTCGCAGTTGCTCACCGAATTCATCCGCCTCAACTACGCGCGCGCCTCCGGCACGCTGGCGCAGGCGGCTGGGCCCAACAGCGGCTTTACCGGCGGCTCGACCTCGCAGGGCGAGTCGACGGGCGGCGGCGGTGGTGGCGCGCAAGGCAGCAGCGGCGAGCAGGGAATCCTCCCGATCATCGCGCGCCGTCTCTCGCGTCGCGGCAGCGTCGAAGTCGATGGCCGCAGCAATACCCTGATCGTCACGGATGTCAGGGAGAACATAGACGCCATTCGCCAGCTTGTCACGCTGCTCGACCAGCCCGAGCCCCAGGTCGAGATCGAGACGCGCATAGTCATCGCCAACCGCAGCTTCAGCCGTGACCTCGGCGTTCAGATTTCCGCTCTCGCCATCGGCTCTAACGGTCAGGCTGGCTCGTTTGCGACCGGGCCCGGCAGCGCGACATCCGGCGGCACAAGCGGCAACACGACGGGTCTCAGGCCCGGCGGCCTCCCCGTAGGCATCGGCGTTGAGCCCACACGCGCTCTCGGCGCTAACCTTCCGAGCACGGTCATAGGCTTGACGACGGGTGTCATCGGCACGGCCCAGATCAGCGCCTTGATTACGGCTGCCGAGAGCAAGGGCCAGGCGAAGATCGTCGCCACTCCGCGCGTCACGGCATTGAACAATCGCAAGGCCGAGATTTCCAGCGGCCAGCAAATCCCCGTCGTCACTCCGCAGACCGGCGCGGGTGGTACGGGCGGCGTCCTCGTCTTCACGACGACGTTCGTCTCCGTGCCGTTGCGGCTCGAAGTCACGCCGCAGATCACGGACGCGGGCACGGTTGTGCTGCGCGTGGTTGCGGAAAACAACAGCGTCAACACGACCATCGCCGTCAACGGCACGCCCGGCATCGACACGCAGAAGATGGAGACGGAAGTGCTCGTCCCGGATGGCGGCACGACGGTCGTCGGCGGTGTGCTCGCGGACAACGAGAGCGAGATACAGAACCGCACGCCGGGCCTCGCCTCGGTTCCCATCCTCGGCAATCTCTTCAAGCGCAAGGCCGTCACGCGCCAGACCAACGAGATTCTGTTCTTCATCACGCCTCGCATCTATCGCCCGGATTTCCACGGACGACCGACCTCCGGTACTGTCGGAGTCGGGACGCGCTCGACCACCATCATTCAGCCTGTGCCGCTCGGCAACCCGCCCAGCAATACGCCGACGCCGACGCAGTTGCAGCAACAGCAGCCTGGAACCCCGACGGTTCCGGTCGCACCCGGAGCGCAGTTCAATGCTCCGGCCACGACCCCGGCTGGCTCGACCTCGCGCCCCTAAAACCTTTGGAGGCTTCGAAGAGAGATGTTCAAAGAACCACTTGAAGCAATTCTTGATCGCACGGACGGAAGCATAGGGGCTCTGATCATGGGCATCGACGGCATAGCCGTTGAGAAAGTCCTGGTCGGAGACGGCGATGATGCCAATCTGGATATCGCCGCCGCAGAGTTCACTTCGCTCATCCGCAACGCACAGCGGACGGGCTCGGATGTCGGACTCGGTGGCCTGAACGAACTCGTGATCTCCTACGAGAGCGCCTCCGTCATCATGCGCCTTTTCAATCGCGACTACTTCGTCGTGCTGGCCCTCAAACCCGACTGCAACCTCGGTCGCGGTCGCTTCGAGCTACGCAAAGCAGAACTCCAACTCGCACGCGAGTTCGCAGTCTAAACCCCCAACCAGCCCCGCAACGGGCATGACCGTAGCCCCCGAAGGGGGCGACAGAATATAGCCCACGGCGCGAGCCGTGGGAACCAAGTTGGTTAAGAGCCATAAGCCCCGAAGGGGCGAAAGAAATTCGAGTTGAATTTCTTTCGCCCCTTCGGGGCTTAACTTCGTTTGGTTATTGCATTCCCACGGCTGACGCCGTGGGCTACATTCTGTCGCCCCTTGCAGGGGCTATCACGCCGGGCGCTGATCATGTCTCGACGTTAGCCCGTGCCGGGAGGCATCTGTACTGAGGGCATGCCGCGCAGGATGATGCGCTGGCGGCGCACGACGCGGCGCGGGTTCAAACGCGGATTGAAGACCTTGAGCGGGCCGGGAACCATCGCGGACAGGTAAGCCGCCTCGCGCGCCGTAAGCTGCGAGGCGGGTTTGTGAAAGTAGTATTGTGAGGCTGCCTCCGCGCCGTAGATGCCGTCGCCCCACTCTATGACATTGAGGTAAAGCTCCAGTATGCGCTTCTTCGACAGTTGGCGTTCGAGGAAATAGGTGATGACGGCCTCGCGCCCTTTGCGCACGAAAGACCTCTGCGACGAGAGATAGAGATTCTTGGCTAACTGTTGTGTGATGGTTGACGCGCCGCGCTTGAAATCCGGCATCGCCGGAATCCAGCTCGATTGATCGTCGCCCTCCTGCTTGGCTTCCTTCTCGGCCTCTCGCTGGGCCTCTTCCCAGGCGTGCTGGATGGCCGCGTAATCAAAGCCGTGATGCGTCGCAAAGTTAGAGTCCTCCCCGGCCAGGATGGCGCGTTGCAGGTTGGGCGAAATCTGTTCGAGCGGAACCCAGACCTGATAACGCTTCGGCTCTTCGCCGCGCGCCTGCGCTTCCTTAATCCGCGTTTCGATCAAAGAGGTCGTCGCCGGATTCTCCGTCCGCAGCCTTGAGATCGAAGGAAAGGTGATGAACTCGTAGCAGAGCCAGCCTATGAAAACTCCGACCAGCACCCAGCTCCAAACTTTGATCCAGTGTCGCATCTCTCAAACAGACTAACTTTTCCGGCTCCACGTTTCAACGCCTCAGCTCGAATTACAGATCGGCGCACGAGAGAGACCCGGCCACGCTCGATCGCGAATCTGAAATTAGTATTGAATGAGGCTGCCCTCGCGCTTGGCGCGGCGCACGGCGCGCCCGAAGACCCAGAGCGAGAAGGGAAGCAGCACCGCCAGAAAAAGGAGCAGGGTCACAAGCGGCTCGCGCACTTCTGCCAGCCCCTGCCCTTCGATCAGGACGCGGCGAATGCCATCGAGCCCGTACGTTGGCGGAAGGATGCGCGAGACGCTGGCGAAGCCCTCACCCGCATACTGTTTCAAAAGCTGCGTCGGAAAAAAGACGCCGGAGAAAAGCGCCGAGCCAGTGCCCAGGAAAATCCCGAACGGGTCGCCGCGCTTAAACACCATCGCGAAACTCGCCGAGAGTATGCCGAGACAGGCCAGCACGAGCGTCGTCAGCAAGAGAAACGTGAAAGCCAGCAGGTAGCTTCCACGGTAATGCACGTCGAAGAAGAGCCAGCCGAAGAAGAAGTATAGGAAAGAATAGAATGTCGCCTGCACGAAGTCCCACGCCGAGCTTGAGATGATCATGGTCGGCATATTGATCGGCGTCAACAGCACGCTCTCAAGCGTCCCCTGCGTTTGCTCCTGCCGGATCGCGGACGCGAGGCTGGAAAAGCCCGTCATAAAATAGCTGAGCACGGCGAGCCCTGTGATCCAGGCGGCGAGCGGATTGTGCCACTGCGGGTGCTCCGTATTGACAAAGCCCTCGAAGATGCGCGAGATGAAGAAGAGCGTCGTCACGGCGATCAGGATGGAGAGCACGCGCAGGAAAAATTCCATGCGATAGCTGACGGCCAGCAGGAAATCACGTATGACGAAGGCGCGCACGCGGCGCATTAAAAGCAGTATGCTCGTCATCGTTTCTCTACGCCCCCTGTCTCGTCCTGCTCGTAACTCTCCATCACCTCAAGCAGCGTCGTGCGTTCCGTATCCAGCGAGACGATGCGCGCGCCTATCTCATGTAAAGCCCTTGTGGCCGCGTCCAAAAGGTCGTCATCCGTCTCTCTCGTAAAAGCGATGGTGGCGCTTTGACCGGACTCTTTGACTTCAAGATCATCCAGCACGCCGGAGAGCGCACGTTTGATGCGCTCGGCTTCCAAAGCCGCGCCGCGCACCTTTAGCCGGACGCGCTCCGTCTGTTTATGCAGGGCGCGCATACGTGCGGGCGTATCCAATGCGCGAATGCGCCCGCGACTGATGATGGCTACGCGCTGGCACAGCTCTTCGACTTCGACCAGGTTGTGCGAGGTCAGCAGAATCGAGACGGGAGGATGGCTGTTAGCCAGCGATTGAATGAGGGCACGCATGCGCGCGGCGGCCATCGGGTCGAGCGAGCGCGTGGGCTCATCAAGCAGCAGTATGGGAGGGCTCGCCAGCAGCGCGCGCGCAAACGCCATACGCTGTTTGTTGCCCGTCGATAATTCGCCGAAGCGTCGTCGCGCCAGCTCCTGCAACTCGAAACGCTCGATCAGGTCGGTGATGCGACGGCGCGCCTGCGCATCGCTCAGACCATAGAGCCGCGCGAAGAACATCAAATTCTGCTCGACCGTGAGCCGCCAGTAAAAGCTTCTCTCTTCGGCGGTGGCCAGGCCTACGCGTGTGCGAACCTCTTCTTCATCGCGCACGCTGTCGTAGCCCTTGACCGCCACGCTGCCCGAAGTCGGTTGCACAAGGGTTGCGACGATCTTCGTGAGGGTCGTTTTGCCCGCGCCGTTGCGTCCGATAAGGCCGAAGATTTCGCCCTCATAAACATCGAAAGAGACATCGCGGAGCGCTTCGACGGGAGGCTTTGACGGGCGGCGGAAAAATTTTTTGAGCCGTGCGAACGGAACCGGATAAGTCTTTGACAGATGATCGATGGCGACCGCGACTGCGCGCGGCGCATCGTCTCTTCGATCAACCACCTCACGCTCGTCTTTGATTGCTGCTGTTGACATAAGCAGTTGAAAATTAACAGGGAGGAGACATTTTGGATTTTAGAGTTCGGATTTTGGATTAACAAGTCGTCCGTCCTGAATATTAGAATCGGGCTTTCAAGTTTCCCGGCATGCTAATCCAAAATCTACAATCCGAAATGTCTCCTCCCTGTGCCGCAACGGCGATTCAGGTGTGGACTCTTAATAACCTCTGCGTCTGCTTCTGACGCCGATGCCCGCGCCCAGGCGAAGGGTACGAGGATGACGGCGGCCACGAACAGAGCGCCTCATGTATGCGCCGCGCCGCAGGTGACGGCCACGATTGCTGCGCCTCATGCTGCGGCGAACCATCCGGCGCACGACGCGGCGACGGCGACGAACGGTTCGCCTGCGACCGATGCCGATGGACTGTAAGGCTGCCGGAGCGACCGCCGAGACGGGCAGCGCATTGGTCTGCCTCTCTTCACCTGACGAGGCTCTTTCAATCGCTTCACCAGGGACGGGCATGCTCAGAAGAAAGGTCGAGAGCACGATGGTAATCAGGGTTTTCTTCATACTGACCTCCACTGTAACGGATTTAAGATACCGGATGAATAGAACCGGGTTACGTACGAGGGTGCTGGTTGAGCGCAGGCTTGACCAGTGCCTTTTCGAGTAGCCCGTAGATTTTGTGCAAGGGAGAGAAGACTTGAACATCGGCCAGCGATTTATCATTTGGCTGCCAAAGCTGTCAATGGTTTTATGCTCAGCGCTTACGCTGTCGCGGGTCAAGATATTCGCGCAGCCCGTCGCCTATGAAATTGAAGGCGAGGACAGTGAGCGCGATCGCCAGACCGGGAAAGATGAGCGCGTGCGGCGCAGACTGAAGAGTGGAGAGATCACGGGCCTCCTCTATCATCACTCCCCATGACGGCGCGGGAGGCGGCACTCCCAACCCCAGAAAAGAGAGCGACGCCTCGGCCAGGACGGCCCCGGCCATACCCAAACTCGCCTGCACGATGAGCGGCTGAATCGCGTTCGGCAGAATGTGCAGAAAGAGTATACGCATATCGCTCGCACCCAGGGCACGCGCGGCCTGAACGAAATCATATTCGCGCACCTTCAAGACCTGCCCGCGAATCAGGCGCGCGTAGCCCACCCAACCGATGATGCACAGCGCAAAGATCAGCTTGTTGAGTCCAGCGCCGAGAAACGCCACCAGCGCGATCGCCAGCAGCAGTCCCGGAAAAGCCAGAAAGACATTGAACAGATAGCCGGACATCAGGCGGTCAAGCCAGCCGCCGTAGTAACCTGCGAGCGCGCCCAGAATTGTTCCGATGATGGCGGAGACCACGACGACCGTGAGTCCCACGCGCAGAGAGATGCGCGCGCCGAAAACCACACGCGCGAAGATGTCGCGGCCCGTCGAATCCGTCCCGAACAGGTGCGCCGCCGACGGCGGTAGATAACGCATCGGAAGATTGGTCGCGCCCACATCCTGCGTCGCAATCCAAGGCGCAAAGAGCGCGACCACGATCAGGATCACGACGACGACGAATCCGAAAATAGCTAAACGGTTCATAAGAAAACAGTGATGAGTGACGAGCGACAAGTAGCGAGCAAAACCAAAAACAGTGACGAGTGACGAGAGCGATGCTGTCTTTAACTTGTCACTCGTTACTCGTCACTTGTCACTGCACTCTTATCCTCGGGTCGAGCCAGCGATAGACCATGTCCGTGAGCGCGTTGGCGAAGATGTAAGTGACGCTGATGACCAGCACGCAGCCCTGCACCAGCCTGTAATCGCGCTTGTTGATTCCATCTTCGACAAGCAGCAGGCCGATGCCCGGCCAACTGAAAATCTTCTCCGTGATGATCGCCCCAGCCAACAACACGCCGAGCTGCAAGCCCAGGATCGTGACGACGGGAATCAGCCCGTTCTTCAGGACGTGCTTATAGACGACCTTATTTTCGCTTAAGCCCTTGGCGCGGGCCGTGCGCACGTAATCTTCGCTCAACTCTTCTATGACGGAGGAGCGCACCATGCGCGTCAGTATGGCGGAGAGCGCAGCGCCCAGCGTGACGGCTGGCAGGATGATGTCCTCTGGATAGAAACGGCCCGAGGCGGCGAGCCAGTGGAGTTTTACAGCAAAGATGTAGACGAGCATGGGCCCAATGACGAAGCCGGGCAGGCTGATGCCTATGAGCGCGACGACGCTCGAAAAATTGTCGATCAGCGTGCCGCGATTTTTCCCGGCCACGACGCCGAGGGGAATGGCTATGGCGACGGCGATGACGAGCGCGGCGATCGCCAGTTCGATCGTCGCCGGATAGCGTTCGAGAATCAGGTCGCGCACGGGACGGTCTGTACGAAATGAGCGGCCCATGTCGCCGCGTAGAATGTCTCGCCAGTATTCCACGTAGCGATTGTTCATGCCGTTCCAGCGAAGGCTTCTGCCTCCGCTCGTGTCCTGCGGAAAAGAGATGAAGAAGGGCGGGCGGTCTAGGCCATGCTTTTCACGGAACTGCGCGATCTGCTCCGGCGTGGCCTGTTCGCCGAGGATGGCGATGGCCGGATCGCCCGGCACAAGCTCTATGAGCAATGTGACCAGTGACACGACAGTCCAAACGACAAGAAGCAGAAGGCCGATACGGCGTAAGAGACCAAGGATCGTGTGCTTCATCGAAGACTCTGCGCGCGCCCGTTCAGTTGGATAGCTGGATGAACAATCTACGGCGGATAATAGCAGAATTAAGAAGAGTTGACAGCAAGAAAGCGGAAACCCTCGCGCTTAAAATTAAAACGTAGCCCGATAGTGTCTCCCCCGTTCAATCCATGAGCGGCCCCGACAACCGCGCACAGAAGAACAAGAGTGAACCTATCGGACTACGTTAGTGGTTGCATTACTCCTTTTAGTCTTTCGCTCTGCAACCAAACCCGAACTTATATTCGACGGGGCCGCGTGCCCAAATGCAGGGCGGCGATTCCGCCCGTCAGATTCCTGTATTCGACCTCCTCGAAGCCGACCTCGCGCATCAATGCTGCCAGGCGTTTCTGATCAGGGAAACGCGCAACGGAATCCGGCAGATACTCGTAAGCGCCGCGCGACCCGCTGACGATGCCGCCGATGCGCGGCAGCACACGCCTGAAGTAGAACTGAAAGAGCGTGCGAAAGCCCGGCACAACGGGGCTGGAAAATTCCAGCACGGCACAGCGCCCGCCCGGCTTCAGGACTCGCCACAACTCTTTTAATCCGCCCTCGACGCTCGCCAGGTTGCGCAGGCCGAATGCGATACTGACGGCATCGAACGCCCTGTCCGCGAAGGGAAGCTTCAACGCATCGCCCTCGACGAACGGAATCGGGGCCGCGTTCTCAGAACTCTTGCGCGCGGCAATCTCAAGCATCGGGCGACAAAAGTCCGTGCCGATGACGCGAGCGCCCGTCGCGTGCGCGATGGCCAAAGATAGGTCTCCAGTGCCGCAGGCCACGTCAAGCGCGCGCGCGCCGTCATGTGCCAACGCCGCTTGCAATCTCTTCGCAACAAGCCGTCGCCAACGCTGATCAGTGTTGCCCGACAGGAGATGATTTAAAAGATCGTAGCGGGCGGCGATTTTGCCAAACATTTCGCGTACTTGACGCGCATGATCGCCTTCGGCGCTATTTATCGGATCGGACACAGTTAAACTAATCCTGTCTGGCGGGTGGTTGCAGAAGAGTTGCGATACATTTGCAAATTAAAAAGGGCTCTTGGGAGGAGCAGGCGTGGTTGAAGGGGCTGTGGGCGCTTGGGGTGTGCTGGCGGCAGCCGCGCCGATGACCTCCACCTTTCCGTCGCGCTCAAAGTCTGCGCTGAGTTGTGAGGCGGAGCCGACGGCGACGGCGACCGTGGGAGTGTCACGGAAAAGCTTTGCCGCCACGCGCTGCACGTCCGCCTGCGTCACCTGACTGAAAGCCCGCAACTGATCGGCAACCGGCGCGAGCCTGTAGGTCTCAGCATCCAGCCAGAGGCCCGCGAGCGTCTCCGGCTGCTCAAGCTGTTTGTTAAAGACGGCCAGCGCCTCGCTCCTGACGCGCTCGAACTCGGCAGCACTGGGCGGCGAGGTATAGAGGGCGCGCAGGACGTTGCGCGCAGCCGTCAACGCTTGGGCAGCGGCGCTTGAGCGCACGCTCGCGCCCATGACGAAGAGACCGGGCAGGACGTGCGCCTCGTTTCTGACGAAGAAGGCGCTCTTGCTAAGCTCCGGGAACGCTGCCTGCCACCTGTCACGCGCGAGCAGCGAGAGCATCATGGCCGCCGCCGCGTCCCTGTCGGAACGGGCGAGCGAGCGCGCGGCGAGCCTGACCTCGGCTGTCTCAGTGCCCGGCAGGTCGACGATCAGCGTCCGCGTGTCCGGCGTCTCCGGCTGGCGAAAGGTGGAGGGCACTACCACGTCGCTCTTGCGCCACATCCCCAGAAGCTGTCTGAGGGCTCGCATGGCCCTGCGCTCGTCCACGCCGCCGATGACGACCATCGTCGAGTTGTTGGGGTTGAGAAACCTGTCGCGGGCGAACAATAGGTCGGCACGATCTACGCGGGCTAAGGTTTCCGGCGTTCCGGCGCTCGGGCGTCCGTAAGGGAAATCATTGAAGAGCCTGGCGGCGAGAGCCCTGTCGGCAATCGCGCCCGGCACATTACCAGTCGCGCTGACCACCTTGATGCGGGCGTCCCGCAGCTTCGAGATGGTTTCGGGGACGAGCGGAGTATTGACCAAGGCCGGGCGCAGCAGGTCGACTATGCGCTCGAATTCCGAGGCGCGGCCCGTCATAGTAATGTTGATGGCGTCGTAATCCGAGGTCACGTCGAGGCGTCCGCCAAGCTCCTCCGTGAAATAATCGCGCGTCGTCGGGTCTGGAAACAGCAGGTCGCTCAGGAGCGCCATCGTGCCCGCCTTGCCCGCCAGGTCAAAGGCCGCGCCGCTGTGGATTCTCAGCTTAATCAGGACGTTCGGGTCGCCCCCACGCTGCCAGGTGAGGACGTTGAGGCCGTTCAATAACTGCTCGCGGTGGGGTTCGGGCACGCTCTGGGCCGCGCAGGGAGGGCTCACAGCGCCTAGGGCCAGAGACAGGAAAACGACCAAAAAGCCTGATTTTATCGCAGTAAATATTGGGAATCGGGTGTTCATAACTTACCTGAAAGAGCTTTCGGGAGATGAGCGGCCTCCCATGCGCGTGACCGTAAACTTTATCCGGGCCCGGCGGAAAAAAGTTGTGGAAGAGACGAAAACAGTTTAGAGACAGTCAGCCGCCCGCGTCAACCGTTTGGCTCTTTGCTGCATCAAAACTCCGGTTCAAGCAGGGTTTGCAGGCCGCGTGTGCCTGTTTCACACGTCAAGCAAAGATGAGTATAATGCGGCTCGGGTCAAAAAAGTGATCGGACAACCGATACTGCCACCGAGCCTGCGACCGAAGATCGAATCACTTGAAAGAAAGTTTAGAATGCCGCTTGAGTGATAAAGCCGAGGCTTTTCCCCCTGAAGCGCACCTAGAGGGTAGAAATGAAACTGTGTCCAGTATGCCAGGAAGAGTTTGCCGATAAATTCAGCTTTTGCCCTGTTGACGGCACGCCCCTTAAAGGTTTTGTCGCCGGAAGCGTCGAAGCGTCAAAGCCAGAATCTCAACCTGCACCACAGCCTGCGGCCATCCCCGTCGAAGAAGTCGAGGCGGAAGAGACTGTGACGGTGATGTCGGCAGCCCCCGAAGCGGCGAGCGCCCCACATTCAAGCCACGTGGGCGAGTATCACCTGACGATCATCGAAGACCGCAGCATTACGAGCCGCCTCCTGGAAGAGTTGCGCGAGGTCGCGCACAGTTCCCAGTTGACCTGGCCCGAGTTCAAGCGTGACCCGATGGGCTTCATCAAGCGCTCCATCCTGGCCTACGGGCAGATGCTCAAGCGTTTCATCGCGCGTCCGAACGTCGCCATAGCGATGGGCGCAGCCGTCCTTTCGATGGCCGTCATTATCATCGCTGTGGCGTGGCTGGATCGCGCGCAAGCGGCAGAGGGCTCTTCGCGTGCTCCCGTCATCGTCTTTACACTGATGGCTCTGGGCGTGCTGATCGCCATCTTCGCCGGATGGATGAAGCGCGACCGCTCGGTCTCGACCGGCGGCGCTCTGTCGGGTGAGGGGGGCGGCTACGGCGGTGCTTCCGAATCGGCGGACACACAGGGCTTCGCCATCGCCACGATCGTCTCTTTCGTATTCATTCTGGCCGTGATCGGCGGTCTGATATTCGCCGATTACAGGGCAAGGCACGCCGCACAGCAGGTAGCCGAAAAACAGCGCAACGACCTCGAATACCTGGGCGATATTACGGACATTCCGCCCGAGCAGGAGAAGGTGGACAAAGGGCCCGCGGGGATGAACAAGGGAACCGGCGGAGGCTCCAAACCCAAACAGGATAAACCCGGCGGCGGTGGCGGCGGCGGCCGCGAAGAGCAGAAGCCTGCCTCTTACGGCAAACTTCCTCAAGCCTCGCTGACCATCCCGCAGGTCTTGGCTCCTGATCCCAATCCTCCCAAGATCAAGAACCCCTCGCTGCCTGTGGCCGCCACCATCGATGCTGACCCGTTGCTGTTTCCGACGGACACGCGGCCCATCCCGTATGGCGACCCGAAGTCCAAGTCGACGGATTTGAGCAGCGGGCCCGGGTCGGGCAACGGCATCGGCACTGGACAGGGCGGAGGCGTGGGCAGTGGTGAAGGCGGAGGCGTAGGGCCGGGACGCGGAGGCAACACCGGAGGCGGAGACCGTCACGAAGGAGGCGGAGGCCCCGGCGGTGGCGGTGGCGGAGATTACGACCGAACATTCCGCCCGAGCGAAGTGACATCGAAGGCACGAATCCTCTCGAAGCCTGAGCCGCAGTACACGGAGGAGGCGAGGAGGAATCAGATCAGCGGGACGGTGGTGTTGAAGGCGGTGTTTTCGTCCTCGGGGCAGGTGACGAATATCCGAGCGGTGAGCAGTTTGCCGTATGGGTTGACGGAGAAGGCGATCGCGGCGGCCCGCCAGATCAGGTTCACCCCGGCGCAGAAGGACGGGCGAGCGGTATCGCAGTACATTCAGATAGAGTACAACTTCAACCTCTACTAAGAAGCGCGAGAGCCATCAGCCTCGTTTCACTAATAAGAGCGGCGTCGGTTTCATTGTAAACCCGACGCCGCTCTTGCTTCTTTGCCTGTTGATTCGTTCAGAAGTCTTTCAAACCAAACGTTCGGCGACGCGACGAATGCGACGGATGCCTTCCTGCAAACGTTCGAGCGAAGTCGCGTAGGAGATGCGTATACAACCTTCAACGCCGAAGCCTGCGCCGTCCGTCACGACCGTCTGCTCTTCCTTGAGCAGTATCTCAGCGAATTCTCCAGAGGTCTTGACCGCGCCCTTCAAACAGCCGCGAATGTCCGGGAAGGCGTAGAAAGCGCCTTCCGGCAGGATGCAACGGAAGCCTGGGATTTCGTCCAGGGCACGCAGAAGCCATGCCCTGCGCGCGGTGTATTCATCGAGCATGCGCGTGACGGAATCCTGCGGCCCGTTGAGAGCCTCCGTCGCCGCGCGTTGCGCGATGGAGTTGGGATTGCTCGTCGAATGTCCCTGGACGTTGAGCATCGCGCGCGTCCACTCGGCTGGCGCAAGCGCGTATCCAATGCGCCAGCCCGTCATGGCGTAGGTCTTTGAAAACGAACCGGCGATGCAGAGACGCGCGCGCAACTCATCGGGCAAGCTTGCCGCGCTATAGACCCCGGCGGGCGGGTAGACGAATCGCAGGTAACACTCGTCCGAGATGGCGTAGATTCCGCGCTCGGCCACTACGTCCATGATGCGCCTGAACTCATCCGGGGGAATGACGCGGCCCGAAGGATTATTCGGCGAGTTGATGATCAGCAGTCGTGTGCGCGGCGTGATGGCGCGTCTCACCTGTTCGGCGGTCAACTGGAAATCCGTCTCTTCGGTCTCGATAAAGACCGGCGTGGCGCGCGCAAACGTGGCTATCTCGGGAAACGTGACCCAGTATGGTTTGGCGATCAGCACCTCATCGCCCGGGCCCGCGAGCGAAACGATGGCATTGAAGAGAGCCTGCTTGCCGCCGGAAGTGGCCATCACTTCCGAAGCCTCGAAGCGTGTGCCGAACTCGCGCTCGTAGAAATTGATGATGGCCTGCTGAAGCTCGCGCGTGCCTGCTGTGGGCGTGTACTTGGTCTGCCCCGCGCGCATCGCTTCGGCGGCGGCCCGCTTGATGTTTTCCGGGGTATCGAAGTCGGGTTCGCCCGGGCCAAGGTCTACGACATCAAGGCCCTCGGCGCGCATCGCCTGGGCCATCTGCATCGCGGCCAGCGTGGATGAGGCTCGCATGCGCGCGACGTTGTCAGAGATGGGAAGCTTTTCTTTGGCTGGCTTGGTCATCGTCAATCAGGAGAAAAGAGGCGCGGTGTGCATGGGAACGACGATGACACCGCGCGCTCAAAGGAAAATTATTAGCGCGAGCCGCCCTTCCTGGACGAGCCCTTCTTCGCGCCGCCTTTCTTGGACGAGCCTTTCTTTGAGCCGCCCTTTGAAGAGCCCTTCTTCGCGCCGCTCTTCTTACCGCCCTTCTTGCCGCCTTTTTTGGACGGGCCCTTGTTCGCCTTTTTACCCCGGCCGGAACCGCTCTTCTTACCGCCGCCGGACGATTTGTTGACAGTGGCCCAGGCGCGTTTCTCCGCTTCCTCTTCGGAGACGCCGCGCTCCTCGTAGCTCTCTTCGATGTGCTCGGCCTGTCGTTTCTGTTTGTCCGTATAGGCGTCCTTATCCCCTCTTGCCATACTCCGTACCTCCCTTTGTGCGTCTTACGCCATTCGCTGATAGGCGCTGGTTTGGTAGAACTGCGGAAAAGTATAGCACGCGCCGCGCAGTCACGAATCCTTATTAAGCTTGCGGCGCATGCGCGCTTCGACCGAGGCGGGCACGAGCCCGTCAATCTTCCCGTCCAACTGAAAGACCTCTTTGACAAGCCGCGAGCTGACGTAGGAGTAGACCTCGGCGGGCATCATAAAGACCGTCTCGATGCGCGGCTCCTGCCTGCGATTCATCAGGGCCATCTGCAACTCGTACTCGTAATCGGAGACGGCGCGAATACCGCGCACGATCGCGTCCGCCTCGCGCTCGACCGCGTAATGGACGAGCAGTCCCTGGAAGTCTTCGACGCGCAGCGTACAGGAGCCGTGATGAATCTCCGTGAGTACTTCCGACAACATCTCGCGCCGCTCTTCGAGGGTGAACAGCGGTCGCTTTTCGGGATTGATGAGGATGGCGATAATGATCTCGTCAAACAGCTTGCAGCCGCGCTCGATAATATCCAGATGGCCATAGGTCACGGGGTCGAATGAGCCTGGATAGATCGCGCGTCGCATCATGAAGAAGGTGCTGTGCTGAGAGCCTGAGCTGATAAATCCGAGGGGAAAGTAACATAAAACAGTGACAAGTGACGAGTGATGAGTGACAAGTTAAAAACTGTAAGAACTTGTCTTTCAGCTTGTCACTTGCCGCTCGTCACTTGTCACTGCCTTCCCGTCACTGCTCTCTTGACATGAAGGGCGGCGGGTGTTTCAATACAAGGTCAACAAACGTGGTGAGTTAAGGCAACTTGCGGCCACGTAAAATAAACTGCTAAACAGCTCGGCGAGTCTTTCCTCGATAGGACTAATCGAAACAGGCTTTTGACGGAAAGCCCCGCGCGGTTTGGCGCGGGGCTTCTTTATGTATTTTGGATTTTAGGTTGAGGCGTTAATCTAAAATCCAAAATCCGAAATCTAAAATGGATATGAGTTTTCTTGACGCAATCAAAGAGCGAATCGTCGTCTTCGACGGCGCGATGGGTACTAATCTGCACGCGCAGAATTTGACGATTGATGATTACGGCGGGCCGCAGTTTGAGAACTGCACGGAGCATCTGCTCATCACCCGCCCGGACGCGGTGGAGAATGTCCACACGGCTTTCTTCGAGGTCGGCTGCGACGTGGTGGAGACAGATACGTTCGGCGCGAATCCGATCGTGCTCGGCGAGTTCCAGATTCCGCATCTGGCCTATGAGTTGAACGTCAAAGCGGCGCAGATGGCTCGTCGCATCGCCGCCGATTATTCGACGAAAGAGAAGCCGCGCTGGGTTGCGGGCTCGATGGGGCCCGGAACGAAACTGCCGACGCTCGGCCACGTCACATACCGCGAGCTGAAAAACTCTTACGCCGAACAGGTGCGCGGTCTCTTCGACGGCGGTGTGGATATGTTCATCGTCGAGACCTGCCAGGACTTGCTGCAAACGAAGGCCGCGCTGGCCGCCATCTTCGAGCACTTCGAGCGCGTAAGGGAGCGGCGGCCCGTGATCGCGCAGGTCACGATCGAAGTGTTCGGCACGATGCTCAACGGCACGGAGATCAGCGCGGCGCTGACCGCGCTTGAGCCTTTTCCGATTGACGTGATCGGCATGAACTGCGGCACAGGGCCGAGGCACATGACCGAGAGCATACGCTATCTCTGCGAGAACTCGCCGATGCCCGTCTCCGTGCTGCCCAACGCCGGGCTGCCGTCAATCAAGGACGGCGAGACGCATTACGACGAGACGCCGGAATCCTTCGTCGCGCAGATCACACACTTTGCCGGAGACTTCGGCGTCAACGTGGTGGGCGGCTGCTGCGGCACGACGCCCGCGCACTTGAAGATGGTCGTCGAAGCGATGGGGCGTCTTTCGCCAAAGCGACGCGATGCGCGGCTCGTTCCGTCTGCTTCGTCCATCTATAGCCAGCAGCCGTATGTTCAGGACAACTCTTTTCTGATCGTCGGCGAGCGCGTCAACGCGAGCGGCTCGAGAAAGATGCGCGACCTGCTCAACGCGGAAGATTGGGACGGCCTCGTCTCGCTGGCGAAGGAGCAGGAGCGAGAGGGCGCGCACATACTTGATGTCAACGTGGATTTCGTCGGGCGCGACGGCGAGCGCGACATGCACGAGCTGGCCTCGCGGCTGGTGACGAACATCAAGCTGCCGTTGATGCTCGATTCGACCGAATGGCAGAAGATGGAAGCGGGCCTCGAACACGCTGGCGGCAAGTGCATACTGAATTCCACGAACTACGAGGACGGCGAGCCGAGGTTTGCCAAGGTGCTTGAGCTTGCTAAAAAGTTCGGCGCTGGCGTCGTCATCGGTACGATCGACGAAGAGGGAATGGCCCGCACGGCCGAAGGGAAACTCAAGATCGCGCGTCGCGCTTACGAGCAGGCGACCACGAAGTACGGCATTCCGGCGCACGATATTTTCTTCGACCCGCTCGCGCTGCCCATCTCCACGGGCATCGAAGAAGACCGTCGCAACGCGCTGGAAACCATAGAGGGCATACGCCGCATCAAGGCAGAGCTTCCAGGCTGCTACACCATCCTGGGCGTCTCGAACATCTCCTTCGGTCTGAATCCGGCCTCGCGCATCGCGCTCAATTCCGTCTTCCTGCACGAGGCGGTTGAGGCCGGACTTGATGCCGCGATCGTCAATGCGAGCAAGATCATGCCGCTCAATCGCATCGAAGAGCGGCACAGCGAAGTTGCGCGGCAACTCATTTATGACGAGCGCAAATTCGATGGTGAGATATGCACGTACGACCCGCTCGGCGTATTCACCACGCTCTTTGAGGGCGTCACGACCAAGACGATCAAGAAGGACACGAGCGATCTGCCCGTCGAAGAGCGCCTGAAGCGCCATATCATAGACGGCGAAAAGATCGGCCTCGAAGACCAGTTGAAGGTCGCGCTCGAAAAATATTCGGCGCTCGATATTATCAACACCATCCTGCTGGACGGCATGAAGGTCGTCGGCGACCTCTTCGGCAGCGGACAGATGCAACTGCCCTTCGTGCTCCAATCAGCCGAGGCGATGAAGGCCGCCGTCCGCTTCCTCGAACCCTTCATGGAGAAGAAGGGCGGCGCAACCGAGAAGGGAACGATGGTGCTCGCCACCGTCAAGGGCGATGTCCACGACATAGGCAAGAATCTGGTTGACATCATCCTGACCAATAACGGCTACAAGGTCATCAACCTCGGCATCAAGCAGACGATCGATACCATTCTCAACGCTCAACAGGAACACAACGCCGATGCGATCGGGATGAGCGGGCTGCTTGTCAAATCCACGCTCATCATGCGAGACAATCTGGAGCTGATGAACGAGCGCGGCATAGACGTGCCGGTCGTGCTCGGCGGCGCAGCCCTCACGCGTCGCTACGTCGAAGACGATCTCAAGTCGCTTTACAAGGGTCGGCTCTACTACGCGAAGGATGCTTTCGATGGCCTGCACACGATGGACGCGCTGATGGGCACAGGGCAGAGCGTGGCGGAGAAGCCGGACAAAGGGGGTGCGGCTCATGCGGCGGGTAACGGCGACGGCGCGGCGGAAGACTCGGAAGACCTCGTCGGCGAGGATGCCAAGCTCGGTATTAGTCAGGCGGCGAGGCCGCGCGCCGTCACGAAAATTTCGGGGGATACGACCCACACGCAGCGCTCCGATGTTCGCACGGATGTCCCTATCCCGCGCGCCCCGTTCTACGGCTCGCGTGTGGTGACGGATATTCCGCTCGACGATGTCTTCGCTTACGTCAACGAGACGGCGCTCTTCAAGGGCCAGTGGCAGTTCAAGCAGGGACGCAAGAGCGCAGACGAGTATCGCGCCCTGGTGGCGGAGACCGTGCGTCCCATCTATGACGAATTGAAGGAGCGCTCCAAACAAAGAGAGCTGCTCACGCCGCGCGTCGTCTACGGCTATTTCCCCTGCCAGTCGGCGGGCAATGACCTGATCATCTACGAAGATGACGAGCGCACGGAGCGGCAGCGCTTCACTTTCCCGCGCCAGCCAGCAGGCAAGCGGCTCTGTCTCGCCGACTACTTCGCCTCGCAGGAATCTGGCCGCATCGACACGGTCGCCTTTCATCTGGTGACGATGGGAAGACGGGCCAGCGCCTATTCGCAGGAGCTTTTCAAGGGCGACAACTACGCCGACTATCTCTTCTTCCACGGCCTGAGCGTTGAGGCGGCGGAGGCGCTCGCCGAGCTCTGGCACAAGCGTATTCGCGAAGAGCTGGGGATAGCCGACAGGGATGCTGGCGAGATGACGAAGCTTTTTCACCAGGGCTATCAGGGCTCGCGCTTCAGCTTCGGTTATCCGGCGTGCCCAGACCTTGAAGACCAGACCAAGCTCTTCGAGCTGCTCGACCCTTCGCGCATCGACGTGGAATTGACCGAAGAGTTTCAGCTAGACCCTGAGCAGTCAACCTCGGCCATCATCGTCCACCACGAAGAGGCCAGATACTTCTCTATAGATTAAATCTCAAGCAACGCAAGTCCGGGGTGAAAGGCTCGGACTTGCGTTGCTTGTTGATATGGGACTTGGGATTTGGAACAGCAGATTGACCCGACGCCGGAAGAGCTTGGGGTGCTCACGTGGATGGAGCGCCTCGCTTTTCGACTGGTGCATCGCATGAATCAGGGGCGCTGGAAGCGTTTCTGGACGTGGTGTCAGCGTACGATGGGCGCTGGCTGGATTCACCTTGCGACCTATAACCTGATGCGCGTCTACGGGCTTGAGCACATAGAGGCGGCATCGCACGAGCGCCCCATCCTGCTGGTGGCGAACCATCGCTCGTTCTTTGATATGTACGCCGTCTCGACAGTCCTTTTTCGCCGTACGCCCTGGCGCAAAAGTCTCTTCTTCCCCGTGCGTGGCCGTTTCTTTTACGAGTCGCCGCTGGGCCTGCTGGTCAATCTACTGATGGGCTGGTGGTCTATGTATCCGCCCATCTTCGCCGATAGCGAGAAGCGGCTGTTCGACAAATATTCCGTCCGGCGTCTGGCCCAGCTTTGCCACAGCGGGGCGGGCAACATCATAGGCTTTCATCCCGAAGGCACGCGCAATCGAAGCAGCGACCCGTACTCTTATCTGCGCGGGCAACCCGGTATAGGCAAGCTCGTCAAGGACGCCGCGCCGCAAGTCATCCCCGTCTTTATCGCGGGTCTCGGCAATAGCCTGCCGCGACAGGTCATCGGCAACTGGACTGGGGGCGAGCCGATACGCATACACTTCGGCGCGCCGCTGGAGCTAACACCCTACCTCTCCAAAAAAGATCACGTCCGCACTTATAAAGAGATAGCCGACTTCGTGATGACCAAAATCGCGGAGCTTGGAGAAGAAGACCGCGCGCTCTATGCCGCAGAGCAGAGCAGCAAGCGCGAAATCGCAACGGCCACTTAAGACGAAAGCTCATTCGGGGTTGTAAATAAAGATGTCTCTCCTGCCGCTCGTGATCGTTAATCCTTCGTCGGCTGGCAAGGCCACGCGAGAGAAGTGGCCCGCGATGGCGAGCGACCTGCGCACGCACTTCGGCCCCTTCAACTGCGCTTTTACGGAAAGGACGGGCGACGGGCGACGGCTGGCTTTGCGCGGCGCGGCTGAAGGAAGGCGTTTGATTATCGCCTGCGGGGGCGACGGCACGATTAACGAAGTCGCCAACGGTATTCTGGAAGCGGGTGGCGAATGTGAGCTGGGTATCTTGCCGAGCGGGACGGGCGGGGATTTCCGCCGCACGCTCGGCATCCCTTCAAGGACGGCTGCTGCCGCAAGGGCTCTGCGTGTGGCGCGCGCGCGGCTGATGGATGTCGGGCGCGTCTCGTACGTAAATCATGAGGGCGATGTTGAGTCCAGGTATTTCCTGGGAGTCGCTTCCTTCGGTATGGGCCCGGAAGTGATCGAGCGCGTGAAGGAGAGCGGCCCGTCCTGGCTCCCGGCCATTCGCGCGCGACGCTTGAGTGGCCGTGTTTCTTTCGCCATCGCCACGCTGCAAACGACCCTCTCGTCCCCAAGGACGACCGTTGCGATTCAACTCGACGACCATCCCGAACGCCGTCTCACGGTAGCCAATCTCTGCGTTGCCAATGCCAGGTATTTTGGCGGAGGGATGAAAATCGCGCCCGACGCGCTCGTCGACGATGGGCTCTTCGACATCATCTCGATCGGCGACCTCGGCGCGCTGAAGATTCTCGCAAATGCGCCGCAGCTTTATCTCGGCACACATCTCGGCATGGAGCAAGTCCATCATGCGCTCGCCGCGCGCATTGAGGCGCGGCCTGCGCGCGAGGAAATGAAAGTGGCCATCGAAGTGGACGGAGAACTGCCCGGACGCCTGCCCGCAACCTTTGAAATCCTACCCCGCGCGTTGCGTGTAAGAACAGCCCCGTAGGGTCTGCGCTATACCCATGACTTGCGTCATGGGCTACATTCTATCGCCACTCAAGGGGCTGTTCGATGTGTTCTATGAAAAGATGCTCTTTCTCGATCACCTATTGCTTGCCGCAGACTTGAAGGCATCGCCGCCGAGGAAATTTTCGCGGATATAGACGATTGTTTCATGCAAGGTCTCTGCCGGGTCGCGCGGGGCGAAGCCAAGCTCTGCGCGGGCCTTGCCGTCGTCCAGGTACCAGAAATACTCCGCCATCTCGACCGCCTCGGCTTCGACGGGCGGGGCCATATTCCACTGGCGAAAGAGAGCGTCGAC
>DATDFK010000065.1:0-170641 GCA_036522655.1 Pyrinomonadaceae bacterium | reverse complement strand
ATGGGAAGATAGCCAACCAAAGAATCGAGAGCCCCTGCAAGGGGCGTAAGAAATTCACGTTGAGATTCTTACGCCCCTCCGGGGCTTAACTGCATTTGGCTACGAATGACCCACTGGCCCAGCGCCGTGGGCTACAATCTTGCGCCCCTTCGGGGCTTTTCAGACACCCTCTAGTAACTTGAAGGGGGCTGCCGCGAGGGCGTCTCCATCTCGTCTCAAGTTTTCCTCAACCGCGGGTCGATTCTCTTCAAACTCGAAAGCAGCCGTTTTTCCTAGGAAAAACGGCTGCTTTTCTCTTTCCCCCGTGCCTCAAGTTTTTCTCAGGTCTCTTTGGCTATTTTGGCGGTGTTAGTACGGGTCATACCTCGCTTATTCGGATAACCGCAAAAATTTAGAGACCTGGATGGTCGCAAAGAGACCGCAACCGGAGGCCGAAAATGATTAGAAGAATAGCTACCACATTGATCGCGATATTGATGATTGCGTCCGCCATCGGCGCGACGGCGGTGAGCGCCGCCACGCTGAGCCCGACGCTTCAATCCCAGCTCGGCACGCTGGCGGACACGGCCGGCGTCGGCGTCGTCATCGTTTCCTTCAAGACGAGCGACGGTCTGAAGGACTCACACCTGAACGTGCTGCGCGGGCTCGGCATCAAGGGCGGCATCACGTTTCCGAACCTCGGCATGGTGGGCGTCCACGCGACCGCCGGTCAGGTCAAGGCGCTCGCGTCCAACGCGGCTGTGCGCTCCGTCTGGTCTAACGACAAGCTTGAGTATTACCTGGATCAGGCGCGAGTGCTGGCGGGCGTCGATCGCGTCCGCACCGACGCCCGTATGACGCAGGCCAACGGCGGGCTCCCCATCTCAGGGCGCGGCGACTTCTCCGTGCTCGTCATAGACTCCGGCATTGACGCCACGCACAACGATCTGAAGCTCGGCCAGAACGTCATCCAGAACGTTCAGGTGCTGACCCACGACAGCCTCGGCTTCACGGTCGCCGGTAACGAGATCAGCGACTCCGAGTTCGTTCCCTTGCTCTACGTCGAGAACGTCCCGAATACAGATCAATCGGTCGGCCACGGCACGCACTGCGCGGGCATCATCGGCGGCACGGGCTTGCAGTCCGGCGGTCGCTACGCGGGCGTCGCGCCCGGAGCCAAGATCATCGGCGCGGGCTTAGGCGCGGGCCTCCTGGTCATCAACGCGATCGGCGCCTGGGAATGGGCGATGGCCAACCAGTTCCGCTACAACATACGCATCATCTCTAATTCCTACGGCAGCTTCGCCGCCTTTGACCCGGACGACCCCATCAACATCGCCAGCCGTACGCTCTACGAGCGCAACGTCGTCATACTCTTCGCCGGTGCGAACTCCGGCCCCGGCAAATCGACCTGGAATCGTTACGCGAAGGCAGCCTGGGTGATCGGCGTGGCGAACGGTCACAAGGAAGGCGGTCTGGTCATCGGCAGCTCGCGCGGCACACCCGCCGACGAGCGGCTGACGAACACGGATATTCTGGACGACTACGCCGCGCCGACCATCACTGCGCCGGGCCACGGGCGCGAGTTTGCGACCAACACGAAATTCAGCACCGCCATCGTCTCGACTCGCTCGATAACGAATCTGGTCGCCAACGGCGGCACAACCGATACGGAGATTCCGCCCGCCTACCTGCCCTTCTACACGCAGATCGAAGGCACTTCGATGGCGACTCCGTTCGTCGCCGGAACGGTCGCGCTGATGCTCGACGCCGACCCCAACCTCTCCAACGATACGACTCTTCCCGCAGACTGGTTGAACGGGTCGCTCGACAGGAACAGGACGGACGAGATCAAGAGCATCCTGATGACGACGGCGACGCGCATGCCCGGTCGTGAGGAATGGGAAGTCGGCGCTGGCTATCTGAACTCTTACGCAGCCGTTGACAAGGTGCTCCATCGCTCGAAGAACTACGGCTCTTTCCTCAACCCGTCTTTCAACGCGCATTTCGACACCACCGCGAAGAACGAGCCCTTCAGCATTCCCTTTAACCCTGCCGCCACGCCCGGGCCCACTTCCAGCAATGCCAGGCCCTTCAAGGTCGAGGCGGGAACAGACGTGCTCGACGTTTTCGCCAACGTCGCCTTTGCGGGCGTCACCAACCCCGTCGGCATTATCCTGACCGACCCGAATAACAAGACCTATTCGAGCGGCGTCGGCCTGCCCGTACTGAACGCGCCGAGCCGTCAGGTCATCGTCAAGAATCCAGTCCCCGGCGATTGGACGATAGAGGTGCGCGGTGTGCGCGGCGTGACCAGCAACGGCGTCAGCACTCCGCTTCTGCCGACCTCCGGTGTTGCGCCGCCGAGCACCGTGAGCGGCACGATCACCAAGAAGAGCATCACCATCTCGCCCGCCATCACGGACATTCAGCATCATCCGGCGCAGGCAGAGATTCAACTGGCAATCCTCAACCGCAGGATTGACACGCTCGCAGACAACTCTTTCCAGCCCGACGCACAGGTCACGCGCGAAGACTTCGCACGCGCGCTCGTCCTCAATACGCCACTGCGCCAGTCGCCCACTGATGAGCCGAAGTTCACGGACGTTACGGGCGACATGGAAGCGATTGCCGAAGCCGTCACGGCCAGGGGAGCGACGCTGCGTGATTTCTACACAAGCGAGAACTCGCTCGCGCCGGGTGCGTTGATGAGCGCCGCTGGCTCAAGCTTCAACCCGACGGGGACAGTCAGCCGCGTGGAGATGGCCGTCGCCTTAGTCCGTGCCCTCGGCCTCGACACGGAAGCCAGAGCCAAAGCCAACACGCCCGTCATAGACCCGACTACGGGGCAAGCCCTGATCGACAATGCTCAGATTCCCAATGAGCTGCGCGGCTACGTGCAGATAGCCCTCGACAAGGGATTGCTGGAAGCCTACCAGGCATCGGTTGAACAGACTCCTCTCGGGCTTGTGGCCAAGCCTGGCCCGCGCGTCGAGCCGAACAATACGATCACGCGCGCGCAGCTTGCCGCGAAGCTCAACATCTTCGCGCAGCGCTTCATCGCAGGCAACTAGCTGCCCGGTAAGTCTTGACGCCGATCTCCGCAAAGGTCGGCGTCAAGAGCTTTACGGCCAACCAAACAGTGAAGCTTTAAAAGTTATTCCTCGCACGATCGAGAAATTATCAAAACTTAAATGGAGACGACGACAATGCTCAGTAAATTTTCCAGGTCTAGATTGATTCTGATGCTCACGATCATCGCCGGATTAAGCTTCGCGCTTTTAAGAAATACGGCGACGGTGGCGACGGCGACCGCGAGCGACCAAATGATTCCGGTCATCGTTGAGCTTCGCGACGAACCGGCGGCGGTTTATAAGGCGCGGGCCCAAAAGTCCGGCGTCGCGGTCACAGACGAAGCGCTCACGAACTATCGCAACCAGTTGCGCAGCCGTCAGGACGATTTCCTGAAGGCGCTCGCCGCACAGGGCGTCCAGTTCGCCGTCAAATCGCACGACGTTAAGAACTTCGACGGCAGCCCCGCCGCCAGGATAGAGCTTCGATACACGCTCGTCTATAACGGCATGACGCTGCTTGTGCCCTCTTCGGCCGTCACGACTATCGCCAACATGCCGCAGGTCAAAAAGGTTCACCCTGACGCCATGCTTCAGACGATGCTCAACCATAGCGTCAGCTATATCAACGCGCCGCAGGTCTACGGCAAGTCGCAGGAGTTGTCGCAGTTCGACGATCTGCGCGAGGGCTACGAAGGCCAGGGCATGTACGTTTCCATCATCGATACGGGCGTCGATTGGACGCACCCGATGTTCGGCGGCGACCCTACCCCGCCGCGCTTGGGCGTCGCTCCCGTCTCGACCGCCGTCCCGACGAATCAGAAGGTGGTCTATTACCTGCCGCTTACCGATCTCGCCATCGAAGACGGCTTCGGTCACGGCACGCACGTCGCTTCGACGGCAGCGGGCTATCTGGCACAGGCTCCGGGCCCGGACGGTCTGCCGAACACTGCGGACGACATACGCCTTCACGGCGTCGCGCCGCAGGCCAAGATCATGTCCTACAAGGTCTGTAGCGACATTAAGTCAACCGTCAGCCAGGTGCAGCCCGTCGGCGGCTGCGCAAGCTCCGACACGATCATGGGCCTTGAAGATTCCGTCTCGCCCTTCACCCTGACGGGCTTTCCGAAGCCTGTCGCACACGTCATCAACATGAGCCTCGGAGGCTCCGGCGGCCCCTTTGACCCGACGGCGGTTGCGGCCAGCAACGCCGCTCTCGCAGGCACGACGGTCGTCGCCGCCTCCGGCAATTCCGGCCCCGGCGAAGGCACGACGGGTTCACCCGCCGCTGGCATACACGTCATCTCCGTCGGCGCAACGACGCATCCCGGCGCGGCAGGCTCCATCGCCTCCGTCGACGTGCTGCAAGCATCGGCTGTCGGCCAGAGCACGACCGGCGCGGTCACGCCCGCGAAGAATCTACCGGCGGCCTCCGGCTTCAGCCGTCTCAAGCTCTATCCGATGGCAGGCACGCCCGCCCCGCCCGCAGGCGCGCTCGCACAGCGATACGTCCTGGTCAATAACCCTACGGTCACATGGCCTGCGAGCGTTGCGGGTCGCATCGCGCTGGTGAAAGACCCGGGCCTCGCGTCCGCGACGTTCTTCGATGTCTCGAACATGGCCGCCGCAGCGGGCGCTGTCGGCGTCATCAATATCAGCGACACGCAGAATCCGACGGCTGTGCGCGGCAGTATCCCTTCGGCCAATATGTCTGTCGCCGATGGCGAAGTGCTGATCGACGCGATCTCTTCGACGGATAACAACAGCGTAGACCCGCCCAACGGTGCGCTGTCGGAACTACCGATCCGCATGAACCCGACCTTCAGCGACAGCTTCATGGGTGAGATGGCTGGCTTCAGTTCGCGTGGGCCCGTGCAGGGGCTCGGGCAGATCAAGCCGGATGTGAGCGCGCCCGGCGTGCAGGTGCTCGCGGCTGTTCCGCCCGCATCGCTGCTCGGCGCTCTGGCCGCTGCGGCCTCTCCCACGTCTCCGAACTACGGTTATCTGGACGGCACTTCGATGGCCTCGCCGCACACGGCGGGCGCAGCCGTCCTCGTTCGCCAGGCGCACATAGACTGGACGCCGGACGTGGTTCGCACCGTGCTCATCAATACGGCGACGAACATGCGCAACGAAGCGGGCGCACCGAAGGCCGATGGGCCCACGACCGCCGACTCGATCATCGCGCAGGGCGGCGGCCTGATCGACGTTAAGGAAGCTGTCAATGCGAAAGCTTTGATGGGGGTGGCGGGCGACGGCATCGAAAAGCCCTCCATCCTCGGCAGCCACTCGTTCGGCGAAGTGCCCGTCGTCAATACACGCACGACGCACACCTCGCCCGTCACCGTCACGATTCGTGACCTCTCGGGCGAAGGCGGCACATACAATCTCGCGGTCGCCAATAATCGTGACCTGCAAATCGCCGGCATCAACGTGACGGTCTCGCAGCCGAGCGTTACGTTGCAGCCGAACGGCACGGCCACCTTCATCGTCAACGCCGCATTCGACGGCGACAAGATTCGCGATGTCATCGCCGATAAAGGCAACGGCGTGATCGAGAAGATTCAGATGCAGTGGTACGTGACGGCCAACCGAAGCGACAACGCAGAGTCTCTGCGCATGCCCTTCTATTTCAAACCCTCGTCTTCGCTGCCCGCCAACACCGCGACGGAGACCATCACGCAGACGGGCACAGTGCCGGTCGGCGATCAGGGCTTAAGGCTCTCATCGGGTCTGACCTATGTTGACGTGCCCTTTGAAGTCAGCTCGTCCGTAATCAAGCTCGAAGCGTCCACAGAATGGTTCGCCCGTCCCACCGGCTCGCAGGAAGACCTCGATTACGAACTGCTTGACCCGGATGGGAATGTGATCGCCAGTTCCGGCGGCCCGGCGGGCGCGTCCGAATACGTCAGCGTGACGCCCACGCGGGCGGGCACATACACGCACCGCATCGTCGGCTTCCAGAACGCCGCGACCGACTTCACCGTCACCACCACCTTTACGAAGGGCGGCCCGCCGCCAGCGCTTCAGGCAATCGCGGGTGAGTTCACGGACGCCGAAGGCAAGGCCGTGGATTTCGATGGCAGCTACACGCTTTCATGGCAGGGCGCGGGCGGTGAGACGGGCTACGAGGTCGAGCGTTCGACCGATGGCACGAACTACGCAGTGGTCGCAAGCCTTGGCGGCAACCAGACCAGCCTCGCGCTCACGAACCAGCCGAATGGGCAGGTCTCTTATCGCGTGCGCGCACTGACGCCCGGACGGATCGGCTCCTATGTCACGCCCTCCAGCAATGCTTCAACCATCCTGGTTGACCTGAGAGGTAAGGTGGACATCACGGGTCAGGTCGAGAAGGCCATCTCGAACGTCTCGTTCACGGGCGGGGTCTTCAAGCTCGATCTCAACTTCAAGAACATCTCCGCGTCCAACTACGTTCCGCTCGTCGAAGCAAACGTTGTCGGCATCAGCTCCACTTCCGGCACTGTCAGCGTGAAGAACGCGGACAACGGCGCGGACGGCAAGAGCGCGGCGACGGCGGCGCTCTATCGTTACTCGAACCTGCTCGGAGCAGATCAGGTCTTTACGACGGGAGAGACGACCGGCAATCGTAGCCTTGAGTTTAACGACCCGTCGGCGGAGATGTTCAACTTCTCCGTAGTCTTGACGGCCTACCAGAGCGGGGCCGCAGGCATAGCGGCTCCCGGCGGCGGCGCTGCACCGGGCGCTGGCGGCACTGGCGGCTCTTCCGGCTCAGGCACGTCCATCCAATCGCTCACCAAGGTGCTACGCTTTACGGTCAACCCGCTGACGCGAACGGTCACGGCCCAGCTAATCCGTTAGCAGAGCGAGCAGCCGTCAAAAGCCCCCGCAGGGGGCGAGCGGAATGTAGCCCATGACGTGAGTCATGGGTGTAGAGCAGACAATAAAGAGAGGAGCCCCGCAGGGGGCGACAGAATGTAGCCCACGGCGTCAGCCGTGGGAATAGACAGAAAGAAAGATGGTCAGCCCCGGAGGGGCGTAAGAAATTCAAGCTGAGTTTCTGACGCCCCTCCGGGGCTTAATCGTGTTTGGCTATGAATTACCCACGGCTTGCGCCGTGGGCTACATTCCGTCGCCCCCTTCGGGGGCTCTGCATACTTCATTCCTTTATAACTTGAGAAACGCCGTACCGAATCGCGACAAACGGGTCGTTACCTCGTCAAGGCAGCCAAACTCAAGTTTTCCTCAAGTCTGCCATTAACCCCAAAAGCCCCGTTTTTAGCGCCATTTTTAAAGGTTTTTCTTTTTCCCGATGCCTCAAGCTTTTCTCAAGCCCGGTTCGCTATCTTCACACCGTCAGTTAACGGAATTAGTTACCTCGCATCGCTTGAAAAACCACAGACGGGGCCGCCGCTTCCACTTCAGGAATGAGATGAGAGCCCCTCGTCCGATTTATTCGCGAAACTTTAACAACTTTTGGAGGTCGCCCACATGCTCGGCAAATTCTTTCAGCTTCGTATAGCTTTCGCGCTCCTGGTGATCGTCGCCTGCGGCGCTTTACTGCTTAATCATGTCAGAACAACTTCGGCCAGCGCGACGGCTGGTCTTTCTTCCGTCATTGTCGAGCTGCGCGACGACCCGGCGGCTGTCTACAAAGCCAAGGTCGAAAAGTCCGGCGGACGTGTCACGGACGAGGCGCTGCAATCTTATCGCGACCAGTTGCGCGTCAAGCAGGATCAGTTTTTGGACTCCCTGCGCGCGCAGGGCGTCAACTTCAACATCGAGTCCGTCAACATCAACGACTTCACCGGCCAACTCGCCGCCAAGATAGATTATCGCTTCACGCTCGTCTATAACGGCGTGACCCTGGCGGTTCCGGCCTCGGCCATCCCCATCATCAAGAGCTTGCCGCAGGTCAAGGACGTGCAGCAGAACGGCATGCTGCATATCGCGCTCGAAAGAAGCGTTGACTATATACAGGCCCCGCCCGTTTACGGAAAGACGCAGGAGTTGACGGCCTTTGACGATCTGCGCGAAGGCTACGAAGGTCAGGGCATGAACATCGCCGTGCTCGACACAGGCATCGAGTGGGCCCACGACATGTTCGGCGGCGACCCGACCCCGCCGCGTCTCGGCGTTGCGCCACCGACCGCCGCCGTCAACACCAACAAGAAGGTGATCTATTACCTGCCGATCGTGGGCACGAAGGACGGCTACGGTCACGGCACGGCGGCCGCGTCAAACTCCGCTGGCTACCTGGGCATAGCTCCCGGCGCGGACAAGATTCCGGGCACAGCCGACGACATTAAGATTCACGGCGTCGCTCCGCAGGCACGGCTGATGGGCTACAAGGTTTGCGCCGACGTGGGCAGTTGTCCCGAAGCGGCGACGATTCTCGCCATCGAGGATGCCGTCTCGCCCTTCAACTTGACCGGCTCTCCGAAGCCCGTCGCGCACGTCATCAATCTAAGCTTGGGCGGCGCTGGTGGCCCGGACGATGCGTCTGCTGTCGCCTGCGACAACGCCGTCAAGCTCGGCACGATCGTCGTCGCCTCCGCCGGTAACGAAGGCCCCGGCGACGGGACGGTCGGCTCGCCCGCCGCAGGCACTCGTGTCATCGCCGTCGGCGCTAACACAGACCCCGGCACGGGCGTCAACACAGCCGACGTGATCGGCGGCAACACAGGCATGAAGGCCATCGCGATGGACGGCTCGCCCGCAGTGCTCACTGACATCGCACAGAATTTCGTTTACTGCGGCTTGGGCGAAACGCCCGACACTATCCCCGATGCCGTGCGCGGCAAGATCGCTCTGATCATGCGCGGAAGCACCATCAATACTCCCGAGCTGCCTGCGGCTGGCAGCCTCGGAACAGGGCTCTTCCAGACCAAGACGTATTGGGCGACGGCCAAGGGAGCGGTTGCCGTCATCTTCATCAACAACGTGGATGGCGAGCTTTCGGCCACGACCGTACGCGCTTCGGCGATTCCCGTCTTCGGCATGTCGCAGGCGAACGGCCGCTACCTGCTCTCGCTGCTCGGCGCGCCCGCCAGCAATCCTGATAATGCTCCCGTCGGAGCCGTCTCAACGCAGATTCTGCGCATCAACAAGACGCTCGTGTTTACGCCCGACATGGCAGACTTCAGCTCGCGTGGGCCCGTGCAGGGACTCGGACAGATCAAGCCGGATGTGACAGCGCCCGGCGTTGCCATTCTCTCGGCCACGATTCGCGCAGGAAGCGCCGATGCGAACACCGGAACGATGTTCGACCCGACCGGCTACATTCACGCCAGCGGCACAAGCTTTTCCGGCCCGCACGTCACGGGCGCAGCCGCCATCGTCAAGCAGGCGCATCTTGATTGGAC
The DNA here is from genome assembly GCA_036522655.1 of Pyrinomonadaceae bacterium. Taxonomy (GTDB): domain Bacteria; phylum Acidobacteriota; class Blastocatellia; order Pyrinomonadales; family Pyrinomonadaceae; genus DASQYE01. The sequence continues at coordinate 161,247 of DATDFK010000065.1, read as the reverse complement.
GCCCGACATGGTACGCACAGCGCTCATCAACACGGCGACCAACCTGCGCACGGCGAGCGGTACGCCGAAGGCCGACGGGCTCGCGGCGGATTCGATCACGGCGCAGGGCGGCGGTCTGATCAGCGTCGCCGGGGCCGTCAACGCGAAGGCTTTGATGGGCGTGGCGGGCGACGGCATCAACCAGCCGAGCATCCTTGGCAGCCACTCTTTCGGCGCAGTCCCGGTCATCAACTCGCGCGTCACGCACACCGAAACCCAGGCCGTCACCATTCAGGACGTGTCCGGCCAGGGCGGAACCTACACGCTCTCAGTCGTCAACAATCGCGGGCTTGAGCGCAACGGCATCTCCGCGACGACCAGCACACAGACCATCAACGTGCCCGCAGGCGGAACGGCAACCTTCAACGTCAACGCCATCGTTGACGGCTCGGTCGTACGCGACACGACCGAACCCATACAGATGCAGTGGTACGTCGTGGCGAAGAATGCCAGCGGCCAGGTGCACATGCCCTTCTTCATGCTGCTGACGCCGACGCTTCCGGCCGGCGCAGCCGCCAGCGAGCCGCTCAATTTCGCCGGTAACATGCCCGCCAGCGATGGCGGTCTGCAACTGCTCGAAGGCACGACCTATCAGGACTACACCTTTACAACCGATTCGCCCGCCGCTCAGCTCGATGTCCGCCTTGACTGGCAGGAGCAGGTTGACGACGTGTTCGCGGACATGGACTTCTACCTCTACGGCCCGGACGGCGCGGAGGTCACACACTCGGCTGAGGCAGGAGGCCCGGAACACATCGCGACCCAGATCAACACTCCCGGCACGTACACTCTGCGCGTGGTCGGCTTCGCCAATGGGCCCACCGACTACACCATCACGGGCAGCGTCTCTAAGGGCGGCGCAGCGCCGAACGTGCAGCCCATCGTGGGCGAGTTCACGGACGCCGAAGGCAAGGCCGTGGACTTCGACGGTCGCTACACGCTTCAGTGGCAGCCCGTCGGCAGCGCCGACAGGTTTGAGATCGAGCAGTCGATAGACGGGGTGAACTACACGGTTGCCGGTCAGGTCGCCGGTAACGCTACCAGCCAGACTTTCACTGGTGAAGTCAACGGTCAGCACTTTTATCGCATCCGCGCGCTGACGCCCGGACAGATAGGCTCTTACGTTACTCCGCCGAGCAACGCGTCGAGCATCCTGGTTGACCTGCGCGGCAAGGTGGACATCACCTCCCAGATAGAGAAGGCCATCTCGAATGTCACGTTCACGGGCGGCGTCTTTAAGCTCGACCTCGCCTTTAAGAATAATTCCGCTTCCGCTTACGTGCCCATCGTCGACCTTCAGGTCGTGAGCATCAGCGCTACGTCCAACACCGTCTCCGTCAGGAACGCGGAGAACGGCGGCGACGGCAAGAGCACTGCGACTGCCGCGCTCTTCGGATACTCGAACCAGCTCGGAGCCGATCAGGTGTTGAGCGCAGGCGAGACGACGGGGACGAGGACGCTTGAGTTCAACGACCCGGCAGCCGAGATGTTCAACTTCTACGTGCAGGTCACGGCATACGAGAACGGAGCCACACCGGCAGCACCGGGCGGCGCTGCTCCATCGAGCCCCGCGTCGGGCGGCGGCGGCTCCACGAGCCCCACCGGCTCTTTACCGAAACTGACGGGATTGCTGCGCATCACTGCCAATCCGTTGACGAAGACGGTCACGGCGCAGCTAGTCCGTTAATCGAGAGAGTCGCGGCGTCGCTTTGTCGGGGAGCGGCGCTGCGACTTCCGCCGGTTCAGAGCGCGGCTTGTAGATTTCAAGTCCCGCTCTGAACCGTCAGGAAAGAATTCTTCAGGCCCTTGACGAGAAGGAGACCGCAATGAAAAAGGCGCTCACAGCAATCTTGATATTCGCGTTCGCGCTCATGCTGCAAACGGCTGGCAGGGCGACCGCCTCTTCGGCGCAGGTAGACCCGCTGATCAGAACGTATCTCTCGACGAAAGCGCTCGGCGCAAAGATGCCGATGATCATCACCTACCGCAGCACGCCGACATCCGCAGAGCTTGGCCGCCTGCAAGCCATCGGCATCACGAAGGGGTTCGCGCTGCGCGAGCTTCCGATGGTCATCGCCGATCTGAGTCTCGCGCAGGTCGAGGCCGTCAAGATGCAGCCCGGCGTGCGCTCCGTTTGGGCCAATCGCGTGATGAAGAATTTTACGAGCACAAGCCGCCGCTTCATCGGCGTGCCGCAGATGATGGCGGACGGCGATGTGACGAGAAGGAACGCGGCCAATCCGGGCACGCCCATCTCGGGCAAAGGCGTCGGCATAGGCTACGTCGATACGGGCATCGACGCCACGCAGGAAGACCTCAAGCTCGGCTTCAAGACAAGACAGAACGTCATTCAGCCGCTCGCGCAGGGCGTCGTCTCCGATGCGGGCTTGGTCTTAGGCGTCGGCATCTCCATCTCAGACCTCGTCGCCGGGACGGGATTCGTCCCGCCCATCTACATCGAGAACGCGCCGACCTCCGACCTCGAATCCGGCCACGGAACGCACGGGTCTGGTGTCGCGGCGGGCACGGGCGCGAACTCCGGCGGCTTCTTTGGCGGCGTCGCCCTCGGCGCTCATCTCGTCGGCGTTGACACGGGCGATGACAAGGGCTTGCCGCTCGTCGCCATCCTCGGCGCTTACGATTACATGCTCGTCAAACAGTTCGACTACAACATACGCGTTGTCAACAACTCCTGGGGCGACATCTACTCTGCGGAGGGTGTGAGCCCGAACAATCCGATCAACGTCTCGACGCGCATGCTGCATGACCGCAATATGACGGTCGTGTTCGCGGCGGGCAACGACGGCAGCACTGACGATGCGATCAATCCTTATTCGACGATGCCCTGGACTATCTCGGTCGCGGCGGGCGAGAAGGAGGGCTACGGCTCACCGGCAGACTTCAGCTCGCGCGGCAAGAACAACGGCACGGGCACGGACGTGGCGGGCATGCCCGCAGATGAGACGGCACAACCCAACCTGCGCCCGGACATCACAGCGCCGGGCGTTGCGATCATCTCCGTGCGCGCTCACGGCGCTTCGCCTCTGATGGCCGCCAGCGGACAGCTCAACGGCGATGCGGTCAATATCCCCGTCGCCTTTCAACCGAACTACCTCTCATCGCAGGGCACGAGCTTCGCCTGCCCGCACGTCTCCGGCGTCATCGCGTTGCTGCTCGAAGCCGATTCGACGCTGACGCCCGATCAGGTCGTGACCATTCTCAGGGAGACGGCCAATCCCATGCCTTACGAAGAGAAGGTCGTCGGCGCTGGCTACGTCGACGCGCACAACGCTGTGCGCCGCGTCTTGGGTCTGTCGGCTGTCGAGCACACGGCTAATCTCTTCCCGCCTGAGAATCTTGAGATCGTCGACCTCGCGGGCGACAACCTCGGCACGGCGGCGCAGGACATACGCAGCGTTGATTACTACTACGATGCCGCCGCGAACGAGCTTGTCTATACGATGGAGGTCACTGATCTTTCGGCCCGCACAGTCAATAATGCCTGGAATATATCATCGGTTTTCGTCACCGACGTGAACGCGACGACAGGAGCGGTGACAAGTAAGACGCTCTTCGTCTCGGCGTTAACCACTGAGACGGGCGGCATGGCCTATAGCTACGGCACTATCTCAAAGCTGCCGAACGGCTCAAACTCGCAGGACGACATCGGAGCCCCTGCCGGTGCGATAAACGGCAATCAGATCGTCATTCGTCTCAGCCTGAAACAGATCAACGAGGCGCTGTGGGGAGCGAACACGACACGGACGGCGCTCGGCCAGACTTCTACCTCGACAAGCGCCATCGGGCAAATAGTGGTCGGCGCTCTAGGCTCCGGGCTGCTCTACCCGGCTGACACGGCGAGCGGGCGCGACTTCGTGTTGCAGTAAACGGTCTCTCCCCGATCTTGAAGATTTCTTTGGGGGAGGAAATCTTCAAGGTAACCAACACGGTACGGTGAGCCGCCTTTGGGGGAAAGCGACTCACCGTACCGCTGGGGAAGCGGCACGCAGAGCAGGTCTCAGAGAAAGCCCCTGAAAGGGGCGAGCGGAATGTAGTTCACGAGCCCCGAAGGGGCGGAAGAATGTAGCCCATGACGCAAGTCATGGGAACGTGAGCCAGCAAATAATCGAGAGCCCCGGAGGGGCGTAAGAAATTCCGGTTGAGTTTCTTTCGCCCCTCCGGGGCTTACCTAGTTTGGTTATTGCAATCCCAAGGCTTGCGCCGTGGGCTGCATTCCGCTCGCCCCTCGCGGGGCTTGCGACCTACATTCCGCTCGCCCTTTCAGGGGCTCACGCCGTGGGCTACAATCTTTCGCGCCTTGCGGGGCTCATGGTATATGTATCGGTCTGGATTTCGGAATACAAACTTGGCAGCAGAGGGGTGAGCATGCCCGATCGCTTCAACGAGGTCTAGGGGCTTGCTCGCCGGTTCACTTTACAAATAATTATGCAAGTGCCCCCACAGCAAACGGCCCCGGCGGAGAAGATACATCGTTACCCTTGCCCTGCGTGCGGCGCGAACCTCGTGTTCGAGCCGAAGGACGGTTGTTTGACCTGTCCCTACTGCGGGCACAAGGAGTTGATACCGACGACCGCCGAACAGGTGCGGGAACGCTCCTACGAAGAATACCTGCGCCCGCGCTCCGGGCAATTGCAGATGTTGGCCCAGAACGCGCTCGAAGTGCAGTGCACGAGTTGCGGCGCAATCGTCACGTTCGTGCCGCCGGAAGTAGCGCGCGAGTGTGATTTCTGCGGCGCAAAGATCGTCGCGCAACCCAAGAGCGCCGACCCGACGGTCGCGCCCGAAGGCGTCCTGCCCTTTCGCATCACGCACCAGCAGGCGACCGCTGCCGTCCGTCAGTGGCTCTCATCGCGCTGGTTTGCGCCCGATGCGCTCAAGCGTTTCGCGAGCCCCGAAGCCATCGACGGCATCTACCTGCCCTACTGGACGTACGACGCGCACACCACCAGCCACTATACGGGCCAGCGCGGCGAGCATTACTACGAGACAGAGCATTACACGGAGACGGACGCACAGGGCAATCGAGTACAAAAGACGCGACAGGTACAGAAGACGCGCTGGTATCCGGCATCCGGCACGGTCACTCGCTGGTTCGACGACATCCTCGTCCCGGCCACGCGTTCTCTTCCCCCCAATCGTCTCTACGCGCTTGAGCCCTGGGATTTGGGCGAGATCAAATCGTATGAGCCGGCATTTCTCTCCGGCTACAAGGCGCAGCGCTATCAGTTGGAGCTGGGGGAAGGCTTCGAGCAGGCCAAGACTTTGGCGGCGCGCGTCATCGAATCAGACGTGCGCAAAGACATCGGCGGCGACGAGCAGCGCATCGGCAACGTCACGACGCACTACGCCGGGATCACCTTCAAGCACCTGCTGCTGCCCGTCTACGCCGGGGCCTACAGGCTGAATCAGAAGGTCTACCAGATAGTGATCAACGGTCGCACGGGCGAAGTTCAGGGCGACCGCCCCTATAGCTTCTGGAAGATCGCGTTTCTGGTTGCGACCATCCTCATCGTCGTTCTCTTCTTTTTACTGGTCATGTCGCTCGTCAAAAGCTGAGCGGCGGCGTGGATGAGAGCGATGCTATCTTTAAGCACTCGGCGGGACTTGAGGGGAAGACTTTAAAGCGGCGGCGGCTGTCAGCTCACGGAGTCGTCGTCTATCAGTTCAGGCCACACTTCCTCTTCCGTTTCGTCCCTTTGCTCAAGCGCGGCTTCCATGCCTTGCAGCGCTCGTTCAAGCTCGGCGTTGCGGCGTTCAAGCTCGCTGATGCGGCGCTTGTGCTGGCGATTGATCGCCTCCATGAATTTCAGATAGACGAACTCCATCCCGGCCACGCATGCCAGGGTGAGCGCGAAAATGTAGGCCACATATTCCATGTTCGTTGAGGTCTCCCGTCGAGTACGCTGAGAGGCGCTTGTTGACTGCCGGAAGCAGGCGGCTCATCAAGAGCGTTTGTCCTGGGAGATTGCCGCGCATTTTATAAGCTCAGGCCGCATTTGATCAATAGCCGCAGATCAATACTCGCCGCGTGAGCCTGCCCTTTTTTACGCGCTCTTTAACGAGAGGTTTTATCGCGCGTGCGGCTGTTCTTCGTCCAACCAATCGCGCGTCATGTCGCACCAGAGCGCGAGCCCGCGCCACGCCTTAAAGCGCGAGTAATAACGCGCGATCTTCGCATCATCGCCGCTGCTCTTCCCTTTATGAACATTGCTGCGCGTGCGCGCAAATTTCGCGCGCACCCATGAATCCAGCGCAAGGCAATCATAACGCCCGACCAGCTTCAACAGATTTTCGGCGGCATAGTCGCCGACCCCTTTGACGCGCTTCATCTCGCGCTTCAACTCGTCTGTTGAGAGCCTGCTCGTGAGCCAGGATTCAACGTCCAGCTCGCCTGCGGCCACACGCTCGGCCAGCTCTTTCAGGTATGGGGCGCGATAGCCCGCGCGCACCGTGTCACGATAAAATTTCTCCGGCGCAACGGCCATCGCTTCCGGCGTCGGAAAACTGCGACGACCGTCGCGGCCAGCACGGCCAAGCTCCCTGACAAGCCCGGTCACCATTTTTTCCGTCAACGCCCATGAGCAGTTGGTCGTGCAGAGCGACTTGACCAGGTCTTCGTAAACCGTCGGCGAGCGCAGCAGACGCCCCGCTCCCTCGCGCGCGATCCATGCAAATTCCGGCTCACCGGCGACCACCCTGTAGAACTCGTCCATCTCTTCGTCCAGCCTGAGCATGTGCCGCACATCGCGTACGACTTTGCTGGCCGCGCTCTGCCCCACAGGGCGCGTGAGCCGCACCCTTACGGCTTGGCGCGAGCCGCTGATAATCGCCGTGACGGGCTGTCCCCGCCCCGCGTCCAGCACGCGCAAGAGTTGCCAGCGGCCCTCGTCAAACTCGAAAGGCAAGAGCGTGCACCAGCCGTGGCTGCGCACGGTTCGCCTGAAGCTGAAATCCTCTGGCGTCTTGATGGTCAGTTCTGTTTCCACAAGGGTCTCCACACCGGCCTTGAATGCGCTGCTTCGGAACCTCTTAAGCTTTTTACGACCGCGACCATGAGACTGTTCGGAGTGGGGCCCGCCCGTCTTTTTCTTAAAGGCGAAACGGTCGAGCACGCGCGATTGATGATATGGTATCTTCTGCAATCCCATATCGGGTAGCAAGCCCGCGCGGGCTCAAACGCCGTCGAGTCCGAAATATTATAATTTTCTTGCGACGCACTGGCCCGATCGCCGAGTTGCTGTAAAAACGGGGGCAGGCGCGTGCTCGCGGCGGCGTGGGCCAACTGCGCGGGCGCAAGAGGAACGCCACTTGCCATAGGACAGAGGCGGCAGATTTTAAACGGGAGATGCAGAAACGATGACATTACAAAATAAGATATTGCCGGTTGCGCTGGTAGCCGCACTTTTGGGCGGCGGTGTCGGCGCGTTTGTGACCCGTTCGGGCAATCCTTCGACGGCAGGCACGACGACCACGGCCACTCAGCCCTCGACGCTGGCGACGACCGAAACGGCGACACCTGAATCTACGGAGCAGGCGAAGCTGAACACGACGACCACCGCCACGGGCGAAGATCAGGATGCGTTTCGTGACGGTTTTGCGGAAGGCTATCGCGCGGCGGCGGACAGAAGCGGCGCGACGGCAGCGCGGCGTTCGACGGCGGACACCCCCGTTGTCTATCGCACGGCCAGCGGCAGGCGCGCACGCTCTTCGAGCGCGAGCAATTCTCGTCGCGTCTACTACGATTACAACACACAGCCCCGCCAGAGGTCTTTCTGGCAGAAGCACCGCGATAAGCTGACGGTGGCGATGGGCACGGGCGGCGGCGCAATCCTCGGCGGCCTGATCGGCGGCAAGAAGGGTGCGGCCATCGGCGCGCTGGCTGGCGCGGGCGGTTCGGCGCTCTACACCTACAAGATTCGCAATCGTAGCCGTCGCTACTAAATTCGCAGCTAGAGAGGCGTGATGGTTCAAAGCCTGAAGAGACTGGCGCGCGGCGCGGTCTCGGCTTTCCTGATCGCTCTCGTCTCGATCATCTGGGCAGCACCTCTGAGTGGGGCTGCCCATTTGTATGAGCGGGTGGCGGGAGAGACGAGCGGCGCGGGCCCACAATTTACGATCGGGACTGCCAGCCGCACTCGGCAGCTTGAGAGAGCAGCAGCGGCGGCGGGCCTGCCGCGCGTCGCACGCTTTCGCGAGAGCGATGGTCGTGGCCTGATCGTTTCGGCATGGGTCAACGGCGTCGGGGTCTACTCTTTCGCGGTCGATACGGGCGCGGGCGCGACCATCATCTCCGAGCGCGTCGCGCGTGATGCGCGCGTCAGTTTCCAGCGTGGGCGCGCGACCGTGATGAGCGGCATGAGCGGCGCGGGCTCAGTCCCAGGGCGCGAGGCTTCCGTCCGCAGTTTAGCGATCGGTGACCAGAACAACGTGCTTCCGTCTCAAAGCTCTGTCGTCGTCACAAACGGTTTGCCGCCGGACATAGACGGAGTGCTCGACCCGACGGAGGCATTCTGGCCGCTCGGTTATTCGATCGATATGCGGCGCGGCGAGATCAGCGCCTTCGACCCGCGCGTCGCGCCGTTGCGCGCAGGCGATGCGCCAACGGGCGGGGCAATCGTCCCCTGGGTTTTCGAGAGGGGCAGTCGCCGTCCATTCGTCATGCTCGAAGGAGGGCGACGGGCGCTGCTCGATACGGGCTCGGAGTTCGGCCTGGCGGTCAGCGAAAGTGCGGCGCGCAGCATAGGCATCACAGATCGTCTCGGCAGGGATAAAGACAGCGTGCGCGACATCTCCGGCGGAAGGATAGCGGCACGCCGCGTCGCGCCCGCGACCGTCCGCATAGGCTCCCTGGTCTTGCGTTCGGTTCCGACAGACGTTCTCTCAGGCGTCGTCGACGGCTCGCCCATCCTCCTCGGGCGCGACGCCCTGCAACCCTTCTATCTCTCCTTCGACCCGCTCAACAAACTAATCCTGATCACACCGTAGAAGAAAAGGATGAAGGCGGAAGGATGAAGGATGAAGTAAAAGCTTTCAAGACACGAAAGCGCTCATTTCATCCTTCATCCTTCCGCCTTCATCCTTACTCTTATGCGGCTCGTTCCTGCCTGAGACCTGTGCGGTGTAGCTCTTCCTTCATTTTCAGTTTGGCCAGTTCGTTTCTGACGAAGTGCGGTAGCTCGTCTATGATGAAGGTGGGCTTGGAGCGGGTCTCTTTTTTGTTGGACGGGTGACGGTGCAGTATCTCCCACTCTTCGGGCGGGACGCGCTCGAAGGCTTTGACGACTTCGGGGTCGAACTGCTGACCGGCATGTGCTTTGAGTTCGGCGAGCGCCGCTTCGTAGGATTTGCCGTTGCGATAGACGCGATTGCTGACCACGGCGTCGAAGGTATCGGCGACAGCGAAGATACGCGCGTTGAGGTCTATCTCTTCGCCGCGCAGCCCCGTGGGATAGCCCGAGCCGTCCCACTTCTCGTGATGCTGCGCGACGACGCGCGCCGCTCCATCCAAAAACTCTATCCCGCGAAGTATCTTCTGTCCGAGCAGTGGATGCTCGCGCATCCGGCCCCATTCGTCTTCGGTCAGCGGGCCGGGCTTGCGCAGTACCGCGTCGGGCACGCCGATCTTGCCTATGTCATGCAGGAGCGCGCCGAATTCCAGCGAGCGCATCGTCTCCTGTGCCAATCCCATCTCCTGGCCGAGGCGCAGGCTGAAGCGGACGACGCGCTCGGAATGGCCGTGCGTTTCGGCGTCGCGCGTCTCAAGCGATGCCGCCAGAGCCTTGAGCGTCATGCGATAGTTGTCCTCAAGAGCACTGAAGGCGCAGTGCAGCTCGGCCGTGCGCTGCCTGACGAGGTCTTCCAGATAGTTCTCGTAGTGTCGCTTGGCGGTGCGCAGCGCGTGATGTTCGAGGGCGCGGCGCACGACCGCTTCGACGTGCCGAATATCGAACGGCTTCATAATGTAGTCGAACGCTCCGACGCGCAGAGACTCGATCGCGCTCTCGATGGTCTGCGCCCCGCTGATCATGATGATGAGCGCTTCGGGCGCAAGCTCCTTGACGTGCGGAACCATCTCCAGCCCGCTCATGCCCTTCATCATAATATCGCTGATGACCAGATCGTATCGCTCTCTGCTTAAACGGGCGAGCGCCTCGCCGGCAGAACCGACGGCGGCGCATTCATAGCTTTTGCTTAACAACTCACAGAGGATAGCTCTGACTTCCGGCTCGTCGTCTGTGACCAGAATACGACTCCGACCCTTCTTGATTTCCTGCATGATTCGGCCACCTTTTTTGTCGCTTGAGTGAAAAGCTAATGTGAACGTTTAAGGGAAGAGGCGCTCCGGCCAAACAACTGCTTCTCTTCTGCCAAGAGAACCAATTTGCCGGGGGCTGCTCTGGCGCTCTCGGCAAGTGTTATGCCAGCCGAAGCCGCGCGCCTGCGCCCATCAAGCCCCGTCTTCAACAGCATACCTTTCGCAGGGTCAAATCAAATACCGGCCAGTGAGGCATAAAACCACAGCGTAATCTCCGGCTCATGCGGCGATATGCGGCGATCTGTTGACACACGACAGCGATTGAGGGCGGGCCGTCCGCTCGCCTTCCCGGACGCCCCTGGAGGCTTATTCGACGGGGAGGCGCGACTGCGGCCCGTTCGCCCTTAGTAGTCGCCCGCCGGGTTCTTCTCTTTCCCTATCAATGACATCTGGCCCTCGTGGGCACGCAGCTTTCGGCGCGCGAGGGTTTTGCGGACGAACGAGCCCGGCGGTTAAGTGCGCGCCGCAGATGCGCAAAAGAGCGCCTTTATATATATGGGTACGATTCTTGCCATGAACGTGCCGAGCCAGTTAGCACTTCTCTCAAGCCCGGCAGCCACAAACCAGATCAAGCCCGAAGCAATACGGAAGGAGCCGCAAGTTGAAAAACCCAAAAAGGCCATTGGTTCTCACAGGGGTTGCGCTCCTCTCTTTGTTGCTGCCGTTATGGCCCGGAAGCCAGACCGGCCACAGCATAGAGGCACAGGCCGCCTCGCCCTCGGTCAAAGTCTCTCCGGCGCTGCTCGCACAGGTCAGGGACGCACAGGCAGGGGCTCGCGTCAAAGCCATCGTTCAATCCGGCAATTCATCCCTGTTGACGCTGGACGTTCTGGTGCGTAGTCTGGGCGGGCGGATCAAGAGCCAGTTGCCGCGTCTCGGCCTGCGCGTCATTGAGCTGCCAGCCGACACGGTCATGAAACTGGCCGCGCGCAGCGAGGTTCGCTACATCTCGCCGGACAGCGAGGTCAAAACGTTCGGGCACATCACGACGACGAGCGGCGCAGAGGCGGTCAATAATACGGGACTGCTCTCGCTCGGCGGGCTCGACGGCTCGGGCATCGGCATAGCCGTTCTCGATTCCGGCATCGACGGCAACCACCGCTCGTTTCTTAACAGTCTCGGTTTGAGCCGCATCTCCGTCAGCCAGGATTTTACGGGAGAGAACCGCACCGACGACCCTTACGGGCACGGCACGCATGTGGCTTCGGCGGCGGCTGGCAACGGGCAGGTTGCCAGCGGACAGTATCAGGGCATCGCACCGAACGCGAACATCATCAACCTGCGCGTATTGAACTCTCAGGGCACGGGCACGACCTCCGCGCTGCTCGACGCGCTCGACTGGGTGATGACGAATCGCACGCTCTTTAACATACGCATCGTCAACATGAGCCTCGGCACAACGGCCGTCGATTCATATCGCAACGACCCGGTGTGCCTCGCCGTGAGACGCCTCACGGACGCCGGGGTGATCGTCGTCGCGGCCTCAGGCAACAACGGCAAGGACAGCTCGGGGAATAAAATCTATGGGCAGATTCACTCTCCCGGCAACGAGCCTTCGGCGATCACTGTCGGCGCGGCCAATACTTTCGGCACTGATCTGAGAGGAGACGATGGTGTCGCCTCTTATAGCTCTCGTGGGCCCACTCGCAGCTTCTGGACGGACGCGAGCGATATTAAACATTACGACAATCTGATCAAGCCGGACATGGTCGCGCCCGGCAACAAGGTGGTCTGGGCAGAGGCTTTGAACAATCATCTGGTCGCATCCAATCCGGCGCTGGACGCTGGCGTCAGCACTTTCAACACGCGAAAGATGATGTACCTGAGCGGCTCGTCGATGGCGACGCCGGTCGCGGCCGGAGCAGCCGCACTGCTGCTCCAGGCCAATCCGTCACTGACGCCCAACCTCGTCAAGATGATCTTGATGTACACGGCGCAGCCCCTCGCAGGCTTTAACCAGTTCGAGCAGGGCGCGGGCGCGCTCAACATAGAGGGAGCCGTCCGCTTGGCCAAACTCGTGCGCCAGGATTTGTGGCTGCTCGGTTCGACGGGCTCGCCCATGTTGACCGTGGGAACTTTGCCCGCGCCACAGACGACGATCGCGGGACAGACGTTCACCTGGTCGCAGGGCATCATCCTGAATCGCACGTACGCGACGGGCACGGAGTTGATCACCAGGTATCAGAAAATCTACGGCGCGGGCGCTCTGCTCGGTGACGGCGTCGTTGAGAGCAATACTGCGCAGGCTCTTAATCCGCAGTTGATGACGAGCGGCATTAACCTGAGCGAGCAGGTGCGTACAAGCGACGGCACATCGCTCGGCAGCGGGACGGGCTTTATGGATACTGGCATGCTGCTCGGCGACGGGATTATCATCGGCGACGGCATCATCATCGGCGACGGTATCATCATCGGCGACGGCATTATTATTGGCGACGGCATTATCATCGGTGATACAGCCGTACAGGCGCAGTCCGCGACGATCAACGGCGACCCCACCTCATACATGAGGTGAGATTCCGGCATAAGGTGGAAAGCCTGATGAAGATCGTCAGCATAAGCAGCATCGTTTCCAATCTTCTCCCCCCTGGTCGGCAATTTACACCTCGCGATTGGATTTCCCTGACGCTTCCCCTTGGGAGCGCTGTTCTATTTTTCAAGATTCAAGCTCAAGCGGTATGCCCCGAGAGCATACGACGCGGAGCGCAGCCCGGCAGAGATGACAGGCCAGGACGGATGAAGTCTCTACGGGTCGGATTAAAAGGAGGGGTTAAGTGAACAACATTAAGCGTTCCCTCGCCATGCGATTGTTTGCTCTTCCGGCACTGGCGCTCGCCTTATGCACGGGCAACCTGGTTTGCCTGGAAGCCCGAGCGCAATCGCTACAGGGGTTGACGATGAGAGCCAGGAGCAATCAGGGGAGCACGAAGGATAAGCTGTCACCCGACCTGGATGAGCTGGTGCAAGACGCAAGCGGCGGGTCACCCCGCGTCCGCGTCATCGTTCAACTGAGCGACCGGGCGACCGGGGCGCTGGTTGACTCACTCCTGGAGGGCCTTGACGGGCACATCCGTCTGCGGTTTCAGAACTTCAATGCGCGCGTGGTCGATCTACCCATCAGGGCCATCGAGGCGCTGGCCGCTCATAAAGAGATCGAGTTCATCTCCGCCGATAGAGAGAACGTGCCATCCGGCCACGTCTCTTTGACGAGCGGTGCGGATGCCGTGCGTAACCTCGTCGGCCTGAACATCAGCGGGCTCGACGGCACAGGCATCGGCATCGCCATCCTTGATTCCGGCATCGATACGGATCACAAATCTTTCCTCGACAAAAGCAACGGCCTGCGCGTCGTCGCCAGTCGTGATTTTACGGGCGAAGGTCGCACGGATGACCCCTACGGGCACGGCACTCATGTCGCATCGATCGCGGCGGGTAATGGACGCATCTCCAACGGAGAGTACATCGGCATCGCCCCTAATGCTCAGATCGTCAACCTGCGCGTCCTCAATTCCAGGGGGGCCGGTTCCACCTCTGCGCTGCTCGCCGCGCTCGATTGGGTGATGACGAATCGCACGCTCTACAAGATACGCATCGTCAACATGAGCCTCGGCGCTCCCGCCATAGAGTCTTATCGCAATGACCCTGTGTGTCGCGCCGTCCGCCGATTGGTTGACGCCGGTGTAGTGGTAGTGGCGGCGGCGGGCAACAACGGCAAGGACAGCTCGGGGAATAAAATCTATGGGCAGATTCACTCGCCAGGCAACGAGCCCTCGGCGATTACGGTCGGCGCGGCCAATACTTTCGGCACTGACCAGAGAGGAGACGATGGTGTCGCTTCTTACAGCTCTCGTGGGCCCACTCGCAGCTTCTCGACCGATCTGCTCGGCGCGAAGCATTACGACAGCCTGATCAAGCCCGACATCGTCGCTCCCGGCAACAAGCTTATCTATGCCGAAGCGGAAGACAATCTGCTCGTTACACAGAATCCGCAACTCGATGCCGGTGTGAGCCCCGTCGATGGACGAAAGATGATGTTCATGAACGGCTCGTCGATGGCGACGCCGGTTGCGGCGGGCGCAGCCGCACTGCTGCTCCAGGCCAATCCGTCTTTAACGCCCAACCTCGTCAAGATGATCCTGATGTACACGGCGCAGCCCCTCGCAGGCTTTAACCAGTTCGAGCAGGGCGCGGGCGAGTTGAATCTGGAAGGCGCTGTCCGTTTAGCCAGACTCGTGCGCTCTGATCTCTCTGCGACCACACCTGTCGGCGCTCCGCTGCTGACGACCCTCCTGCCTCCCGCGCCACAGACGACGATCGCGGGACAGACGTTCACCTGGTCGCAGGGCATCATCCTGAACCGCACGTACGCGACGGGCACGGACTTGATCACCAAGTATCAGAAAATCTACGGCACGGGCGCTCTGCTCGGCGACGGGATGTCGGTTTCAACCGGCGTCATTTTCGGTGATACGACGCAGGTGTCCAGCGGCGTCATCTTCGGCGATCAGATCAGAACCAGCAGCGGCGTCATCTTCGGCGACGGCACGGCGTTTCTGAGCGTGAACGTGCTGCTTGGCGACGGAGTAATCTTCGGCGACGGCGTGATCTTCGGTGACGGCGTGATTTTCGGCGACGGCGTGATCTTCGGCGACAGCGTGCTCAAGGCAGATGCCGTCACGCAGGCGCAGTCCGCGACGACCAGCGGCGACGCGGTTTCGACCATAGACCTGGAAGTTGATACCGGCGTGGACTACATAGGCTACTAGAGCTTGACCCCTCGGCCTGAGCTCCGCGCGTTAGGAGTGTAAAGGGATGTCCCAATCGATCAGACAAAAAAAGATGCTTGCCGCCCCGCAACCGCTCGCAGAGCCAGACCCCGGCTCTGCGGTCATACGGCAATTGACGGACGAGCACGAAGCCGAGGCGCTCGCCTTTCTCGCCTCGCGCTCCATCGACGCCATCTACATGACAGGCTTGATACAGGACAACGGCATTGAGAGCCCTTTCAATCGCGGCACGTTCTACGGCTACCGCGACCGCGAGCACAGGCTCCTTGGCATCGCCCTCATCGGTCACGCCACGCTCATAGAGACGCGCAGTGAAGATGCCCTCGCCGCCTTCGCGCGATTGGCCCAAAGAAAGACCCATGCTCATTTGATTATGGGCGACCAGGATAAGATCGGGCGTTTCTGGAAACACTACGCAGCGGGCCATCACTGCGAGCCGCGACTGATTTGCCGCGAGCTGCTTTTCGAGCAACGCTGGCCCGTCCCCGCGCTTGAGCCGGTGGAGAACCTGCGACGGGCCACGCTCGACGAGCTACAGCCGGTGATGGCCGTGCAGGCCCGGCTCGCCGAGGCTGAAAGCGGCGTCAATCCGTTGGAGGTTGACCCGGAAGGGTTCCGCCTGCGCACGGCGCGCCGCATAGAGCAGGGACGCGTCTGGGTTTGGATGCAGGGCGAGCGGATGATCTTCAAGGTGGATGTCATGAGCAGGACGCCGGAGGTGATCTATCTGGAGGGCGTGCACGTCCATGCGGAGGAGCGTGGCAAGGGCTACGGGCTGCGCTGTATGTCGCAGCTCGGTCGCCAGCTTCTCTCGCGCGCCACCTCCCTTTGCCTGCTCGTCAACGAGCGGAACAAGGACGCGCAAAGCTTCTTCTTCAAGGCAGGCTACAAGCTGCGCGATTGTTACGACACGATTTTCTTGCAGTCACAAATCAACTGAAACGTTTTTCGGACACATGAGATTGAGGAGAAAGAAGAGATGAGCAGCAGGCAACGTTTCGTTAAACCTTTAATGTGGTCGGTCATCGCATCCGGCGCGGCGGTATGTCTCTTCTCCGCCTATCACCTGCCGGTGGCCCAGTTGGATGTGCTCTTCCTCCTGCTGGCCTTTTCGACCGTCGCCGTCACTTCCGGCATCGCCGTGCAGATGCCCGGCGTCAACGGGCGCATCACGCTGTCGGAGACCTTCATCTTCCTGACGATGCTGCTCTACGGCGGCGAGGCGGCGATTCTACTCGCAGCGGCCGACGGCATTCGCTCCTCGCTGCTGATCAGCCGCAAGCCCGTGACGATCTCTTATAACGCCGCGCTGCTGGCGGTCTCCACCTTCATGACGGTGTGGGCCATACGGCTCTTCTTCGGCAACGTCGTCAATATCACGCACGGGGAATTCTCCGCGCCGTTTCTCCTGGCGGTCTGCGTGATGGGCTTCGTGCAGTACATCGGCAACTCTTTTCTGGCGGCCATCGCGCAGGCATGGAAGACAGACCAGTCGATCTGGCACGTGTGGAGCAAATACTGCTTGTGGGCTTCGATCACATATTTCGCGGGCGCGTCGGCCGCGCTCTTCACGGCCAAGCTCATCGGCGTCGTCGGCTTCTACGCCATCATCGCCACCACTCCCATCATCGCCATCGTCTATCTGACCTACCGCACATACCTGAAGAATCTGGAAGTGATGGCGGCGGCGGCCAAGGCGGAAGCGGCGGCGCAGGCCAAGACCGAAGCGGCCGCCGTGCAGGCCGAACAGGCCGAGCGCCACGTCGAAGAACTCAACCATTACATACAGGAGCAGGAGCGTATTCGCGAGCAGTACACGCAGATCGAGAAGATGTCCGCGCTCGGCGAACTGGCTTCCGGCGTCGCACACGATTTCAACAACACTCTCGCGGGCATCCTCGGTCGCGCCGAGCTGCTGCTCGCAACCGATGACCCGGCAAAGATCGAGAGCGGCCTGCAAATCATCATCCAGACGGCCAAGGACGGAGCGAAGACGGTCAAGCGTATTCAGGATTTCGCGCGCCAGCGACGCGATCACGACTTCGCGCCTCTCGCCGTCGATCAACTACTCTTCGATGTCAGCGAGATCACGCGCCCGCGCTGGAAAGATCGCGCCGAAGCCTCCAACGTCCACATCAGCCTCGAACTACAGATTCGCTCCAACGCTTTAGTCATGGGCGACGGCTCGGAGTTGAGAGAAGTGTTGGTCAACATGGTCTTCAACGCCGTCGACGCCATGCCACAAGGGGGCACGCTCACCCTCTCCGCAGAAGAGAGCGATGGAGCGATAGAGATCGCGGTCTCGGACACGGGCACAGGCATGAGCGAAGAGGTGCGATCGCGCATCTTCGATCCGTTTTTCACGACGAAGGGGAAGGCCGGACTGGGTTTAGGATTGGCCGTGAGCTACGGCATTATCCGCAGGCACGAGGGGACGGTCGAGGCCGAGTCGGAAGTGGGCAGGGGCACGACCTTCAAGATCAGGTTGCCGATTGCTAAAGGCGTCTTGAAGCCACAGGGGACGGGCGAACTGATACTTACCGAGCCGCTGCCCGCGCACTCGCACCGGACGAAGATTTTAGTGGTTGACGATGAAGAGTACGTGCGCGAGCTGTTGCGCGACATTCTTGAGAACGAAGGCTGCCAGGTGGTTGTGACCGACGGCGGGCACGAGGCGCTGGCCCTCTTTGATGTGATGAGGTTCGATGCCGTCTTTACGGATGTCGGTCTGCCGGGGATGAGCGGGTGGGAGCTTGCCCGCGCCATACGCGAGCGCGACGCACAGCTTCCGCTGGCCGTCATTACGGGTTGGGGCGAGGCCGTCGGCTCCAACGAACAGAAGGCCGCGCAGGTCGACTGGGTGGTCGCTAAGCCCTTCACGATCGACCGCATCATAAATATCGCCAACGAAGTCTCGCACCGCCGGGAGGAGTCACTTGAGAGCGTTACAGCAAGCGTGGCTGCATAGCCCGCGCGCAGGGGAGAGCGAACGGCGCTCCGCCCCGCGATGCGACGCGCATCTGGAAGCGCGCCTTCTCTTCAGCCTCTCATTACAGGGGACTGACGAGGGCGAGCGCGCGACCGTGCTTCCCTCCCTGCTCGAAGGCCACACGCGCAACCTGAGCGAAACGGGCTTGGCGCTCGTCGTACCGTCCCTACACTTCGGCGGTCGCTATCTCAACGTCGTCGGCAGCACGCTTCACGTCATGCTTGAGCTTCCTACGGGGACGGTGCGCATACGCGCCACGCCCGTTCGCTGCGAGCGGCTCGGCGAGAAAGACGAAGAGACGGGCTATCTCGTCGGCGTACGTATTACGGAGATGAACGACAGCGAGTGGGTCAAGCTCGTGCAGTACGTGCGCAGGCTTCGCTGAGAGTCAAGATTACATTTAACGTGGGTACGGCAAGGCACAGCCTTGCCCAAATCAAAGTACTGTTAACGAAAAGGCAGAGCCTTTCCGCACAGCACAGGCGGCGGGGCCGCCGATATGTCAAGAGTCATGCTGCTTTATTTTTCCGGCTTGCGTGTTGGCCCGGCCCCGTCGCTTCCGTCCAGGTTGTGACGCTTGACCATGCGTTGAAGGGTCGTGCGGTCGATACCGAGCACGCGTGCGGCGGCCTGCTTGTTGCCGCCCGTGCGCGCGAGCACGCGCTCGACGTGGCGACGCTCGACGACCGCGAGCGGGAGCAGTTCTTCGTCGGCCTCGCTCGCCCGCGTCGCTTCTCTCTCTTGCGCTGTTTGCAGAGAGGGGGCGTCCTGTCGGCAAGCGCGTATGCGTTCGGGCAGGTCTTCCGGCCGCACGATGCGATCACAGAGCGCGACGGCGCGCACCACTGCGTTCTCAAGCTCGCGTATATTACCGGGCCAGGAATATTGTTCGAGAAGCTGTAGCGCCTCGCGCGAGAAGCTGACGGGCTGAGAGCCCGGACGCACGACCCTGTTGGCGAAGTGCTGGGCCAACGGCAGGATGTCTTCGCGGCGCTCGCGCAAGGGTGGCAGGTGAATGGTGACGGCGTTCAATCTGTAGAGCAGGTCTTGACGGAAACGGCCTTCGCGCTGCTCCTGTTCGGCGTCGCGGTTGGTCGCGGCGATCACGCGCACGTCCACATGCACGAGCCTGTTTGAGCCGACCCGTCGCAGCTCGCCCTCTTGCAACGCGCGCAACAGCTTGACCTGGAATGCCGGTGTCGTTTCCGTGATCTCGTCCAGAAAGACCGTGCCGCCGTCGGCTTCTTCCCAGAGGCCGCGACGATCGCGCTCCGCGCCCGTGAAAGAGCCGCGCACGTGGCCGAACAATTCGGATTCGATCAGCTCCGAGGGGATAGCGCCGCAGTTGACGGCGACGAAGGCCGTGTCTGCGCGCGGGCTGCGGCGATGGATGGCGCGCGCGACGACCTCTTTGCCCGTGCCGGATTCGCCCGTGATGAGGACGGGCAGGTTCGTCACCGCGACGCGCCCGACCAGCTTCATCACTTCCACGAAAGCGGCGCTGCGCCCGACGAGGTCTATGTCCGATTTGTAGATGAGCGCCGTCGCCGCCGCATCCTGCGCGCGCTCATGGGCCAGGCTCTTCTCCATCCGACCGGCGCGCACGGATTGGGCCAGGGTCAGAATATGTTTGACGTTGAAGGGCTTGAACAGATAGTCGTAAGCGCCGAGCGCCGCCGCATCCAATGCGCCGACCGCCGAGCCGTGCCCCGTCATCAAAACGATCTGCGCCTCCGGCTGCTCCTCTTTAAAGCGACGCAGCACGCTGAAGCCGTCCTCGCCGCCGAGCACGACATCGCAGAAGACGAGCGACCAGTTGTCGTCGCTCAAAAGCTCGAAGGCGCGCTCCGCCGTATCGGCCTCGGTCACAGTCCAGCCGTCGGCGCGCAGCACATCGGCTACGATGTCGCGTATGACCGCTTCATCATCTACTACGAGGGCTTTCATAAGCTTTCTGTTTCCAGGGCCGAGATAATACCATGCTCACTCGACTGCTGCGCAAGATGTCTTTCGCATCCAACTTGTGGGGCGGGCCTTGGCGCAGGCGGCGGTGTTGGTCTGTTGACGCGAGTTGGCATAAGATTCCGGGAGCCGGGCAAGGTCGCGCCGGGAGAGTTTTATGAGAATACTGATCGCCGAAGATGATCCAGAGACCGCTCGCCTCCTGAAGGCGCTGCTGGTCAAATGGGGATACGAAGTGACGACCGTGCGCGACGGCGCACAAGCCTGGGAGGCGCTGCAAGCGGAGGGCGCGCCCCCGCTCGTCATCCTAGACCTGATGATGCCTTACATGTCGGGCATAGAGGTGTGTCAGAAGTTCCGTGAAACACCCAACTGCAAATCCTGCTATATCATTCTTCTGACGGCCAAGACCAGTAAGGAAGATGTCGTCGCAGGCTTGGCCGCCGGGGCTGACGATTATATAACCAAGCCTTTCGACATACAGGAATTGCGCGCGCGCGTCGCGGTCGGCGTCCGCATCATAGAGCTGCAGGAGAGCCTGGCCGAACGCGTCCACGAGCTTGAAGACGCCCTCTCGCAGGTCAAGCAGCTACGCGGACTGCTTCCCATCTGCTCCTACTGTAAGAAGATTCGCGACGACCAGAACTACTGGCAGAAGGTTGAAAGCTACCTCAGCCGGCATTCCGACGCGCAGATCAGCCACAGCGTCTGCCCGGACTGCTACGCGGATTTCGTCAAGCCTGAGCTTGAGAAGCTGCATCGCCGCACAGAGCCCAACTGACAACCTGACGTACGCGGATTCTCGGGCGGGCGCGATGCGGCCATTCTATCGTGTTCGGTTCAGGCTGCTGCTATGAATTTTAGTTGATGTGTAATAGAGTCAAAAGCGTGCACGTCCTGAATCGCATAGACGGTTAGTGATAATGGTCTTCAGCGCCGGAACTCGATTTGGCCGTTATGAGATTCGCTCCCCGCTCGGCGCGGGCGGTATGGGCGAGGTATATCTGGCCGAGGACACACAACTGCGCCGCGTCGTCGCGCTCAAGTTCCTGCCGCCACAGTTCACCAACGATGCCGATCGCCTGCGTCGCTTCAAGCAGGAGGCGCGCGCCACTTCCGCTCTCAACCATCCGAACATCATCACCATCTTCGAGATCGGCGAAGCCAACGACGCGCACTTCATCGCCACCGAGTTCATAGACGGCACGAACCTGCGCGAGCACATGGCGCGCAAATCTTTGCCGGGCAATGAGGCGCTCGACATCGCGCTGCAAGTCGCAAGCGCGCTCGATGCCGCGCACTCCGCAGGGATAGTGCATCGCGACATCAAGCCGGAAAACATCATGATCCGCCCGGACGGCTACGTCAAAGTTTTGGACTTCGGCCTCGCCAAGCTGACGGAGCGTGGCGAGAGCGCGACGGAGACGCAGACGGAGCCGGGGATGGTCATCGGCACGGTCATCTACATGTCGCCCGAGCAGGCGCGCGGGCTTCCCGTCGATACGCGGACGGACATCTTCAGCCTCGGCGTCGTGCTCTATGAGATGGTCACGGGCCAGCCGCCCTTCGGCGGAGAGACGCCGAGCGACGTGATCGTCTCGATTCTCGATCGAGAGCCGCAGCCGCTTTGGCGACACCTGCCCACGACATCGCCGGAGGTTCAGCGAGTCATCTCAAGAGCGCTTGCGAAGGACAGAGACGCGCGTTACCAGTCCATCAGGGAGATGGCCGCAGACCTGCGCCGCCTTAAGCAGCGCGCCGAGTTCGAGGCCGAGATGGGACGCACGACGCAGGCCGTCGAAGCCTCTCCGGCCTTCATGAATCAGACCTTGCCGCACAAGGAAGAGCACGATCTGCAAACGCGCACCGAGGTCGAGCACGTCGACTCGCCCATGATGACCGAGACGACGCAAACGGATCCCGGCCAGGATTCGACGCCGGAAATAGCACACGTCCTCTTCATGGATTTGGTCGGCTATTCCAAGCGTGTCTCGGGACGCCAGCGACAGATGCTGCACCAGCTCAACCTGATCGTGCGCAGCACCGACGACTTTCGACGCGCGCAGGCCGCCAACCAACTGATCAGCCGCGCCGCCGGAGACGGCATGGCGCTGGCCTTCTTCGGCGACCCCGAGGCTCCTGTGCGCTGCGCGATTCAGATCAGTCGTGCGCTGCGCGATCACCCCGACATAGAGCTGCGTATGGGCATCCATAGCGGGATAGTCTACCGCGACATCAACATCGCCGGTGAGAAGGACGTGACGGGTCGTGGCATCAACTACGCGCAGCGCGTGATGGATTGCGGCGACGCGGGCCACATACTCATCTCGAAGGAGATGGCCGAGCTGCTGTGCGAGCTTGGCGATTGGGAAGAGCGCCTGCATGATCTAGGCGAGGCCGAGGTCAAGCACGGCGTGCTCATACACCTGTACAACCTTTATACGGACGAGTTGGGAAACGCGGAAGTGCCGCAGAAGCTGGCCGCCGCTCATAAGAAGCCACGCACGCGCTCCGGCCGGAAGAGCAAAAGGACATCGACGGATGAGACCGCGCCGCGCGATCGGCGGACGAAATCCTCCGTCCGTAAAACCGAGCGGCGTGGGCCCACGCCCGCTGATGGGCCCATAGATTCTCTGGCCGTGCTGCCGCTCGCCAACGCGGGTCGTGACCCGAACGCCGAATATCTCTCCGACGGAATCACAGAGAGCATCATCAACACGCTCTCGCAGTTGCCGCAGCTCAAGGTGATGGCGCGCAGCACTGTCTTTCGCTACAAGGGGCGCGAGGTTGATGCGCGGGAGGTCGGCGCTGAGCTGGACGTGCGCGCCGTGTTTATGGGAAGGGTGCTGCAACTGGGCGATGATCTGATCATCAAGGCCGAGCTGGTCGATGTCGCCGAAGGCACGCACCTGTGGGGCGAGCAGTACAGGCGCAAGCCCGCCGATATTTTTGAAGTCCAGGAAGAGATCGCGCGCGAAATCTCACGCAACCTGCAAATCAAGCTCTCGGGCGCGGAGAAGAGACTGCTCACCAAGCGTTACACGGACAACGCCGAAGCCTACAAGCTCTATCTCAAGGGGCGCTACTGCCTGAGCAAGATGACCAAAGAGAGCCTCAACAGCGGCATCAAATTCTTCAATCAGGCGATCGAGATCGACCCGAGCTACGCATTGGCCCACGCTGGGCTGGCCGACGCCTATTACAGACTTTCGGGCGCGTACCTGCCGCCGCTCGAAGCGATGCCGCAGGCGAAGGCTGCCGCCATCCGTGCCCTTGAGATAGACGAGACGCTCGCAGAGGCGCACGCCTCCCTGGCCGTCATCAAAGCCTTTTACGATTGGGAGTGGGCCGAGGCGGAAAAGGAGTACCAGCGGGCCATCGAATACAATCCCGGCTACGCCTCGGCGCATCACTGGTACGGGTGGTACTTAGCGCTGATGGGACGACTCGATCAGGCCATCGCCGAGATTACGCAGGCTTACGAGCTTGACCCCGGCTCGCTCGAAATCAACACAGACCTCGGCCTCTCCTTCTTCCTCGCGCGCCAGTACGATCAGGCGATCGAACAGTTTCGCAAGTCGATCGAGATGGATCAGAGCTTTATCAACGGCCACTTTTTTCTCGGCTGGGCTTACGAGCAGAAGGGCGATGCCGGGAAGGCTATCGAAGAGTTTCAGAAGGTGCTTCAAATCGACGACGCGCCGTTTTACCTGGCGGCGCTGGGCCATGCCTATGCGTCGTCCGGCCAACGCGCGGAGGCCGAGCGAGTGCTCGCCGAATTGAAAGAGCGACAGCAGCGCACGCATGTCTCGCCTTACGATTTCACGATCATCTATACGGCTGTCGGCGAACGTGACCTCGCCTTTGCATGTCTCGAAAAGGCTTTCGAGACACGCTCCGAGGCGCTCGTCTGGCTCAAGGTCGATCCGCGCCTCGACCAGATTCGCACAGACCCGCGCTTCATCAGTATTCAACGCAAGGTCGGCCTCGCGCTCTGAGAAGTAGAACGGGTCAGTACCGCCCGCTTAAGCCGGGCGGGTCTTTTCAACATTGAACACCCGCCCGGCTTAAGCAGGCGGCCACTGACCTTTAAGGAGAATCATGCGCAGAATTTTAGCCGTCTCAGCACTTCTCGCCGCCGCAGTCCTTGCGGGCGGCTGCTCTTCCCTGCACGACACGGGCAGCTCACCCAACACCACCAACACGACCAGCACGGCTCCGAAAAGCGCGCCCGCTTCATCCAACACCGCGACGGTCGGAAGCGCGGCTCCGCAGGCCAAGCCCTCGCCCACCAGCGAAGCGGGCATCAAGCCGCCGACGAAGAACCAACGCTAAGCTGTCAGGGAAAAGTTTCGGCGGCTTCAGCCGCTCCCGCTGTGCGGAGTTGACGGTAAAGCTTCCTGCACCGCTCGCGCTCTTACTTCGTCGTGCGAGCGGGAGGCTTACCGGCTTTTGTTAGAGCGCGTTCCACTCCTGCGCGCAAGCCCTCTGGGCTCAGGTCGCGCTGGCGCACGCCGTTGATGAAGATCGTCGGCGTGCTGTCAACGCCGACCTCCTCGCCGTCCGCGACATCCTTCTGCACTTCGGCGGCGTAGGTTCCGCCATCCAGCGCCGTGTTGAAACGAGCCTGGTCGAGGCCCAGCTCGGCGGCGTATTTTTTGAGCGACGCGATGTCGAGCGCTTCCTGATTTTTAAAGAGCAGCGCCGCATACTCGAAGAACTTGCCCTGAGCGTTGGCGGCGTTGGCGGCTTCGGCGGCCTTGCGCGCCTGCTGGTGTTGTTCGAGCGGAAAATCTCTGACGACGAAGCGCACGCGGTCTGCGTAAGTCTTCAACAATTCGTCGAGCGCCGGATGGATGGCGCGGCACGCCGGGCACTGAAAATCCGTAAACTCGATGACGGTCACGGGCGCGCTCGCAGACCCGCGCGACGGGTCGTCGTCCACACTAACCTTCTCCACCAAAGACTCAGGCTCCGTCAACATCAAGCGAATTTGCGCGCCCGCGCGCAGGCGGTCTACGAGCGCCTGTTCCAGTTTCTCGCGGCTCGGCTGTTCCAGATAAGTGATGATGTCTGCGCGCACCGTCTGGAGTTCAGCGCCGTTCATGCGCGCCTTGTTCTCTTCATAAAACCTGGTCACGTCGGCGTCGGTCGGATGCGTCACCTTGTCTGCCACCTCCGTCTTCAACAAAGCCTCGGAGGTCGTGTTGCGCCGCTTGGCTTCGGCTTCAAGCAGAAGGTTATTGATCTTGACCTCGACGGCCTGCCGCTCGGCATCGTAGGTCTGCATGCGTATCTCGTAGATGTAACGCTTGATGCGCTGGTCGTCGTTGATGGCGGAGGCCGAGATGGTTTGACCGGCGACGGTTGCGAGCGTGGTCGTCGGCGTCAGGTTCGGCGCGTTGACATCCGCTCCCATCACGACCGGGTATGTCTTGCGCAGTGTCGCCAGGTACTCGTCCAGAAGCTGCTGCCCGCGCTGGTTGCGTACCTGCTGGATGATGACGGGCTGCGCCTGTGCGAGGTCGGCTGTGCCGAAGTAATTCCGATTGGTCTCGTAGATATTCTTGATCTCTGCGTCGGTCGGATTAGTAACCTTGCTCGATATTTCGGTCTTGACCAGCTGCTCGGTCGTCACGCCGCGTTTCTTCGCCTCGGCGGCGAGCAGGATTTGACCGATCTGCAAGTCCAGGATACGACGCCGCACGTCCGCCACATCCTTGTCCAGATTCTCTATGTTCGTGCGCAGCTCCGGCGGAAGATCGGCCAGAGTAATCTGCTGGTTATTGACGATGGCGAGCGTCTGCGTGGACGCCGGACGGGCCGTTTGTCCGGTTGCCGGAGCAGTGGAGGTGGCGGCTGCGGGCGACTGTGCCGCGATGGTCAGAGCACAGGCGAAGGTCATCAACAGGGCGGCCAAAAGGTTTCGACGGTTCATTAAATTCTCTTTCTCAAGCAAGTCTCAAACATAAGGATTGATAGCGGAGAATGATATTTGATTCCCCGCTTTGGATACAAACGGCGGCGGAAGAGCAAGGATGAAGGATGAAGGATGAAATGAATGCTGAAGGAATGCTTCCGTGTCTTGAATGCTTTTCCTTCATCCTTCATCCTTCCGCCTTCATCCTTGCTTTCATCCTTGTCCTTCATACAGCTTGCGCACGGTTTCGACCGTGTCTATTTCTTCGACCTGTTTATCGTCGCGCAGGCGCAGGATGCGCGGGAAGCGCAGGGCGTAGCCGCTCTTGTGCCGGGGCGATTCCTGTATGCGATCGAAGGTCACTTCGAGGATGATGCGTGGCTCGACGATGCGGACTTTGCCGTGCGCGAATTCCTGTAGGGTGTGGGCGCGAAACCATTCGGTCAGCTCGGCCAACTCCACATCGGTGAGGCCCGAGTAGGCTTTGCCGACGTTCAGCAGCTCGCCATCTTCTTCCGAGCGGCGCACGGCGAAGGTGTAATCCGAGAGCAGGTGACGACGCTTGCCGTGGCCGACCTCGACGCTGGTGACGACGACATCGAGCGTCGCCATAGCGCGTTTCAGTTTGAGCCACTCTCGCCCGCGCCTGCCGGGCTTATAGGACGAGCGCGGGTCTTTGATCATCAGTCCCTCGTTGCCGCGAGCGCGCGCCGCGTCAAACTCTTCGTCGAGGCCCATCACGTCGCGCACGCGCTTGAGCGAAGACAGGCGCAGCGTGCCCTCCGGCGGCACGAGCTTTTCCAGGCGACTGCGACGCTCCTCGAAGGGTTCGTCAATCAACACGCTCCCCTGCGCGTACAGTAGATCGTAACTGATGAACGCGACGGGCGTTGCGGCCAGCAACTCCTCTCCGACCGTCTTGCGGCCCAGACGCTTTTGCAGATCGGCGAAGGGCAGCACGCGTTCGCCCTCGACGGGAACTATCTCGCCGTCAATGATGGCATCAACCGGAAGCCCCTTGAGTGGCGCGACCAGTTCGGGGAAGCGATGCGTGATCTCGTCCATCGTGCGCGAATAGAGCCGGACGCGCCCGTTCTGCACGTGCGCCTGCGCGCGTATGCCGTCAAACTTGTCTTCGACGTAAAACTCTTCGGGCATCGTGCGCGCAATGTCCGTCAGGTCTGCGGCGGCTGTGGCGAGCATGAACTTGAGCGGGTGAAACAAACGCATCGCCACGCTCCCGAGTTGGCCCAGGCGCGCACGCACAGCCGTCTCGCCGATGTCGCCCATCAACATGTTGGCCTGCGCGACACGGGCCAGCGGTTGCGCGAACGCTCGCGCGATGGCGTCTTCGACCAGTCCCTCTTTGAGACCGATGCGCAGGTCGCCGACCAGCAGCTTGACCAGATACTTCGCTTCGAGCGCAGTCGCACGCGCGAGCACGCTCGTCAGCAGCGCCTTCTTATTCTTCGTGCCGCGCATCTCGCTCAGGCGCTCGATCAATGTTTCGGTTTCGGCGAGCGTGATGGTGGGCCCACTTGCGGCGTTGTCCGGTTTAGCTTCGCGGACGGCCTCTTCTGCGACCTCTCCGGCATCGCCGAGCCGCACGTAGCGCGGGCGCAGGTCTTCGACCCCGATGCCCGTCACTTCGCTCAGAGCATCGCGTAGAAGGCTATTGCCGACGTTCGTCGTCCGCATGTCGTTTAAGGCGAACTGATGCCCGGCGAAATAACGCGCCGCACGCAGGAGGTCTGCGTCACTCAAATCGTGCAGGTACGCGCCGAGGACAGCAGCCTTCTCAAGCTTCTTCGTCGTCGCCGCCACAGCCTCAGCCGTCACGGCGAAACGTTCGAGCATCCCGCCCGAAACCGGGGCGGCTTCCGCCGTCGTGACTGGCGCTGCGCTCTTCTTCTGCCGGGCCATAGAGACTGACGCTGCGATTCGCGCTCGCCTGTTGCTAGAGCGGGCGCGAATCGCACTTCAAATTGAATCGATCGTCATGAACAGGGAGACTATCCTTCATCCTCGTTCTTGAACCCTAGAATCTGAGTCTCCTGCCCGTCAACGTAGACGGTTGACGGAGCGTCGAAGACGGGTCTTTTCCCCTGAGACTGCTGCGCTCTCACGACCGCCTCCGGTGATTGCCCCTGCGGGACGACGACCAGCTGGAGGTCTCTTTCATCCTTCTCCGTCGTCTGATTAAACCGGGCGCGATTGAGTTTCTTATCCCCGCTATCTTCCTCCTTCGCGTACCCGACCAGCTCGGCCCCTTCGTTCTGCTCGATCGCAATCAATTGATCTCTCTGATTTTTCAGCGGACTATTCCCATCAACAAATCTCTCTTTCATATACCACGCGCCTCCTCAGCCGATGAATCACCGAGCATCGTTTTGCACATCAGATGCCATAAACATAAGTGCTCCGGTTTTAATAGCTTTAATGATGGGCCGGACGGGGGATAAAGTTGCAAGACGCATTATTACCATTCAATTGCATCCCGCTTCGATACAGAAAGCGAAGAGCAAGGATGAAGGCGGAAGGCGGAAGGATGAAGTAAAAGCTTTCAAGACAGGGAAGCATTCTTTTCATCCTTCATCCTTCATCCTTCATCCTTGCTTTTCATCAACTCCGAAGGGACGCGCACGGCTTGATCTGGAGGGGGCGGGCCGAAGACTTCGGGGTGAAGAATGCGCGCGAGTATCTCTGCGCCTTCTACGACGCGCGGGCCGGGGCGGCTGAAGTAGGAGGTGGCATCGACGGCCCACACGTCGCCGGTTCTTGCGGCGGGAAGTTCATTCCAGCCTTCGGGCAGTCGCGACTGCGGCAACTGTCGCAGAATATCCTCCTTGTAGTAGCCGCAGGGAATCAACACGATCACTTCCGGCGCATACTCGCGTATCTCGCTCGCGGTGGTCGTCTGCGAAGCTTCGCCCGCCCGACCGAAGCCGTGCTCGCCGCCCGCAATCCGCACCTGTTCGGGAACCCAGTGGCCCGGCGCAAACGCAGGCTCCAGCCATTCGAGCATCAACGTGCGCGGGCGATTGCTCACACCTTCGAGCGCGGACGCGATGTTATCCAGACGCGCCCGCAGCCCTTCGACCAACCTCGCCGCCGTCTCCACGTTCCCCGTCAGTTGGCCCACCGTCTGTATGTTCGCAAAGATGTCTTCGATAGTATTCGGCTCAAGCGAGACCACGCGCGTCTCCGTCTCGAACATGCGCGCGGCGCGCTCGACGGTTCGATAGCTGACGGCGCACACGTCGCATAGCTCCTGCGTGATGATCAGGTCGGGCGCGAGCGAGCGCAAGCGTTCTTCGTCCAGATCATAGATCGAGCCGTGCCCGTCCAGTTGCGAGCGCACGGCATGGTCTATCTCTGCGCTCGACATTGTTTCGTGCGAAATCCTGCTCGCCGTGAGTCTCGGCTTATCGGCCACCTCGGGCGGAAAGTCGCATTCATGCGTGATGCCGACGAGCGCGTCCATGAGGCCGAGCGCGCAGACTATCTCCGTCGCCGAAGGCAAAAGCGAAACGATGCGCGGTGTTTGTCCATTCATAAATTTTCAGCTCCGTTTTGTGCGCCCGATGATCTATGCTCTCAGCATAACACTACTGCTCGGCTTCACCTTTTTCCTTTTACCTGGATGAGCGTTACAATCCTTGCTATTACAGCATAGCAGTCGGGGGGAGAAAATCTAAGGTGCAGGAGAAGAGGCACTTGAGCATAAGGAGATGATGGAGTGATGCGAGAGCAGGGCGAGCCGCGTTTCGAGGCCGTGATGGATCACATCGCGGTTGAATCGGAAGACCTTCAACGCGACGTGCGGGAGTACGAGAGGATAGGGTTCCGTGTGGAGACCATGTACGAGGATTGGGCCATGCTGCGCGACGCGCGCGGCTTCGGTGTGGCCCTGCTCCCGCCCAACTCAAAGCATCCGCCGCACCTGGGGCTGCGCGTGGAAACACGCGAAGCGCTCGACAGGGCTGCGGCCAGCGAGGGCCGTCCCATCAAGGAACACCGCGATCGCTCGGTCTCTTTCTACACGAAGGGCGTCGGCGGGCGCGCCGTCGAAGTCATCTATTACCCGCCGGAATACGGCAGCGATCGAGTGGAGTAGCTTCGCGTGCGAGCGCGCGCCGGTCTCTGTCAGGGCGGCCGAAGTAGTCGCATGCAATTGCTGTCAAAGATGCTCGCGGCTGCCAGAGCAGCTTGACGCACTGTAGAAGCGGCGCGTAGAATTTTTCGCGCTCCTCTCTTTTCCTTCAAGGTATAGCTCGACGTGGAGGCTTGAGCCGGAACACTGCTGCGGCGTCCCCGCCGCTCGCAAAGAAAGCTGGTCAGTATGATGTTGGCAATTCTGGAAGGTCTGGGAACGACGGAGCTGCTCGTCATCGTGGTGGTGGCGCTGATCCTTTTCGGGCCACGCAAGCTACCGCAATTAAGCCGCTCGCTCGGAAAGAGCCTCGGCGAATTCAAGCGCGCCTCGGAAGAGTTCAAGACGCAGTGGGAGAAGGAAGTGACTCTGGAGGAACGCCAGAAGGAGGCGCGCATCGAGCAGGCCACGTTGCCCGAAGACAACTCTATCCTGGGCGACGCGGGCGAGCGACGCCGCGCCGTCAGTGCCGCCGCAGACGAGAGCGCCACTATGGACGCGGGCGCGGCGGCAGCATCCATAAACGGAACCGACGACTCTTCCACGCAGCAATCCGACCCGATCGCCAACGAAGGGGCGAACACTCCCGCTTCCCTGCGTAAGCATGACTGGCTTTAGAAATCGCTTGCCACGCGCGCACGCTCCCGGCTGTAATGTCCACTCTCTTAGAATCAGGCTCGAAGCAGAATCGCGAGGAAGAACTCGGCGGCCAGATGTCTTTTCTGGATCATCTGGACGAGCTGCGCAGCCGCCTCATTCGCTCCGCCATCTTTATCTTCGTCGCGCTCTGCGCCTGCTGGTTCGTCTCCGACCACATCTATAACTTTCTGGCGCTGCCCGTAAAGCAGGCGCTCGCGGAGGCGCAGCGACGTGAGCTGCCCGTCGGCGGCCTTACGGGACAGGAACGGGTGCTGCCGCTGAGCGCGCTCAAGGAGAACGATACGGGCCGCTACGTGTTCGGAGAGGCGACGAAGATCGGACAGAGCATGATTCCGGCGGGCGCGAGCGTGATGGCGCGCGTCACGCGTGATAGCCAGGGACAGTTGGGACTCTTTACGGACGAGGCCGTGCTGGCGGGCAATACGGTCATTCCGAAGGGCGTGCGCCTGCCGCTCGATTTCCAGGCGACCCCGGAGGCGCTGCCGGGCATTGACGACAAGCTGATCGTGACGACGGCGATGGAGCCCTTCTCGCTCTATGTCAAGGTCTCGCTCTACGCGGCCGTGGTGCTGGCCGTGCCCTTTCTGCTCTGGCAAATCTGGGCCTTCATCTCGCCCGGCCTCTACCCGCACGAGCGCACCTATGCCTGGCCCTTCATCATTCTGTCCTCCACGTCTTTCGTCATCGGCGCGGCCTTCGCCTATCGCATCATTTTTCCACCGGCGGCCAAATACCTGCTCGGACTGGGCTCGGATTTCCGGCTGCTCCTGAAGGCCGACGACTACTTCGATTTCATTATCCTGGTCATGCTGGCGATGGGCGTAGTCTTCCAGATGCCCGCCATCACCTACGTGCTGGCGCGTATAGGGATCGTCTCGGCGCGCCTGCTGCTGCGTGTCTGGAAGACCTCGCTGATCGTTATCCTGATCGCGGCTGCGGTGCTCTCGCCCACCAACGATATTCCGAACATGATGCTCTTCGCCGCGCCCATGATCGTGCTCTACATGGTCTCGATCCTCATTGCCTGGATATTCGGCAGGAAACGCACCACTTCGTAAAGGATGAAGGCGGCAACGATGAAGGATGAAAAAAGCGCAAAACGTCGTTATTTTCATCCTTCATCCTTCCGCCTTCATCCTTGCTCTCTCAGGCAACTTTTGACCCGTTTTCCGGCATCTTGACTCTGTTCCGATTGAGGCTCTAAAATCACGAGTATTCGGTCGGTCACACCACGTACTGTGATCTTTCAGCCTGATGTTTTAGCCCTGGCGGCAGCGCTTACCCCGTATCTTGTTAAAAACCGGCAAGCTTTCAATTTCGACGGGCGCTGCTGCTTCCCTGAAGTTTTTCTACAGGAGTCGTTCAGTTATGTCTCATCACAAATCCGTTCGCCGCTTGATTCTGGCGCTCTCACTGCTCGTTCTGGCTGCCCCCGCCGCGCTGGCGCAGAACAGCAGGCAGCCGAGCCAGAATCCTATGGACAATCCCCGCAACGTCAAGAAGGAGTTGCCCAAAGCCTATAAAGACTGGCTCGAAAAGGACGTTGCCTATGTCATCACGGATGAGGAGCGCAGGGCGTTCAAGAAGCTCCAGACCGACGAGGAGCGCGAACAGTTTATCGAAGGATTCTGGCGCAGGCGCGACCCAGACCCGGACACGGACGAAAACGAGTTTCGCGAAGAGTATTACGAGCGCATCGCGTATGCCAACGAGCACTTCGCTTCCGGCATCCCCGGCTGGAAAACCGATCGCGGTCGCATCTATATCATGTACGGCAAGGCAGACGAGGTCGAGTCGCATCCTTCGGGCGGAACCTACGACCGCCCGGCCTATCACGGCGGCGGCTCGACGACGACTTATCCCTTCGAGGTCTGGTTCTATCGCTATCTTCCGGGCGTCGGCTCGGGCGTCGAGATAGAGTTCGTTGACCCGACGGGCTCGGGCGAATATCGCATCGCTCGCTCGCCGGAGGAAAAGGACGCGCTGCTCTATATTCCGGGCGCGGGCCTGACGCTCTCAGAGCAGTTGGGGCTCTCCAGCAAATCCGACCGCATACTCGGCTACGGCCAGGGTGGAAGCTCCGGCCTCTACTCACGCGAAGCCGACAATCCGTTCACGCGTTTGCAGTTGCTCGCAGACCTCAATCGTCCGCCACAGGTGCAGTTCAAGGATTTGGAGACCGCGCTCGGCGTGACCAATCGCGGTATCCTCGAAGACAACCCGCTCAACTTCGATCTGCGCGTGGATTTCTTCCGGCAATCGGACGAACGCGTGATCACGGCTTTCACCGTCCAGGCCGAGAACGCGGCGCTCACTTTCGCCGATAGCGGCGGCGTGCAGACCGCCCGCATGAACATCTTCGGTCGCATCACGTCCGTTTCGGGCCGCCGCGCCGGAATCTTTGAAGACCCCGTCGTGACGACCGCCACGGTCGCGGAGTTGACGGAGGCGAAGAGTCGCAAGTCCGCTTATCAGAAAGCGCTGGCGCTCGCGCCCGGCACATACAAGGTTGACGTGATCGTGCGCGATGTTCAGTCGGGCGCGACCGGCATACGCCACCTCGGCTTCACGGTTCCCAAGTACGACGCCAAGCAGCTTTCGACTTCGACGCTCGTGCTCGCCGCACGTCTGGAAGGTCTCGGCGATCAACCGGCTGTCGGGCAGTTCGTCATCGGCCAGGTCAAGGTGATTCCGAACATCGCCGCCACCTATCATCGCGGCTCGCCGCTGGGCCTCTACATGCAGGTCTACAACTCCGGGATCGATCAGACGACCTTGCGTCCTTCCGTCGACGTGGAATACGTCTTTACACAGAACGGCAAGGAGATCAGCAAGATTCCAGAGACCTGGCAGGGCCTGAGCGATGCCGGTCAACGATTGACGCTGGCCAAGCTCTTCAGCACGGACAAGCTCAGCCCCGGCAAGTATCAGGTCACCGTCCGCATACGCGACCGCGTCTCATCGCAGGCGCTTTCGCCTTCGGCGGAATTCACCATCGTCGAATAAGAACAGTCATCACAGAATGAAAAAGAAGGGATGCGTGAACAGCTCATCCCTTCTTTTTTTTCATCCGTTCTTTTTCCCTGACGCACGTTGTTTCAGTCGGGCGCGCGTTCTCCGCGACGAAGCGCGTTGACGAGATGATGCGCCCGGCGCGTCGGCTCGGGCTGGCGATAGCCGCCATCGCACTCAAGCGTCAGTTGAATCGCGCCGGGCAGGTCGATCAAATGCCCGGGCGAAACGAAGATCGGCTGGACGCGGTTTTTGGTACGCACGGCGGCTCCGACCATCTCGCCTTTATCGATCATCGGCGACCAGGAGCCGCGCTCCTCCTCCGGCTCTTCATACTTTCCGACGAGGACGGATTTCGCGCAGCCGAGCGTGGGCCGCTCGATCAACAAACCGACGTGGCACGCGATGCCGACGCGACGCGGATGGGCCAACCCCTGCCCGTCAAACATCACTGCGTCGGGCTCGCACTTCAACTTAGCCCACGCTTCCAAAACCGACGGCGTCTCACGAAACGAGAGCAGCCCCGGCACATAAGGAAAACGCGTCTCGCTCACCACGCCCACCTCTTCGACGACTTCGAGCGAAGGCAGCCTGAGCACCACGATCCCTGCGTACACGGTCGGCTCGAATTTATTGAAAGAAATATCAGTCCCGGCGATGGTCTCTACGGCGCGCGCGAGCGGCGCAAGCCTCACGCGCTCGCGCAAACTCTTCTGAAGCTCTACGGCCTCGCGCGGCGTCACGTCCCAATCATGTAAGGGTGTATATCTCGCCATGATTCAATGTTGGATTTGAGATTTGAGATTTTGGATTAACGAGTCGAGAGCCCTGGATGTTTGAATGGAGCATTCGGGTTCCGTAGACACGCCAATCCAAAATCTCAAATCTCAAAAATCTCAAATCTCAAATCTCAAATGCTTTCTGTCCCTGCTATTTTCTTCCTCCCACCTCTAAGCTCATTGAATCTATCTTAGGGCTTGAAGAGATGTCTGTTCCGGCGCGGATGATCGAATGCGTGCGCCAGTGTTCGTCATCTGTCTGCGGGAAATCGAGCCGAAAATGTGCGCCGCGCGATTCTTCTCGCCAGAGCGCGGAGCGGGCGATGAGCGTGGCGACCGTCAGGAAGTTGCGCGAGGCGAGCGAGAGAGGCGCACGCGTGATCTGCTCGAACTCGAAGAGCGCGCGGTTGATACTCTCACGTCTGCGCAGCAGTCCGACGCGCTCCCACATCAATCGTCTGACACGCTTACGCACGGCGAGCGCGATTCCTTCCGTGCGTCGCGGTCTGGACTGTGCGCCGACCGTTTCACCCCCGGCTTCTGCGGCGCTCCTTTGCACGCTGGCACTCTCTGCGGCGTGCTCGCGCGCTGCGGCTCGTCCGGCGCGTGCCCCGAAAACCAGTCCTTCAAGCAGCGAATTTGAAGCGAGACGATTCGCGCCGTGTACGCCCGTGCAGGCCACTTCGCCCGCCGCATAAAGCCCCGGCAGGCTCGCGCGCCCGTCCAGGTCTGTGCGGATGCCGCCCATGCAATAGTGCGCGGCAGGAGAAACCGGCAGCAGATCATTCGTTATATCCAGACCGTAGCGCAGGCAGGTATCGTAAATCTTCGGGAAACGCGCCTTGAGAAAACGCGCGTCCAGCGCAGTCATATCCAGGTAGACGGTCTTGGTCGCCGTCCTATCCATTTCGGCTATGATCGCACGGCTGACGATGTCGCGCGGCGCAAGCTCAGCGCGCTCGTGATAACGCGACATAAATCTTTTGCCCGATTCGTTGCGCAGCACCCCGCCCTCGCCGCGCATCGCTTCCGTCAGCAGAAAGCGCGGCGCGCCCTCTATGTTCAAGGCCGTCGGATGAAATTGCACGAACTCCATATCGGCCAACTCCGCTCCGGCAGCATACGCCATAGCCATCCCGTCGCCGGTCGCAACCGACGGATTGGTCGTGTGCAGAAAAACCTGACCGGCCCCGCCGGAGGCCAGCACGACGGCGCGCGCACGCAATTCGCGCGGCGAGCGCACCAGTGGGTCAAGATAGCGCACGCCGCAGCAGCGGCCTTCCGCGACGAGCAGGGATTCTGTCGCGGCGTGCGCGACGAAAGAGATTTCACGCTCGATACGCGCGCGCGCGATCAACGCGCGGACTATCTCCTTGCCGGTCGAGTCGCCGTGCGCGTGCAGGATACGGCGACGCGAATGGGCCGCCTCTCGCGTGAAGGCCAGCCGCCCGCCCTCCCGGTCAAACTCCGTCCCCCACTCGATCAACTCCTGTATCAGCGCGGGCCCATCTTCGACCATCACTGCGACCGCGGCTTCGTCGCACAAGCCCGCCCCTGCAAGCATTGTGTCTTCTTCGTGCAGTGCGACCTCGTCGTCTTCCGACAGGGCGACGGCGATGCCGCCCTGCGCGTATTCGGTGTTCGATTCGTCCGTGCGATCTTTGGTGAGGATGGTGACGCGCGCGCCCGCCTGCGCCAGTTCCACGGCTGCACGCAGGCCCGCGATGCCGCTACCGACCACGATGAAATCCGTCGTAAGAGTCATTTCGGTGTTTGAATGTTTCAGTGAGCGGATTCTAACAACTCCGGCGGTGTGCGGGCAACGTTGCGCGCCTCTTCGAGCCCACGTTAGAATGATTTTCAGAATAGAGAAAAAACATCAGATTGAGGAGAGACGCGCCGCGCCTTACGCATCCGTATCCGTATTTCAACTCGGTGTCTTCCGATCGTGCCCGGCGTTTCCGCAACCCATAGTGCTGCCACCAATCAAATTCACAGAGACAAGCTTAGCGAACGGCCTGCGCGTTATCCTGCACGAAGATCATTCGACGCCGATCGTCGCCGTCAACATCTGGTATCACGTCGGCTCAAAGAACGAAGTGCCGGGCCGCACAGGCTTCGCGCACCTCTTCGAGCACATGATGTTCCAGGGCTCGAAGCATTACGACAACGATTATTTCATCCCCTTGCAGGAAGCCGGAGGCACTCTCAACGGCTCGACCAATTCCGACCGCACCAACTACTGGGAGGTCGTGCCGTCCAACTTTCTTGAGCTGGCGCTGTGGCTCGAATCAGACCGGATGGGCTATCTGCTCGATGCTCTGACGGAAGAGAAATTGGCGAACCAGCGCGACGTGGTGAAGAACGAGAAGCGACAGAACTACGACAATCGCCCGTACGGGTTGGTCGGCGAGCGTTTGGCCTCCGCGATGTACCCGCCCGGCCATCCTTATCGCTGGCTGACCATAGGCTCCATGGAAGATTTGGACGCAGCCTCGCTCGAAGATGTCTCGGACTTCTTCCGGCGCTTCTACACGCCGAACAACGCGAGCCTCGTCATCGCCGGAGACTTCTCGGCGGAAGAGGCGCTGTCGTTGGTCGAAAAATATTTTGGGCCCATCAAGCGCGGCCCCGCCGTGGAGCCCGTTGTCGCACCCACGCCGCGCATAGAGCGCGAGATCAGGATGACGATGGAAGACCGCGTTTCGCTGCCGCGCATCTACATGTCATGGCACGGCGTTCCGGCGTGGGCCAGGGATGATTCCGAGCTTGATACGCTCTCGACCGTGCTCGCGGGCGGCAAGGGCTCGCGTCTCTACCAGGCCCTCGTCTACGAGCAGCAGCTCGCGCAGGACGTGACGGCCTTCAACAATTCGCGCGAGTTGGGCGGGCAGTTTCAGATCGTGGCGACGGCCAGGCCGGGCAAGACTTCGGAAGAATTGGAGCAGGCCATCAACGCTCAACTTGAGAAGCTCAAGCGCGACGCGCCTCCCACAGGCGAAGAGATGGAGCGCGCCTTCAATGCGCGCGAATCGTCTTTCGTCTACAGCCTGCAAACCATCGGCGGCTTCGGTGGCCGCAGCGACCAGTTGAACCAGTACGCGGTCTTTCTGGGCGACCCGGGTTATTTCCACCAAGACCTTTTGCGCTATCGCGGCGTCACTTCCGAGGACGTGAGCCGCGTCGCAAATAGTTATCTCACTGACGGGCGATTGATACTGACGGTTGTGCCCGGCGCACGCGCCGACTTGGAGAAGAAGAAGACGACGACGGGCGCGCCCGCACCGGCTGGCCCATCGAATGCTCTCGCGCCGCCCGCGCAGCAAACTCCCGGCCCAACGATTCCCGGCGCACAGAGCACGGCAGCGCCGCCTTTGAGCACGGGCACGACAGTAGATGTCGGGCCCATCGTCGCGGGACAGTCTGCGCCGGTTGGCCCTGCGGCTGGCGCTCGCCAGCAAACCAGGGCGGAAGCCGCCGCCACCACGCCCGCCGGAGCAGCGCCGCCGGCCGCCACGGCGCACACAGCGCCCCATGAAAAGCACGACGAGCAGGCGCAACCCGTCGGACTCTACGCTCCGCCAAAGGCTCAGCCCGACCCGTCCTTCGCCCTGCCGTCGATTCAAAGACGCACGCTCTCGAACGGATTAGAGGTGGTCATGGTTGAGCACCACGACCTGCCTGTCGTCACGCTCAACATGGTCTTGAAAACGGGCGCGGCGGCAGACCCGCTTGACGCCTCGGGGCTGGCCAGCATCACCTCCGCTCTCCTGGACGAAGGCACACGGCGGCGCTCGGCACTGGACATCTCGAACGAGTTGGCGGCCATCGGCGCGCGCCTCGGCACGGGCGCGGACTGGGACTTGAGCGGCGTCAGCGTTCTCACGGTCGCGCGCCATCTTGAGCGCGCGCTTGATATTTTTACCGATGTGCTGACCAATCCGGCTTTTCCCGAAAGGGAGCTTGAGCTGCAACGCGCGTCGCGCCTGACGACGATCATGCAGCGCCGCGACAACCCGCAGGACATCGCCGGAGTAGTCTACGCCTCGCTCCTCTACGGTCGCCAGCATCCTTACGGCCACGCCATCATCGGCGATGAAGAGAGCGTGCGCGCCGTCACCAACAGCAACATCAAGAGCTTTTACGAAACGTACTATCGCCCGAACAACGCGACGCTGATCGTCGTCGGCGATGTGGGCCCGGATACACTCGTGCCCCAGCTTGAGCGGGCTTTCGCCGGTTGGGAGCGCGCAATTGTTCCGCCCGTCCAGATCGCCGCGCCACCCGAGCGCGACCGCGCTGCTCTGTATCTGGTGGACAAGCCGGGAGCGGCGCAATCCATACTGGTCATCGGCCAGGTGGGCCCATCGCGCTCGACGCCGGATTATTTCCCGTTGCTGCTGATGAATATGATGCTCGGCGGGCAATTCACCTCGCGTCTTAATCTGAACCTGCGCGAAGACAAAGGTTATACCTACGGCGCGCGCACGTTCTTCGATTACCGTCGCGGGCCCGGCCCATTCGCCGCCAGTACGAGCGTGCAAACGGCTGTCACGAAGGAAGCGATCGAGGAGATTTTAAAGGAGCTGCGCGGCATACGCGGCGAGGTTCCGATCACTGAGGCGGAGCTTGAGTTCTCCAAGCAGGCCGTCATTCGCGGCTTTCCGCGCAGCTTCGAGACGCCCGAGCAGATCGCCAATCGCCTCGCCGACGTGGTGCTCTACGATCTGCCCGACGACTACTTCAACCACTATATCGACAACATACGCAACGTCAGCCGCGAAGCCGTGGCCGATGTCGCCCGGCGCTACCTCGATCCATCGAAGATGGTCATCCTCGTCGTCGGCGACCGCCAGGCGATAGAACCCGGCCTCCGCTCCCTGGATGAAATCGGCCCAACCCTTACACTGCAAGAGCAAGGATGAAGGATGAAGCGGGCAACGATGAAGTAAAGAATCTGAAATTTGAGATTTGCAATTTCAAATCGCCTTCATCCTTGCTTTTACGTTGAGAGGGCGATGAGCCATTGGGCCATGAAGTATGTGCTCATGATGTAAAGCTGCGCGGAGGAAAATCGTCGCCTGAAACGATTGACGGCGAGGACGGAATCCGAAATGACGAACAGCAGCGCACCCGTGAAAGCCAGCGCGCTTCCCTCCTGACCCGTCTGCATCCACCGGCTCAACGCACTCCACGCCATCAGGATAATGGCCATCGTGTAAACGACGACCGGCGCTCTCATGCTCCCGAGGCCGGGCAGCAGGACACGCAGCATGACGGCTCCATAAATGAGGAAAGGAATCCCGTAGAGCAGCCCGAAAGTGTGCGCGCCCTCAAAGATGAACGCGGCGATGTAGCACAGGTGGGCCAACAAAAAGCTGACCAGCCCCGCGATGAATCGTTCCCTTGGCAGCATTAAAAAGATGTCGCCCGCCAGGGAGCAGACGAGCCCCGCGACGATCGCATCACGGTAGAATTCCGAGACCGGATTTTTCGCCCTCGCCGCGATCAGGATAATGAGCAGCATCGTCAGCGGCT
This sequence comes from Pyrinomonadaceae bacterium, assembly GCA_036522655.1. Lineage (GTDB taxonomy): Bacteria > Acidobacteriota > Blastocatellia > Pyrinomonadales > Pyrinomonadaceae > DASQYE01. The sequence goes on along the minus strand of DATDFK010000065.1, from coordinate 121,072 downwards.
TGAAAAGATAGACGTTCCGCTTCGGCCCGAAATATTCCGCCCGCAGATGCATCACGGCCGAAATAAAGACGAGCGTCGAGATCACTGCGAGCCCCGACGAAGAGATGAGAGGCATATGCGTTTCAACTGCCGGCCCGAAAAGAGATGCTATAAGGCATCGGGTTGAATAAGTTGTTAGGCGCGCCTTTAGACATGAAAGATTACTGCCATACGATTTATCTCAATGAAAGAGAATTGATCGAAGTTTCCGGCAATACTTTCAAGGTTTGACATGAATAGCGCCTCCAATTCCGCATTTCGGATGTTTCCAGTTGAGATCAGCAGTAGTTTATGAGGTCTTTGATGCAAATGAAATGAGTTCACGAAATCCGCATCTTTGGTAATGACAACATATTCCTCGCGGCTAGATAGCTCACTTAAAATGTAGTCAGGCGTGCGATTGCCAAGAGGTAAATCAAGAGTATGGATTGCTTCGTGTCCAGCCTCGCGCAACCGAGAAACCAGGCGGCGTGGAAGCTGAGCATCGACAAGGAACTTCATGTCGACAGAGGTTCAAGACGCTTGGTTTGGCTTAGCCGAGCGGCAAAAGCCAAAGCCGCCAAAATATCCTCGCGCTCAAGGTCTTCATAATCGGCAAGAATCTCTTCAGTGGTCATTCCTGAGCTAAGCAATTCAAGAATCATTTCAACTGGATAACGTAGTCCACGGATACAAGGTTTACCGTGACAAATATCCGGGTTAGTGGTAATCCGTTCCATAAGATTCATAATTAAACCTCCAGCTAAATCATAGCACAGGCAGCCTCTCTTTACTTCGTATCACAATAAGCCTGCGCCCAACGCAGGCTTATAGCGCAGCGTGCGGCGTAATGGTCTTTGTGCCTGAACTTGGTGGCGCGGGGGCGGCTCGTGTGATGGGGGCGTGCGATGTTAAAATGGAAGGACAATGAACAAGGCATTACATCTGACGGGGCTCTCTGAGGCGGAGTTGACTGCCTTCATGCAGGAGATGGGCGCGCCGTCTTACAGGGGAAAGCAAATCTTCGCGGCTGTTCAGGCGCGGCGGCTGGGCTCGTTTGACGAGATGACGGACTTGCCGAAGGGTTTGCGCGCGAGCCTGGCCGAGCGTGCTGTCGTACGGACGCTCAAGGTCGAGTCGCGTTATATCTCAGAGGATGGCACGCGCCGTTACCTAATGAAGACGCATGATGGCCTGCCGGTTGAGACCGTCTTTATCCCGGAGGAGCGGCGCGACACGATCTGTTTCTCCTCACAGTCGGGCTGCCCGCTGCAATGCGACTTCTGTTTGACGGCGAAGCTGGGATTGCTCAGGACTCTGACGGCGGGCGAGATCGTCGAGCAGATCATCATCGCCTTGAACGACGCTTACGGCACGGGCGTGCGCACGCCGCGCGGGACGAACCTTGTGGCGATGGGCGCGGGCGAGCCCTTCCTGGCTTTCGAGCCCCTGATGAAAGCGCTGCGCATCATGGCCGAGCCCAAGGGTCTGCATATCGTGCCCAATCGCGTGACGGTCTCGACGGCGGGGATAGTGCCGCGCATACTGGAACTGGCGACTGTGCCCGATCGCCCGCACCTGGCCATCTCGCTCGCGGCTCCGACCGACGAGCTGCGCGATGTGCTGATGCCGATCAACAGGAAGTGGCCGCTCGATGAATTGATGGCAGCGTGCAGGGAGTTCGAGAAGTCGCTTAAGGCGGGCGAGCGTTTTACCTTCGAGTACGTGATGCTGGACGGCGTTAACGACCGCGACGAGCAGGCGCGACAGCTTGCCAATCTGCTTAATCGTCATGGCCTGAGCGCGAAGGTCAACCTGATACCGCACAATCCCGCCGACCCTCTTCCCTATCGCCCGTCGCCGCCCGAAAGAGTAGAGAGTTTTCAGCGGATACTGGAATCGAAAGGCATACGCGCCTTCGTGCGGCGTCCGCGCGGGCGCGACATCTACGCCGCGTGCGGGCAACTGGCGGCGCGGCGCACGACGAACCCGCTCACGCAAACCCTCGTCCAGTTGAGTTGAATGACAGGCGGGCGGCTCGCAAACTACAGGTCGGATGAGAGCCGAAGGCGCGCGCCTCTTTCTCAAAACATTTTACGTGCACGAAATCAGAGGGAAGATATGTGCCATGTCAATCACTGAGAAGACTCGCAGATTATTACTACTCGCGCTCATTCTGCTCTTTACCCTTTCACCCGCAGCCCTCGCCCAGAATAGACGTAAGGATAACAAGGTCGTGCCGAGGGGCAGGCCAGTGCTCTGGCGCAACCCTGAGAACATCGGGTCGCGCGACCTGTTCCTGGGCCCGGGCGGCGCGGCGATGAGGCCGGACACGAGGAACTTCGTCTTTATTAAAGAAGAGAAGGGCGGCTACTCGCCCAAGTTTCGCGTGCTCGACGCCTCCGGTCACGAGTGGATAGTCAAGCTCGGGAAAGAGGCGCAGAGCGAGACGGCGGCTGTCCGACTGTTGTGGGCCATAGGCTACCCGACCGAGATCAACTACCTCATCCCGTGCGCCCACATCAACAATGCCCCGAAGCCCAGAAAGAAGGTTGACAGGTGCGAGGGACAGGGCTTCGCCAACGCCCGTTTCGAGGCCCGGCCGGACAACGTGCAACGCACTGGCGCGTGGAAGTGGAAACGCAATCCTTTTGTCGGCAGGCGCGAGCTACAGGGGTTGATAGTGATGATGGGACTGCTCAACAACTGGGACATCAAGGACTCGAACAACGTCGTGCTCTACGTGCCCGGCAGCAATCGTGGCGGCGTCGCCGAATCGCAGTACGCCATCAGCGATCTCGGCGCGACGTTCGGCAGAACAGGCAACGTGCCTTTCTTCTGGCGTATCACGCGCAGCCGGAATAATCCGAAAGATTACGCCAAGGCCAGATTCATCGATAAGGTCAAAGGAGAGCGCGTCGCTTTCCGCTACGGCGGAAAGAATCGCGATCTCTTTAAGAACATCACGCTCGCGGACACAAAGTGGATCGGGGAGTTGCTCTCGCGCTTGAGCGACCAGCAGCTCGCCGATGCCTTCCGCGCCGCCAACTATACTCCGGCGGAAATTTCGCTGTTGACGGAAGCCGTGCGTCGCAGAATCAACGAGCTGGTCAACCTTCCAGAGCCGGGCATCGCTTCCCTTTAGAAGATGAGCGTGAGTGAAAGAGTATGAATAGACAGAACGTGAAACTGCTGCTCATCAGCCTCGGGGTCTTTGTCATCAGCGCGCTCGCCGTTTACCTCTTCTTCAGCAGGCAGGCTGCGCCCGCAAGCGGGCAGGGTGCGCCTGCGGCGAGTACGGCGAACGTGAGGCCCACAGATCAGTCAGCGCAGAGACAGGCGAACGGAAATGAGGATTCGTTTTTCCCGGAAGTCTTCGGAACGGAGGGGGCGACGCGCGAGGGCGCGCGCGCGGAGAACTGGACGATCGTGCTGGTCAGGGTCACGATCAGGCTGACGCTGGCGGCGCTGTTCGCGGCGCTGCTGGCCTTTCGCCCGCGCAAATTTTCCGTCCTCTTCAAACGCAACCTGTTCGTAGCGCAGACGCAGATACTGCTCGCCGTCGTCGCATCAGCATTGATGATGATTGTCGGCGACAGCGCCGCGCGCGCTTTCGGTATTTTCGCCGCCGCCTCGCTCGTGCGCTTCCGCACCAATATCAAAGACCCGAAGGAGATCACTGTCCTGCTCGTCAGTCTCGCCGTCGGTTTGGCGACGGGAGTGGGTCGCTGGGAACTGTCCGTCATTCTCAGCCTGTTCGTGCTCTTACTGCTCTGGGCGCTGGAATACCGCGAGCCGGAGCTGGTCTTTCGTGCGCTGGATTTGAAGGTCAGGACGCGCAATCTGGACGAGACGCATCAAGCCATCAAGAATATTTTTCAGCAACACAATTTCGGGTCGGAGCTGCGGGCGCTGAACCGCGACGACGCGAAAGAGCCGCTGGGAAACATAGTCTTTCACGTCCAGATCAGCCCGCTTATCAGTACGGACAAGCTCAGCGAAGAGATACTCTCTGCCGATCAGGATAATATAGACAGCATAGAGTGGAGCCAGCAGAAAAACTCTGCGTACGTCTATCAATAGTCGCCTCTCTCAGACAACGAAAAAGCGGCCAACACGTCGGGTTGGCCGCTTTTTGATGTAACGTTGGGCGCGCTGCTTTTAATGGCTGCCGTGCGGGGCCGCCGCTCCCCCGGCGCTCCTATTGCCGTTCGCCTGCATGTGCTGCCAGTAGTCCTCGACGAACTTCTTAAAATCGCCGTGCCCCCAGCGCGTGTAGAAGTCGTACTGCTTCATCTCGGCGTAAACCTGCTCGTAGTTCCAGCCGTACTTTGTGAAACGATAGGCAGCACCCATCGCCCCCGTGCGATGGCGTCCGCCCGCACAGTGAACGAAGAACTTACCCGTCTCAGGATCGTTGGCGAGCTTGAGGAACTGCCGGACATCCTCTTCCTTCGGATACCGCTTATCAACCATCGGAATATTGACATAGCGCATCCCAAGGGCTTCGACCATCGGCCTTTCGTAATCCTCGGGGTCGGCCTGGAGATCTATCACGGTCTTGATGCCGAGAGCGGCCAGCGCCTGATAGTCTGCTTCCTTCTTGGGCTGCGCGCCACGGTAGAAGCGCTCGTCCATCTGCCCGAAGTTCTTGATCTTGATACCGGGAAAGGCGTTTTCCGGCCCGCTCTGTGCGAAGGAAATGGCTGTGAAAAGAAGAAGGGTGACAACTGCTGCTGAAACGACGCTCAAAGGGGAACGCTGCACACGGGTCATCAGTATATTCTCCAGTAAGAAAAAGGACGAGAATGCCTGTCGGGATTAAGTCTGTTTGTTTATTGGAGGGGGGATGAAATCTACTGCTTTACAAAAAGTTAAGCACTAATCATAAGATGCATCCAGCGCCCCGCCGGTTGCGTACATTTTATAGCTTTCCACACACATTTCAAGGCCCGGCCACCGACACAAAAACCGCTCGAAAAGACGGGCTTGATAGCCTTCGGCTGACTACTTCGTCATCCTCACCAGCTCGTTTATTCTGTCCCGCACGGAGCGTGTCAGCATACGAATCTCGGCCGGAGTGTAGTTGGCGGCGCGGAAGGCGTCCATGATCTGCCGGTCGCTCAAGCGCGAGAGCAGGTTAGCTATCCAACGGGCTTCATCAACTTTAATATCATCGAACAACTCCTGGCTCTTGCCCTTGTAAAAAAAGTAGACCTGCCCGTTTTTCACATCCTCGACGAAGCCCGAGCGTTGATAATCGCCGGGCTCATTGCGTGTGCGCGCGATGCGCCAGAATCCTGGCACGTCCAGCTTCACCTTGCCGAAGGTCGCGCCGAGGTCGCTGATAATGTAGCGCAGCTCGGTCTTCCCCGTGCGGTCGCTGCGCACCTGGAGAATCTTGTTGTTCGAGTCCTTGATGTCCCAGTTGTTGAGCAGGGCCATCATGACGATCAAACCCTGCAACTGTTTCGTCCAGACGAAAGGATTTTTCTTCCACTTCCATTCGTCGAGGCGTTTGACGTAATCGGGCCGCGCTTCAAATCTGACGTTTTCAAAAGTCCCCTTGCCAGGAATCGTCACGCGCGGGGCCAAGTAGTTGATCTCCGTGTAATAGCCGACCGCCCACAGCAGACGCACCGCAGCCGTCTCGCTCTGGGCCTCCTTGCCGACCTTCACCACCCATTCGCGCCCCGCGCCGTCGCGCACGCGATACTTGGTCGAGTAGCCGCCCTTCTCTTCTTCAAGGAATGTTAAGCGACGCAGGTCTGGCTGCATCGCCTCGCCGCCTGGGCCCAGGAACAGGTCGCACGAAGCTATATCCAGAGGCTCCTGCCATAAGACGGGAGTTCCGCTCGGAGAATCATCCTTCTCTCGCCTGCTGCTTTGCGCGTGCGCGGTCGAAAGACCGAAGATGACAAGGATTGCGAAAGCCGCCCACACGCGGGCGCTTTTCTGTAGACGCATAGCTCACTGCCTTCCGGGAGAGTTCAAGACCATGAAATTGACGCCGCTCTCGAAGTGCTGCTGGCTATCGAGCCTCTCTTCACCGGGAGCCGCCCGCGCGCGCTCGTAACTGCCGTCGGGCTGCAACACACGCGCCTTCACGTTGTCGCGCAGGTATGCGGCGAGCACCACTTCTTTCAGGTACTTCTTCAACTGGGAATCATGTATCGGCGCGATGACCTCTACGCGGCGGTCGAAATTGCGATGCATCCAGTCGGCAGAGCCTGTGTAGACCTCTTCCTCGCCATCGTTTGCGAAGTAAAAGATGCGGCTGTGTTCGAGCAGCCGCCCGACGATGCTCCTGACGTGAATATTCTCCGAAAGCCCCTCGACGCCGGGCCGCAGCATACAGACGCCGCGCACGATCAGCTCAATCCGCACGCCTGCCCGCGACGCTTCATAGAGGGCGCGTATGACGGGCGTATCGGCCAGCCGGTTGATCTTGGCGATGATGTGCGCGGGACGGCCCTCGCGCGCATGCATTGTCTCGCGCTCGATGAGCGCGATCATGCGCTCGCGCAGGTTGACGGGCGCGACGAAGAGTTGTCGATATTCCTTCTGTCTCGAATAACCCGTCAGGAAATTGAAAAGGTCTGTGGCGTCCGCGCCGATCTCTTCGTTGGCGGTGATCAGTCCGAGGTCTGTATAGACGCGCGAGGTCGCAGGGTTATAGTTGCCCGTAGCGATGTGCACATAACTTCTGAGGCCATCGCCTTCACGGCGCACGACCTGCGTCACCTTGCAATGCGTCTTGAGCCCGAGCACGCCGTAGACGACGTGAACGCCTGCCTGTTCGAGCCGCCGGGCCCATTCGATATTGTTCTCTTCATCAAAGCGCGCCTTCAGCTCCACGATCGCCGTCACCTGTTTGCCGCGCTCGCTGGCTTCGATCAGGGCTTGCGGGATGGGCGATTGCTGGCCCGTGCGATAAAGGCACATCTTGATCGCCAGCACGGACGGGTCTTGCGCCGCCGTCTTGATAAAATCCGTGACGGTCGAATACGAGGTGTAGGGATGATGCAGCAGTATGTCCTGCTGTTTGACGATCTCGAAGATAGAGACGGTCTTGAGCCATGCCGGAGTCGTCGTGCGCAGCGGCCTGTCCTTCAGCTCCGGCCTGTCCAGCTCATAGAGCGCCATCAAGTCGGGAATGTTGAGCGGCCCATCGATGACGTAAACGTCCTCGGCCTTGAGCCCGAGCGAATCCGTCAGAAACCCGACCATCTCTTCCGGCATCGTCGAAGAGACTTCGAGCCTGACGGCAGTGCCGAAGCGCCGCTTGCTCAACAACTCCTCAATGGAGTGCAGGAGGTCGTCGGCTTCGTCCTCTCGCACGTCAATATCGGCGTCGCGCGTGACACAGAAGGCGTGGCCTTGCCCGACGCTCATCCTCGGAAAGAGAGAGCCCGCATTGGCTACGATCAATTCTTCGAGCAGCGTGAATTTCGTTCCCGAAGCACCGACCGGAACCAGGCGTGGCACGACGGGAGGAATCTTGATGCGGACGAACCTGGGCGCGACCTTTCCCGTCAGAGACCTCGTAATCCCGTGCTCGGGTATGGGCTCCACCATCAAGCCCAGGTTCAGGCTCAGGTTCGAGATATAGGGAAACGGATGGGCCGGATCGACCGCCAGGGGCGCGAGCACGGGAAAGACATTCTTGATGAAGTAGGCGTTGAGCGCGGCCCGCTCCTCTTCGGAAAGCGAGTCGAAGGGCGCGATGACGATGCCCTGCGCCTTAAGCTGGGGAAGGATTTCTTCGCGCAGGCAACGCGTCTGCTCCGCGATCAGTGGAAGCAGCCGTTCCCTGATCGCCTTGAGCTGCTCGCCCGGCGTCAGGCCGTCCGGCGACACCTTCGTCTCTTCATACTCCTGTTTCTCCTTGAGCCCGGAGACTCGTATCATGAAAAACTCGTCCAGATTAGAGTAGAAGATCGAAAGGAACTTGAGCCGCTCCAGCAGCGGTTGCGTCGGGTCGAGCGCCTCTTCGAGCACGCGACCGAAGAATTCCACGAGGCTCAGCTCGCGATTGATGAGGAACTGTTGAGAAGGATTCGACGACACAAAAGATGGAGCATCGCCCCGTATCTCATCTGACAGGGGTTGAGTGTTTCTACCTTCGGTCATTTAAAATCCTTGTCTGGAAAGCGGATAAATATTTTCTATCGCCCGCGCTATCACCATGGCGCGGGCAGGCATTGCCGCGACAGGTCTTCTGGAACTGTCAATCGGGGAGAGACACTGGCTGGAGAGAGATATGGTTCGCCCAATATAGTAATCAAGATACGTTTGTAAGACAAACACGGGAGGTAAATGGTTGCCCTTTGTGCGTTTCGGTTTTCGCGCGCGATTCATGTACAATCCGCTTCACCCTTAAATTCCAGGCAAGGCAAAAAGATTCATAACTGATGAGACGAACGACATTTACCCGAACGCCCGCTCTTTTTCTTCTAACGATCGCGCTGCTCTTCATCCCCGTAAACTTCTACGCTGGGCCCAAGCCTCGCCCGGCGCAGGCCAACATCAGCATGAACGGCTTCTTCGCCGCCGACAAGGCGCAGCGCGGGCGCACCGTGCAGGCGGCTATCGTCGTCGATATACCGTCTGGCTATCATGTCAACGGCAATAAGCCCCTGGGCAAGTACGCGATTCCGACAGTCCTGCGCATAGAGGCTCCCGGCGGCGTAAAGATCAGCCCGGTCATGTACCCGCGCGCGAGCGTGCGCAGCTTCAGCTTCTCGCAGGAACAGTTGGCCGTCTACGAAGGCCGCGTCGTGATGCGCTTCAACGTCACCATCCCGGCCAATTTCGATCAGGGCGTCACAGAGCTGCGCGCCCGCCTGAGATACCAGAGCTGTACGGACGACATCTGCTACCAGCCCGAGACGCGCGAGATCACCATGCCCATCGGCATCGTCGCAGCGAACCAATCCGTCAAACGCATCAACGGCCAAATATTCGGCGGAAGGCGAAGATAAGAATTAAGGATGAAGGCGGAAGGATGAAGGATGAAGTAAAAGCTTTCAAGAATAGATAGCCTTCCTTTCATCCTTCATCCTTCATCCTTTTCCTATGACGGACATCAGGCGACCGACGCGACCGTGAAGATGCTTTTCGCGGCGGTAGGAGAAGAAAAGGTCTGTGCGGCACATGGTGCAGAGCGGTGCAAGATGAATGCGTTCTGAATGGACGCCTGCTGCGATCAGTTGGTTGTGGTTTGCTCTTTGAAGATCGATCAGCGCGTGGCCCTCGCGCGTCGGCGTAAACAACTCGTCGGCCTGAGCATTGAAGCCTGCGCGAAAGGCTTCGATCACTTCGCCGCCGACTTCGTAGCAGCAGGCTAGGGCCGATGGGCCAATCGCGGCGCGTATATCTTCGGGCCGCGTGTCGTATTCGCGGCGCATGCGCTCTATCGCGCGGGCGACGATCTGTGCGAGCGTGCCACGCCACCCGGCATGTATGGCTGCGACGGCACGCTGGCGCGCATCGCCCAGGAGAATCGGCACGCAATCTGCCGTCTTGACGCCGACGAGCACGTGCGGCACATTTGTCACGAGCGCATCGCAATACTCCGTTTCGCCGCGCGCGCCCGTGGGCCCAAGAGCATCCTCTGCATTCTGGACGACGCGTACGTCTGCGCCGTGCACCTGCCAACCGGCCGCGAGCGTCCACTGGCCGTCGAAGAGGCGCAGGAAGCGGCGGCGATTTTCGTAAATATTTTCGGCGGCATCGTCGTCAAAGCCCGCCAGGTTGAGAGCATCTTGCGGCATGGGGCTCGCGCCCCCTAGCCGCGTTGAAAAGCCGTTAGCGAACCCGTCCTGTTCCAGCGGCACACACACTAGGGCGCGCACACCATTTCTTTCGCGCCAACCGAATCCGGCGCGTGTTAACTCTGCTTCGTCCGTGATTATCTCTATCGGTATAGACATTATCGAAGTTGCCCGCGTGCGCGAAGTCCTGCTGCGCACGCCGCGCTTTGCCGCGCGCGTCTACACGGAGCGCGAGCGTGCTTACTGCGAAAGCCGTGGCGCTGTCGCGGCCCAGCATTACGCCGCGCGCTTCGCCGCCAAGGAAGCCACGCTCAAGGCTCTGCAAACGGGATGGTCAGGCGGCATCGCCTGGCAGGACATAGAGATCACGGCGCTCCCGACGGGCGCTCCCATCCTGCTTTTTACGGGCCGCGTGCGCGAGCTTTACGAGCAGACGGGCGCGACCGCCGCCCATCTCTCCATCTCACATACCAGCCAGCACGCCATCGCCGAAGTCATCCTCGAACGCTAAGACATTGTACAGGATTTCCCTCAAGCACGAAGCGCACACACAAAGAGCCCCGAAGGGCAACGGAATATAGCCCACGGCAAGAGCCCCGAAGGGGCGCAAGAATGTAGCCCACGGCGCAAGCCGTGGGTACAAGATAAGAAAAGATGAGCAAGCCCCGAAGGGGCGCAAGAAACTCAAGTTGAATTTCTTTCGCCCCTTCGGGGCTTTCAATTCTTTGGTTGGCTGTATTCCCATGACTTGCGTCATGGGCTACATTCTTGCGCCCCTTCGGGGCTCTTGATGCGGGCTACATTCTATCGCCCCTTCGGGGCTGATGGATTCCGTCTCTTATGGTGAGCCGCCGACGCTGCCCATATCGTTGACGAGCGTGGAGCGTCCGCGCGTGCTTCTTTCCACGGTCGTCCTCTGAGATGAAAGCCCGTTCGTGTCGATGTTGGTACGGGGACGCTGAAGCGACGAGCGAGGTCTGATCGAAGGCGACTCGCGCACCTCGCCGTAGTCCGGTGTAAGCGTTTCGGAATCGCCCGTCGCCGTTTCATCCAACGACGCGACGAGCGGCAACGCTTCGGCGTGCAGGCATTCGAGCGTCGGCATAAACGCGTGGGTGAGCGCGACGCGTTCGCGTTGCGGGCAAGCGCCTGTGGCGCGCAGTCCTGTTTCCGGGTCTATCTCGACGTAGGTGATGCCGGCCGGGCGCTCGAACGCTTCGCCGCCGAGGTCTGGTCTGAGCGCGACGGCTTCACGAATAAAATCCGTCCAGGCTGGCAGCGCGGCCTCAGCGCCCGTTAAGCCCAACTGCTTGTTATCGTCGAAGCCGATCCAGACGGCACAGACCAGATTCGGCGTATAGCCGACGAACCACCCGTCGCGCGATGTGCCGGTCTTGCCCGCAATCGCCGTCTTCTTCACAGAGCCACGCGCCGCGCGCGCCGTGCCGTGATCTATCACACCGGCGAGCATGTCCGTGATCATGTAAGCGGTCGTCGGCGTGATGACCTGCCGCGCACGTATGCCGCCACCGCCGCCGAGCAGCTCAGCGCCGTTTGAATCCGTGGCGTGAGCGATGACGTTCGGCTCGACGCGCTGGCCGTCATTGGCAAATGCCGTGTATGCGGCGGCCAACTCAAGCGGCGTTGCTTCCGTTGTCCCCAAGGCCAGCGCGGGGTAAGGCTCGGGCTTCTGAAGACCGAACTCTCCGGCCAGGGCTGCGATGCGCTGTAGCCCCGTTCGCATGGCGACATCGACCGTCACGACGTTGAGCGACTTGATAAGACCCGTGCGCATCGTCACGTCGCGCATGGAGTATGCGCCGCCGTAATTGGCCGGGCGATACTTTGCGCGCCGGTCGTAGATGAATTCCTGCGGCGCATCGGCGTACATGCCCAGCGGAGAGATGCCACTCTCAAGCGCCGCCGCATAAACGAAGGGCTTGAAGACGGAGCCGGGCTGGCGGCGCGCGTCCGTCGCGCGATTCAGTTGCGTGTCGGCGTAGTTGCGCCCCCCCACCATCGCCAGCACGTTCCCTGTCTTCGGGTCGAGCGCGACCAGCGCCGCCTGCGGCGTGGCGTCACGCCCCTTGTAAATCTTATCGAGCCGTGCGAGCTGCTGCTTGATGCTGGCTTCGGCGGCCTGCTGTAAGTCCGGGTCGATCGTCGTGTAGATGCGCAGACCGCGCTCGTCCCTGTCGCCTGACGTGGCGAGGCGGGATTCGATCATACGGTTAACGTAGTCTATGAAGTAAGGCGCGACCGATTCTTCACCGTCGCGTGCGGGCACTACGTTGAGCGGTTCCCTGGCCGCCGCCTGCGCCTCTTCGATTGTGATTGCGCCGTCGCGCGCCATCGCGCCGAGCACGACGTTGCGCCGCGCCCTGGCCGCTTCCGGGTGACGATCGGGCGCGTAGCGATTGGGGCTTTGAATCATGCCCGCAATCGTCGCCGCCTCCGCCAGCGTCAATTCCTTCAACTGCTTTCCGAAGAAGACCTGCGCCGCCTGCTCTACGCCGCGCACGGCGACGGCCTGTCGTTGGCCCAGGTAAATCTCGTTACAGTAGAGCGCCAGAATGTCCTGCTTGGAGAGACGACGTTCGAGCGTGAATGAGATCATCGCTTCGGCGAACTTGCGACGCAGCGTGCGCTCGGGCGAAAGGTATGTATTTTTGACGAGTTGCTGCGTGATGGTCGAGCCGCCCTGCCCCATGCGCTCATCGCCTGCGTTGCGCAGCAGCGCGCGGCCCACGCCCAGCAGGTCTAGCCCGTTATGCTCGAAGAAGCGGTGATCTTCGATCGAGAGAATCGAGCGCACGACGAGCGGCGGAATATCATTGTAAGAGAGCGACGCGTGCTGGCCGCTTTTCATCGAGGCGTCAATCGTCAGCAGTTCCGGTTCGAGCGTATAGGAATCAAGTGGGCCAGCCTCGTTTGTTAATCCGGCAACACGCCCCTGTTTATTAAAGCCGACCAGCACGTATGAAAGCTCGTCGCGTCCTTCTGTGCGGCGCGGGTGTATCTCTACGGACTGCTCCTGAACGACAAAGCTCCCGCTCCAGACATTGCTCGCGCTCGTTTCTATATAACCGGCGCGGCGCAGCAGCGCGACCAGTCCGTCCATCGAAAGCGATTGGCCCACGCGCAGAGTGCGCGGCGCGGCGTATATCCCTGCGCGGCTCGTCAGGTAGCCGGAGGCCAGCCGCTCGTCAACCAGCTTCGCGTATGAGATGTAGGAGTAGATGAAAAAAACGCTGGCCGCTCCGATGATAAAGACGAGTGAAGCGGCGATGGTGTGGTAACCGATTCTCTTCTGACGCGCTCGCGCGGCATGGGCGCTGTCTTTGACTACCCGTCTGATTCTTTTGACGACGCGCGTTCCTGGCCGCTCGTTGATGGATGTTACTTCGATTGCCATAGCTCTCATTCACCAACGGCGCTCTGAACGGCCCGCCTCTGCCTGGGCCGATGTCCGCTGCGTTCCCTTTTGTGTGCCCTGTATAAAAGGCTAATCGGGTGCGGATTCTTTATCTGGCGTCGAGAGAGCGCGGCATCGCGCGCTGTGTGGTCGCCGTGGCGCTCGTCGCAGAGCCCTCCGGGCCTCCCCATTGTGAAATCGCCGCCGTCGAGACGGCGAGCGTGACCAGAATCATGATGATGGCCGCCAGTTGCGCGAAGCTATTTGCCAGTTCTTTCATTGCCCTTACTTCCCCTCAAAATCACCTGTGGTTGGTTGGATGGACTTCCTGCTCAGCCCTTCAGCAATGCTTATGCCACCTCCGACACGCCATCTCTTTGTCGTCAAAGAACACCTCCATCACACGCACACACAATCACTTAGAGCTTTGATCAGACCTCCGGGGAATTCTTTTGCAGCGTGAGTACGACCACCCGCGTCTCGCTTTGGTACGTGTCAGCGCGGCTGAGGCTTGAGGATTGTGTTTTAAAATACTACGGCGAGCGGCGTTGCACAAAAATTACTTGCGGCGTAACTTGGCGGGCAGATCAAGTTCATCATCAATCAAAACGTCAGTAGAGATTCCTACGAGGCGGGCATACCGTAAAAGTACAGGCAAAGGCGGCTCACGATTGCCGAGTTCATAAGCGGAGATGCGACTGCGAAAGAACTCATCAGCCAGACCTAACCGCTCAAGCATCCCGTCCTGAGAAAGACCTAACGCCATACGAATCTGAAGCAACTTTTCAGCAAGGCGCTCCGGCTTTTGACGCGGCGACCCCATCAAGAGTTACCTCCTGACGGAGCAACGCCCTTGCTGTTAGACACAGTTGTGTCTAATATATGCCTCCTCAAATTATTCGCCGTGAGAATCCTTTTCTTCTCAACGGCGACGCTCATCTCTCACTTTGAGGTTGAGGCTTGAGCCGACGCATTTAGCCGTTGCTGTTTTTCAAAAGACTAGAACGGGCGCAATCATATCTTATGGCCCCACTAAAACGATAGACAGATTTGGATCGGGAGCGCGTACCGAGGGGGATTGCGCTCCCTTTCTGCCCGTCCGTCTCTTAAGGCCAGACGAGCGGGCTGTGCGGAGAGGCCGCCGTGTTTTGGGAGGCATGGCGTCCTTACTTTATAGTGAAAAACTTATTACCGCAATGGTGAGAAGCGTCGTTTGTCTTCGAGGCGGGGCGCGGCGGTGCGGCGGCGGAGTTGATACCACTTGAGGGGCGGCTCCTGAATGGGTGCGATCAGGTGCTTGATTCTTTCGATGGTGGAGAGCGTGGCCTGGCGGCCTGCGGCGATCAAGTCGCCGGAGCGCCCTAGCTCGTCCCAGCGTATATGGCCGACCTTCGGCATGATGACGACATCGGCGTCCTGCCACTGGTGCATGGCAGCCGTTCGCTGGACGACCATCATGGCCTGAAACATCACGCCGATGGCGGAATGCGGTGGGCCCAGGAATTTCGCGCCCTCGGAGTTTACGTCAACCGCGATCACAATGTCAGCGCCGAGCGCGCGCACAGCCGCAGTGGGCACGTTGGCCACGAGCCCGCCGTCGACGAGCTGGCGCCCCTTCTCGTCCGTCACGGGCACGTACCAGCCGGGAATCGCGGAGCTGGCGCGAATGGCGAAGGCGACATCGCCCTCGCCGCTCATGACGATGGCGGAACCGGCGCGCAGGTCTGTGGCGACCGCCGCGAACGGGATTCGCATGTCCTCAAAACGGGTCACGGGAAAGCGCGCGCGGATGTAGCCTTCCATGCGCGCGTTCGATTGTACGCCGAGAGGCGAAAGCGTCGTGCGTCCCACGTCGCGCCAGCGCATGCTGCGACCGATCTCTTCGATCTCGTCCAGGGGCATCCCGGCGGCCAGCGCCCCGCCGACGAGCGCCCCGGCGCTTGTGCCCGCGATGTAGTCGATGGGTATCTCGTGCTCGGCCAGAACCCTCAGCACGCCGACGTGCGCGAAGCCGCGCGCCGCGCCGCCCGAGAGCGCCAGCCCGACCTTCGGTCTCTCGTTCCTGTTCAAATCCTTACGCCACATAAAATCCCGTACATTAGATGATAAAGGATGAAAACTGGATGTAAGCTCCTGTCGTTCTCGTCGCCGAGGGTTATAGTTTATCCAGTCGGCCGCAGGGGTTCTGAAACAGGCCGAGCGCTCCTCTTGACGACCTCGAATTCAAAGCGCAGCTCTTTGCCGCGCAGAATAAAGTTCAGATAGAACTCCCAGAACTTGCGCGTGAAGCGAAAGCCGGGCCAACGCTGATCCAGGTTGACGATGAACTCTATGCCGAGCGCGCGCCACAGATTAGCCAGCGAGACGTAAGTGCGTACAGGTTTCAGCTCGACATCCGTGTAGAAGGGGAAGAGCCGACGATCCTGCATGAAGCAGTTGAAGGAATAGCTGTTGAAATGGTTGCGGTGCGTCGGGTCTGTGGGCCAATCCGGGTTGGAGTAGTGTGGCGTGACGAGTTGGATGCGTCCGCCGGGTTTGGTGATGCGGTGCAGCTCGGAGATGAACGCCATGACATCGGGCACGTGCTCGATGACGTGGCGGCTGACGATGAGGTCGAACTCATCATCGTCGAAGGGATAGGGGACGACGCCCAGATCATGTATGACATCGGCGTGGGTGCGCGGGTTGTAGTCGATGCCGACGGCGTTCGGATACTTGTTAGTCCCGCAACCGACATCGAGGATACGCTTTTCTCGCTGTCCAGTTTTCACGGCCTCGGATGACATCGGCGGATTCCGGTCTCTCACTTCGCGCATCAAACAGGGCTCAGGATGACGATCTCGGCGCTCTCGTGGGCGGCGTCGAGGAAGGCGTCCGTTTCGGATTCGATCTTGCTTTCCGTGAGCCTGCGATTGATTTGAGCGCGCACCTGTTCCAGGGTCGGGACGATCGCGCCGGGATTCCGGTTCTTGAAGCGCGGCACGTAGACCTTGGTGTAGAAGCTCGCCTCCTCTTCGGGCGTGACGACGGTGAAGGAGCGAAAACGAAAGTTCAGATAGTTTTCGATGACGAGGCGGCGACGAATGATCTCCTTAAACTGCTCGTCGTCTATGGAGGCGAAGCCGACCTTGCGCAGCCGCTCGACGAACTCCGCGCTCGAAGGGAAAAGCTTGACCAGCTCGGAGATCGCTGCGCGCACGTCTTCGTCGCTCGGCGCAATGGCGGGAAGCTTTTCGGCCTCCTGGAGAATGAGTCGCTGGTTGATCAGGGATTGGAGCGCGGCGTTTAAATCCTCCGAGCGCGGATTGGCGAGCGGCGTGCCGGGCTGAAGCGCCAACTGCCAGAGCAGGTCGGAATAAGTGATCAAGTCCGTGTGCACCCCTCCGTTGACGGTCGCAACCATCCTGTCCGTGATCTCCTGCCCGCGCGCCGTTGCAGTCGTCATGGCGCAGAACATGACGCAGAGCAGAGGGACGAGGACGACGGAGCGGAACAACAACAACACGCGCCCTCTGTCTTCAACTCCTGAGCGTCTTCTATGTTCTGCGCTGCGCATAATGCTACCCATCATCTCAGAAAGTCTGCGTAAACCTGAAATGAAGCTGGCTCGGCTTCAGGCGAATAATCTGCTGTTCGCGCGCCGTCGGGTCGAGGGTGA
This sequence comes from Pyrinomonadaceae bacterium, assembly GCA_036522655.1. GTDB lineage: Bacteria > Acidobacteriota > Blastocatellia > Pyrinomonadales > Pyrinomonadaceae > DASQYE01. Next base: position 104,205 of record DATDFK010000065.1, on the reverse strand, counting down.
ACTCGGGCGGGTTGAGCAGGTAGCCGTAATCGATGGCGAGCGCCCCGCCGATCGGCGTCTTGATTCTCAAGCCCAGGCCGACCGTGTGCGTCCATTTGACCAGCAGGTTGGGGTCTTGGCCCGGCTTCAACTCGCGGCCAAAGATGTCGCCGATGCTGCGGAACACATTGCCGCCGTCGTAGAAGGGCACGACCTGAAAAGCCTTGGTCAGGGCCGTGCGCGCTTCCAGATTGACGACCGCGAGCGCGTTTCCGCCGACGGGCACGAGGAAAGGCTGTAGCGTGACGGGCTCGCCCTGCTGGTTACGAAAGATGCCGCCCTGTATGACCTGGCGCGGCCCGGCCTCTTCGTAACCGAACCCGCGCAGCGTCGTCGAGCCGCCCGAAAAGAAACGTTCGCTGATCGGCAGCGTGCGGTCGATGTCGTCTATCACGCCGTTATCGTTGCGGTCGCGCGGGTTGAAGAGATTCGCCAGCCCGAGCGTGATGTTGCCCGCCAGCACAGTGCTGCGGCGTATGCGCTCTCCGATTTTGTAATAGCGGCGATAGTTGACCTGAAACTTGTTGAAGGAGAGGTTGCCGCCGAGTTGGCGCAGCGCGAGCCCGTAGTCGAGCGTCAGGTATTCGCCGCGCGTCGCATCGAACTGGCTATCGCGCGTGTCGCGCACAAAGGTCGCACCCAAACGCGAGAGCCGTATGGCGCGATCCGGGTACAGGATGGGCGCGATCAGGAGGCTGTTGATGTTAAAGAGGCGCACGTCCTCGTAGTTGTAGCGCAGAAAGAGTGTGCTGCGCGTATTGCGCGCGAAGCTGCGCTGCGTCTCGGCGTTGAAGGTGAAGCGATTGATCGTCGGCTCGCCCGTGCGACACTGCGTCTCGTCGGGCAGCGCACAGTTGATGTCGATCGGCTCTCCTTCGGAGTCCAGGCGCTGGACGATGCCGAAGTTGCCGCGATCGATGGTCGAGCGGAAGAAGCGCGTCACGGTCGAGTCGCGTTGGTATTGCAGGGAGAGAGAGAGCGGCATGAAGCGGCGCGTCTCGCCCGCGCCGTACGGACGAAAGCGCGGGTCGTAGTATTCAAAGCGCAGCAGTTGTTCACGACGGCTCGCGCGCAGGCGCACTGCGCCCTGTCGTAGCTGGCCGAAGAGATTCGAGTTGCGCAGCTCTATAAAACCGAGCGGGCCGTTGTCGGTCGAATACCCGCCGCCGTAGTCGAGTATGCGCGGACGCGTCTCTTCAACGTCGATGATGACATCGCGCTTGCGAAAACCCGAAGCAGTCTCGCCCGCATTCTCCGTGCGAATGATGACCTGACGGAAAGCGTCCGTCGCATAGAGCAGGCGCTCGCTCTCCGTTATCCTGTCGGCGCGCAGAATGTCGCCTTCGACGAGCGTGATGGTCTTTAAGATCGCCTCACGCTTGGTGATGACGTAGCCGTTAATGACGATGCGGTTGATAAATACCTTGTCGCCTTCGTCGCTGATCGTGTAGACGATGCGCACCTGTTCGTCGTCACCTTTGCGCGGCAGCTCGACGATGGAGAAATCAAGTTGCGCGTCGATGTAGCCGTCGCGCGCGTAGAGATTGAGGATACAGTCGCCGTCGGCGCGCGCGCTCGTGCGCGAGAACGGAGCGCCGACGACGGTGCGGAACTCCTGTTTGAGCCGCTCGTTCGTGTCGGGGTCTTTGGAGCGCAGGCGGTCGCGGCACTGCGGGGAATTGATCTCTTCGCGCAGCCGCGCCTCCGTGTAAATCTGGTTGCCGCGAATCTCTACTCCGGCGACGCGCGTGAGCGGCCCTTCGGTGACGGCGAAGGTGATGACCAGATTCTCGCCTTCGAGCGAGACGCCCTGGCGGACTTCCACCTCCGCGCTCCTGTAGCCGAGATCACGCATCCGCGCCCTGATAGTCCGGCGGTCGTCCTCAAGCCGCTCGCGGCTGGTGTAGCCGCGCCCGTAGCCCAAGAGCGGGATAAAGCCGAGCACGTTGGCCTTCTGCGTCTTCAGATCATCCTCAACATCGTCGAGCGTGAGTTGATCCGTGCCGGTGATGCGTATTTCCGTGAGCTTGAAGCGACGACCGCGCTCGACGTTGTAAGTAATGCCGACGTTGCTTCCGCTCAGGTCAGCCGGGTTTAGGTTCTCGCACGTCTCGCTCGTGCCGTTCGGGACTCCGGGCGGAGCTTTGGGCGTGACGTTGCAGACGGCCTCCACGTTGGCGAAGAACCAGCCGTCCTGCTGCAAGCGATTCCTGAGACGGCGCGAGCCCTCTTCGATGGCCGACCAGTCTATCGTTCCCTCGCGCAGGATGGGCAGCAGCTCGCGCTGTGTCTTCTCCTTCAACTCGTAATCCCTGAGCGTGACCGTGACCTTGGGCCCAATGCTTCCCTTGAGGTTGATGTTGACGAGCTTGCCCGTCGCATCGAGGGTCACTTCCGGGTCTTCGAGCTGCGGCGCGAGATAGCCCTGCCTAATGATCGCCAGGCGAACACGCTGTACGTCCTGGCTCAGCACTTCGCGCGTAAAGTGCGCGCCGGGCGTGAGGCGCAGAGTGGGACGGACGGGCGCGGGGTCGAAGCCGCCCTTGATGTCTATATTGAAAGCCGAGACGGTCGCCTGCTCGCCGGGAGTGATGTTGAAGGTGATGGCGGCGCGCGCGCCCGACGGGTCAAGCTCCTGCGAATAGTCAACCTCGGCGCGATAGAATCCACGGTCGCGCAGGTAGGCTTGAATCAGGTCGGCATTGGTGCGAAGAGTCTGAACGGAGAGACGCGCGCCCGGCTCAAGCATGTTGAGACGTGCGCGCAATTCGTCTTCGGAGATCAGCGAGCCCGGCGGGATAGCGCCAATCGCGAGCCTGACTTCCCCGACCTTCACCTGCCGCCGGACGATGAAACGCAAGCGCAGGGGGCTTCCCGCTCCGCCCGTCTCGCGCACTTCGAGGCGGGCGCACGCCACCTGCCCTTCCCTGAAGAGCGCCTCAAGGGATTCGCGCACGCGGACGGTCGAATATTCTGAGTTGGGCGCGACGCGCAGCAGCGTCAAAAGCTCCCCTTCCACCGCCGGGTCGCGCGGCGTTTGCGCCATCGCGGGAGTCGCGCCATTGCGTGTCGCGGTGGCAGGAATCGTCGGCGCAGCCGCAAGCGTCGCGGTCGTCGCCGCGCAAGGGTTCGCGGGGTCGCTCGCGGGGCCTTCGATGGTGATCTGGACATCGGAGACGAGCCGCCCGTCGTACTCGCCGATCTCGCTCGCGTTGGCGGCGCGCGCGCGTCGCCCCGGCGCTGCCACAAAAGCAGCCGCCATGACGACGATCAATACAAAGAAGCGCAGCCTCACCCTTGTTCTCGTAAAAGTAATCGGTAGTCAGTGATCGGTGATCGGCGGCCAGTCAAAAGTAATTAGCTCGTGACCGGATGACCATTCTTCAAAATCTTTTTCTAAATCGAATCTCGAAACTGAAATTATCATTCCGCGAGCTGAAGTCGCTGATCGACCCCTGCTCGTAGCGCGCGACGAAAGAGAGACGATTCGAGACGCGGTATTCGAGCGAGAGCACCTGATTCCGATCCGAAGTCACGTTAGTCGAGTAAATGATCGATAGGTTCTTATTGATCTGGCGACCGACCGTGAGACGCGCGGTCGGGCTCTCGCCGCCGCGCCCGGCGATGAGCGGGTCAATCTCGAAGCGATTGAGACCGAAGAGACGATCGGTCGCGCGCTGCGCCGGAGCATTGATCAAGGTGTCGGTCAGGAGGCTCGCCGCCGTGCCGAGTCCCGTCTGCGCGAGCGTCGAAGCGCTCGTCTCGGAGGACGAAAGATTGCCGGTCGTAATCAACGAAACGATGTCTCCCTGCGGCAGCGACGGGTCGGAGCGGACGGTCGCCTGCGGCTGCGACAGCGGGCCCGTCAGGCTGACGATGACCGTGTAGCCGCGTATCTCTGTCTCGGCCTGGATGTTCAGAATCGGGTCAACGTCGCGGCGTGCCGGGAGGTCTATGAAGGCGCGCGTCAACTCATAGCGGTCGTTGCGAAAGTTGAGCGTGCCGCGCGTGGCCGAGATGCGGCCGGAGATGACAGGGTCTTCCACTGGGCCCACGACGCGCAGGGAGACGGAGCCGACCACATCCGCCAGGTTGTTGCGCACTACCAGGGCGTCGCGTCCCTCGATTCTCAGGTCAAGCTGAGTGGTCGCGCCGAGCCCGCCACCGCTACCGCCTTCCGAGAGCGAGCCCTCGCCACGACGATTGAGCAAGTCCGCAAGCTCTATGTCCTCAGTGTACTCGGCCCGTCTAAGATTGATCGTGCCCGTGACGATCTGCTCGCGCGGCGTGCCGTTGATGTCCACGTCCGCATCCGCCGTCGCCCTGAAGCCTTCGTACGGCACGCTGACATCATCGCCGTGCACGTTGAGACGGAACTTGGCGAGGGTGAAGCCTTCGAGAAGCGCGCCGCCGGAAACGCTCAAGCGCCCGCCGCCCAAAGTCGCGGTCAGAGATTCAATCGAAGCCTGATTGGAGTTGAAGCGCACGAGCCCCTTGACGTTGGTGAGCGTCAGGCGCTCAGCGCCGACCAGCGTCGCGATGGAGCCGCCGTTAATACTCGCCGTCCCCATCAGGCGTGGCTCTTCGTACGTGCCGCCGACGCGCACGGCCGCTTCCGCCGTCCCCGACAGGATGACGTTGGGCGAGAGGCTGTTCAAAACACGCAGGTTCAACTGGCCGTCGATGGAAAGCGCCTGCTTGCCGCCGGGGCCGAGCGCCGCCGTGCCGCCGAAGGTGATGTTTGTGCCGGGGCCGGTGAACTGCGTGCGCTCGAAGAAGACTTCTTTGGAAGAGAACTGCACGAGCAGCGGCGAGACCGCCGCCAGTTGAATATCCTCTATCTGTAACACGAGGTCTGTAAAGTTGGCCGTGCCCCTCAGCCCCGCGAGCGAGACGGCTTCCTCGCCCTCTTCATTCTCGGTGCGCAGGTCTCCGACTGCGCGCAGCGTTCCGGTCGCGCGCCCCGTCACACGTACGTTGGATTGCGGCAGGAGAATCGAGAAAAGCTGCGTCAGGTCAACGCTCGATAGATTTGTCTCGACGGTCGTATGCAGCTTCGGGTCGCCGAGATTGACCTGCGCGGCGACGACCTGCGGTTGGCCCAGCAGCCCCGTCGTCAGGCGCAGGTCGAAGATTCTGTTCTGCGTGCGCCCGACGAGCGTCAGGGTTCCGGCGTCGCGCCCGTTGACGGTCACGTTGCGGCCCTCGCCGTCGATGTTGACCTCGTAGGTGGAGAAGTCTGTGAACTTATCGCCACGCGCGCTGATGTTGAGATTGGCCGTGCCGGTCAGGCGCGGCAGCGTGCCGAAGTTTCCGGCGAGAGACTCAAGCCGCTCAAGCTGAACGTTGGTCGCGCGTCCCTGAATGCTGAAAGCCTCGCTCTTGCGATCGATAGTGCCGCTCGCATTGATGACACCGGCATTGAGGCGCGCTTCCAGATTGTCCAGAGTGATGAGCGAGCCGCTGAAGGTCGCGTGCGCCGACATGCTCTCGAAGGGCTCGCCCTTGATTGAGCCCGGCCCGACGCGCAGATCGGCCACACCGTTCGCAGCATCCGGCAGGCCCGTGACGTTGATCGTGCCCGACAGATCGCCCACGAAATCGCCCGGACTCAGGCCGACGCTCTGCTTACCCTGCGGCAGGACGGCCAGCAGGTTGCCCGCGTTCGCGCGATCGAGCGTCGCCTTCAACTCTATATTATTCGTGCCCGTGCGCGGCGCGTAGAGCGTGAATTGAGCGCCGCCGCCGTCCGGTTCGGTCAATCGCCCGTCCGTCAGGTTAATGACTTCGGGCGTGACGTTCAGCGCGGTCGAGAGCGAGCCCAACTCGCGCCCCTGCATCTTGAATTGATCGATGGATGCGCGCCCCTCTATGGACGGATTATCTAATTGGCCGCGCACAGTGCCGTTGAACGCGAGCCGCCCGCCAAGCTCTATGCCGTAGGCTTCGAGCTGGTCATCGACGGCAGGGAAAATGCCTGAAGAGCTGAGCACGCTTTGCAGCTCGGCAGCGTCGGCGGAGGCCAGGTCAAGACGCAGGTTGGTATCTTCACGCTCGAAGGAGAACTGGCCCGAGGCGGTCAACTCGGTCGCGCCCGTACGCAGGCTGCCTTGTTCGATCTTGAAGAGCCCGCGATCGGCGCGGAGCGCGACGGCTCCGGTCAAGGGCGTGCGCCCGCCGGCATCGCTCGCAGTGTCGGCCTCAAACGTCGCGCGCACATCTCCGGTCGCAGCCTTCACGTCAGTCCCCGGAAAGGAGAGATCGACAGTGCCCGCCGCGCGGCCCGAGACGGGGACGACGCGCCCCGAGAGCGCGATCAGCCCGCCGATGTCAAGGTCATTAAATTTCGCGTCGACGTGAGACGAGCCGCCGCGCGCAGTGCTGACGACGGCGTTGCCGCTCGCGCTTCCCTTGAAGAGCTCGGCGGTAAAGTTATTCAGTGCGATTTGATTGTTGGTGGCGACGAGCGCGGCGCGCGCCGGGCCCAGATTGAATTGGCCCAGCACGCCGCCGCCGAGGCTCAGGTCTGCGCTCGCGCGATAACGTCCCGAGGGCTCGACCACGAAGACGGGACGAGCGAGCTTTACGTTCTCGACGCGTCCATCGTCGAGCGTGACCGTTCCGGCATTAACGTCGCCGGTCGTGCCCTCTATGCGACCGCCGCGAACCGAGAGTCGCACGCCCGCGATGTTGAGGCTGCCAACCTTCGCGCCCGATGCCTTGATGCCGCCGACGCGCACGCTGCTGATCGTGGCGTTGGTCGTCTCGCCGCGATTCTCAAATTCGACGCCGCTCGCCACCACACCGTCAACACGCGCGCCCGAAGCCGAAACGTTGCCCGCCTGCACGCTCCCCACAGAACCCGTCGTGACGCCGTTCTCCGAACGCAGGCGAAAGTCCGAAGCGTTGAGCCCTGCGGCATTGGCATCAGCCGAAGTGAACCCGGCGGCCCCTGCGCGACCGGCGTTGACGGTCAGGGCATCGCCGCTCTTCTCCGCGCGGACATCGCTCAGGATAAGGCCGGTGATCGTGCGACCGCCGGTGCGTGCGGCGGCGGCGCGCAGGTCGCCCACCCAGCGAAAGTCCGTGCCCGTTCCCATCACGTTGCCCGCCACCTGCACGGTGTTCAACTGGAAATCGCCCGCCGTCAGCAGGTCTGCGACGACGCGCCCCGTCGCTTCGTAGTTTTTACCGTCGCCGGAGACGCGCGCGTTGGCATTCAAGGCTTGCAAGCGAATATTGTCGGCGGCGAGCGCGTCGGATTTGACCTGCCCGTCGAAGGTGTAGCGCGTGCCCTCGCCCGAAACAGTGCCCGACAGATTGCCGGTTCCGCGCAGCGCCGTTCCCGTTTGCAGGATGTCGGAGGTCTGCGTCAGGTCAACCATCGAAGTGACCTGCAACTGGTAGCGCAGCGCGCGCCAGTCGTCCATAGTCCCTTGCAGGTGAGCTTCGGCCAGAGGAGAACGCAGGACAAGCTCCTGAATCTCTGCGCGCGTCTGGTTGATGCGACCGCGCGCCTCGACATCGATATTATTGACGGGGCGGCCATCGTACACGAAGGTCGAATTGGTGGCCGCCAGCGTGACGGTGTTCATCCAGCTTTCGGCGGGAGCGTTCGGATTATCGGGCTGGATGGTGGCGCGTATGTTGCGCGCTTCGCCCGAGAGATGGTGCTGCTCGTCGCCGTAGTGGATGACGCCGTTGTTGAGTTTGACGCTGGCGGTCGAGTAGGAAAACAGTATGCGCTGGTTGGGGTCTGGCGGCGGCAATTTGATATTGCGAAAGTTCGAGCGCCCTTCGGCGTCAAACTTGACCCACACTTCGAGGTTGTCCACTTCGAGCGATTCGAGATTGATGTTGCGGTTCAGGTTCAGGGCATACATATCTTCGACGCGGACGGTGGCGAGCATGCGACCGATCTTGCCCAAAGGCTCTCCGGTCTGCGCGTCGTAAAGCTCTATGTCGCGCATCTCGACTGTGCGCGGGCCGAGCGCCGTATGGAACTCCCTGATCTCGGCGCGGATGCCGTACTCGGCCAGAGTGGCCTTGATCTGGTTCGCCACGTAGCGGTCGACGTAGCCGAGCTTGTAGACGAGAATGGCTCCGAGGATGAGGACGACGATGATGGCGGCGATGGAGAGGGTGGCGATAAAGGCGTTGCGGCGCGTGAGCCAGCGACGGCGCTGTCCCTGCGGCGTGAGCGGCTCGGCGCGATCGGCGTCGCGCTCGGCGATGCGCTCGGCGGCGGGCGGCAGGGGGGCGTCCGTCTCCGATTGGAGCGCGGCCTTGATCTCGCTCTTTTTCGTCTCTTCGGGCGGCCCCGCAGGCTGCGGAGCATCGTCCCTGTCATCAACGGGCATAACGCATACACATGGGCCCATCACTGGGGGCCCGCATCAAAGTTGTTTGAGAAAGGGAGAGCCGAAAGAGTCTCAAGTTTAGAGAAAGCGTGATGAGCTCAATCCATGCCTTGCCGGGACACGCGCGCGAGCGAGCCGCCCGGTCACCGTCACTTGCGACGAGTCGCGCCGGGCCGCAGCGACGAGGGCTTCTGTGCCGACGCCGTTTCTTTCTCGCTCGCGGGGAAGCCCAGCGGAACGTTGCCGACGACCTCCAGCTCGAAGCCTTCGAGCGCCGCCACCTTCGGCGGATTATTGGTTAACAGCATAATGCGACGCAGGCCCAGCTCGTGAAGAATCTGCGCGCCGACGCCATAATCACGATTCGCACCGTAGCCGGTGACGACGCTCGCATCCTGCAAGCCAAGCTCTTTCTCCTGCATCAGGGCGTAGGTTCGCAATTGATGGATAAGGTCTAGGCCGTGTTCGCGCTGCCGCAGGTAGAGCACGACGCCGCGCCCCTCGGCGGCGATCTTTTCCAGCGCCGTCTGAAGCTGAAAGCCCGTGTCGCCAATCAAAGACCCGAACATGGCGAACGTCACGTTCTCCGTATGGACTCTGACCAGCACGGGCTCATCCGTGCACACGTCGCCCATGACCATCGCCAGATGAGTCTCGCCGTTGATGATATTTTCAAACGCGACGGCGCGAAACTGCCCGTACACGGTCGGGAGCTCCGTTTCGAGGGCGCGGCGGACGAGAATCTCCTTGCGCATGCGATAGCGAACGAGGTCTGCGACCGAGATGATCTTCAGCTTATGAAGCTCGGCGAAGGCTTCCAGTTGCGGCAGGCGGGCCATCGACCCGTCCTCGTTCATAATCTCGCAGACCACCCCGGCAGGATAGAGACCCGCGATGCGCGCTATGTCCACGCTCGCCTCCGTCTGCCCGGGACGCACGAGCACGCCGCCTTTTCTGGCGCGCAGAGGAAAGATATGACCGGGGCGCGCAAGGTCTTGCGGGCGCGTCTTCGGGTCAACGGCTGTCAGGATGGTCGTCGCGCGATCGGAAGCAGAGATGCCGGTCGTGACGCCCTTGCGCGCCTCTATCGAGACGGTAAAGGCCGTGCCCAGAAAAGAGGTGTTGTCGGCGACCTGCATCGTCAGGTGCAGCTCGTCGCAGCGCTCCTCCGTCAAAGGCATACAGATGAGGCCGCGCGCGTGCGTCGCCATGAAGTTGATCAGCTCGGGCGTCACTTTCTCGGCGGCGCAAACGAGGTCGCCCTCGTTCTCGCGATCCTCGTCGTCAACGATAATAATCATCCGCCCGTCGCGTATGTCTGCGGCGGCGTCTTCGATGGAAGCGAAAGGCATGATAGTTAACTCAACAGGTTTTCAGGAGAGTTCAGGTTGCAACGGCTATGTTACCCGAAAGCTCCTATTTTTGCGACTCGTCTTCCCTCACGTCTGGGCCGGAAAGACCTGCCGATAGGCCACGGCCCACGCGGCGAAGCTGACCGGCATCACCAGCAGCGCCCCGACGTAGCACAGCATCATCCCTGCGATTCCCAGCAGTGCGCTCAGGGCCATGAGCCCCAACACGCCGCCCAGATTCGCGATCACCGCCCTGACGCTGGTTCTGAGCGCATCAATCGCCGTCAGCCGCCGGTCAACGATCAAAGGATACGTGAAGATGAAGAACGCGCCGATCAGCGTCGCGATGATGATCACCAGGAGCATCATCCCGCCCATCAGGATAAAGATCGAATAAAACTCCGAAGCGTCCGGGGGCCTGCCGCGCGGATACCGGCGCAGCTTCTCCATCTTGCTCATGAACATGACGAAATAGACGACGTAGAGAGGAACCATCAGCAGCATTACGGGCACGACCTGTATGAGCGCGGCGATCAGGCTCTGCATAAAATAATCGAAGCCCTTGAAGAGCAGCTCGAAGCTCACGGTCTCGCCGCGAAAGCGAGCGAGCAAACACAGGTAGATGCCGCACATCATCGGCCCGAGCAGGATAGCCATCGGCCCTACGCTCCCGATCATCAGTCCGACCGCCGTAATGCCAAGGAAAAGCCAGTATTGCCCCTTGATCATGTTCCAACCCGTCTGCAAACACTCGACCGGCCTGACCACGCCCCTATTGAATGCGATTGGATTGACAGCGCTCACGCCTTCTCCCTTCTGCCCGGACGTTTAATCCTACTTGTAGCCAAGCTCCGCCAGCTTCTCCATCGTGATGGACGAGGCGGGCGCAGTTTCTTCACCTTGCCTGCCCACGGTCAGGATGCGCTCGACGTACTTGGCGATGATGTCCGCTTCGAGGTTGACCTCATCGCCCGCGCCCAGGTGCGAGAGATTCGTCACGGCCCAGGTCTTGGGGATGATGGCGATCTCGAAATAGTCGTCGGCGAGCGCGGCGATCGTCAGGCTGATGCCTTCGACCGTGACGGAGCCCTTGAAGACGAGGTAACGCGCAAGCTCCTTTGGATAGCCGATGCGCAGCGTCCATGAGCCGCCATGCTCTTCGGCGGAGAGGAAGCGCCCGCGCCCGTCCACGTGGCCCTGTACGATGTGGCCGCCGAGGCGGGTCGAAGGGGTGACGGCGCGTTCGAGGTTGACGGGTGATCCGGCGCGCAGGCGTCCGAGGGTCGAGCGCTGCAAGGTCTCGCGCGAGCCGTCGGCAGCGAAGGAATCCGCGCGCACGTCAATCGCCGTCAGGCAGACGCCGTTGACCGAGATGGAATCGCCCTCCTGCGTGTCCACTGTGACCGTGCTCGCTTCGATGACGAGACGCGCGCCCTCGCCGCGCCGCTCAAGGCTTCGGACACGACCGAGTTCTTCGATGATGCCTGTGAACATAAATCCTCTGGCGATAACTTACTAAATACTGACCCGCCACACAATCTTTTCGCTTCAGCTTCTAATAGAAAAGGGCGGCTTGATGCGAGCCGCCTTCCTCCTATTGTCGGGCAATAAACGGGCGCGAGCAGGTGCGTCTCAGAAAGCCTGCTCGTTGTGGAGTCGCGTGCCGACAACGATGGCGACGATCACTGCCGCCACGATGCCTGCGCCGATGACTAGCCTTCTCAGGTTTGTCCCTGGCTCGTTTGCCGCTGGCGTATGACCTCCATCATGCGCTCGAAGACATCCGCAATCGAAAGCTCTGTGGAGTCTATGACAACGGCGTCTTCGGCGATGGCGAGCGGAGAGTCTGCGCGCGTCGAATCGCGCTGGTCGCGCGTATTGATGTCGGCGAGCGTCTCTTCAAAAGTCACGTTGCGCTCGCGCAGCCGGTCTTCCTCGTAGCGGCGCGAGGCGCGTTCTTCGGGCGCAGCCGTCAGGAAAAACTTGATGTCGGCGTCCGGGAAAACGACCGTCCCGATGTCGCGCCCGTCGAGCACGACGCTGCCGCGACGCCCCATCTGGCGCTGGCGCTCGACGAGCGCGCGCCGCACTCCGCCGATAGCCGAGATGACGGATGCCGCATGACTCACTTCTTCCGTGCGAATCTTATCGGAGATGTCGTGGCCGTCGAGCGTGACGCGCAAAGAGTCAGGGTCGCCCGCCAGATTAATCTCGGCGCTTTGGGCCACGCGCGCAACCTCGTCTTTGTCCGCTGCGCTTACGCCGGATTCAATGACGGCAAGCGCGACGGCCCTGTACATCGCGCCCGTGTCCAGATAGAGCATATTCAACTCGCGCGCGATCATGCGGCCAAGCGTTGACTTGCCCGCACCCGACGGGCCATCGATGGCGATAATCATTGGTCTGGTCATAAAAGGTCAGTGACGAGCGATAAGCTAAGAGCGATGAAGAACTGATTACTGATCGCCGAGAATTGCGCGTAGCTCTTTGAGTGCGGTGTCGATGTCTGCGGATGAGACATCGTAGTGCGTGACCATGCGTATGGATGGGCCGAAGCCGGAGGCCAGCACGCCGCGCGTCCCTAAGCGCGCGCAAATCTCATCGGCCGTGCGGCGCGTGCCCGTCACGTCGAAGATGACGATGTTGGTCGCAACCCGCTCGGGGTCGATTTGGATGCCGGGCAACTCGGCCAACCCTTGGGCCAACCGGCGCGCGTTCGCCTGATCTTCGTGCAGGCGCGCGGGCGTCTCTTCGAGCGCGACGAGCGCGGCGGCGGCGAGCACGCCAGCCTGTCGCATGCCGCCTCCCAAAAGCTTTCGCCAGCGCCGCGCCTCTTCGATAAACGCGCGTGGGCCCAGCAGCATAGAGCCGACAGGCGCGCCCAGTCCCTTGGATAAACAGAACATCACCGAATCGACGGGGCGCGCGAGATTTGCGACCCGCTCGTCGAGTGCGACCGCCGCATTGAAGATACGCGCGCCGTCCAGATGAACGGGAAGGCCAAGGGCGTGCGCGCGCGCGGCTATCTCTTCGGTTCGGGCGCGCGAAAGCAGGGAGCCTCCGGCGAGATTATGCGAGTTTTCGAGCGCGATGAGAGCCGTCGGCGCGACGTAGTAAGCGCCGCCGACGTGAATCGCCGCTTCGATCTCGGCCCAGGTGAGAATGCCGCTTCCGTCATGGCTTCTGACGGGACGCGCGAGCGTGCCGCTGATGGCGGACATCGCCGCCATCTCGAAATTGAAGATGTGCCCGCGCTCTTCGATGACGACTTCCGTGCCGGGACGCGTGTGCAGCTTGATGGCGATCTGGTTGCCCATCGAGCCGGTCGGCACAAAGAGCGCGGCCTCCTTCTCAAAGATTTCCGCCGCGCGCTCCTGCAAACGATTCACGGTCGGGTCTTCGCCGTAGACATCATCGCCCACTTCGGCTTCGGCCATCGCGCGCCGCATGGCGGGCGTGGGCCTGGTGACAGTATCGCTCCGAAGATCAATCATTGGTTTAGTCATCACTCAATCAATCGCCAGTCAAAGCTTCTCTTTATAACCCGCGACCAGTAGCTCGTCGCTCTTTCATATAAAAACGGCAAAGACCTCGTTGGAGAGCAGCGCGCCGTGGGGCGTCAATCTCAGGAGGTCATCTTCGAGGGAGATCAATCCGGCCTCGCTCAGCCGCGCCATGTCACGAGCGTAGCGCTCGCGCAAGTCCGTGCCGAAGCGCGTGCGGTAGCCTCTGAGGCTGAGCCCGCGCTGTAAGAGACGCAGGCCGAGGAATACTGCTTCAGCCTGCGCGTCGCGCTCGTCCAACTCTGTCGTCTCGACGACGGGCGTGTGTCCCGTCTCCATCAACACAGTGTAGCGCAGAGCGTCGCGTTCGTTGGCCCAGCGCCTGCGCTCTCCGTCGTATGAATGCGCGGAGCAGCCGAAGCCGTAGACCGGCTCGCCCAGCCAATACTTAGTGTTGTGCCGCGACTGGTAGCCGTGCAGGCAGAGATTGGAAATCTCGTAATGCTCATAGCCTTCGGCGCAAGCCTTCTCGATCATCAGCTCGTACATCAGCGCCGCCAGATCATCGTCGGGCTTTGGGAGAGCGCCGCGCCTGATCTGTTCGGCGAGCGGCGTCGCCTCGTGGACTTCGAGTAGATAGAGCGAGAGGTGTTGCGGGCGAAGCCGCAGCGCTTCGTCCAAATTGCGCGACCAGCCGTCCAGGGTCTGGCCGGGCAGCCCCGCGATCAGATCAAAGCTGACGTTATCGAACCCGGCCATCCGTAAGTCTTCGATGGTACGACGGACATCCCCTGCTGTGTGTTGGCGTCCGAGGCGACGCAGCTCTCGGTCGTCGAAGGTCTGCGCGCCGAAGCTCGCGCGGTTGATGCCCAGGCGGCGAAACTCGCGCAACACCTCAAGCGTCACCGTTCCGGGGTTCATCTCCATCGTCACTTCCGCATCATCGATGACCTTGAACCTGACCCGCACGGCTTCCAGAATACGCGCTGCCTGCGCAGGCGAAAGCAGAGACGGCGTGCCTCCGCCCAGATAGATGGTGTCAACCTCTTCAGTCGCCGAGCCCTGCGCGAAGGTCTCTATCTCAGAGCAGAGCGCGTCAACGTAACGCGCGGCCAGCGCGCCCTCGTAAGCTCCCGTGGCGAAGTCGCAGTAGGAACAGCGTGAACGACAGAACGGGATATGGATGTAGATACCGGCTTGCGTCATGATGAAGCGTCGATTATAGCATGCGTCCGCTGGCCACAGCGTTTCCGGGGCATTCCTCACATGAAGCAGCTTTGCGATGTGGTCGAAAATTTTATAGCAGTTAAGTACGCTTTCGTACAACGAAGTGGGGCCCGGCTGGCCTAAAATGCCCGAACCTAAACCAAAGCGCTGAAAGATAGTTTCTCACGTAACTCTATTCCCCCACGGCCCGAGTCTTCAGGCAGCAGATTGAGTTTTGTCTGCCCTCTTTAAAAAGTGGAGTATTAAAGCGTCTCTGTTATCCGAAGCATCGCCATCATAGTCATGTGCTTTATCCTGGATTCCGTATGACTTCACAGGTCGGCGGAATATTGATAGTCAAAAGTTCTTAGCAGGTGATCAGCCTTTATCAGGGCTCGACGGGAGGGGAGAGCGGCGCACCGCTTGATTCTAAATCGGGCCGGACGATTCTGACGCAAGAGCTTGCCACGATTTCGTGGGCATGATCTGCGTTTTCGATGAGCGAGGGAATACCTAAACCTGAAGGGAGATTATCCGATGGCACAGAACAAATTGATGGACGATGATATGCAAGGTGGAGGAAGCGGAGGCGGCAGCGGTTCCGGCGGCGGCGGCTCAAGCTCCGGCGGTTCGGGCGGAGGCGGTGGTGGCGGCTCAAGCTCTGGCGGCGGCTCCGGCAGCGGCGGCGGTTCCGGCAGCGGAGGCTCGGGTGGAGGCGGTGGCGGTTCCAGCTCGGGCGGCTCCGGCGGAGGCCAGTAGAGCTTAAGGCGTTGGTCGCTTGACCGAAAGCAGGCTGGTCGTACGCCAGCCACACGAACATAAAACAATCCGGCGCGCGGCGTTGATCTTCAAATCAGCGCCGCGCGCCTTCATAGTTTTCAACCACTCGTTATCTATTTCGGCGACGATTCGATGCGACGGACGCTGCCATCGCCGCTGATCGTGCGTCCGCCTCCCGCTGCACCGGCGCGGGCTACTTTTTCGGCTTCCGCGAACACGCGCAGGAAATTCTCGCCGAGCACCTTGCGAACGTCCTTCTCACTGTAGCCGCGCCGCAATAGCTCGTAAGTGATATTGGGAAGCTCCGAGACATCCTTCATGCCTTCGGGCAGGGAAGGCACGCCGTCGAAATCCGAGCCGAGGCCGACGTGGTCTATGCCTGCGACGCGGGCAATATGATCTATATGATCGATCAGCACGGAGAGCGGCGGGGAGGGCGGCAAAGGGTCTGTCGCTTCCAGCTTCTTCGTTTCCTCAGCCAATCGCTTCGGATCATTTTTGAACTGCTCGGTGAGCGCGTCGAGGCGCGGTTTGAGGCGCTCGTCGCGCGCCTTGCTGGCGTCCGCGTATTTCCGATCGATGAAGCCCGGATAGAAGTTGACCATCACAACGCCGCCGTTTTTAGCGATGCGGCGCAAGAGGTCGTCAGGGATATTGCGCGGCTGATCGTTGAGAGCGCGCGCGGAAGAGTGAGAGGCGATGATCGGCGCTTTTGAGATGTCCAGCACATCGCTCATCGTCTTATCCGAGACGTGCGAGACATCGACGAGCATGCCGATGCGATTCATCTCGCGCACGACTTCGCGGCCAAACTCTGTGAGCCCGTTATGCCGCGCTTCGTCGCGCGCCGAATCGGCCCAGTCGTTCGTGTTGTTGTGCGTGAGCGTCATGTAGCGTATGCCCAGGCGGTAAAAGTCGCGCAGCGCCATCAGCGAATTTTCGATCGCGTGCCCGCCCTCTATGCCCATCAGCGCCGCGACTTTCCCTTCCCTCTTCGCGCGCTGAATGTCTGCCACAGACGTGGCGAAGAGCAAATCATTCGGGTGACGCTCGACGGCGCGATAGACCATGTCGATCATATCCATCGCGCGGCGCGCAGAGCCTCCGCTTGTCGCATACTGCTTGTCCACGTAGATCGAGAAGAACTCCGCCGTCAGTCCACCGGCCTTCATGCGCGCGATGTCCGTATGGTATTTGCCCGCCGAAGGCGTCGCGATGTCATAGTCTTCGTCCACCATCGGCGAAGTGATGTCGTTATGCGTATCGACGACGATCGCCTTGCGATGAAGGCGCAGCGCCTGACGCCATAAACGCTCGTCGCGCACAGGCGACGGTGCGGGCTGGCTCGACGGCTGCTGAATGGACTGCGCCTTCGCGTTTGTTCTGGATACGCCCGGAGAAAAGAGTAGGAGCAGCGCGAGGGTGGCAGTCAAGCACAAGAGTTTCCGTTTGTTCATCGTTCACCTGTCCAAATTCCGAATCCGAATGCACGTATCATTGACCAGCCTCGCCTTTATTTCAAGCGACGGGCAGATGTCGCGGGGCGTATAATTATCAATCCCTGTGGCCAAGTGCCTTGTTTCCCGGTCGCCGCCCGGCTAAGCAAGCGGAACTTTTCAGCCCCGTGCGCGTCTAAGGAATTAATGGCCCGACCGTCCTCAGCGTTGGCTCTTAAAGGGAGGAGTAAAAAAGTATGCGCCGACTGGTATTTCATCCCCTCGTGATGCTCATGACGTTCCTGATGGGAATCACCGTGACCTTTCTTATCGTGGTCGCAGGCGGCTTGCTTGCGCGGGTGCTCGATGAGCCGTCGCAGTATATTCCGGCGCTCTGCCAAAGTGCGTCCGACGGAGTTTCTACATCTTGCCGACAGCCACCCAGGCAGGAGGATGAAGAGGCTGCGGTCTACTCCGCTTTGATCGACCGGATGAGTGAGGGTGAACGAGGGGCGCTCGTCGTCGTACAGGATCGGACGGTGCGGGGCAATAGCTACCTTGACGACCCTTCCGAAGATGAGCACCTCAACCGGATTTTTGCATCCTTGCAGCGAGATTTTCCGCGCGCCGACCGGGAAACCCTTGAAAGCTTTCACGTCAACAACCTACAGCACTATCCGATCGAGTATCCTTTCCTCCCGCACATCAAATACGAGCTCATCAGCCAGCAAGAGGTGGAAAGATTTTCCTACAGAGAGCCGGGCAATTGGTGGGAGGCTTTTTATCGAAACCATCCGGGCGCAAACGGCTTCTTTGTGCTCTCGAAGGTCGGCTTCAACCGCGAGATGGATCAGGCCCTGGTGTACAGGGCGTTCGCCTGCGGCTCCACGTGCGGCTATGGCTCTTACGTTCTGCTTGCTAAAGAAGCGGGCATCTGGAGAATCAAAAGCCATGCCGGGGACTGGATTTCCTAGCCTTGTGCGACGCCGTGTCCCTTGAAAGCGTTCGGCAAGAGCGGCGGCGTGGGCGCGTCCATGACTTTGGAAACCTGTCGCGACCCTGTCGCAGTTCGTTATATTGTCCGAGATGATCAGCACATACGACCTGACCAAGTATTACGACACGAAGCCGGCCGTCCGCGACGTTGACCTCTTTGTCGCGCACGGCGAGATTTGCGGATTGATCGGCCCGAACGGCGCGGGTAAGACGACGCTGCTCAAGATGCTCGCGGGGCTCCTGCGCCCGACGAGCGGCAAGATAGAGGTCGACCGGATAGAGGTCGGGGCCGAGCCCAAGCGCCTGCACGAGATTGTCGGCTACGTGCCGGACACCTTCGGCCTCTACGATGAGCTATCAGTCCGGCAGTTCCTGGAATATTTCGCGCGCGCGCACGGGGTCGCCGCCTCCCTCGTCAGGAAACGCATAGCGAGCGTGCTTGAGCTGACGAATCTGACCTCGAAGCTTCAGGCGACGGTCGGCTCGCTCTCACGCGGCATGCGCCAGAGGCTCGTGATCGCCAAGACGCTGCTTCACGCGCCCAAAGTTTTGCTGCTGGATGAACCGGCCTCGGGACTTGACCCTTTGGCGCGCATAGAGCTGCGGGATTTGATCGGCGAGCTTGGGAGACTGGGCACAACGCTCGTCGTCAGCTCGCATATCCTGACCGAGTTGGAGGACTTCTGCACCTCTGTCGTGATTATGGAGCAAGGCCACGTTATTCGCGCGGGCCGGATAGATGAGTTGATCGAAACCATTCGGGCCGGTCTGCCGGTTCGCATGGAGGCGGTCGATGAAGCGGCGGCCACGGCGCTCTCCGCAGAGCTTGGCAGGCGCGATGATCTGAAAAACATCGTCGTCAATCAGTTGACAGTCGATTGCACGTTCGACGGCGACCGCGCCGCGCTCGCGCGCCTTCACCGCGAGATCGTCACGGCGCACGCGGGCGTGGTCTCGTTCTACGAGCGGCGCTTGACGATAGAGGACGTTTTTATGTCTGTCGGCAGTCATAAGGTCTCTTGATTTTTGTAAGGGAGAAGCGATGGATACGAATTGGAAGATACGAATGAATCCCGAAATCCTCAGAAGCCTGCGCGTCACGCTGCCGCCGCGAAGGGTGCTCTTCATCACGATCTTTACGATCATCCTGGTGCATATCGTGGGCGGCATCTTCTGGAACGATGCGGCCGCGCGAACGGGCCTCATGGTCACCCAGCAGATCAAGCAGGCCGGGAGCGCGACGTACTGGGTGTTCATGCTCGTGCTCTTCGCCCTGCTTTTCGTGCTCGGGCCCGCGACCGCTGCCCTCTCCTTCATACAGGAGAAGATACGCGGCACGTCTATCTTTCAGCAGATGGTGCTGCTCTCGCCGTTTAAGCTGGCGGTCGGAAAATTCGTCGGCAGCGGCCTGATCGGCTATTTCGTCGCGGCCCTCATCTTCCCTTTTTTCGTGGTCACGGCTCTCATCGGCGAGGTCAACTTTGAACAGTTCGTGTGGGTCAGCCTCTTTCTCTTGATCGGCGGGTTGTGCTGCCAGTCGGTCGGGCTCTTTATCTCGTCGGCGCTTTCGGGGCCGGGCGAGAGATTCTTGCGCGGCGGGCTGCTGGTGGGCCCGGTGGTCGGCGGCCTCGGCGCGCTCTTGGCCTTCGCGCTCTACGGCTTATCCTTCCCGCACTATTTCTCGGACTATGAGCGCTGGCATTTTTACGGAGTCGGGCTGACGCCTCATATAGTCGTCCTCGCACTCATGATTTTCACCGGCGCATGGGCCTTTGTCGGAACGGTCAGGCGCATCAAGGTGAGCCAGCTTATCCCACTGCGCCCCTGGCCCACGTGGCTCTTTTTCGCTTCCGCCGAAGCCGTCCTGACGGGTCTGCTCTGGGCCGGGTTCAGCCAGCATGATGATGGAAGGTTTTATCTATTTCCGCCCATCGCGCGCCTCGGCTTCTATCTTTTTCTGAACTGGGCCGCGCTGATGATACTGGCCGGAAGCTCCGCCCTCAGCCGTGGACGCCTGCGCGAATGGTGGAGCGCCGGTTGTGACCAGCTCGCCCTTGTTCAGCGACAGGAGATCAAGAACGCCCTGACCACGTTCGTCGTGGCGCTCACCATTTCGCTCACGGGCTTGACGGCGCTCTGGGCCAGTTTTCACACTTACGTACAGCCCTTACCGCAAATCTTGCCGGACATCGTGCAGCTCTCCGCCATCGCCCTCAGCTTTACGTTGACCGTGGCGGGGATGGTCGTCTTCATACAGTATTGCGCGATGCAGCGATTTCGCATCGGCGCATGGGCCGGTGTCACCCTGACCATCACCTTCTACATCATCATGGGCATCGTCGCCGCCTCGGTTGAAAATAAGAAGAGCACCGCCGCGCTGCTCAACCCGCTCGTCTACGCGACCGTGATTACGGAGGGCGACCCGTTCATGAACAGGCAAGACACCTACGGTGCGGCGCATGGGCCCAACGCCGGTCAAGCGTGGAGCGCTTTAGCGCACGGGCTCATCGCGCAGGGCGTACTGGCAATCAGTTGCTTCGGACTCGCCTACGTCAAGTGGAGACAGACCGAAGAAGAGATACTTCGGGAAAGCGCCTGAAGCGCAACCGATGAAGCCCCGCAAGGGGCGCAAGATTAAAGCCCCGCAAGGGGCGCAAGAATGTAGCCCACGGCGCAAGCCTTGGGGAATTCGTAGCCAAACATAGGTGAGCCCCGAAGGGGCGAAAGATTCTCAACTTGAATTTCTTTCGCCCCTCCGGGGCTTCACTACTATTTTGAACGCACAAACCGATGACTTACGTCATGGGCTACACTCTGCGCGCCCCTTGCGGGGCTTGATGAGCCCATCCTCGATCGCGCTGATAACTCATTGTCGCGCTGAGCCGTTCTGTGGTACACAGAAGATCATCAAACACACGTCACGGCTCAATCTTTCCGGGCTGAGGGGGACGCGGCTCGTATTCCTATAGGCAGGGGAGCGACGAAAGGGGTTATGTCATCCGTCACACCAAACATCGAATCGCTGCAACACGAAAAGCGTGTCTTTCCGCCGCCGGAGGCTTTCTCCGCGAGCGCACAGATAGGCTCGATCGAAGAGTATGAGCGATTGTATGCCGAGGCCGCCGCGTCGCCCGAAGATTACTGGGCGCGTATGGCCCTGGAGCTTGACTGGTTCAAGAAGTGGGACACGGTTCTCAAATGGGAGCCGCCGCACGCCGAATGGTTCGCGGGAGGCCGCATCAATGTTTCGTATAACTGTTTGGACAGGCATCTGGCGACGTGGCGGCGCAACAAGGCGGCCATCGTCTGGGAGGGCGAGCCGGGCGACCAGCGCACGCTCACCTACCAGCAGCTTCATCTTGAAGTGTGCCGCTTCGCTAACGTGCTCAAGCGTTTGGGGGCCTTGAAGGGAGACCGCGTCGCGCTCTACATGCCGATGGTTCCAGAGCTGGCGATAGCCATGCTCGCATGTGCGCGCATCGGCGCGACGCACTCCATTATCTTCGGCGGCTTTTCGGCAGATTCCCTGAAAGATCGTATCAATGATGCCGGCTGCAAGCTGGTCGTGACGGCGGACGGCTCTTGGCGCAGGGGCTCTGAGATCAAATTAAAGCCCGCCGTCGACGAGGCTCTCAAGCAGACGCCGACCGTGACGGGCTGCGTAGTAGTGCGCCGCACGGGCACGCGCATCAATATGCAGGTCGGACGCGATCACTGGTGGCACGAGCTTATCGAGACGGTCAACGCCGATTGCCCCGCCGAAGAACTCGACAGCGAGCACCCGCTCTTTATCCTCTACACGTCGGGCACGACCGGAAAACCCAAAGGCATTCTTCACACGACCGGCGGTTATCTCTTGCAGACACACCTGACGACGAAATGGGTCTTCGATCTCAAGGACGAAGACCTGTACTGGTGCACGGCTGACATCGGCTGGGTGACGGGCCACTCCTACGTCGTCTACGGCCCGCTCTCGAACGGCGCGACGACGCTCATGTACGAGGGAGCGCCGAACCATCCCGAGCCTGATCGCTTCTGGCAGATCATCGAGCGCCACCGCGTCAATATTCTTTACACCGCGCCGACAGCCATACGCGCCTTCATCAAGTGGGGCGAGCAGTGGCCGCTCAAGCATGACCTCTCAAGCTTGAGACTGCTGGGCAGCGTCGGCGAGCCGATTAACCCCGAAGCCTGGATGTGGTACAGGGAGATTATCGGCAAGGGGCGCTGTCCGATCGTGGATACGTGGTGGCAGACGGAGACGGGAGCGATTATGATCTCGCCTCTGCCGGGCGCGACGCCTACGAAGCCCGGCTCGGCGACACGCCCTCTGCCCGGCATAGACGTAGACATCATGACCAAGGGGGGCGAGCCCGTCGAAGCAGGCGCGGGCGGCTACTTGGTGATCAAGCGCCCTTGGCCCTCCATGCTGCGCACGATCTGGGGCGACGACGAGAGGTATCGCAAGACATACTGGTCTGAGATTGAAGGGACGTATTTCGCCGGTGACGGTGCGCGAAGAGACGCGGACGGCTATTTCTGGATTATGGGCCGCGTTGACGACGTGATCAACGTCAGCGGCCACCGCCTCGGGACAGCCGAGATAGAGAGCGCGCTCGTCTCGCACGAAGCGGTCGCCGAAGCGGCGGTCGTCGCGCGTCCAGACGAGCTTAAAGGCTCCGGGATCGTCGCCTTCGTCACGCTCGAAGGGACGCACACGGCAAGCGATCCGCTCAAAGAGGAGTTGCGCCGCCACGTCGCACGCGAGATCGGCGCGCTCGCCCGGCCCGACGAGATACGCTTTACGGACACGCTGCCGAAAACACGCTCGGGCAAGATCATGCGCCGCCTCCTGCGCGAAATCGCCTCCGGCAGCGCCGTCGCCGGTGACGTGACGACGCTCGAAGACCTCTCCGTGC
The DNA here is from genome assembly GCA_036522655.1 of Pyrinomonadaceae bacterium. GTDB lineage: Bacteria > Acidobacteriota > Blastocatellia > Pyrinomonadales > Pyrinomonadaceae > DASQYE01. The sequence continues at coordinate 81,614 of DATDFK010000065.1, read as the reverse complement.
TCGAAAAACTACGCGCGGAGGAAGAGTAATGAAGGCAGTCAGGCATTGACGAGTGACGAGTGGCAAGTGACAAGTTAAATACTTGTCTTTAATCTCGTCCAGGCTGGTCACTCGTCACTGAATTTTCGTTGCGATTAGTCGTTTACTTAACCGTAAGCCGTCAAACTGGTGCGGAAATTTTTCGGCAGCTTCTGCTTTGCAAGGGAGTGAATGATTTTATGCCCCGATACCATACTACGGAGAATAGAACAGGCCCGCGCTATCTGGCATCGCTGCCGGTGCAGGTGGAGTGGGATACTGAGGACGGCGCGCACATCGTCGCCGAAGGAACGACGGAGAACGTCGGCCCCGAGGGCACGCTGATACATTTGCAGCGCGATTTGCCGAACGTCGGGAGCCGCGTGCAACTGCGTGTGCTCGGCGGAGAAGGCCCTAAGTTGCAGGTCGTGACGGAGGTCTTGCGGCTTGAGCGCAATGCGGCGCATCCGCAGGCCGCGCTGCAACTGCTGGACGCGATGGATGAATGGCGCGGGCTGGTCTGGGAGCCCGCCGCGCCGCGCGTCTCCGAGCCCGCCGCCTCCGACGAAGACGAAGAAGAGGACGAAGTGGAACATTGAAGCGAGCGGCTTCGTCGCGTTCGGGTCTCAAGCGTTTTCACATTCCTCGCGCATCGATCGTGAAGATGGCGCGAGCGCGTTCGCGCCTGCCGGGCGGGCGCAAGCTGGTCTCAGGATAGATAGAGAGGAGCGCTTAATGCAGGATGTTCAATCCGATTCCGAACTCTCGTGGCAGGAGCGCCGCAAGTATCCGCGCTATGAGATGACGCCGCGTATGAGTCTGGCTGTTCAGGACTTGAGCGCGAATGAATCTATAGGCTTCGGTGAAGCGAGCGACATCAGCCTCGGTGGCCTGCGCGTGCGCCATCTCCCGCCGCACACCAACGTGCGGGCCGGAGACCGCCTCGGCCTGTTGCTCATGGGCACGCAGCACGCCCTGTCGCTGCACGGCGAAGTGGTTCATCACGGCACGCAGGATAGCTTCGGCATAGAGTTTCGCGACCTCTCGGCCATCGAGCAGCAGCAGGTCAAAAACTTCGTCGAGCGGCTACAACAATAAGCGCGGGAGCGACCCCTTTTGAGCGAGCGCAAGGAAATCAAACAGGCAGCGGAGACAGCAGCCGTGGCCGCCGCCGAAGCGTCTTGGCCGCAGACGCGCGCCATCCTGCGCGTGATCTTCATCATACTGACGGTGTTTGCCGGGCTCTGGATTCTGCGCGCCATCACGGGCGTTATCCTGCTCATCGTGCTGGCGATCTTCTTCGCCTACCTGATCGCGCCGCTCGTGGAGTTCGTTCATCGTCCCTTCCAGTTGCGCGGGCGCGAGCACATCATGCCTCGGGTGGCGGCCATCGCCATCGTCTACCTGCTGCTCTTCGGCTCCTTGGGGATCGCGCTCTATTTTCTGTTGCCGCGTTTGAGCAACCAGATCACGCAGTTTGCGAGTCAAGCCCCGGCCTACTTCACCTCTGCGCGGGCGCGCACGGCCAGCTTGCAGAACTTCTACGAGCGATACCAGATTCCGGTCAGAATGCGTGAGGCGATCAACGACAACGTCACGCATGTCATCCAGACGGTCGGAGACTACGCGACAGAGGGGATAGGCAATATCTTTATCGGGTCGCTCAGCTACGTGCCCTGGCTCGTGTTGATTCCCATCCTGGCTTTTTTCCTCCTGAAGGACGCGGACAGCTTTCGCCGCTCGGCCTTGCAGATGTTGCCGCGCGGGCGCTGGCGCTGGCGCGGCGACGAGTTCTTTCAGGACGTGAACTCGACGCTCGCCGCCTACATACGCGCGCAGTTGGTGGCGTGCCTGTTGATCGGCGTGATCTGCACGCTCGGATTCCTGTTGATGGGCGTGCCGTATCCGCTCATCCTAGGCATCCTCGCCGGGCTGTTTGAATTCATCCCGCTCGTGGGCCCACTGACGCTGGCGGTGATAGCGACGTTGATCGCCAGCTTCTACTCCGTCAAGCTGGCGATCGCCGTTCTGGTCTTTCTCGGCGTCCTGCGCATCGCTCAGGACTACGTTATCTACCCGCGCATCATAGGCCAGGGCATACACCTTCATCCGCTGGCGGTTATTCTGGCTATCCTGGCGGGCGCGGAGTTGGCCGGCATTGCCGGAATCTTTCTGGCGATCCCCGTCATCGCCATCGCCACCGTCAGCTATCGCCACTGGCTTGAGCACAAGGGCAGCGAGGGCTTGGTCGCCGATCTGCTGAAGCCCGCCGAGGATGCCGTCACAGCGCCGTCAGCATCCGAAGCGCCCTCGCCGCTCGCCGCGCCGAAGCGCGAGGCATCGCAGTTGGCCCATCCATCCTCACACACGACCCCGGAAGAGATGTCGCGCGCCCGCCCGGACTTGACCTCCGGCGAGCTGAAGCTGGAAAGGACGGATTGATTGTCGGCCCGATTAACGAATAGTGATGACGACAGAACAGAGTCTTCAGGAAAGATACGCGCCGCACAATAGCTGCTTCGGCTGCGGCCCCGCCAACGAGCGCGGCTTACGCATCCGAAGCTTTGCGCGCGGAGATGAAGTGATCGCCGATTGGATGCCGGAGCCTTTCCACGAAGCGTTTCCCGGCATGCTCAACGGCGGCATCATAGGCACGCTGCTGGATTGCCACTCGAACTGGACAGCCACATGGCATTTGATGCAACAGAGCGGCGCTGATCGCCCGCCCTGCACCGTCACGGCTGATTACAGTATCAAGCTCCTGCGACCGACGCCGACCGACGCGCCCGTACACCTCACGGCCAGAGTAATCGAATCAAGCGACGACCGCGCCATAGTCGAAGCGGAGTTGCTCGCACACGGCAAAGTCTGCGCCACCTGTCGCGGCACTTTCGTCGCCGTCAAGCCCGGTCATCCGGCCTATCATCGCTGGTAGCGGCGTGACCATTTTGGATTTCGGATTTTGGATTCACGTTTCGTCCGTCTTGAATTTTAGAATGCAGGCTCTCAACCGTCGCCGCCCACCTATCCAAAATCTAAAATCCAAAATCTAAAATTGAATCGCTCACAATTTCACTTTGAGGATTAAAGGCTCGCGGAGTTTCTCGGCGGGCGCAAGCTGGCCCTTGTCGTTGACGGTTCCCCACTGGCTGTTGGCGACGTAATAGAAGGTGTCGCGGACGCGCACGCCGAGCGTCGGCTCATCGAAGAGCGGGTTATTGACTTCGAGGATTTCAAGACGCTCGACCGCTTTCGCGCTCCTGTCCAGGTGAAGGCGTATGATGCGATTCGGGTTCGTGCCGTTCTGTGTGGCGATCAGGCTATGGCGGTAGAAATAGAGGCCGTCTATCCCGAGCAGGGTCGAGCCGGGCGCGGGCGCGAGACTGAAATATTTTTTGGTGCGAAGATCGATGACGAAAATGCCGCGCGAGTAGTCGGCCACGAAGAGCTGCTTTTCGTCCTCGGAAAAATCTAGCCCCTGTGCCGAGACGAAAGGCTCGCCGCTCATGAACACCTCAAGCTCATCCCTGCGGTGGTCGATCATGTAGAGGATCGGTGTCAGGCTATCGGTCGTAAAGACATCGCCGCGCGAGTTGACGACCAGATCGCCTAGCATATGCTTTTCGGGCTTGCCGGGCAGGGCATATTTTTTCAGCAGCTTGCCTGTCACGAGATCGAACTTGAAAACGGCCGAGCGCCCGTTATCTTCTGCGCTGTAATTCATCATCTGCGGAATGGCGGCGGTTGTGACCCACAGGTGGCGGCGCGCGGCATCGACCTTCATGCCGAGCACGCTCCACAGGCCGTCGCTCTCGGTCGCGAAATCTCTCACCGCGCCGTCTTTGCCGATGCTCAGTATTTTTCGTTGATGGACACTGCTGACGTAGAAGGTCTCTTTTGCCGGGTCGTAAGCGATGCCTTCCGTGATGAGCCCCTTTTGATTGATCGTGAAGGCGGTGGCGCTCCTGTTGACGGGGGCCCTGTTGCTTTCAAACTTCTTCAGCACGGCCTTGAACTCGTCGCTCTCTTTGATCGAATCAAAATCACTGTCTTTGTTAGGGGCGTAGATCAATCCCATCTCCGCGATGCGCATGAGCAGCGCCAGGGCTTCCGCCTTATTGCCGTTGAGCGCGTGCGCGCTCGCCAGGTTATAGATCACCCTCGGATGATCGGGCCTGAGCTTGTGCGCCATCTTCATATTCTCAAGATAGGCGCTGTAGTTTTTCGCCTCGTAAGCTTTGATCGCCTGTTCGGAGTAATACCTGTAGTCCTTCGCTTCCTGGGCGCAGGCGGCGGGCGCGAGTGTGAGATCGATGACGAGCAGGCCGGGCAGTATGAACAGGCAGAGGGACAGGAGAAAAACGATCGCTTGTCTCATAGAAGTTTTTCAGGAGGCGTCGGCGGAGGCGCGCTGCATCAGCTCGATGAAGCGTTGGAAGTGATGCGCGGCGTCGTGCGGGCCGGGGGCCGCCTCCGGGTGATACTGCACGGAGAAGATTGGGAGCGTGCGATGTCGCATGCCTTCCACGCAGTTGTCGTTAAGGTTGACGTGCGTCACTTCAACGTCCGCCGGTAAGCTCTCGGCGCTGACGGCGAAGCCGTGATTGTGCGAGGTGATTTCGACCGAGCCTTCCGCCAAATCTTTGACGGGCTGGTTGCCGCCGCGATGGCCGAATGCGAGCTTGTAGGTCTTGCCGCCAAAGGCTCGGCCCAGCAGTTGATGGCCGAAGCAGATACCGAAGGTGGGCACGCCCGCCTCGACTACGTGGCGGACTTCTTCGACGACTCTCGTCATCGAAGCCGGGTCGCCCGGCCCGTTCGAGAGAAAGATGCCGTCGGGTTTAAGGGCCAACACTTCGGCGGCAGGCGTTTGGGCTGGGACGACCGTGACGCGGCAATTCATACGCGCCAGCTCTCTGAGGCTGTTGGTCTTCACGCCGAAGTCGTAGCAGACGACATGGAAACGCTCTTCGCCCACGGCTTCGATCGTGTACGGCTCCTTGCACGTCACGAGGCTCGCCAGTTCCCTATTCTCCATCGCGGGCGAGCGCCGCGCTTTCTCCACAAGGCTCTGCGCGTCTAGATCGACAGTCGAAAGACAGCCACGCATCGCGCCCTTGTCCCTGATGTGACGCACCAGCGCGCGCGTGTCTACGTGATCGATAGCGACGACGTTCCAGCGCTTCAGGTAATCGCCGAGCGTCTCTTCGGCGCGCCAGTTAGAGATGGTGCGGCTCGCCTCGCGCACGACGAAGCCCTCGACCCAGGGGCGCGCAGACTCCGAGTCCTCACTATTGACGCCGTAGTTGCCGATCAGCGGATAGGTCATACACACGATCTGCCCGGCATAGGACGGGTCGGTCAAGACCTCCTGATACCCGGACATCGAAGTGTTGAAGACCATCTCGCCGCAGACCTCGCCCTCCGCGCCCCAGGAGCGCCCGCGAAACATGCGCCCATCTTCCAACACCAGCAAAGCAGCTTTTATTTCATCCATAATAAGAAAGCAGTGATAAGTGACGCGTGACGAGCAGGAACAAGAGAGTGACGGTCGCCACTTCGGCCTTTGGTTTTAACTCGTCACTCGCCACTTGCCAATCGTCATTGTCTCAGGAACTGTTGCGCCTCATTGAGCCAGCGTTTTTCCGTCCGGTACTTATAGGCCGGCGCTGTCTTGACGGCTTCGATGCAGGCTTGCATGGAGCTGGCCGCTTCCCTCTGGTGGCCGAGCCCCGCGTATGCGCGCCCCATCAGGTAGAGCCCTTCGGGGTCGTTCGGACGATGTTCAAGAAAACGCTCAAGGGCGTCGCGCGCATCGCCGAACTGACCGGCGGCCAGGTAGGTTGCGCCGATCTCGCGCCAGATTTCGTGCTGCGCGTGCGTCTGGTCGCGGGCGACGACCTGCTCGAAATGCTTAATGGCGTCGCCGAGCCGCGCCTCGATGCGTGCGATGCGGCCCAACTGGTAATGCGCGTCCAACTCTTCCGGGTCTATCTCTATGGCACGCTCGAAGCGCACGCGCGCCTCTTCAAGCTCGTTGCGCTGTTGATGTATGAGGCCGAGGTTGTAATGCGCCGAAGCGTCCGCCGGATTGAGCGTCGCCGCTTCCAGGTTTTGCCGGAACGAAGCGCGTGCGCGATGTGCGCGCGTCAGGTCTCCGGCGTAGCCGCGCAGCAAGAGGAAGAGCAACAGCAGCAGGAAAGGCGAAACGAATATCCAGCCGAAGAGCGTCATCAAAAGATACGTGACGGGCAGCATCAGCAGGCCGCTCAGGAAGATGACCGCCAGCGAGCGCAGCCAAGAGAGACGGAACACCTGCCGGACGGCCACCACCGCCCACCCGACGAAAATCGGCAGCGGCGACATCATAAACAACGCGGGCACTACCCTGACCATGTGATAGATCGTCTGGCTCACGAGGCGTTCCGCTTCGGCCTGCGGCAGCCCTTCCTGCGCCATGCTCGCCTGCAAAGGCTTGAGCTGTTCGAGCGAATAAAGCGCCGTCGCCTCAATCCCGCTCCAACGGCTGATGATCGCCAGCGGGAACGCCAGGATGCTCGCCACCGCCCACGCATAGAAAAAGACGTTGATGACCGTCACGTATTCCTGCTGCATGATGAGGGCGAAGGTGGCGCGGCGCTCGAACATGTTGGCGACAAAGATCGTGACGGGCGCGAAGATGAAGGCGATGAAGAGGAGCGAAAACCCCGAGCCGATGAAAGCGATAAAGATGCGCAGCGTGGGTGAGCCCTTAAGGTGCGGCCACTGCATGTAGAGCGAGTAGAGCGCCTGGACGACGAGCGCAAAGAGCAGTGATCGCCAGAGGGGTGCGCGCTCGCGCAACTCGTCCATCCCCCGCGCAGGCGCGTAGAATAACTTCAACAATGAGCGCAGCCACTCAATCATCTTTTCACTGCTCAAGCGTAAATGGTAAATGGTCTCGGGGCAGAAGACAAAACCTGCGCGCCTGCTTTCGCCGCCGCCCGCCATTCAACCCGTCCGGGCTATTGCGCGTCGTTCGTGTTTGGCTGATCTGTTGTCTGCGGGGCTTGGCCTTCGGGCGTCTGCGGCGCGCTCTCATAATTCGTATCGTGCGAGATCATGCTCGCGCTGCCGATCGGCCAGTAACGAAACAGGGCCTTGCCGTAAATGTATTTTTCAGGAACCAGTCCCCAGAAGCGCGAATCGGACGAATGATCGCGGTTGTCGCCCATCACAAAATAGTAGTGATCCTTGACGAGCACCGGCTGGTGGTTCATGTGCGAGAGATTGAGCTGCGGGTCTAGATAGGTCTCTTCCAGCACACGCCCGTTGATCAGGACGCGACCTTCGCGGACTTCGACGGTTTCGCTGGGCAGGCCGACGACTCGCTTGATATAGCTCTTGGACGGGTCGTTCGGATACCAGAAGACGACGATGTCGCCGCGCTCCAGTTTGGGCACGCCGTAATAGATCAGCTTGTTGACGAAAATCCTCTCGCCGTCGTGCAGGCGCGGGAGCATCGAAGTGCCTTCGACCTTGACTGGCTGGACGATGAAGACGACCATCAGGGCCGTCGCCATCAGGACGACGATCAGGTCGCGCAGCAGCAGGCGCGACTCGGCCCAGAAATTATTACGCGCCTGCTGCTGCGGCCTTTGCACTTCGATGTCCGGGTCATCCTCGGCTGTGATCGAGCCGAAGCGCGGCGCGCGGGTCTCTTTCTTCAATCCAAACATAGCAATCAAACGATGAAGGATAAGCTGGCGGCGCTCTTGAGCCCTAAGCTTTCGTCTCCCTCATTCATCATTCACACGTCCTCATTCATCATTATGCTTGAGGTTAGCCGCGCCCCGCGCGCTTTGTCAACGTGGGGAACTCTTGGGCGGCGGCCTCCCGCCTGCCTAAAGCTTGACAGTCTCTCCCGAGCATCTCTATCATCGCCATTAGCTCAACCCGACTTACAGTAGACTGCAAGCTCATCGCTTTCGCGAGCAGCACGAAGAAGAGCGACGACGGAGGCCCTAACGAACGTGATCAAACTCGACATTGTTAACCGCGTGGCCGAGCGCACGGGCGTTCCTAAGATGAAGGCCGAACAGGCCGTGGATGCCCTTTTCCATTCGATGAAGGAAGCATTGACGCGCGGCGAGCGCATCGAGCTGCGCGGCTTCGGCGTCTTCGTCGTCAAGCCGAGAAAGCGCGGGGTGGGCCGCAATCCACGCACAGGCGAAGAGGTCGCCATCCCTTCGGGCAAGACCATCCGCTTCAAGCCCGGCAAGGAATTGCAGGCGCATGGCTTCGGCACGGAGGACGACGGCGATCACGCTTCGGATGAAGCGGAGACGCCGGAGCGCCTGCCCGATGCCGAATATTAATCATCACGCGCGCCGGGGCCCCGCAAGCGCCGCGCGCGATGATTTCGCATCTAAAAGAGATGGCGACCGCCCGAACGAAGCTGTAGCCGGTGCGGTCGCCAATTTTGTCTGTCAGAGGGAAGATCGTCGAACGTGTCAGAATCAATTCGCACAGCCCCTTTATTCATCAACGCGCCGCCCGCGCGCCGTCGCCGCGCCGCACGCCCGACCGCCCGTGAATGGCGACGCCACACGGCGCTGTTTCTGCTCACAACGCTGACGGCGACCATCGCCGGGGTCATGCTGATGAGTTCCTCTGCGCTGCCGGAGCCGAACATGGCGCCGCCCGCGCACTGGGCCGGTTACATCTTTTACGTGCCCGAATACTATCTGCGCCAGGTCGGGCTGATTCTACGCGAAGCGCTCACGCATCCCCTTTTACTCCGCCAGGGATTAACGTTCGCGGGTGCGCTGCTCGCCATCCTGACCGCGCACGAGGCCGGTCACTACATAGCCTGCCGCCGCTACGGAGTTGATGCGACGCTGCCCTTCTTCATTCCCGCGCCGCCGCTTTTCATGGCGGGAACCTTCGGCGCATTCATCAAGATCAAATCGCCCATCCCGTCGCGCCGCGCTCTCTTTGACATCGGGGTGGCGGGCCCACTTGCGGGCTTTATCGTCGCTCTGCCCATCGCTCTGGCCGGAGTCCTGACTCTCGAACCCTCGTCAACTTCGATGCTCGACGGGGCCGTCGTTCTCAACGACCCGCCGCTCTTTCGCCTGATGGCGCATGCTTTCGGTATCGATCTCATGAACGCTCAGGGCGGCCCATTCTACTTCGCCGCGTGGATCGGCCTGTTAGTGACGAGTCTTAATCTGATGCCCGTGGGCCAACTCGACGGAGGGCACGCGACCTATTCCGTCTTCGGCCTTCGCGCGCACAAGTGGATCGGCCACGCCGCTTTCTTAACGGTCGCCTCGCTCGCCATTCTCGGCTGGCACTGGCACAGCAGCCCCAGCGGATTTCTCTACTCCGTGCTCCTCGCCGTCATGCTCAGGCTGCGCCACCCGCAACCCGAAGACGACCGCCCGCTCGATCGCGCGCGCTTGATCGTCGCCCTCCTGACGCTGTTGGTCTTCGCGCTTTCCTTTACGCCCTTCCCGATCACTATCGTATAGAGCGACGAAGTATTCCCGATCAGAATGAAATGCTATAGCTAGCGCCGGGGTTGCGCCCGCGCTCGAAGATGAGGCCGAACTGGTGGCGTCCGCGTGTGTAATTCGCCGTCGGATGCACGCGCACGCCGTCAAAGAGAATGGTCGAAGTCCAACGCTCGTCAAAGGTGATGTTCAAGCCGCCGATAACTCTGGCTCTATCTTCAAACGTCCCGTAAGCGACGCCGACGTAAGGTGCAACGGGGAGGCCCGTTTGCGGCCTCAGGTTCTTGCTGAAAGTTGCATAGAAGGATTGACCGTAGGGTGTGCCGATACGGTCAGAGCTTGTGCCCAAGATCAATGCCGGACGCCTGCGGGTTTCCGTCAGCGCAACGATGTTGGCGAGCGGCGAGACCTTCCCGGCAAGCGGGTTGTATTCGACTCCGGCAGTAATGCGTGGATGAAATCTATAGGTGAGCGTGTTGCGCCATGTCGCACGATCTATCTGATTCGCCATCACGCGCACGCCGTACGTCCACTTCCTCGCGTCTGCCTGTCCTGTCCCGCTCACGGCGCGACCTTCTCCCGGTCAAAGCGGTCAGGAGGGAACGGAAGACGCCGCGCCCGGCTTATCTTTAGCGGAAGCCGTTTGCTCTCGCTTCCGCTCCGCCGCTGCCGTCTTTTCGGCGGCGGCAAGCAGCGCTTCAATCTGCTTTTTCAAATCGGCCTGATTGACGATGCCGGAAATAATTCTCGCGATGCGCCCGTCTCTCCCGATGATGACGGTTCCCGGCAACGCCGCGCCCAAACCGAAGCGCATCATGTCGGCTGTGGTCGCGCCCGTCCAGATGGGAAAGTTGATGCGCGTCTCCTTAACGAACTGCAAGACTTTGGCGCGGTCTCCCGCTTCGTCTGCCGAAGCGCCGACAACCTGAACTCCCAGCGCAGCATATTCGTTTTGAATCGCCGCGAGGTCTGGCATCTCTTTGCGGCAAGGCACACAGTAAGTCGCCCAAAAGTTCAGGACGACGATGCGGCCCTTGAGCGCGCTTAAGCGTTGCTCTGCCCCGAACAAATCTTTGAGCGCGAGATCAACTTCCTGTCCTAATACATTGGCGGCTTCCCTTTCCGCGACGCTCGCCGCAAGCACCTGTAGACTATCGACGCGGATGGCGCTCGTCTCTCTCTTCTTATGAATCGTGCCCGTCACGGCGACGCGCTTGCCGACATACTCAAGCCAGTTCTTTCCGGGCAGACGAAACCTCCCCTGCTCTAATTGATAGAGCGTGAACTCGTCGCCCTCACGAACGGCTATGAGTGTCGGGTCGCCGCCTGCCACGCAGGATTGCGCTTTCAGTAAATCCGCTGCCGTTCCGTATTCGACCTTTGTGCGATCAGCCCCGGCCCAACACTCCGCGCAGCACACGACCTGCCCTTCGAGTTTGACGGATGAATTTTGAGCCGGAGCGATTCCGGCAAAGCAAACCAGCAGTAAGAAAGCTGTGAGCAGACAGGGTTTCATCTTTATCATCATGACAGAAATGGATCAGCGCCTATTCAATGAACAGCGCCGAGCGGGATTTTTTTTAACTTGATAATGAAGGATGCGGGGACGCCCTTGTAAACGTCCCCGCTCGTGTTCAGGCGTGAGCCTTAGTTCTTATGCGTAGAGCAGCACGAATAGCTTCGACGGCAGAGCATGGCATCCATCAGGCTGCCTCGCCCGCCGGCAACAGTCCCTTAATTTCCTTCACGACGCGCGCGACCTCTTCCTGATCTGCCAGCGCCATCATGAAGAACTTGTAGCCTTGATGGAAACAGATAACGCCGTTCGAGAAGAGCCAGACGCCTTCGAGCAGGGGATTGCCGCCGAGCAGCCAACTGATGGGCGCGCCCGTGATGTGTCCGGGCTGGAAAATCTGGGCCCACATGGCTGCGCCCGCCGCACAACTGAATGCTCCGAGGAGCGGCGCGCCGACATACTTGACTATCTTGCGCTCGAACTCTACGCGCTCGCGCTCGGCTTCCTCCAAATCGCCGGAGGCCGCGAGCGCTTCCTGACGGCTGAGGTATTCTTCAAACTTTTCGCTCGCCTTACGCAGACCGTAGACGGGCAGCGCCGAATGCGTGAACCAGTGCGGGTGCGAGCCGAGCAGTACGGCATCAAGGCCGGGAAACGAGCGGCCCAGATAAGTGCCCGTGACGAGCGAGAAGGTGACGAGCGCGGCCTTGCCCGGATTCTCCTTGAGCCACCCGCCAGCCTTGTAGATTCCGCGCGTGGCGGCTGTCGAAGCGCGCGTGACGCGAGCGCTGCGGTCATAAGCCTTGGAGGCTCGCTCGTAATAACTCTTCGCGCCTTTGAACGCTTCGCCGGCTTTTTCTCCGGCGGTCTCGGCGGCGCGGCGCGCTGTTTCCCCCGCTTCGCGCGCACGTCGCGCGGCCTCTTCGGCGGCGTGTCGCGCGCGATCACGCACCTCCTGCTCGTCGCCGACGAGTCTCTCGGCTTCGGTGCGCGCCCGCTCCGCTTCGCGCGCGATGGTTTCAGCGCCGCGCTTGGCCGCGTCCTGCGCCACGCGCGCGCCTTCTTCGACGCGCCCCTTGATGTCGTACTTCTCATCCAGCTCGCGCGCCTTACGCCGCGCCGCGCGCTGCCACTCGTCCAGCTTATCTTTGTAATCAGTCATCTCTTACCTCAAAAAAAGTGATCGGCAATCAGCGGTCAGTCATCGGTAAAAGCAGGAAAGCTGATGACCGATTTACTGACGGTTGACGACCATCTCATCATACGTCGAGCGCGGGTGAAGGGTTCGACTCGGCGTGCACGCGTGCGCGCTCGACGCGATCGCGTCCCTGCCGCTTGGCCTCATACATCGCCGCGTCTGCCGCCGTCAGCAGCTCGCTTCCAGTCTGCGCGCAAGAGGGAAACTCCGCGACGCCGAAGCTCGCCGTGATGCGCCCCACATTGGGAATCTCATCCTGCTTGATCGCATGGCGCAAGCGTTCGGCGACTTCCGCTCCGCCCTCGAAGCTCGTCTCCGTCAGGAGCACCGCAAACTCTTCGCCGCCGATGCGCGCCGCAGAGTCTATGCCGCGCGTTCCCGCTTGCAGCGTCTTCGCGAGCCTTCTGATCGCCTCATCGCCAGCCTCGTGACCGTAGGTGTCGTTGACCAGCTTGAAGTGATCTATGTCGAGCAGGAGCAAGCAGAACGGTCTGCCGTAACGGAGCGTGCGCGTCACCTCGCGCTCCAACTGTCGCTCGAAGCGGCGACGATTGGCGAGTCCCGTCAGGTGATCCGTGAAAGCCTGTTCCTCGCAGGTATCCAGATAGCCCTTGAAATCCAGAAGGGTGCGCACTCTCGCCAGCAGCAGGTCAATGTCGAGCGGGTCTGTGATGTAGCCTAAGGCTCCGACCTCCGCGCCGCGCCGCGCATCCTGCGCCTCACTGCGCGCTGCCGTCTGGATGATGATGGGAATAAAACGGGTCAACGGATTGGCACGCACCCTTCTGGCCAGCTCGTAGCCGTCCATCCTGGGCATCATCACGTCCGTCACGATGAGGTCTGGTTGATAAGACTCGACAGCCGCGAGCCCGGCCTCGCCGTCGTTGGCGGTGCGAACATTATACCCGGCCATTTGCAGTGCGACTGTCAGAATCATCCGCTTGTCGGGGTCGTCGTCCACGACCAGTACATCAAAATTTCCTACCATAAAATTAATTTATCTGGCTCTAAAGAAAGCTCTTGCACGCTTCGCGCCTTCATGCTAGAGTGGCGCTTCATCAGTTGTTGTTCGCGCTTGAAAGCTTACCCATTCAACTCCCAAACAAGAACTGAAAAGAATTTTACCTCGTACGAACTACGGCCCAAGGGTCTTCTTCACATTTTCTATTTCATTATCCAGCGCGCTCTGCCGGCAGCTTTCTCCTGCTAAATCAAACCCGGCTGCGCCACTGAATTGCAAACTATTTGTCAATCCCCATAAGGAGCAATAGGAACCCCTCATGCAGCATAAACGCGCATGCGATCTCTCCGTCGAAGATCGCGCTGATATTATACGGCAACTGGACTTCGGGGCGGCACTGAGCAACACGCTTCTGATGCGGCTCGCCTCCAGCTCGACCGCCATCGATTTTCGCCGCCGCCGCTTCATCTTTCGCGCCGGAGACGAAGCCAACGCGCTCTATACGATCGCGCGCGGTCGCGTCAAGCTCTGCCGGGTGGAGAAAAGTTCCGGGCGCGAAGCCGTCATAGACATTCTGTCCGTGGGCGCTCTCTTCGGCGAATCGGCGCTCTATTCGGCTGCCGGACTGCGCGAGAATTGCGCCGTCGCCTACGAGAATTCCCGTCTCCTGCGGATTCCTGTGGGGGAGTTCAAAAGGGTGATGGTTGAAAGCCGCGAGCTTTATGATTACACCTTCCGCCTCATCGGTCAACGCCGGGCTCAGGCCGAGAGTCGCGTCGCAGACTTCGCGCTCGACGCCATCCCGGCCCGCCTGGAAAAACTACTGATCGAATATTCCGGCCGCTACGGCGTGCACGAAACGGGCGGCGTCCTGATAGACATTCCGCTGCCGCACCGCGAAATCGCTTCCATCGTCGGCTCGACGCGCGAGAGCGTCACCGTCCGCTTGAACGCTCTCAGGCGTGAAGGTATTATTGATTTCGTTAACAGGAAGATTCTCATCAAGCGCCCGGAATCGCTGGCCGTGGCATAAAAATTTTAGGCGAAGGGGCTCAGGGTCGAAAGGTTAAAAGTCAAAGGTTCGTCGCGCTGCAAGCAATCTCTCTCTTCTTAATTCTTCCCGTTTTTCCTATGAAGTGTCCAACCTGCGGTAAGCCGGTCAATTGGCAGGATAATCCTGATCGCCCGTTCTGCTCCGAACGATGCAAGCTCATAGACTTTGGCAAGTGGGCCAACGAGGAATACCGCGTCCCCGAAGAGCGGACGCCGCTTGCGGAAAATTCCGAGGACGCACACACGCCAGCGCCCGAGAGCCAAACCGAACCCTGAGCCTCAGAGGGGACGGCGCGCTTCTCTTCCCCTTTTACTTTTAGAGCCGCGCGTCGTGTAGAATACCCTTGTGATTTTCCCTTAGCAGCAAGAGGAGCCGTCAGGATGCAGCAAGCTTTTCGCAGACCTATCGTCGAAGCGCGCGCCCGGACGCGCTTGCAATTGACGCTCACGGCATTCTGCCTGCTGGCCTTCGCCGCCTGCGGTGGCGGCGATACTTCGCAGGTCAGCTCCGAGACGGGCACGCCGACCGGCCCCGCACCTCCGCGCACGATGTATCCGATGCCGCCCGTCAACGGCTCCGGCAGCGCGACCGCCAACGCTCAGACCTTCACATTGCTTGATAACCGCCGCGTGCGAGTCTCCGATTATTTGGGCAAGGTGGTCGTGCTGGATTTTTACGCGACGTGGTGCGGCCCGTGCCGTATAGCGACGCCGCACTTAGTAGAGCTTCACCGTCGCTACGGCTCGCAGGGGCTGCAAATCATCGGCCTCAACGTCGGCGGCGCGGAAGACCGCTACAAGGTTCCCGATTACGTCAAGGAGTTCAAGATCGCTTACACGCTGGGCTATCCAGACCCGGCGATGTCCGATCTATACCTCTCCGACGACGATAGTATTCCGCAGGCGTTCGTCTTTGACCGCAAGGGCCGTCTCGTCAAACGCTTCATCAGCTACGACGACGCGATGCCCGCCGAACTCGAACGCATCATTCAAGAATCCCTCGCCCAATGAAAAGCAAGGATGAAGGCGGAAGGATGAAGGATGAAAGAAATGCTTTCACGCTTTTACTTCATCCTTCATCCTTCATCCTTCATCCTTTCGTCCCCCTCCTTGCTTTTGCCAACTTTTCCCCTTACCTTTTATGAAAACGGAAAAGGTGGAGCTACTGTGAGAAGAGCAAAGATTCTTGCCACTCTCGGCCCGGCGTCGCGTGAGCCCGTCGTGCTCGAAGCGTTGCTGGCCGCCGGTATCAACGGCGTTCGCATCAACATGTCGCACGGGACGCAGGACGAGCACGCGGAGAACATACGGCGCGCGCGCCTCGCGGCGGATTCGATGAAACGCCCGCTCGCCGTGCTCGTTGATCTTTCGGGGCCGAAGATCAGAACCGGCGTGCTCCAGGGCGGCCAGCCCGTGCAGCTTGAAGCGAACGCGCTCTTTACCATCACGACGCGCTCCGTCGCCGGTGATACGCGCGAGGTATCGACGAACTACGCGAGCATGGCGCGTGACGTAAAGCCGGGCGCGCGGCTTCTGCTCGACGACGGGGCGATAGAGCTTCGCGTCGAGCGCACGACCGACACGGATGTCGTCTGTCGCGTCATCAACGGCGGCACTCTAGGCGAGCGCAAAGGCATCAACCTGCCCGGCATCATCCTTCCGATTCCCTCGCTCACGGACAAAGACCGGCGCGATTTGCAGTGGGCCGTGCGCCAGAACGCAGACTACATCGCGCTCTCCTTCGTGCGTCGCGCAGAGGATTGCACGGAAGCGAAATCGCTGATCAGTGCGGCGGGAGGCCGCGCCCCGCTGATCGCCAAGATCGAGAAGGCCGAAGCCATAGACCATCTGGACGAGATCATCGCGGCCGCCGACGGCGTGATGGTCGCGCGCGGCGACCTCGGCGTGGAAACCAGCGTCGAGCTTGTGCCCGTTTACCAGAAGAGGATCATCGAACAGGCTAATCTCAAGGGCAAGGTCGTCATCACTGCAACGCAGATGTTGCAGTCGATGGTGACGAACCCGCGCCCGACGCGCGCCGAAGCCTCAGACGTGGCGAACGCCGTCTGGGACGGGACAGACACGCTGATGCTCTCGAACGAGACGGCGATGGGCCAGAACCCCGTCGCCTCCGTCGCGACGATGGCGCGCATTATCGAATCGGCGGAGACGGGCAGGAAAACAGAATCGATGGACATCAGCCGCTGGGCTGGCCGACAGTCCGGCAGTTTCAGCCGCGCACTGTGCGAGGCCGCAGCCTTTGCCGCCGAAGAACTGAACACGAAGACGACCGCCGTCTTCACCGAATCCGGCATCATGGCGCGTCGTCTTTCGACGCTGCGACCCGAACAGCGCATCGTCGCCCTGACGCCCTCGAAGAACGTCTACAACGAGCTGGCGCTGATCTGGGGCGTGGAGCCGACGATGCATCCGCCCTGCGAAAAGACGGAAGACCTGGTGCGTGTCGGCGAAAGAGTCCTGATCGAATCAGGGATCGCGCAGCAGGGCGAGATGGTCGTGTTGATGGCGGGCAAGCTTTCGGGGCTCGGCCTCTCAAGGACTGTCAAGCTGCACAACATCGGCGAGGCGAATTCGCAAGCGTAAACCCTGAGCCGTCAATAACCGTGAGCCGTCAATGGCAAATCTCCGCCGCCGAGCTGTTTGAATTCGCACGACCGGCAGCCTGGGCGCTCTCGGCCATCGTCTCGACATGTGTGCTCGCGAGCACACGCCGCCGCAGCTTCAAATCTTACTGGGTCGCAGCCTGGACGCTCGGCACGCTCTTTTTTCCGCTCATAGTCCTGCCGCTTTATCTCGTCGTCGTCATCCGTCAAAGACGGCGCGAGCGAGAAGCAAGGCAAACGGAGTCCGCAGCGCACGACGACGACGAGCATACCCCCTACTCTCGCCCCGCATGGAGACGCAGCCTTCCCGCGCTTTATCTGATCCTGATCTTATGCACAGTCGCTATCTTTTTCTATCTGGATTACACGAGCGTGGACGCGCACCTGTGGCGCGCGAATAACGCCAAGCTGCGCGGGCCGCATGAAAAAGTGATCGCGGAATACAGGGCCGCGCTACGCCTCGAAGATAACGCGCACACGCGCAAGCTGCTGGCGATAGAACTGGCGGCGGCTGGACGCAGTGAAGAAGCGCTCGCAGAGTTTCGCACAGCGGAGCGCATGGGCGAGCCTGATAGTCAGATTCCCTATTACATGGCTCTTGCGCTGGACTCGCTCAATCGTTCTGAGGAAGCGATGCTCGAATACAACAGGTTCCTCAACAGCCCGCTCTGTACTCAAGCTTTGCCTGACGCCAATTGTGCGACGGCGCGCACGCGCGTCGCAGCCGCGACGCCCCATCAATAGCCCCTGAAAGGGGCGCGGGGAATGTAGCCCATGACGTTAGTCATGGGAACAGAACAGACCATAAAGAGAGAGCCCCGAAGGGGCGACAGAAATTCAATCCACGCGTTGATCAGTGGTGAGTTTCTGTCGCCCCTTCGGGGCTCGTTACTCTTAATCGATCTTGATTCCCACGGCTCGCGCCGTGGGCTACATTCCCCGCGCCCCTTCGGGGCTCGTGAACTACATTCTGTCGCCCCTTTCAGGGCTTTCTCGAACGGTGCTTATTCTCTTTGGTGCTTATTCTCTTTTCGGATTGGTTATTCGACCCGTAGCATCTGGCCCACGGCTTCATCGGACTTGCGCGCGCCGTGCGTCTCGTTGGGCATCTTCTGCGGGTCGCGCCAGTTGTCCAGGATACCGACCTGATGCACGCATTGCAGGGTGCAGGTCGGCGCGCACCATTTTTCCGTGCTGTACTCGCGCTTGAAATCCTCCATCGTGTAGCTCTCAAGCGGAATGCCCGGATAGCCGCGCTGCTGCGAGCACCAGTGCACGAGTCCGTCTTCGCAGATGTAGAGGTAGCGCGCGCCTGCGCGGCAGCGCCATTCGTAGGGCTTGCCTTCGGCGATGCTGTCCTGAAACCAGTTGAGACGCGCGTGATCTTTATTGCCCAGCTTCTTGACGGCCTGGAATATCTCTTTCTCCCTGTCGGAGAGCGGTTTCAAAGTTCCGTCGTGGTCGTGTATGACGCCGACGGTGGTGGAGAAGCCAAGCTCTACGGCGCGGCGCGCGACCGTCAAAGCGTCCTCCGGCGTCTTGATGCCGCCGCCGATCACCGAGTTGATGTTGATGTGGAAGGCCGCGTGCTCGGCCAAGTCCTGCAACTTCTTATCCAGATTCTTGAGGCTCTTTTTAGAGACCTCGTCCGGCTCAACGTTGTCGATGCTGATCTGTAAGTATTCGAGCCCCGCCTGGTTGAGACGCTCTATGCGCTCGGGCGTAAAGTAGTAGCCGTTGGAGATCAGCCCCGCGATCATCCCGTGCGAGCGTACGTGCCGGATAATCTCATCCAGTTGAGGATGCATTAAGGGCTCGCCGCCGGAGATGGTGAGGACGGACGTGCCAAGCTCGGCCAGTTTGTCCAAACGCCGCTTCATCAACTCAAGCGGCACAGGCTCGGAAACCTTGTCGTACTCGTTGCAGTAGCCGCAGGCCAGATTACAGCGGCGCATCGGTATGATGTGTGCCAGCACGACATGATCGCTCGACACGAGCGCACGCGCGATAAAGCTGGCCTGGCGGAATTTACGGCTGAGAAAATTGCTTCTTTTCATCTATTCCCTAACGAAACTCGGATCGCACGATTGGATGCTCGCCGTAGAAGGGCTCGCCATCGCTTTTGTGAACCGTGAAAGAATATGCGAGACGCGCATGCAAAGGCAAGAGGACGTGACGCGCAACGGCCCCGGGTGATAATAGCGAAGGGGCTCTGGCCTCTCAAGACCGGAGCCCCTTCGCTCCTGCTTTAATTGTTCAGCGTCGGCTCTTTAGCCCTTGACGATCTTGACGCTGCCGTCCAGTTGCAGCTTGAACTGATCGAGCGAGATGCCTGCGTTGCGTTCCACGTTCATCAGGCGAACGGTCGTCGCATCGTCGTTCTTCTCAACCACCTTGGTCTGGACGGGCATACCGCTTCCGTCAATCCAGACCTCCGCATACTTGTAGCTTGCGCCACCCTTGGGCACGAGCTTGATGTGCGTGGTGTGAACGCCGCCCCACAGATTCTCCTCGTAGATGTCCTGCAAGGGCTCGAAGCGTGTGCGAATCTGCTGGCCGGACATGTTAAGGAAATCGAAGACGCCGCCCGCCTTCGCACGGCTCGAACCGGCAGCGCCGCGATAGGCCATGTTCAGGCGCGGGCGAAACAGCGTGTACTGCCCATCGGCCACGGCGAGCGTCTCTTTGGCTGGATACTGCCAGTCGACCCTGACATAGGCGTTGCGCCCCTGCCCGGGAACGTACAAGACCTGCCCGCCGCGCTTGTCCGTATCCTCGCGCAGGTGCGAATCGTATTTCACCATGCTGATGCCTGCGCGTAACGATTTGAGTTCCCGTCTATTCTTCTCCATCTGATTGATTAAGGCGCTGACAAGGCCCGCGCTCTGTGCATCAACTTTTGTGGGGGAACTGACGGCTACTGCGGCCACCAAAATCGCCAAGGCGAGGCCGAGGGTAGCAAATCTCTTCATACAATCTCCTTCAAGATAGTAAGACTCCGTACCCGGAGACCAAAAATTCCGGGCAATTATAAGTAATGATTATTGGATGTCAACCTCATAGGCGACCCCTCGGCCTGCCGCGTCCCTGACGGGGCGGACGGCTATGACCTGTGTATCGGGGCGGCCTGTGCGGGCCCGGACTCTGCGCTCGATCTCACCCATATCTAAGTAATCAGAGGGACTTACGGGTTCAATGAGCACCGAGTCGAACCGAGTTTGATGCGTTCGCGTGTTGCGAGGTTCGCTGGTTTCAAACCAGGATCGAGGAGTCAGGAAAATAAAGGCCAGGATCAGCGCACACAGGACATCATATTGCCAGGTGGTGCGCCCGTAAGACCAAAAGAAAACGGACTTGATGGTGCGTAAAATAGAGCCCACGTGTAATCGTTGCTAATGTCCTTCACCGGCTGAGACTTCGCGTTCAATTCCCGCGCGGCAATAAAAACGCCCCAAGCACGCCCCGAATTCTAGCCTGAGCGTGCGCGGCTTGTCTACCCCTTAGATGACATTACATTTGCACGTTCCCCGTCGGCTTGACGATCTGCCCGTCGCGCATCTGTATGATATGACGGCACATGGCGGCGGCCTCCGGGTTATGCGTGATCATGATGATGGTCTGGTTGAGGCGGAAGTTCAATTCCTGGAACATGTTAAGGACGATCGCCGAGTTTTCGGAATCGAGATTGCCCGTCGGCTCGTCGGCGAGGATGATGGCCGGGCGCGTGACGACGGCGCGCGCAAGGGCGACGCGCTGCTGCTCGCCGCCCGAAAGCTCAAGCGGCTTGTGATGCATCTTGTCTTCGAGGCGTAGCAGGCGCAGGACTTCGCGCCTGCGTTCGGGGTCATCCGCGCCGTTGCCGCCGTGAATACGCTCGGCGAGGCGCAGATTGCCCTCGGCCGTGAGCGTCGGGAAGAGGTTGAAGCGCTGGAAGACGAAGCCAATCTTGCGGCGGCGTATGTCTGTGCGGCGCGCGTCCGTGGCTGCCGTGAGGTCTTCGTCGTCGATGACGATGCGCCCGCTCGTCGGCGTCAGCAAGCCCCCCAGCAGGTGCAGCATTGTCGATTTACCGCACCCCGAAGGCCCCATGATCGCCAGAAACTCGCCCTCCTGCACATCCAGAGAGACGCCGCGCAAGGCCGGAACATCGACGCGCCCGACGCGGTAAACTTTTTCCAGATTCTCGGCTTTTAGAATCGTTCTCATAAAGCAGTGACGAGTGACGAATGATAAATGACAGATAAGAATAAGCCATCAACTCGTCACTTGTCACTCGTCACTTGCCACTGTCTTCAACTCAGTCATAAGAGAGGGCGCTCACGGGGTCTAGATTGGCGGCTCTGACAGCCGGGTAAAGCGCGCCGAGCGCGCCGCCCAGGAGCCCGATGGCAGCGGCGGCGGCGGCCCATGCCCAGCCGTACTCGAAGATCAAACCGTAGGTGCGATGAATCAAAGTGCCAGCGATGAGCGCGACGGTGAAGCCGACGACGAGCCCGAGCGCGCTGATAAGGATCGCTTCTTTCTCGATCACGCCGATGATGTAGCCGCGCGAAGCGCCCATCGCCTTGAGCATTCCTATCTCGCGCGTGCGCTCCGTAATGGTCGTGTACATCGCCAGCATGACGACAAGCGCGCTCACGACAGCCGCCAGCAAGACCAGCACGCGCAGGAACAGGCCCAAGTAAGGGATGCTCTTCTCGATGCTCGTGAAGACATCGCGCGTGAACTGAATCTTGTTGCCCGGCACGGCTTCCCTGATGCGTGTCGCGACCTCCACCTCGCCCGCGCCCTCTTTGCACTTGATCAGAATCCAGGTGCATTTGCCGGGAGCTTCGAGCGCATCCTGCATGGCCGCGAGCGTCATCTTAACGCGCGCGCCGGATTCCGGCGTGTAGATGCCCGTGACGCGATAGGGTTTGTCGCCGAAGAGCTTCAAGGTGCTTCCCACTTGAAGAGAGCCGTTACGCGCTTTGGTCTCGTCAATGATGACTTCATCGAGGGCTGCGGGCGGGCGGCCCTCCGTCATACGCATCTCGTTCATCTTCGCAAACGGAGCCCAGTCCACGCCTTCCACCTGCTCGAAGCCGAAGCCCCGCCCACCTTGATAGATATAACGAATGACGGGCACAGCCGCTTCGACGCCCTCTATCCTTTGCAACTCCTCGGCGTACTTCGTGCTCAGGTTGGCCGTCGAGCTTGTCAGGCTGTCGCCGGAGCCCGGACGCGTAAAGATAATCTCGGCGCGCACGTTTGACGAGCGCCGCTGAAGATCATTCGACATCCCACGCGCCAGCCCCGTGAACAGCATCACCAAGGCGACGCCCAAGGCCACGCCCGCGATGCTCACCAGCGAGCGGATCGGACGCTGTCTTATATTTGCTGTGACGAGACTATCCATTAAAAATCAGCGACCAGTGACAAGCGGCAAGCGACGAGCAAGAACAAGTTTTCATCCTGCCACTCGTCACTGCCTTCTGGCATCCAGATCGAGTTCGGGCAATTGCCACTTATTCTCCAGTGTGAATACGTCAGCCGGATATTCGCGGTCGATGACGACCGCCTCGGGCGATTGATAACTAACGCTCAGCTTATAACGGTCTTGCGGGCGAGTGATTTCGATGAGCGACGGCATCGTCAGCCCACCGCTTTCGCCGAAGGTTTTCGGCTCAAGGTAGGTGACATCCGTGATCAGCGCACCGGCGTTGTCGAAGGTTTGCAGCCTCGCCAGTTTGACCGAGCCGACGCGGTCGAACCAGAAGCGACGGAGCAGGCGTGCGCCCGTGGGCCCACCCGGCGCTAGCTCGTCAAGCAGGTAGTAGCCGCGCACGACGCGCCCCGGCGTTCGCCCGCGCGACGGCTTAGAGGTGTCCGGCTCTTCCTGATAAAACTCGCTCTGCGCGTAGACGAACCCGGAATCCGTGCGCGGGGCGATGGGGCGAATCAGGAGCGCGTCGGTCAAATGCTGCGGGCGCAGGTTGGAGAGAGCGCTGCGTGCGCGCTGCTCGCTGACCGTCTTGTTGCGCGAACTGTTGCGATCATCTTTCGTCTCTTCCATCTCAAGCTTCGGGTAGACGGCGTTGTTCGTGCCGCGCACGAAGCGGCGATACTTCTCGTCGCCCTGAAGGACGGCGACGCGAAAGTGCTCGCCGTCGGAGGTCATCTCGGCGATGTTCGTCCCGACGAAAGGCGCTTGAATCTTGAGATAGATTTGTCCGGGGCGTTGCAGGAAGAGCGTCCCGTCGGCAGTCCTGTATTTCTCTGCGATGCCGGATTCCGCGAACGACGTATCCTGAAACTGTATATCGACCTTGCCGCGAATCGAGCGCACGGTCGCACGCGCGTTGATCTCGTCGATGAGCTGCGCGGTGCTGGCGTTGGCGAGCGGGGTCAGAAGCGGCGGCACGCCGACCGTCCGGCTGACGCCGAACAGGCCCTTGCAGCCGCTCGTGCTCAGCAAGAGAAGGAATGAAAGGAGGATGACAGGCAAGCGCGCGCGCGCGTCCCTTTGCAAGGGGAATGAATTAAGCATCAACGAAAAAAGTGACTGCTTGACGGCAACACATACTCTCTCTCAGAGACTAAAGATGTCACATAAATAAAGGAAGCTAACAAAGCGTTTCGCCGTTGTCAACGCGCGCCTCTAATCGAGGACGAGCGGCGGCTTGTCGAATTTTCCCCGCAACTGGTTGATCGTTTGCAAGACTTTCGGCTGTTTCACCAGCTTCTGCTCCCAACGCCGCTTGCCCGGCAAATCCAGCATCATAAGGCCGAGCAGGATGGTCAGAATGCCCTGGCCCGGCACGCCCGGCAGCGACATGATAATGCCCAGGACGACCAGCGCTGCCCCCAGCAGATTCTTCATCACCAACCCGCTCCAACGCACCGCGCGATGACGGTCTACGAGAAACTCCCGGTCGTGAGATGAATGAAAGTAAGTGGCCGGTATCTTTACCAGCATGAACGAGACCAGCGCAATGCTTCCCGTAAAGGTGACGACGAATAACACCAGACCGATGATCGCATCACGCCATGTAAAGGAATGCAGAAGCTGCGTTATCCAATCCACCATATAATCTCAAATCACCCGCGCGCCCTTGCTTTTGACACACGGCCAGCGCGCGCCTCGAAAGCTCATCTGATAGCGGAGCGCGCCTCGAATAAAAGGCGCAAGACTTCGTCGAACACCTCTTGCGCCGCGCCTTCGAGTCCGAAGTCGCGCTCGGCCACGCCCTCCCAGAATTCATCCAGGCCGCGCACACCGGCCCGCTCGAAGGCGAGCGCCTGTACGAGCAAATCAATGATGTCCGCCGCCTTGACGAGGCGCGCTTCGAGGCCCGCGCGGTGCTCGTAATCCTCGTGCAGCTCGCTATAACCGGCTTCGATCTGTGCGCCGAGCCCGCGCACAATATCATCGAAGGCCGCGCGCTCCGCGCGTCTTCTCGCCTCCGCGCCGAAATACTCGCCGCCCGTGCGCGGCATGTCCCCGACACGCGCCTCAGCCCAATCATGCAGCAGGGCCATCCTCAACAAACGCTCCGCGTCAACGCTCTCGCCGCGCGCTCTCAATTCGTCGGCCAACATCATCGCCGCGACCGCCACGCCAAAGGAATGCGCCGCGACAGACTCCGCGCCCGGCGCGAGCCCCCGCAAAGTCCAGCCCGTTCGCTCCAAGCGCTTCAAACGCTGTAGCTCTATCAGTGTCGAAATCATAAGAGGTCAGTACCGCCTGCTTAAGCCGGGCGGGTTGTACTTACCCAAGAGACCCGCCCGGCTTAAGCAGGCGGTACTGACTGCGCGATTCTCAGTTTCAGGTTTTAACTGATTACTTTCCCCGTGAACACCTTTCCCGGATTCAGAATGCCGAGCGGGTCAAGGGCGCGCTTGATTTGCTTCATCGTTTCCAGAGTCGTCCGTGTGACAGCCATCTCCATGTAAGGAGCTTTGACGTAGCCTATGCCGTGCTCGCCGCTGATCGTCCCCTGGAGCTCAATGGCAGCGGCGAAAGTGTCGCGCACGGCGGCGCGTGCTCGTGCGACGGCCTGCGCGTCTGCGCGATCGCACATAAAGTTGACGTGGATATTGCCGTCTCCGGCGTGCCCGAAATTAACGACGAAGGTTTCGTGGCAACGACCGATCTCAAGCACACGCTCGACCAGCTCCGGCACGCGCGAGCGCGGCACGACCACATCCTCGTTGAGCTTCAGCGTCCCATACTTCTTGATCGCGGGCGAGAGCGCGCGGCGCACATCCCAGAGGCGCTCCTCTTCCTCGCGCGTCTTCGAGCGAAGCAGATCAAACCCGCCGCCCTCGCGCATCACCTCTTCGACGATGAGCGAGGCGCGCTCGACCTCTTCGCTTGAGCCGTCAACCGAGACGATGAGGAGCGCGCCAGCGTCCATCGGCAGCCCGAAGGCGAACTCCAGCTCCACCGCCCTGATAGAGTTTTGATCTAAGACCTCGATGGCGACGGGCGTGACGCGCGCGCGCGTAAATCTCGGCACGCAGGCGCAGGCCGCGCTCATCGTGTGAAAGGTCGCGCGCACGGTGCGCGTCGCTTCCGGCAGCGGCAAGAGCCTGAGCGTGGCTTCGGTGATGATGCCGAGCATGCCTTCCGAGCCGCAGATCAGTCCCGTCAAATCAAACCCGACGACGTTCTTGCTCGTGCGCCCGCCGGTCTTGATGATCTCGCCCGTCGGCGTGACGACTTCAAGCCCGAGCACGTAATGCTTGGTCACGCCGTACTTGGCCGAGCGCATACCGCCTGCGTTCTCGGCGATGTTGCCGCCGATGAAAGAATTTTTATAAGAGGCCGGGTCGGGCGGGTAGAAAAGCCCGTGCTCCTCGACGGCCTGCTGAAGCGCGTACGTCGTCACGCCCGGCTCCGTCAAGACGTATAGATCATCGGCGTTAATCTCCCTGATATGGTTCATGCGATCAGTGCCGATGACGATGCCGCCCTCTACGGGCACTGCGCCGCCCGTGTAGCCTACGCCGCCGCCGCGCGCCGTGACGGGAAAGCGCGCCTCGTTGGCGAGCCGCATGATCGCCGCGATCTCTTCGGCGGAGCGCGGCAGCACTACCGCTTCGGGCGGAAACTTTTCCTTAACGGCGTCCTGCGCGTAAGGCTCTACGCGTTCGGCATCGACGAGCACGAACTCCGCGCCGACCAGTTCACGAAGGCGCGCAAGCACTGGCTCGCTCGACGCCGCCGTGCGCGCACGCCCCTCTCTCGCGTTTGTATCTATCGAGCTACTCATATGCGATCAGATTGAGACTACTACTTTAACGCGCGCGAACGGCCACGGGCAATGAAGAAAAGCGGCGCTTGTGTGTTTGCGCAAACACACAAGCGCCGCTGGGGTATCGTTCACTCTTCGGTTGATCCTGTTCAAGCGAATCTGCTAGCGGCACGCCGGATGCTCGCAGCCGCAGCCGATTTCCGTTAAGTCCTTGGCATCCTCGCAATACTCGCTGCAATATTTGTCGTCGCTCGAAACCGTGCAGCTACAACTCGGATGCGCGCACTTTTTAGCGTTCGTTTCGTCTGCCATCACATCACCCTTCCCTTCCTGAAATGACATCGGAATAAGTTAGAGGCTCTTCAAGGGCTTATGCTAGGACGCGCTGGCCCCAGCGTCAAGCGAGCGCAGGATCAGGCCGACGGGTTAATAAAATGTGTCGCGGGACAGGCGGCAAGCATGGGAATCTTCAGGGCGCGGCGCTGACGTTGATATTGATCTTCCTCTTGCTCACGGGAACCGAGACCGTGCTGCCGAGCGGCACGCGGTAGACGACGCCGTCAATGTTGAGGTTGACGAATTGCAACGGCTGCGGCTGCTCCATCCCGGTGTCGGCCGCTGCGGGCTGCATCGTCGTGTCTGCGGGAGCGGGCGTGGGCTCGCCCGGCTTGGCCGTATCGCTCGTGCGTGTCAGAAGGTTCGTGGCAACGATGCGCCAAGTCGCTGGCGCACAGCTCAAACGCAGGCCCGGCGTATCCGTCTCGGCCTGCTCGCGCGGCGCAAGCACGTCAAACTTGAACAGGCCCTCGCCGCAGCGCACGCCCTGCCCGTCGTAGAAGGTCACGCGCCCCGCGACGTACTCGTAGAAAAAGGGGCTGATGTTCTCGATCACCAGACGTATGTTCGGGACGGGCGAATCCGTTGAGCCTTGAAGCGCGGTCGTCAGCAGACGCCCGCTGAGCGCATCGCGCCCCTTCGCATCGAGCGCGATGGGCCGCGCCGTCAGTGCCACGGGCTGTTCGATGACCGGGCCGCCTGCCGTTTGCTGAGCACGGACGCCCAGAGCGCTCGACAGGATAAGCGCGCTACACGCCGCGATGATTTTAACTCTCACACTTTGCCTCCTCTTCATTTGCGCTGCGATGCCACAAAGCGTCCCGGATTGTAAGCCAGTGTACGTGCATGAGCAATAGACGCGAGACGCGTTCACGCGCTCCGTGTGTTGATGACCGGAAGCAGGCTTGAGCCGCGCGGCATGATATAGCCACGCGCGCCCTGCTCTACGTGGGCCAACGCTTCATCCACGCTGCGCGCCGGAATCATACGCATGCGCCTGACATCTTCATCCGCCAGATTGGAGACGAGGTGTACGCGAAAGCTTTCGGCTTTGACCAGCAGCGACCAGGCCGTCTGGCCGTTGACCTCGTAAGCCTCTCGCAGCCTCGCTTCCAGTGCGCGCGAGTTTTCCGCCTCGAACCATTTCAAAAAATCCGGCCGCCCGAAACCGTCCGCGCATTCGGCAACCAGTATGATCGCTCCGCCATCGCGGCATGCGTGCGCGGCCATGTCCAAAGTCTTATGTGCCTGAATAAGATTGATGTCGTAGGGCGCGCCGCCGCAACTGGCGACGACGACCTCGCGCCTCTCGTCAATCCGCAGAGAATGCTCGCGGGCATACTCTTCGCAGCCCGCGCGATGGGCCGCGCGCCAGTCGCCGCAGTAAACGCGCAGGGCTCGCCCGCGCTCGTCCGTCACAGTATTAATCAGAAAGGAGGGCGCGGCCTCCGCCGCGATGCGCTCGCACTCTTCATGCACGACGTTGCCGTCCAGTAGGCCAGTGCCGACGCCCGCGCGCCGCCCGCCCCGCTCGAAATCGAGCGCCAGCATGTGCGTGGCCTCCACCGTCCGCGCCGAAGCCAAACCGGGACAGACGGATTTGCGCCCGCCCGTAAAGCCAGCGAAGTAGTGAAAGTTGATCGCGCCCGTCAGTATTAACTGGTCGTGCTCTTTGAGAGCGCGGTTAAGCTCGATGGGCGTTCCGCGCTCGGTCGTGCCGAGGCTCACCATCTGCGAAGCATCCCCGGCATCGTGATTGAGCGTCTTCACGCGCTGCACGATGAAGGGCGTCAGCAGCTCGCGCTTCTCTTCCGAAGTGACGCGGCGATGAATGCCCGTGGCGAAGATGATGCGCGTGTCGCGGGGCGAAATGCCGAGTGCGACCAGACGGCGCACGAGCAGGTGAACGATCTGCGCGGAGGCGGTCGCGCGCGTCGCATCCGAAACGACGATCAGCACGCTCTCATCCGGCGAGACGATCTCTTCGAGCGTCGGCGACGAGATAGGCTTATCGAAGGCGTCACCGATGTCAGCGTCCGAGAGCGGAGCAGCAGCATCGTCGCGCGTTTCGGGCGCGAGCAACTGATAGCGCTCTTCGTCGTACGAAAGAGAGAGCGAAGCGCGCCCGTAGCCCAGCTCTATTTTCATGGAAGCGAACCCGGCCCCGTCAGGTTAGACGCCGAAGCGTATGAGATTGCGCTCGATCACGTTGAGCGAGGCGAAATCGGTCGCGCCCGCCGCGCGCGCATCCGCCAGCCAGCGCCGCAGCTTACGCGCCTCGTCGAGCGTCTGTATGCGACACGCGCCCGTCAGCGCCAGCGTGACCAGGCTATCGGGCGCGCCGTGCGTGACGAGCGCCGCTTGCAGCGCCGCCTGTTCACGTAGATCGAGCGTGAGCAAAAGACTTATCTCCATAAAAACTGCGGCCAACGTTCGAGGCTTAATCGTTAGCTGAAATCATCGAATATTAAAACAGCCCCGCTCAGGCCCATCGGTAACGAGCGGCTGTTAACCTACATTGACTTCATTAATTCCATCATGTTATAGAACTAAATGGAGCAAGCGACCAATGGCGGATGAAGCGACAACCAAACCGACTCTCGAAACCATCCTTGAGCGTATCAATGCTCTGGCTGAAGAGACGCGCGCCGGTTTCGCTTCCGTCGAAAAGCGGTTCGAGCAAGTCGAAAAGCGGTTCGAGAAAATCGAAACCCGCCTGGATCGCATTGAAAGCATGGTCAATCAAACTCGCGCCG
Source organism: Pyrinomonadaceae bacterium (assembly GCA_036522655.1). Taxonomy (GTDB): domain Bacteria; phylum Acidobacteriota; class Blastocatellia; order Pyrinomonadales; family Pyrinomonadaceae; genus DASQYE01. The sequence continues at coordinate 52,416 of DATDFK010000065.1, read as the reverse complement.
AGATGCTCGAAATGAGAGCGGACTTTCGTGATCTTCGCTCTGAGTTCTACGACTTCCGCTCCCAGCATAACCAACCCGCCTAGCCGGTAATCCACTCGTCAACCTTTGCATTTTAGTCGCGCGCCGAGCGAAAGCAAGCCGTGCCCGCGTGGCAGAAATGGAACGTGTCGTCCTCGAAGTCAGGGGTCTCCATCTGGATCGTCAGGTGGTCTACGCCGAAGCGGTCGTGGAGCTTGGAGCGCAGCTCCTTCAAAAGGTCTGGCGGCGAGATCGTCTCTATGTGGATGACGTGGGCGCTCAGGGCTTCGCGCCCCGATGTGATCGTCCAGATATGCAGGTCGTGCACATCGCGTACGCCCTCGGTTTGCAGTATCGCATCTTCGACGGCGGCGAGGTTGATGTGCGCGGGCGTGCCTTCAAGGAGCACGTTGGTTGATTCACGTATCAGGTTCCAGGAGCTCCAGACGATCAGGAGCGCGATGATAAAGCTGAAGAGCGGATCGGCCGTGTACCAGCCATAGAGCGACATCAGGACGCCTGCGGCGATCGCTCCGACCGAGCCGAGCGCATCGCCCATGATGTGCAGCCAGGCTCCGCGCACATTCAAATCTTCCTCGTGGTCGCCGTGCAGCAGCCACGCGCACAGCAGATTGACACAGAGTCCGCCGATCGCCACCAGCATCATCGTCATGCTCTTAACCTGCGGAGGCGCGGCCAGCCGGTGATAGGCTTCGTAAAAGATCAGGAGCGAGATGAGGACGAGCGCCACGCCGTTGACGAGCGCGGCCAGAATCTCCAGCCGGTAATAACCGAAGGTCTTACTCGATGTCGCCGGGCGCGCGCTGAACCACATCGCGACGAGCGCCAGGGCGAGCGCCGCCACATCCGCCAGCATGTGCCCCGCATCCGCAAGCAGCGCGAGCGAGCCCGTCCACCAGCCGCCCAGCGCCTCCGCGACCATATAAAGGGCCGTCAGGATGAGCACCATTCTGAGGCGGCTGCGACTGCGCGAAGCGCGGCCATGCGTGTGAGCGTGCTCACCGTGATGATGCGTCTCGCTTATCGCATGCGACTGTGCCATCTCAAATCTGATCGAGCGCCTGTGTGATGTCGGCGATGATGTCGTCTGCCGCTTCGATGCCGACGGCAAAACGGACGGTCGCCGCCGAGACGCCTGCCGCCCGCAGTTGCTCGCCGGAAAAACCGAAGTGCGATGAGTAGAGCGGATAGCTGACGAGGGTTTCGACGCCGCCCAGGCTCGGCGCGCTGCGCACGAGCCGCAGCCGGTCAAACATTCTTTCGACTTCCGCTTCGCCTCCGACCAGATCAACGGCCAGCACTCCGCCGAAGGCGCTCATCTGACGGCGCGCGAGCTGGTGATCCGGGTTGTCTTCGAGGCCGGGATAATAGACGCGCGCGACCTTCGAGTGCTCGCTCAGGGCGCGCGCCACTCTCAAAGCGTTCTCACAAGAGACGCGCACGCGCACGTCCAGCGTCTTGAGCCCTCGCCCGAGCAGGTATGCGGCTGCCGGGTCGAGCGTCGCGCCGATGAGAATCGCCAGATGCCGCACGCGCTCGATGAACTCGCGGCTGCCGACGACCACGCCCGCCGTCAAATCCGAATGGCCGCCGAAATACTTCGTCGCACTGTGCACGACGGCGTCCACTCCGAGTTGCAGCGGGCGCTGTAGGATGGGCGTGGCGAAAGTATTATCCGTGATCGAAAAGAGAGAGGCCGCGCGCGCGGCCCTGACCGTCTGCTCTATATCAACGAGCCGGTTGGTCGGATTGGTCGGCGTCTCGAACCAGAAGGCGCGGGCGCGCTCTCCTTTAATCTCCGGCAGGCGGGGGATGTCGGCTATGCTGATGAAGCGCGAGCTGATTCCGAAACGGCTCATCACCTCCGTCATGACCTTGATCGTGCCGCCGTAGATGGTTTCGCAAGCGATGATCTCGTCGCCCGCCTGGCACTGCGCGGCGAGCACGGCGAAGGTCGCAGCCGACCCCGAAGCCGTCAGGACGGCGCTCTCCGCTCCCTCAAGCTCGGCGATCTTCCTTTCAACCTCCGCCACCGTCGGGTTGGCGTAGCGCGAATAGAAGTAGCCCTCGGTCACTTCGCCGCGCACGTAGCGACGCATCTCTCCGAAGCTCTCGAAGCCGTAGATCGTCGAGTGAAAAACGGGTGAGACGATTGCGCCGAAGGGTTGCTCTTCGGTGCGCTCGCCGCCGTGAACGGCGATGGTGGCGGGCGCATGAAATCCGTTTTTACCGTTGTTCTCAGCAGCCATTTGTAAGCCCCTTGTTTGCGATCAAGTGATTAGAAGATAGCGAATGTCCGTGACTGATGGCCCTAAGATTACCAGATTAGAGGAGACACTGACAGCCCGAGCGAGACTTCTCCGACGCTCTTTCTCTCACTCCAGATCAAACGCCCGCGCCGCACGAGACCGCCCTCGAAGCATACTCTCAAACATAGAGAAAAGGGCGCGCGAGTTTTGTAGCTCGTGCGCCCACAGGGCGAAACGCGGATGATGAAAAACCAAGCGCGGCCTCCGTCTCAAAAGGTTTGAGATAGAGACCGCGCCGGAGCAGCGTTACTAGGCGGCTGTGGCCCTGAAGATGTTGTTGAAATCGCGGTACAGCTCGTTGAAATCGCGTTGAGCGCGTTCGAGCGCCTGCGGCAGGATTTCCAGGTCAGCCGGGTTGATGACCAGGTTGACGTTGTTGACGAAGGCTGCGTGCGCGTCCAGGGTGCGCGCCGAAGCGAGCAGATGAACGAAGAAGAGGCGGCGGCGTTCGGCGGGCCGCATGATGCTGACCTCGCGCGTGACAAAGGCCGCGCCCTGCTCCACCGCATCGAAGCTCGGCTCAAGGATAACGACGTGCATGTGATCTTCGCGCATGCGTTCGATGGCCTGCGTCGTGTCGTCGGCGACAAATACCTGGTAGTTGTCTGCGGCCAGCGAGCGTGCGACCGCATCGCGGTGCGCCTCCGTGACGCACACCAGCGCGCGGCGTCTCTCCCAAGCGAGGCGCGTCCCACCCGCCTGCACTTCTTTTTCCGGCATGCCTCGCTGTAAGAGCGCCGCCAGCATCTGCATCATGTCGCCTGTGTTGACGGCAGGGGCCTGCGCATACGCCTCCACCTCGCCCGGCTCATCCGAAGGCTCGGGGTTGTAGGCAGGGGCGGGCGTCGGCTGCTTGTATCGCGGAGGCTCCAACACGGTGGAGCCGCTGCTGGCGGGCGTGCCCTGCTCGCCGGCGTTCGCAACCGGCGGCTGAGCGTTGATGACGTTCTGGCATTTCGGACACCGTATCGTGAACGGGCGCGACGGAAGCTTCGCGTCATCCAATTGCAAACGGGTCGTACATTGTGAACAAACGACGATCATATGTGTTCTCGCAAAGAAGGATAAACGAAAGGATGAAGGCGGAAGGATGAAGGATGAAAAGAATGCTTTTCGTTCTTATTAGCTTTTACTTCATCCTTCATCCTTCCGCCTTCATCCTTTTATTCGATCATGCTCAGCATTGAGCTGCCGGAGATAGCGCCGAGGGGCGCGTTCTGGTTTTCGGTGCGAATGTACTCTTCGGAGGTGGAGAGGCCCTTCAGGGCGAGCAGCAGGTTGTTCTGGTTAGTGGCGAAGGCGAGGCCGTCCTCTTTCGTGATGAGCTTTTGCTCGATCATGTTCCTGATCACCGCGTCGAAATCCTGCATGCCTTCAAGCTGGCCGTCGCGCATCGCGTCCAGCAGCGACTTGCCCTCGGATTCGCCCTCTTCTATGTACTCGCGCGTGCGCGGCGTAGACCTCAAAATCTCTACTGCGGCGACGCGCCCGCGACCGTCCGCGCGCGGAATCAAACGCTGCGAAACGATATAGCGGAAGGTTTGGGCCAGCCGCGTCCTGATGACGGGCTCTTCGTTCTTCGGATAAAGACCGATGATGCGGTCGATTGATTTGGAGGCATCAATGGTGTGCAAGGTGGAGAGCACCAGATGGCCCGTCTCCGCCGCTTCGAGCGCAATCTCTGTGGTCTCGTAGTCGCGCATCTCGCCGACCAGTATGACCTTCGGGGCTTGGCGCAGCGCGGCGCGCAGGGCGGAAGAGAAATCCTTCGTATCCGAGCCGACTTCGCGCTGGTTGATCGTCGAGCACTTGTGCTGATGCAGAAACTCTATCGGGTCTTCGATGGTTACGACGTGGTAATACTTCGTCTCGTTGATGATGTCTATGATGGCGGCGAGCGTAGAGCTTTTGCCCGAGCCGGTTGGGCCCGTCAGAAGGACTATGCCGTTGCGCATCTCTGCGATCTCTGCGAGCTGTGGTGGGAGCCCCAGTGATTTAAGCGTCGGGATGTCTGTCGGGATGACGCGCATGACGATGGAGTAGGAGCCGCGCTGCTGAAAGATGTTGACGCGAAAGCGCGTGCGCGAAGGCAGGCTGTAGCTCAGGTCGGCTGTGCCCGTGCGCGCAAGGCGTTCGGCGGCGTCAGGGTTGCCCTGCATGAGCGTCATCGCGATCACTTCCGTCTGGTAGGGCGAGAGCTTTTGCAGGCCGAGCGGCGAGACAGGCGTTAGCTTGCCGTTGATCTCAACCTGCGGCGGTTGGCCCACGGTGAAGTTCAGATCGCTGATTTTGTCCGAGACGAGCAACATGCGCTCGATGATAGGCGGCAGATCGAAGAAGCTCATGCCAGGCGATGCTCCGTTTCACTAATCAGGGAAGTCATTTAAGGCTGAAGGCGGGTATGGAAAACGCTGTAGGTCGGTTGAACCGAGCAGGGCGCATGCACGCCGCTCGAAAGACGACTTCATTGTCGCGTAAAACTTGGACAAACGCAACAAGAAACTGATTTCCCCTCGATTTTATTCGGGTTTTTGCGTCTGGAGGACGGAAATGAACTCCCGCGTGCTCGCTTCTATCCCGGCCGGATGGGCCAGTAAATCGCTGATACAGGCGACACTGTTGGCCCCGGCTGAGAGGGCCGCGCGCGCATTCAGGCGCGTTATCCCGCCGATGGCGACCAGCGGGATTGATACGGTCGCTTCTTTGACGCGCCGCAGCTCTTCGAGCCCGACGACCGCGTCCGGGTTCTCCTTAGACGAGGTAGGGTAGACGGGGCCGATGGCTATGTAATCGACGGGCAGGCGCGCTGCCTCCCTCGCCTGCTCTATGTTGTGCGTGGAGAAACCGATGAGAGCCGTTGGCCCAAGCAGGCGGCGCGCGGCCAAAGGCCCCAGATCGTCCTGGCCCAGATGAACACCATCGGCCCCGAGCGCGAGCGCGATATCAACGCGGTCATTGATAATCAGGCGCACGCCCCGCTCGCGTGCGACGCGCAAAGCCGCCTGCGCTTCCTGATAAAACTCGCGCGGCGAGAGATGCTTCTCGCGCAGTTGCACGAGGGTTGCGCCGCCCGCGCTCAAACGCGCGACCTGCTCCGCATGCGACAGCCCGGCGACACGCACATCCGTAATCGGATACAGCCCTGGTAAAAGCAGTGACATGCGACAAGTGACGAGTGACGAGTTAGTAATGAGTGATGAGAGAAAAGCAATGAACTATCTTTTGCTCACTACTCATCACCGTTTTTCTTCCTGCGCGTCACTCGTCACTTGTCACTCGTCACTGTCTTTAAGTGTCGATCGAAGAAACGCAGGATGCGCTCGTATTCATCCGTCCAGCTTTCGGGTCGGGTGAAGGCGTGGCTCTCTTTCGGATAGAACATCACGTCGAAATAGTCCGTCTTGCCCAACTCGATCAGCTTCTGTACGAGTTGCACGCTGTCCTGAAAATGCACGTTATCGTCCACCATGCCGTGCAGGATGAGCAGCGGCCGGCGCAGCTCGTTAGCGTAAGTGATCGGCGAGCTGCGGCGATACGCTTCCTTGTTTTTGTCTGGGAAGCCCAGGCGCTCGGTCGTGTAGACGGGCGACGAGGCGTAATAGTTTTTCCAGTCGGCGACGGGACGAAGGGCCGCCGCGCAGGCGATGCGGTCGGGCGCGCGCATGGCCGCCATCTCCGCCATAAAGCCGCCGTAGCTTCCGCCGTACATCCCTATGCGTGCGGGGTCAACCCGATAATTTTTAACGATGTAGTCTATGCCGTCCAGGTGGTCTTGAAAGTCCAGCCCGCCGAGGAAATCGTAAACGTCCGTGCGCCAATCGCGCCCGTACCCGGCTGAGCCCCTGTAATCAACATCCAGCACGACGTAACCGCGCTCCGTCAGGATGTGATTGAACATCTGCTCGCGGTAATAGTTGTTCCAGCCGTTGATGACATTTTGCAGGTAGCCAGCGCCGTGAACGAAGATGACCGCCGGGTATTTCCGGGATTTATCAAACTGCGCGGGCAGATAGAGACGAGCGCGAACCGTCTTGCCGTCTTTGGCCTTGTAGTCTATGAACTGCGGGCGGGCCCATGTGATCTGCTTGAAGCGCGCCGGAACAGTGTCGGTCAAGCGCAAGGGCGTAGCGCGACAACCCGCGCAGAGGCGCAGCGCGTAAAGATCGTTCGGCACGTTCCACTCTGAATGCTCGTAGAGAATCGTGTCGCCGTCTTTGGAGAGTTGCGGGTCTGTGTTCATGCCTTTGTCGGTCGCGAGCCGGGTGCGTTTGCCGTCGCGCACGTCCAGAACGTAGAACTGCCGCTCGGCGGTCGAGTCTTCGGTCGAAGAGTAGATGATGCGCTCGCCGTCCGAGTGCCACTTGGCCCAGCTTACTTCCCATGAGCCGCGAGTAAGCTGGCGGACGGACGAAGCGCGGGCCGCCGAAGGCGCGGCGGCATTCTTCGTCCCGGCAACAGCATCGCCGGGCCTGACCGGGACGAGGTATAGATGATTAAAGCCGTCGCGCTCCGAGGCGAAGAGAAGCTGGTCGCCTTTGGGCGAGATTTCGACTATGCGCGAGAGTTGCGCGACCCACTTCGGATCAGTCTCCTCATCGATGAGCACGCTGGCGCCGTCCGTCGCCGAGGCCAGAAAGATTTGGCGGCGCTTCGTATCGCGGTCAATGCGGTCTACGACGAGCGATGCGTTATCGGGCGTCCAGTCGAGGCTGCGTATGTAAGACACGCCCTCGGGCGCGGGCAATTTGATGACGACCGTGCGCTCGGGCTGGCCGTTGGTGTCGCCGACCTGTATGCGCTGTTCAGTCCAGCCGCGCCGCACCGTCGGAGCGGTGACGAACTCGCCCGTGTAATCCGCGACGACGAGCGCGCGCTGCTTAGAAGTATCGGAGACGACGTAGGCCACGCGCGCGCCATCGTTTGAAGCCTCGACGCCGGAGACCGATTGGCCCGTCGGAATCGGCGAGCCGCCAGTGGCCTGCGCGTTGTTGTTGCTGCTGCCACCGCCGCTACCGCCATCACGCGTCAACTGAATAATCGCGGCCTGATCGACATCGATGATGAAGAGTTGGCCGCCTGACTGGTAGAGAATGCGTCGCGAATCGCTGAGCCAGCGCGCGCCGCCCTCGACCGCCGCCGTGCTCGTCAATCGCCTCGGAGCAGATGCGCCGTCGCTCGCGACGATGTATAGGTCGCCGCTTTTCGAGAAGAGCAGGCGTTTACTATCGGGCGACCATTCGATGCCGCTGACGCTCTGCTCGCGCGCCTGCTGCGCGGCGTCGCGCTGCATGGTGCGTTCCTCGCGTCGCTCGCCCGTGCGTGCCTCGTCGCGCGTCGCGGTCGCGTCGGGCCGCGTCTCCTGCGGCTTGTCCACCGCGCGCACAAGCAGTTTCGGCTCGCCGCCCTCCGTCGAGACTATGTACAGGTCGCGCGGCTCGCGCCCCATCGCGCTCCACAGATAAGCGGCGGCGCGCCCGTCCGGCGAAATCTTTTCCCCCTCGGCCCGCATCCCCGCAATCGAAGGCTCGGCCATAATGTCGCGCACGGTCGGAGTCGTCGCCGCCGTCCCCTGCCCGAACGCAAAGACGAATTGATTGATGACCAGACCGATGATCGCGAAGATTAAGGGCGTGCGTGTTTTATTAGTCATATGCTTCATGAAAAGAAAAGTGATCGAAAGCAAAATCGGCAGGGATAAAAGCAAGGATGAAGGATGAAGGCGGAAGGATGAAAGGCATGCTGATCGTGCTTGATAGCTTTTATTTCATCCTTCATCCTTCCGCCTTCATCCTTTCTTTCCTGTCCATCCCTGTTAATTCTCTCCCTGCTCTATAAATTGACTTTCTCCAGCCTGACCTGTAAGTCGGGCAATATGGTGATGGTGTGATTGTCGGGCACAGTCGTCCAGTCCGACGGGTCGTCCGTGAGCCGCTCGCTGGCGACGATGACGGCCTTCGCCTGCGCGTCCTGCATGACGGAGTGCATATCGCAGAGGCCGCCGGGCAGGCACTCGAAGCGATGACCGCGCGAGTAGTGCAGCGAGGCCCCCTCGACGCCCTCGCCCGACGAGTAGCGCGAGACCACCGTGATCTGCCCGTCCGTCACAGCGAAGTTGCAGAAAGACGGCTCGGTCACTCCGGCGTCGCGCTCCCACTCATGCAAGCTCACGATAGTCTCAACGAGCGCGCGTCGTATCTCCGCAGCGTCCACTTCGCCAAACGGCATCCGCAGGCTGTTGAGAAAAAGCGCGAAGGCGTGCTCGGAGTCGGTCGTCCCCTGGATCATGTCGTAGAATTCATCCTTCAGGCCGTCGCGCAGCCGCCGCTTGATACGGTGAAAGCCCGACACCACTCCGTTGTGCATCCACATGAAGCGGTCGTAAGCGAACGGATGCACGTTGGCCTCCGTGACGGCCATGCCCGGCGACGCGGCGCGCACGTGCGCGAAGAGATTCGTGGCACGCGTCTTCGCCGCCAGGTTCTGCAAGTTGCGATTAGACCACGCGGGCGTGACGGAGCGCTGCACGCACGGCGCTGGGTCAACGTCGTGGACGTACCAGCCGACGCCGAAGCCGTCGCCGTTCAAAGGCTCCGCCCTTTCACGCGCCTTGTAGCTCTGCATGATCAGAGAGTTGACCGGGCGATACAACAAGTCCGCCAGCAACAACGGTGCGCCCGTGTAAGTCAGAAAACGACACATAGTTTTTTTTGGAGAATGAAATGAGCGAACAGAGAGATGATACAACGGACGGGGGCGCGCCGTCGCCTGCCCGCAGCGAACCTGCGCCCGGCAGCTACTATTACGACGACGCGACCGGCTACGAGATTTACGACCCGTCGAAAGAGGATGAAGAAGATGCTGATGAAGCGTCAGACCGTGAGGATGAGGCTGAACGGTAGTCTATCAATCTTGCGTGCAGTTGTTTTCGATCTCCAGCGGGAAGCCGTAGATGCGCTCGAACAGCCTGCGCTTGAACTCATCTGGCGGAAGATTCTCCGGCAGGGAGGCGATGATAAATTCTCTTGCAACGTCGAACATCAACGCCCCCATCAAGAATCTCTCTTCGCCCGAGCGCGCCATCATCATCTCGCGCACCATCGCTTCAACTTCAGGCGGGGTGTCATTCATGTAAGCACTCCTGCCATAAATCATAGAGCCCTAATTCCCGCGTCCACTTTTCCATGTAATCAGCATCATAACCCGTCGCCAGCAAATTCCTCACATCTCCAAGCTGCACTTCGGAGCGTGAAGCTTGTGCCCAGTCAAGCTTGGAAATAATCAAATCTTCTTTGCTCACTACCCAGACGGTCAAATCCTGAATATTGACGGCTCTGCGCCGCTCGAATTCCAACCGCCGATAGTCGCTGCTTTTGCGAACGATGCAATCCACCTTGATTATTGTTTCATGATGAATCAGGTTGAAAACCGATTCGCGGGCGAGGGCGTTAAGGATGGCTTCGCGTGCGACATAGTAGTCGGAATTGAACAGGCCAATGATCGCATCTACGTCTTTTGCATCCAGAGCGACGACCAGATCAATGTCACGCGTCATGCGCGGCTGCGCGTAGTAATTCATAGCCAGTGAGCCGGTCAGCATGTAATCAATACCGCTCTGCGAAAACTTGCTCGCCAGATTGCGTATGACATCAAGCTCATTCTTCATAGCGCTCACAGGCTCCCGGCTCAGCTTAAGATTCTTTCTTCTTCGGGCGCTCGTTGGCGCGAAGGACGCGCTTGCGTAGGCGAATGGTTTGCGGCGTGACTTCGACCAGCTCGTCGTCGGCAATGAACTCAAGCGCCTGTTCGAGCGAGAGGTCTTTGACCGGCACGAGCCGCATCGCTTCGTCGGCGCTTGCGGCGCGCATGTTCGTCAGCTTCTTCTCCTTGACCGCGTTGACATCCAGATCGACGGCGCGCGCATTCTCGCCGATGATCATCCCTTCGTAGACCTTCATCCCGGGACGCGCGAACATCGTCCCGCGCTCCTGTAGATTGAAGAGCGCATAGGTCGTCGTCTCGCCAGCACGGTCGGAGACGAGCGAGCCCGTCGAGCGGCCGCGAATCGTGCCCTGCCACTCGCCAAAGCGAAGGAAGAGAGTATTGAGCAGGCCGGTTCCCTTCGTCTCCGTCAGAAACTCGTTGCGAAAACCGATGAGCCCGCGCGAGGGCGTTTCAAATTCGAGCCGCACGCGCCCCGTGCCGTGGTTGACCATCTTCATCATCTGCCCCTTGCGCCGCCCCATCGCTTCCGTGACCACGCCGATAAACTCTTCCGGGCAATCGACGACGACCTGCTCAATAGGCTCCATCGTCTTGCCATTCTCCGTGCGCGTGATCACCTCCGGCTTGGAGACCTGTAGCTCGTAGCCTTCGCGACGCATCATCTCTATGAGAATGGCCAGCTGTAGCTCGCCGCGCCCGGAGACCTTGAACTGATCGGGCGACTCCGTAGTCTCAACACGGATGGCGACGTTGCCGAGCGTCTCCCTGTCAAGCCGCTCCTTGATCTGGCGAGAGGTGACGTAGCGTCCCTCGCGACCGGCGAAGGGCGAGTTGTTGACGCCGAAGATCATGGAGATGGTCGGCTCGTCAACCGCGATGACGGGAAGCGGCTGCGGGTTGAGCGCGTTCGTGATCGTCTCGCCGATCTCTATATTCTCAATCCCTGCGAGCGCGACGATGTCGCCGACGCGCGCACGCTCCACGGCCTCGCGCTTGAGCCCCTCGAAGACGTAGAGCTGCGAGCAGCGCGTCTTCTCCAAAGTGCCGTCGCGCCTGACGATGGCGATCTGATCGCCGACCGCTATCTCGCCGGAGAAGATACGACCGATGGCGAGCCGCCCGACGTAAGAATCGTAATCGAGATTGGCAACCAGTAGCTGTAAGGTATCGTCACGCAGGGCGACGGGCGTCGGGATGGTTTCGACTATCTGATCGAAGAGCGGACGCAGGGACTTAGACTCTTCGTCCAAACTCTTTTTGGCTATCCCTTCGCGCGAGATGGCGTAGAGGATGGGAAACTCTATCTGCGCGTCGGTCGCATCGAGGTCGAGAAACAGCTCATAAATCTCGTCCACGACTTCCGACGGGCGCGCGTCCTGGCGATCAATCTTATTGACGACGGCGATGGTCGGGAGCCTCGCTTCGAGCGCCTTGCGCAACACGAAACGCGTCTGCGGCAAGCAGCCTTCAGCCGCGTCCACCAGGAGCATCACCCCGTCCACCATTTTAAGTACGCGCTCGACCTCCCCGCCGAAGTCGGCGTGGCCCGGCGTGTCCACGATGTTGATCTTCACATCGCCATAGCGCACGGCAGTATTCTTCGCCATGATGGTAATGCCGCGCTCGCGCTCCAGATCGAGCGAGTCCATCACACGGTCTCTGACCTGTTCGTTATCACGAAACGTGCCGGACTGCCTGAGCATCGCATCGACGAGCGTGGTCTTGCCGTGATCGACATGGGCGATGATCGCAATGTTGCGTATATCTTTTCTTTCCTCAGTCATACTTCTCCTGCATAGTTAAGGACAGCGCGAAATCCAGCGCGAATTGCAAACGAACAGTTTAGCATGCGTGCTATGAAAGGATGAAGGAGAGACAGGCAGGGAAGATAGACGGGCGGATAAATGACGAAACAAAAGCGACGTTAGATGACGGATTTAATTGACTTATGCCCTTCTTTCATCCCTCCGCCTTCATCCTTTCTCTGCAAATCCGCCGGTTTGCCTTAGCGCCTCCGCGAGCACGATGGCGACAGAGGTTGCGAGGTTGAGGCTGCGAACATTCGGATTAGCCATCGGGATGGTCAGACATCGTTCCCAGTTGGCGCGCAGCAACTCTTCCGGCAGCCCCCGCGTCTCGCGCCCGAAGACCAGACAATCATCCGGCTCAAAGAGCCAATCCGTATAAGCTCTTTCGGCCTTCGTCGTGAGATAGATGAAGCGCGCGCCCGCAAGCGCTGCCTTAAGCGCCGGTAGATCGCGATGACGATGGAGCGAGACTTCCGGCCAGTAATCCAATCCGGCGCGGCGCACCGCGCGATCGTCCAGACGAAAGCCCGTCACGCCGACAATGTGCAACGGCACGCGCATCGCCGCGCACAGCCGCGCAATGTTGCCGGTGTTCGGCGGAATCTCTGGCTCAACCAGTGCGACCGAAAGCATGATGTGTAAATATTAAACCGGAAGCGTTGAATAGACGAACGCATTCATCCATCTGCGATGGGCATAATCACGCGCTACGAGTGAGAGCATCTTCGCGACTGCGAGCATAAAGAAGAAGGGTGCGAATACCATACCGTAAAAGTGAAGGAACGGCGCGCTTCGCTTGAAGCATTCGCCGTTCCTTGGTTAAAGGCCGTCTAGGCCGAAAGTTTTGTGTGCGCCGATGAAAGGTTGTTGTTGCTTGTACGGTTGTTCCCGAGTTATTTCTTCTTGGAGCCGCCCTTCTTGGAACCGCCCTTCTTCGAGCCGCCCTTTGAACCGCCCTTCGAGCCGCCGCCCTTCTTCGAGCCGCCCTTCTTTGCTCCGCCTTTGCTTCCACCTTTTTTAGTTGCCATAAGTTGTTGCTGCTCCTTTTCAGTTGAGTGGTTGCGACCACAAGATACTGTGCCTATTTTTTTCTTGTGGCCTAGAGTAAACGGCGCACAACATCTTGGTATATAAACTCAAAGTGCGCAGATGTCAATAACTTATTCATCTTAGGCAATATTTTTTTTGCGCGCGCATCGAAGATGAGATGAGATGTGCGCGCGATGGATTTCAAAATCGTGCTGGTCGAAGAGGTGACAATCGAAACTCGAAGCGTCGCAAGCACGAGTGATCATGCTCTTGTTCGAGCGTGCAATAGGTCGAGCGGGTTTGATGATTAATAAAAAAGAGAGAACGCCATCAAGAGGCGCATCAGCGGAAGAGAGGAGTGAAGACCCACTGATCGTGACGACTTATCCCGTAGTAATTGATGACCGAATCGCGTTGGCTGCGACTGGCGACGCCGATGAATGGGCCGGTGCTGTTGTCCGCACTGCCTGCGTCGCTCGGTGAAGAATCATCCGAGCCTGTGTTGACGAGGGTTCTCATCTGTACGACGTACCTCTGCAACACGGGCTCGCGCGTCGGAGGAATATTTCCATTGCTATAGAGCATCACCTTGCGCTGGAATTCCAGAATCGTCTCTGTGCCCGGCCTGACAAGACGCCACTCCTCATTGGTGAGAGGGTCGCGCGCGGCTGCCGGGCGAAGGATTTGGATTTTCTGTGTACCGCGCGGAATGCCTTCCAGCAGTTGATCCATAGAGGTCGGCAGTTGTCCGCCGCTGTAGCGCGCAAAGAGACGGATGGCCTGCGCGACTTCTTCGCCGCGAAAGATCGCTTCGATCTCGCGCTCGCGCTGCGATTGCTGGCGGACATTGGGCGCGGCGGCGAGGAGCATGAGCGCGATGATCGTCATCAGGGCGATGAGCGCGACGAGCATGTAGCCCTCTTCGCCACGCCGACGCAGATTGTTACGCCCGCGCGTTCGCTCTGGACTGCGAGGTGAGCTTGCGGCCCTCTTCATCAGAGATTCAGGGTTGATCATCCGGGTCGTTGTCTTCCGGTTCTTCGGGGCTTCTTTGTACGGGGCCGGGTTGTGGTTGATAAGGCGGCGACTGAGCGCCGCGTCCACTGTCGCCCTCGAAATTCAGCGTGTGCTTGATGCGCAGGGAGGTGTCCGTGAGCCACACTTCGCGCTCGGAGATGCTTGTGACGCGGAAGCGCCCGCCGACGAGGTCGCCGCGCTGCACGTTGAGCAGTTGCTTACTGTTCTTGTCTTTGAGGATGGCCGTATCGCTGTAGCGCTTATCGCCGATGATGCCGACGAAGCTGTAGTTGGGCACGGGGGCGGCCATGACATTCAGCGTCGCCGTGTTAGAGAAGAGCTTGCCGTCACTGGTGCGCACGCTGATCTGTCGCGGGCCTTCGTAGCCGATCAGAGGGGCCGGCACATTCGCGGAGAGCTGCTGCGGGCTGATGAAGCGCGTGGCGAGTTCCGCATCGCCGACGTAGATACGCACGGGGGGCGTGAATTTGTCGCCCGTCACCTGAATCGTAAAGTCGCCGGTGCGCGCATACACGTTGGTCGGCGCGATCGAAGAGAGTACGAGAGGCGGCGGGGGAGGCGGCGGTAGTGGGGGCGGAGTCGGCGAAGGCTTGGCGACGGGGCGCGGCGGTGTGTAGTAAGCGAAGATGTTGCGCCCGGCTTCCGGCACGGCGGGCAGCGTCATGCTGATGTCGATCGGCGGAGGGGGCGCTAGCTCGGCCTCCTGGCGCACTTCATTCGGCGTACGTACGGTTCCATTGCTGACCGTCGTGGTCGTCGTCGTGGTTTGCGTCGTGCTCGCTCTTCTATTGTTATTGTTCGCGGGGCGCGGTGTGGGCGAAGAGGAGCCGAAGAACATGTAAGAGAGCGCCGCGAGCGCGAGCACGCCGAGCACTATCGCCGCGATCAGCTTGTTACGCTCCGATGGAGTTTTACCTTCGAATAAAGCCATAAGTCACTCCGTAGTACGGCGGCCTCAGCGATTCTCTGTCGAGGGCGGCGCGGCTTCGCCTTGCACGTCGCGCCGAAAGTAAGCGGCCAGATCAACGCGTAGGCTGACGAGCGTGCCGGGCGTGGCGGCTGCGGCTCCGGGCTGAGCGCCGGGCGTGGCGGGCATTGCTGCCGCCGCTGCCGCATCGTTCGTGTTGGTGGCCTTCTCAAGCTCCACGTCGTTGATGACGATGAACTGGTTGCTCGCTTCGAGGTCGCGCATGAAGCGTCGCAGGTTCGCGTACTGTCCTTCGACCGTGACGCTGACTCCGATGCCGGGGAAGAGGCTCTGCCACTTGGCGTTGCCGGGCTTGTTGGCGGCGGCTGTTGTTCTGGTGCGCCCCGGCGCATTTATTTCCAGGGGTTCCAGAGCGACATAGGTCGGGCCCGAGGTGTTGCGCAGGGCGTTGCTGCGTATCATCTGGTTCAAAGCGTTGTAGAGGCTCATGCGGCCTTCGTTGCGCGAGGGCAGTCGTTGATTCTCGAACCTATCGACGCTCAAATTGATCTCTTCGACGGTGGCCTGCGCGTCCGTGTTGCGCGTGATGCCCTCCTGCGCGCCTCGCAGTTGTTCCTGCAAGAGCGTGCGCTCACGTTGCAGGCTGGCGAGACGCGAATAAGAGGGGACGAGGAAGTATAGGTAGGCGAAGACGGCGCTGATTAAGATGAGCAGGCTGGCGGCGAAGCCCGCCAGCTCGGGTAAGCCGAACATGCTGCGCTGGCGAGACTGGCGCAGTTTGTCTACGCGCATGCGCACCTGTGCGCGCCGCGCGCCGGGCTGTCGCTTCTCGCGGGCCTTCGGGTCGGCCATTTTACCTGAAATCTTCGGATCGTTCACTACTGAGTCTCCCCGCCGTGGGCGTTTGCCGGGGTCGTCGCGGCGATATTGCTGCTGGCGCGTGGGCCAATGGGTGCGCCCGCGCGCGGTCTGTAGAAGACGTGCAGGGTTGATTCCGTCCCCGTTTCATTTCTTCCCTTCTGAAGATTCTGCGCCATCAGGCTCGCTTCAAAGATGCCGGTGCGGCTCATGTCGGCGATCATGTCGGTCACGTCGTTGGGGCTTTTGCTGACGACGGAGAGTTCCAGTTCGGCGGAAGTTTGCCCGCCGTGCGACGCGACATCGCGGACGCTGATGCGCGCAACGCGTACATTTGCTGGCAGCGAGGCTTCCAGATCGGCGAAGAGCCTTGACCAGGAGAATCGCTTGCGCTCGACGAGCACTTCGGCGGCGTCGCGTAACTGTCGCTGCTCGGGCGTAAGCGCGGCCCTCACATCCTCCGCACGCTTCTTGAGCGCGCTGGCTTGCAAGTTGAGAGCGTTTACGTCGTTCGCCACGACGGCAGCCTGCCGGTTGGTCTCGTTCGTCCGGCTGATGATTAAGACCAGCGCGATGAGCGAGACAACGGTGATCAGAGCCGTGATCGTCCACGGGAATGCGCGATTGCGAAAAGGCTGGCTGGCGAGATTAAGATTAGCGCTCACGGCGATTAATACTTCTTCTTTTCCGACCCGGTCGTGATGAAGCGCGACACTGACGGCTTCAATAGATAGTGAAAGCATACACGCCAGCACCAAACAGGCGCAACCGGGCGTGAGCGCGCCAGCCACATCTTCGTCCGGCCTTCAGTTACACGCACGCTCTGCCAGCGAGTTGCAGATTTTAAATGGATTCGGTGACGAGCAAGCCCCTTCTGGGGCGAGCGGAATATAGCCCACGGCGCAAGCCTTGGGGACGCGTAACGTAGAGACGTGAGCGCCCCACGAGGGGCGAAAGAAATTCATGATTGAATGGCGATCAAAGGTGAATTTCTTTCGCCCCTCGCGGGGCTCTCTCTTTATTGTGTGCTCTATACCCATGACTCACGTCATGGGCTACATTCCGCTCGCCCCTTTCAGGGGCTTGGCGCGATGCGTATCCGCCGCGATGCGTCGGCAGTCTTATCTGGGTGTCTGCCGCGCCTGGCTGATGACGCGCGAGTTGACGACTTTGCCTGCGGCGTCGAGCGTCAATTCGATGATCGCGCCGGAGGTGTCGGTGACGCGGCGCAGGGTTTGCCCGGCCGCGTTGGTCGTCTCGTTCAGGACGTTGAGGCTTGAGACATCTCCGACCGTTCGCTGGCTGAGCACCGTGCCGCTTTTGTCGAGCGTGCGCTCGACCAGATTGCCCGTCGTGTCGACGGTGCGCTGGACGGTCTGGCCCAGTTGGTTGACGGTTTGACTGAGCAGCCCGTTGGGTTGCGTGACATTATTTAATGTCTGGCCGACAGCGCCTACGGCCTGGCTGGCGACGCCGCCCGGTTGCAGCGCCGTGTTGGCGACGCCTCCGACCGTGCCGACCGTCTTGTCCACGCTCTGCAAGAGCCGCTCAAGGATTTGCGGATTGCGGTCGATGGTCGTCAGCGTGCGGTCGATGATGGCGGCGACGTTATCCAGGCGGACTTTGAGGAGCACTTCGGCGCGGACGCCCTTGATCGTCAGCTTGACCTTATCGATGCCGACATCCGCTCCGGCCGTCAGCGCCAGTATGTTTGCGAGCCGGGCGTCGAGCGAAACACGAGCGCGCAGATTCTCCACCTCAAGATTGATCTCATCAACTGTCAGGTTGGGCACATCCAGCAGCACGTCCGGGTCGCCCGTGGCTGCTTCCTGGCGGCGGCGGGCGCTTGCGGCCTCCTGTCGCTGCCGGTCTTCCTGCGAGAGCGGTCTGACGGGCGTGACGGGCGTCGGCGAGGGACGCGGCTGCTGTTGCTGTCCGGCGCGCGTGTTGGTCGTGCGAGTGCCGGGCTGCGTTGCGCCGGTGGTGGTGTTGGTGGTGATCGCGGCGTCGTTTGTGCCGGTCGTCGTCGTGCTGGTGTTGGTATCCTGCGCCCGGACGGCTGCCGCGCAAGCGACGAGCGCGAGAGCGATTACTCCAAATCGCGAAACAGTTCTCACAGTGGTCTTCCTCCCAATGAAGTTGATGAATACTGCGTAAGCTTTCTGTCGAAAGATCGGGGTTACGGGTAATGCATCGTCGTCGCCCGGGGGAGAGACTTTATTGATTGACGGTTCCTACGTTTCAAACACCATGTCGTTGACGCATGGGGCGATCAGGGTGCGGCTTCGGTCGTGCGCCGCGCATTGAGACGGTCGAGCACGCGCGCAAGCGTCGCACGAAATCTCACGTTCCCGCGCACATTTCGCAGCAGCACGTCGATCTCGTTTGCGCCGACTTCGACGCCGATTCTCAGGCGCAGCCCGCGCGCGCTCTCTTCGCCCGCTTCGACGGAGGTCGAGGCCGCGAAGTCGCGCTCCGTGATACGTCTTTCCGCGATGTTCAACTCGAAGTTCTCATCGACATCGGTGCGCGCTGCGGGGCCGGAGGCTGCTGCCTGTCGCTGCTCTTCTCCCTGCGCGGGCGCAGTCGGCGCGCCCCATCTCTCCTGCGCCGGGGCGAGCGAAGCCCACATGAGTATCAGCGAGAGGACGAGCGCCGCTTGAAAGGGTTTGAGCTTCATAAGGGATTCCCTTCGCTCGACGGCTGCGCTTGCGGCGTAGTTGACTGCGGCGGCGCGGCGTCAGGCTGCGGCGCGCTTTCGGGCTGCGGCGTGGAGGGCGTCGTTGGCGGCGCGGTCGTGTCGCTTGCGGGCACTTCGCCGAGGGCTTCGGCGACGATGCGGTCGATGTCCGCGAAGACGCTCGTGATCTTGAGTTGAATGCCTATATTGCGATAGGTGACGCCGGGCTCGACGGGTCGCGGGAGGTTCTGCCGCTCGGCTTCCCAAACGGTCGTGCGCTCGGGCTTGCCCGGAAATTCCACCTTCGGATCGGGCACAACCTCGAAACGCAGCTCGCGCGCCGTCACGTTCGCGGTGATCGAGAGATCGAGCGAATCCGCGCTCGGCTGCTGGGCGCTCTGAGCGTCGGCGGATGGTGCGGCCTGCTGCTGTGGTGATGGTGCTGCGGCCTGGTCGCCCTGCGCCCGCACGCTCTTTAACCCGTGGCAGCATAAGATCAGAAGAGCGACGATGAAATGAACTGTTTTTCTAGTCACACCGAAACCCTCGCATGCTCGATCCGGGTAGATCAATTGCCGATTGCTTGAACCAAGAGTCAGGGGAAGATATTTAAGGGGAACTGATGCGCCGTATGTTAGCAGATATAACGTCAGGCGCAAGGTTTATTCCGGGCGTGAGGGCAGCACGGTTTTTCCTTCTTCGCTGACGGGGCTGGGGCTGTAGGCGCAGACGCGATTGCGCCCGCTGCGCTTGGCGCGATAGAGAGCGGAGTCTGCCAGCTCGACCAGCTCCACGGGGTCGCGCGCGTCCGACGGAAACGAGGCGATGCCGATGCTGATCGTCATGTGATGTTTTCGTTCCACCTCAGCGGAGCCGCGACGCGTCGCCGGGAAAGCGTATTGCTCGACGGCGGCGCGGACGCGCTCGGCGGCGACACTGGCCTGCGCGTAGTCTGCGTCGAGCAGGAAGGCCGCGAACTCTTCGCCGCCGAAGCGCGCCGCCACATCGCCCGCCCGGAGCGCGCTGGTGATCACAGCGCCAAGCTCTTCCAGCGTATCGTTGCCCGCCAGGTGTCCGTACGTATCGTTGACCTCTTTGAAATGATCTACGTCCATCATCAGGACGCAGAAGGGGCGCGAATCGGCTGCGGCGCGCGCGGCCTCTCTCCTAAGCTCCGAGAAGAAAGACTTGCTCGTCAAGAGCCCGGTCAGCTCGTCGTGCACGAGCAGGCGGTGAATCT
Source organism: Pyrinomonadaceae bacterium (assembly GCA_036522655.1). GTDB lineage: Bacteria > Acidobacteriota > Blastocatellia > Pyrinomonadales > Pyrinomonadaceae > DASQYE01. The sequence goes on along the minus strand of DATDFK010000065.1, from coordinate 32,765 downwards.
GTCGCTGGTACTCGCGATCAATCTCGTCCAGCATATCGAAACGCAGAAGATGCTCGCCGATGACCAGCTTGTCGCCGTCTTGCAGGAAATCTTCGTTGATCAGTCTGCCGTTGAGCAGCGTGCCGTTTGTCGAGGCCAGGTCGGTGATGCGATAGCGTACCGTGCCGCTCGCGGCATCACGCTCGGTCGTGATGCGCGCGTGCAGGCGCGAGGCGCGCGGGTCGTTGACTCTCACGTCTGCTTCGAGCGCGCGGCCTAAGATCACTTCGTCGCGGTCGAGCGGGATGGGAACCGCGAACAACTCGCCACGCAAAAACACCAGCGCCGGTCTGCGCTCGCGCACTTGAACCGACTGCTCCAGGGTATCTTCATTCGCGCTGTTGCGTTCCATAACGGAGTCCGGGCGTTTGGGGAGGACGAATCCGACAGCTACAATCGCAAACCTTCGCCGTCATCTTAACGCGCGGAGGGGCGTAGCGGCAACAGCCTCGCAAGAGCCCTTAGAGGGGTGAGCGTTGAGCGCGCCGGATGCGAGAGAGCGTGGCGAGCTACTTGTCGGGCGCTGGTCGTTGCTTCTATAATCATGCTTCCTAGTTGAAAGGGGCGCGACGACCGGCCAGCCTTGAAAGCTTTTCGTGATGCTTGAGGCGAGGGCGCGGAGCTTGAACGTCGCGGGCGGTATCCTTTGCAAGATCAACGGGTGCGGTATCAGGGAGTGATTAAATTGAAGGAAGAAGCCACAGTCTCATGCTCTTGGGCGAAGCAGGAAATCTCGGTCGAGCGCGTCGCGGACGCGCGGCTGCCGACCGAAGTGGGCGAGTTTCGTATCGCCGGTTATCGCTCGCTGACAAGCGATGAAGAGTTCGTCGTGCTCTACAAGGGCGAGTTGCAACCGGAGATTCCCACGCTCGTCCGTATCCACTCGCAATGCCTGACGGGCGACGTGTTCGGCTCAAAGAAATGCGACTGCGGGCGACAACTCACGCGCGCCATGCAGATGATCGAAGATGAGGGCCGGGGCGCAATCGTCTACCAGCAACAGGAGGGACGCGGCATCGGCATCATTAATAAGATTCGGGCATATGCTCTTCAGGACGAAGGCGCGGACACGGTCGAGGCCAACGAGATGCTCGGCCTCGGCGTTGACCTCAGAGAGTATCGACAGTGCGCCGAAGTGCTCTTCGATATGGGCCTGTGTCAGGTGCGCGTGCTCTCTAACAATCCGCTGAAGCTACAGGCGCTCGAAGAAGCCGGTCTGAAAATCGTGGATCGCGTATCGATCGAAATCGAGTCGGCGGAGTGCGCCAAGCGTTACCTGCGCACGAAGAAGGAGAAGATGGGCCATCTGCTGGAAGAATTTTCCATCTGATCTCCAACGTTTCCCGTTCCCTTCATTCCGGCAGAGTCGTGTCGCGCCCGCGATCCGGCAGCACCAACATAGCCACTCCCCAGGCTTTCATCATTACTCTTAACCGGGAGGCTCAGAACCATGAGAAAACAGTTTGCAGGTCTTGCGATTCTATTGCTACTGCTCGGATTCTCAGCCGGTCGGGCAGCCGCCGACGATAAGAAGCCGGCGCTCACGGCTGAAGAAATCATCAACAAACACTTTGATGCTATCGGGGGCAAGGCGGCGCTTGCCGCCTTCAAAACGCGCATCGCCATCGGCACGATCAAACGAGAGAACGAGGCCGAATCGAAAATGGCGATCATGTCCGAAGCACCGAACCGTATTTCGGCGGTCTACGTTTTTCAAAACTACGATCTGAGATTTACTTACAACGGCAGCAGCGCCAGCGTGCAGCCCCATATCCCGCGTCAATACGCCGCCTTCGAGGACAAATACCGCGAGATAGTCTCTTCCGGTCTGATGTTCAATAACATCTCGCTCTACAATATCCTTCTACAACCGCCGGAGAAAGTGAAGTTTGAAGCCAAGGGCATGAAGAAGGTGCGGGGCCATGATACTTACGTCGTCGAAGTCAAACGCCCGAAGGGCGATTCGATGCGCCTCTACTTTGACGCTCAGAGCTTTATGTGGGTGCGTACAGATTATGGAAAGTCACACGTGTCGGCGCAGATAAAACCTTTCACCAACGAGCCCGTCAGTCGCGGTGAGGATGATCTGACCGTGGACTTTTATATCGAGACCTCGGACTTTAGAGATGTGGACGGCGTCAAGCTTCCCTTCAAGTTCGAGCAGGTCGTCACCTTTCCCATCCTCAGCCAGTCGAAGAGCGGAACCATCAGCGGCACGATCACCGAATACCGTCACAATGAAGCCATCGACCCGCAGATGTTTCAGTGAGGCGATGAAAAAAGCGAAAGGGCAAGGCCATCTCTCTTTCAAAGATGGCCTCGCCCTTAATGCTTTTTCCGTGCCTAGCGTTTGCTCGTCGCAGCCTTTGAGCGTAGCTCCTGAATGATCTTACGAATCTGCTCGGCATCCTTAACCTTGGGCGAAATCTTCAAATAGGTCTCCAGCTCTTTGAGGGCGAGCGGGTAGTTGCCCTGCTCGTTGTAGATGCCCGCCAGGAAGCGGTGCGCCTCGTTGATCTCTTCGCCTCCGCTGAGGCTGATGGCGCGCAGAAACTCCGGTTCCGCTTTTGCAAGATTGTCCGTCTTGACGAAGACACGTCCTCGGAAGAAGTGCGCGAGGGCGGACGTGTCATTGATCTTGATCGCGTGATCGAGTTCCGCGCCCGCGCTCTGGTACTGCTTCTTGTAGAAGAGCACGATGGCGTTGTTGAGGCGCGGGCTGAAAGCTTCCGGCGTAAGCTTGATCGCTTCGCCCAACGCGTCGCCCGCATCGGCCAGGTTGCCCATCTTGAAATACTGTACGCCCAACTCGTTGTAGGCGAGCGTGAACTGCGGGTAAACCGCGACCGCTTCCTTTAACGCCTCGATGGCTTTCTTATTATCGCCCGACTGGGCCGCTTTGCGCGCCTTCTCGTAGAATTCGAGCGCGGCTTTCGGCACGCCCGCGAAGCCAGCGTTGAGGACGCCGGGTCTGCCCTCGCTCGTCGATCTCAACTGAAGCTGTATCTGCACGGCGTAAGTCTGGCTGGAACTCGTCCTGTATGTCTCGACAATGTTGACGATCTCGTTGACGGGAAGATACTCTTTGCCCGCGTCGACGGTGACGTAGTAGGTTCCGCCGGGCAGTCGGCGAAAGCTGAACGAACCGTTCTCGTCCGACAACGTGGAGAAATCAAGGCCCCTCACACTGCTGATCCTGACTTGAAGCTTTCTGTCGAAGCGACGGCCCGAAGGGTAAAAGAGATTACCTTGAATAATATTATTAGCTCCCCTGACGCCCGAATCGCCCAGGCCGGGGCCATCCGAAAGCTGTGCGTAAGCCGTAGCGGCGAGCAGCGGCAGAAGTAGCAGGGCAGAGAAGAGCTCCCAAGGGCGTCTGATGCGAATGGCCTGAAGCGCTGGGATACGCATGTCTTACTCCTTAATTGATGGCCAGAGAACTGGGCAAAACGATTGTGTGGGTGGCTTGCGGCAGTATAGCGCAAACATCAAATGAAGTACATATTTTCGCTCGCGCCGAACCGCGTTTAATCCGCCGCCCGCTGATACCAGACGATGTGATCGCCATCACCCGTGCGCTCCGAATAAACGACGGTCGAATAGTCCACCGAATGCATGCGCGAGAACGGCAGTTCGACCAGCGCATTATTTGAAAGCAGGAACCCGCCGGGCCGCAACATACGCTCTATGTTGGCCAAGGCAAGGCTTTGCTCGAACGTATCGTAGTAGACGAGGATGTTGGTGGCGATGATCAGGTCGAAGCGCTCCGAGGCGGGAACTTCGAGCCTTTGCAGCACGATGTTCGTGTCCATCGGTGTGATCAGGGCGGCGATGGCCGGGCGTACTTGCAGGGCGCGCATCTTGACGGCGCTGACGGCGGAGGGCGCTGTGATCGGCGGCGTCGGGCTACCGATTTTATCGCCGAACTGCTCCCAGTAGCGCACGGCTTCCGGCTTCCACTGCGCCTGCGTGTCGTAGGGTAGCTGGAGCACGTAGCCCTGCCCGCGCTGCGCTCTCTGTCTGGCTCGCTCAAGATGATCGTTGACGCGCGGGCTCAGATCGAAGGTCGTGACAGAGAGAGCGTCGGCGCGCGTCGTTAGACCCAGGCGCAACAGTGAATCGATCAGGGCGAAGGGCTGTATGCTCTGCTGCGGGTAAAAATCGTAGCCCTCCTGTTTATCCGTAAAGTCGAGGCCAGGCCCAATGATCGCCACCCGTCGCACGCTGCCCGGAGTCAGCAGCTTGCGCGCCATGATGGCCTTGAGCGCTTCCTCTATGGCGTAGTTGGGAAGCAGCGTAGTGTCGGAAGAGAGCCCGCGCGTGCGGAATAAATTAGACCGCTCCAGAAACTCCTCGCTTGCCCCCTGGGAGCGCGCCTCCTCAAGAATCTTCGCGTAATTGCTGAATTCTCCGAGCACTTTTACGACGCTCTCAAGCAGGTAAGCTTTCGCCTTCGCCCGACCGTCCGTGGTATCAATGCGAAACCCCTTCTGCTCGACGAGCAGACGGCGCGCGAAAAGCAGCCGGTCATTACTTCCGGGCGCGGCCATCGCACGTATCAGGTCGTCGGCACGCGCTTGCAGACTGTTGGCGAGCCTCGCCAGCGCCGGATTATTAGCGGCTCCCGCTGCGTTCTGTTGCTGTCCTATCTGATGTAATTGTTGTTGGGTGATGCGCGGCTGTTTCGTATAGGAGGTTCCGAACAGAAGAAAGTTGACGAGCGTATCTTCGTCGCCCTGCAACAGGCGCGCGCGTATCTCCGCATCACGGCGCACGACCCAGTTGGGCCAATCGCGCGCCAACTCCGACGGGCTTTTGCCGCTCAACCCCTGCGGCAGCATGTCCGCTCCCGCTTCCAGAATCGGCTTCGCATCTTCGTAAGAGAGATAAACGACTGCGCCGCGCGCAGTGGGTCGGGTCTGGGCCACGAGCGCCGCGCCGGTCGCGGCAAGTAGGAGCAGGAAGGCAATTATGATGTTGCGTTTGAGACTAAAGCTTAATGTCATACCGAACCTTTGCGCTCACTTGAAAGTCTTACCTGTGATAAGCGGCTGAATAATGTGGTAAAGGCAGGTTGAAAGCTTGCAGCACGCGGTCGGCGGCGTCGCTTCCGGCCATCTGGATGCGATAGCCGCTCGGAAGATGCGGCGGCTCGCGCCCCGGTATCGGGCTGCCCGTTCTGGCGAGGCAGGAGTTAGAGGCATAGCCGCGCTGGTAAACTTTGCCCTGAGCCTTGATCTTCGCCGTGCGCGGTGCATAGACCGTGTAGCTGACGTACAGGCAGCCAGGATTGAGCGGCATGCCCGCATCGGCCCTTTCCATGTCGGGGGTGTCAACTTCCAGGCGCAGCCAGACAACGTAAGCGTTCTCGCTCTCCGCGCTCTTCGCGCGGTCAATCGCCTCCTTGCGCGTCATGTCCTTGTGGACGGGGACTACTTCGACGGCGAGAGATTTTCCCAAACGCTCGACGAAGCTATTAAAAGCGAGAGAGCTTTCCACCGTTATCGTCGGGCCTTGCACGTACCTGCCGACGGTGAAGGTAAACTCCCGCCGCGCCTGTGTGGCGGAGGTATTGACGGGCGTGGGCGTCGGGGTGGGATTCTCTGCGGGCGGGCTCGGGGACGGATTGCGCCTGACGGTGCGACCGGACTGCGCCTCTGCAACGGCGACGCACATCAGCACAGAGAGTGCGGCGCAGAAGAGAGCCAGCAGGCTCTTCGTACGTTTAGATTCTCTTCTTTGCGACCTGATGGTGGTTGGCATGATTTTTCACCCCGAAAGCTTCAGTCCTGCCGGGTTCGAGACTCACTGGCGTCCACCGTATGTTACATCGCAGCATGAAAATCTCAAGCTAAAAAATTGGGGAGCCCGAAGGCTCCCCGGAAGAGAGAGAATAATAATACTTCTCTCGAAAGTTAGAAGATAAACTTCACTGCAAGCTGGACATTGCGACGTTCCAGAGTGTTTACGTCCGTCACGCCGCGTCGGCCAAGAACGTTGCCGCTGCTGACATCCGGGCTGGTGTAGTCCGTATACAGGTTGGCGTGATTGAAGAGGTTGAAGATTTCACCACGGAGCTGCATACTGAACCGCTCAGTGAAGCGAATCCTCTTGTACACTCCCAGATCAACGTTCCAGAAGCCGGGGCCTCTGTATGCGTTACGCCTTGACATGCCTTCCGTGTAGGGCCCGAAGTTGTAGTTACCAACGAACGGGTTGCCCTGCGTCGTGATCGTCTGGTTGGACAGATCAGCGAGCGTGAAGGTGTTTTCGCTACCGGCGTCGGGCGGGTTGCTGGTGTTGATCACAACCGGAGACGACTCGGTCAGGCGCGCGCAGGTGATGTTCGCAAGCGAGCAATCATAGATCGTGAAGGGGAAACCTGTTCTGGCAACGAACGTGCCGTTGACACTCCAGCCGCCGAGAAGTGTTCTGGTCAGAGCGCTGTCGCCCCTGAACGGAACTTCATAGTTCAGACTGCCGGAGAAACGGTTGCGCACGTCGAAGTCCGCATGACCGTAGTCGAGGTCAGGACGGAACTGATCGGTGAAGCCGAGGAAGAAGGTCTGCCCCGTTTCAGCGAACGTCGAGCTCAGGTTATCCTTCGCCACCGAGTAGGTGTACCTTGCGGTGAACGTCAACCCGGTGTTACGGAAGTTGTTGCTGTCGAGCGAAACGATGAGGGCGTTGTAATTCGAGTAGCCATCATTGCGTCGCGTGTTCATGCTGCTGGCAATACCGTTGAGACGGGTGGTCGGAGTGCCCGTGACATTCAGGATGGTCGGGAGGCCGAAGGCCGCCGTCGAGCCGGTGCGGTTCTGATCACCGATCGAGTAGAGGCTGCGACCCGCCGAGGCTGAATACTCGACGGCCATGACCGTATTGTCAGTCAGCTGATGCTGGAACGAAGCGCTCCAGAAATGGGCGTAAGCGTTGCGAATGTTCTCGTCAACGTGACGCGCCGAGACAGCGCTGAACGTCCTGTCCGGGCCAGTGCCCGAAAACGGCCCGTAGTTGTTGATGTCTACGGGAAGCGTCGGAACGTCTCCCGGAACCAACGTACCATTAGCGTTGAGGCTGTTGGCGGTCAGAGCGACGACACCGTAATTGGGCGGATTGAAGAGCACGTTAAAGGTCACGTTTCCGAAGTTGCGCTCGTAGGCAACGCCGTAGCCGCCGCGCAGGGAGGTTCTGCCATCACCCCTGATGTCCCAGGCAAAACCGATGCGCGGTGCGAAGTTATTCTTGTCAGGTCTCCACAACCCGCCGACCGGGCTGTCAACGGCGCGCATGAAGCTGCCGTTGCGAATCCGCTCTTGCTGAGTCGCGCCGGGGCCGTAATAGAAGTTGGCATCCAGAGTCGGGTCAGCGTTATGCTGCACACCGTAATACTCGTAGCGCAGACCGAAGTTCATGGTCAGGCGCGGAGTAACCCTCCACGAATCGTTCACGTAGACGGCCCATTCGCTGTACCTGTTGCTGCGCGAGAAAGAGGGCGGGCCGACGGGGAGCGGAATTTTCGCGCCGGGGAATCTGCCGCCCGGATCGATACCGACACTGAAGGAAAGCAGGTTGCCGGTAATGAAGTTGCTGAGCGATTCGCCGTTCGTATTGCCGAGCGCCTCGACCGCGTAGGAGTACGCGCCGAAGGTCTTGTTGTCTCGGATGTGTACGATCTGACCGCCAGCCTTCCAGGTGTGCTTACCTCTCGTGTAGGTGAAGTCCTGGTTCAACTGGTAGAGGTTCTGCGCGCCGTTAAAGGGAATGGCGTTACCCGGCGAGTAGGGCAGGTAGCCGGGGAAGAGAACCTGGACGCCATTGAGCGTCACGACTTTCCCACCGTTCAGGTACAGCGTCGGAACGAGCGGTTGGTCGCCGAGCGGCTGTCCACCGTTGAGGCGATTGTAGCCAAGCTTGGTCTGCGACACTAAATTCGACGAGAACGAATGCGTCATGTTGAGCAGGAAGTTCTGGTTGAAGTTAGTGAAGCCGGTGCTGAATCCCTTGTACGGGCTGTAAGCGTTCGTACCTTCAAAGAAGTTCTGGCTTTGCAGAGCATAGCGACCGTAAATCTGAGTCTTGTCGCTCAGGTTGTAGTCGATACGCTCGACCGTCTGGTATTCGTCTTCCGGCAAGCCGCCGCCCACGTCTCGCGGCGTGGAGAAGGTCACCTGCTGGAAAGCAGGCGCGTTCGGATTAGCGTTTGCGAATGCCAGGAAGGCGTTTGTCGCGCCGGAGGTGGGCGTCGGCAGGAAAGAGCCCGCGCCGCCGTAGGCCGTAACCACTTGCGAAGCGGTCACGGTCGCGCCGAGCGTTCCATTGATCGCATAGGGAGCGAAGAACGCCCGCGTCTGCGCCGCACTCGCATTCAGCAACTGCGAGGTTGGAACGAAGGCGACGCGTGAACCGCCGCTGCGAACACGAATCCACTCGGTGTTGCTGAAGAAGAAGAGCCTGTTCTTGAGAATCGGCCCACCGATCGAGTAGCCGAACTGGTTGCGCGTGAACACGGCTTTCGGAATCCCGCGCGCGTTGTTATCGTAACCGTTCGAGGCTAGCTTCGAGATGCGGTTGAACTCGTAGGCCGTGCCGTGAAATGAGTTCGTGCCCGCGATGGTCGCGACGTTGACGACGCCGCCCGAAGCGCGCCCGTATTCAGCCGAGAAGTTGCCGGTGATAACGCGGAACTCCTGCACTGAATCGAGCGGCACGGCCTGACCGATACCGGCGGTAAAGGTGTCAACGTTCTCAGCGCCGTCGAGCAGGACGCTCGTGCTGGCCGAACGTTGGCCGTTAATGGCATAGCCGGTTCCGCGTGTGCCGCCGTTGCTGGTGTCTGTGGCGACGTTGCCCGAGAGACTGATCAGGTCATAGGCGTTGCGGGTCACGGTCGGCAACTCGCGTATCTGCCGGTTGTTGACCACGCTCGACACCTGTTGATCGGTCGTATTAACCTCGACGCCGCCACTGCCTGCGACCACTTCGACAGTGGCTGTCGGCGTAGCGCCAATACTAAGATTAAAATCAAGCGTGAGTCTTCCACCGACCGACACCTGGGCTCGCTGGGTGCTAGTCCCGAAGCCCGATGCCGTGACGCTCACATCATACAGTCCTGGCTGCAAGTTGGTGACCAGGTAGCTGGCATCCGATCCGGTCGTGACGGAGCGCTCGGCCCCGGTTCCGACTGACTTCACGACCACTGTCGCACCGGGAACCAGCGCGCCATTAGGGTCAGTGATCGTGCCACTGATTTGGCCTGTCTCCTGTGCCATTGCAGCACCCGAGAGCATGACCAGTACAAACAAGGCTATCATGGCCCTGGAGAGGCCATTAGCAGCCAAGCGTTGTAGCATAGAGATTTTCATGCTGGCGAATCCTTTCTGTTGTCCTTACATTACTAATGAGGAAGAACGACTAATTGGCCCCATCCTGAAGTTGGGAACTTTCCGTCGTGATTATCTAATGGGGCTGACTTTCTCTTACAAACATCGAAGAAATTGCTTAAGTCTCTTACCTGCGTCTACGATTTAGCAACTCTTATACCATTTCCGGCAATCTAGATAATTCCCGCCTTTTCAGGCAGTTACCTACAAACCGCCCTCACTTTCGGAGCTTTTAAAATCCAAAAAAATGGGAACTAATCCATAAATCTAGGAAGTCTGGCGGTACGGAGGCGTGAAGGCAAACGGCCCGCCCCGGACATGGATTAGCGAGTGGGCCCAAGAGAGTGGGCCCAGAGAGCGCGCTCCGAATCGCGTCAGTCCCTCGCCAGTCGTCACAGAGTGCGCGCGAGCGCTACGGCTCGGATTCGCCTGCCCGCACAAAGCACTGCGACACGCAGCGCGCGGATTTACGGGCTGACCCTTGCGCCAGCCCTCGGCTTCATACGTTTGTAGATTCCCGCTCTTGCCCGCCGGTAACAGCAAAGGAGGAGCCTTCCCGCCTGACGGCATTTACACGCGAACCATCCCGCTTATGGCACGGATTATCCAAAAATCGAAACAGAATTCAGTGTTTTGGATACTCCTTGAGTCCAAGGCTTCTACGTAAACTGATGTGAATAGATGGTTTTAGTAAAGATTTCAGCCTTTGGGGCCGGGTCTGAAATTATGGAATATCAGTTGCCTAAAATTTTATCGTTAGCCTCAACAGCTCTTCCGCATCCGCATTTTTTACAAAGTTTAGGAGATAGTGATGACACGCTACTACAGACTTTTCATGCACCTTACAGTAGTCTTAGGGCTCAGCATGCTGCTGGCCGGCGGCGCGCTGGCGCAGCAGACGACGGGCGACATCACGGGTCGCGTGACCGATGCGCTCGGAAATATCGTGCCCAACGCGTCCGTCTCGGCGCACAACATCGGCACGGGTCTGACGCGCACGGCGACGACCGACGCGGCGGGTGAATTCACCCTGACACAGTTGCCCGCCGGAAAGTATGACGTGACGGTCGAGGCCGCGAGTTTCAGCAAAGCCCTGCTCAAAGAGTTGGAGCTGAACGTCGGCGCAACGCAGTCGCTCAAGATCGAGCTCAAGCCCGGAGAAATATCAGAAACCGTCGAGGTGGCCTCCGATTCCGCGATGGTCGAGACGACGACCTCCGAGCTTGGCAGAAACATCACCCCGGTAGAAGTCCAGAACCTGCCGCTCATCAATCGCACCTTCGCCAACCTTTCGATCGTCGCGCCGGAAGCTCGTCCCGTCGGCAATTTCGACCCGACCAAGACGCGCGTCGGCAACATAGCCTTCAGCGGCGGCGATGGCCGGCAGGTCGATGTCAACGTTGACGGCGGCGACAACAAAGACAACGTCGTCGGCTCCCTGCTACAGAATTTCGCTTACGAGTCGATACAGGAGTTCCAGGTCTTGCAGCATCGCTGGACGGCTGAGGCCGGGCGCTCGGTCGGCGGCGTCGTCAACGTCGTCACCAAGAGCGGCAGCAATGAGTTTCACGGCTCCGGCTTCTACAACTTCCGTAACCAGTCGCTTCGTGCGCGCGACTTCTTTGAAAAAGAGAACAATAGCGAAAAGCCTGATTTCAGTCGGCAGGAGTTTGGCGGCTCCTTCGGCGGGCGCATTATCCGCGACAAGCTCTTCTTCTTCGGCGCGGTCGAGCGCTTCCGCGAGCGCCAGAATCTTCTCGTCCAGCCAGACCAGTTGGCCCAGATCGCCGCCATTCCCGGCATCACGGCTTCTGAGATTATTCCGACGCCCTACAACGACACGCTCTTGAGCATCAAGATTGACAATCGCATCAGCGACAAGCAATCGATGTTCTACCGCTACTCGTTCCAGAAGAACGATTCGCCCAACGACCAGTTCGACATCACCCTCCCGGCAGACCTTGAGGGCGGCAATACGAATAACAACAAGCTGCACAGCTTCGTCATCAATCACACCTACTCGCTGAGCCCGACGAAGCTCAACCAGTTCTCGTTCCAGTTCCAGGACTTCAAAAACGGGATACTGGGCGTCACCACTGACCCGAACCTACAGTTTCTCACCGTGCAGTCGGGCGCAAATCAGAACGTGCCGCAGGAGACGACCGAGCGCAAGTGGCAGTTCCGCGACGATTTCTCCGTTCTGGCCGGAAAGCACAGCCTGAAGTTCGGTGCAAACTACATCCACACCAGCCTCGGCGGCTTCTTCCTTTTCGGCGCGAACGGCTACGTCCTGACCTTCTTCGACGACCCGCTGACGATCAGAAATAATCTGCCGTCGGCCAGTTGCCCGAATCCAGCGGTTCCCTGCTATCCGCAGGGATTCTCCACGCCGGGAGCGCTCAACCGTCTTGAGTTCAGCGGAGGCGACGGCGACACCAGCCAGCCGCCGCTTCATCAGTTGGCCTTCTACATTCAGGACGACTACAAAATCACTCCGCGCCTGACTCTCAACCTGGGACTGCGCTGGGATGTGAACATCAACATCCTGACAGACCAGACGGACAACCGCACGATGAGAATCCTGAGCCAGCTCAACGAGCCGCGCGCCCAGGCCATCACTCATGATGAGCTGAGCCGCACGACTCCGAGCTGGACGGAATTTCAACCGCGCGTCGGCTTCGCCTACGATCTGAAGGGCGACGGGCGGACGGTGATTCGCGGAGGCTACGGCATCTTCTACGATCAGGTTTTCCAGAACCTGACGATCTTCTCTTTGCAGCAGACGCACCCGACCATCTACCAGACGCTTCTGCAACAGACGAATACGGCGGTCGGCGTCGGCACGTCCCCACTGGCGACCTTCCGCTTCGGCATCGACCCGCTGCCGGGGCCAACCGTCACGGGCCTGCCGGATTTAGAGCCCGGCGCTTTCGGACGCATCAACGACCCGACGCAGAGAGACCCGTATGTACAGAAGTTCTCTATCGGCTTCGAGACCCAACTCGGCGAGAATTACGTTCTTTCGAGCGACTACGTGCACACGCTCGGCATACACGAGTCGCGCGTGCTGAACATCAATCCGCTGATCAGCTCAATCTGCGATCCGGCTTTCCCGGGCGCGAACCCGACGCCCGCGCGTTGCCCGCGCGGTGCAGGCACGCGCTATTTCGATCAGGCGTTCGTGGCCGCAGGTCTCGGCGCGGGCCGCCTCGAACAGATCAACATGTTCGCCTCAAACAATCGCTCGTTCTTCGATAGCTGGACGACGACCCTGCGACGACGCACGCGCCGGACGCTGTTCTCGGCCAGCTATGTTCTCTCCAACGCAAGGTCTTGGGGCGGTCAGCCGACGGCCAGTTACACGGGCAACGGTATCGCCGTCACTCCCGAAAATCAGTTCAAGCCGGAAGAGTTCGGGCCGTCGCGCATTGACGAGCGTCATCGTATCGTCGTCAGCGGCGTCTTTGAGCTGCCGTACAATTTCCAGCTTGCGCCGATCATGCAGTTCGCCACTTCGCGTCCCTTCTCGCCGATCGCCAGTTTCGACATCGACGGCGATGGACGCCGCACGATCGATCGCATCTGCGAGGGCGTAGACCCAAGGAGCGTTCTCAATTCCATTTTGGCCGGGACTGCATTGCCTGCCGGGACGCTGACTCCCGGATGTCGGCAAACCGAGGTCAACAGCCTGCGCCACGGCTTTGTCGTTGACTCGGCGGGCAACGTGGAAGAGCGCAGCGGTCGTTACTTCAACCTTGACCTGCGCGTCCAGAAGACTTTCGCCATCGGCGAGAAGTTGCGTGTGAGAGGCTATATGAACTTCTTCAACCTGTTCAATACGGAGAACATCTCGTTTGGAGACAGGTTCGGCTTCAGCACTCGCGGCGGCAATTTCCTACAGCCCATCTCGCTGTACGGGCCGGGATTCGGGCCGCCCGTCGGCGTACCCTTTACGCTTCAGCTTGGCGTGCGCGCCGACTTCTAAACAAGGGCGGCGGACGCTTTACCTCGCAAGGGCGCTCAGACTTCGGTCGAGCGCCCTTTTTTTCTTCTCTTCCGCCACAGCCCGCAATGAATGGTAGAATAACGGCGTGCTGCAACAACGCTCATGCATAGAGGGTGACGAGCCGAGTGTCTGAACGCATCTACCGCGATCCGGTTCACAATATCATTCGCCTGCGCACGGACACGGACGAAGGCCACCTGATGGTGCGCCTCATCGACGCGAGCGAATTCCAGCGCCTGCGCCGCATCAAGCAACTGGGCCTCGCGCTCTACACCTACCAGGGCGCGGAGCACTCGCGCTTCACGCACTCTCTGGGCGTGCTTCACCTGATGACGAGAGTGCTCGATCGATTGGGCGAGAGTTTCCCGATCACGACGGAAGACCGCGCGGCGGCGCGCGCGGCGGCTCTGCTGCACGACATAGGACACGGCTCCTTCTCGCATGTCATGGAGAAGGTCTTGAGCTATCACCACGAGGCATGGACTGTGCGCGCCGTCTTAAGTGAAGAGACGGAAGTGGGACAGGTCTTGCGCTCCTACTCCGAAGGGTTGCCCGCTCGTGTGGCGAGCATCATAGAGGGAACCTTCCAGCCCGCCGCGTTGGCCCAACTGGTCTCCTCCCAATTGGACGTTGATCGCATGGACTACCTGCTGCGCGACTCTCTGATGACGGGCGCGAAGTACGGCATCTACGATCTGGAATGGATAATCAACGCGCTACAGGTGGACGAAGGCGGCGAACGTATTTACGTCGCGGCGCGCGGGCTCTACGCGGTCGAGGAATATTTGCAGGCGCGTTATTACATGTTCCGCCAGGTCTATTTTCATCGCACGCTGCGCTCCGCAGAGGCCGTGCTGCGCTCCGCCCTGCGCCGCGCGCTTACGCTCCTTGAAGCTGGCGTAGAGGTCTGGTGCGCGCCGGGCACGGCTTTCGAGAAGGTGCTGCGCCGCGAGCCGCTCACGCTCTCGGAGCATCTGGAGATGGACGACTCCGACGTGATCTTTCATATCAAGCAATGGCAGAACTCCCGCGACACAGTGCTGAACGACCTCAGCCGACGCTTCATCGGTCGCCGTCTCTTCAAGGCGATTGATCTCGACATGCCGGAGCCGGAGCGGCAGACGTTCCTCGCGGCGGCGCGTCGTGCGGTCGAGCAAGCGGGCTTTGCTCCCGAATACTATTTCATCGAAGACCACGCCGGTGACATTCCCTACTACAACTACTACACGGCTGAAGGCGCAGAGCCCAAGGCGCGCATCTACGTCGAGGACGGCTACGCGCACCCGCGTATACGCGAGATCAGCGAAGTGAGCGACGCCGTGCGCGGTCTACAGCGCGGCTACCAACTGCATCGCATCTGTTTTCCGCCCGAAGTCAAAGACGAAGTGTACGCTCTCTATCACAGCACCTCGCCGCCGCAAGCAATCGCCCGCAGTGGAGATTAAAGACGATGGCACGCATTGACGATGTAGACCCCGATCATGTTGATAAATACACGCGGCAGGTCTTCGAGGCACAGACGAAGAAGTGGGGCGCGCCGCTCCTGAATCATCTCGTCTACGCGCGGCGTCCCACGATCTTTCGCGCCGTGCGCGGCATGTGGGCGGGGATTGAAGCATCCGGGCTGATTGACGGCCGGCTTCAGGCGCTTCTCAATCGTCGCGTCGCGTTCCTTAACGGCTGCGAGTTTTGACAGGACATCAACGCTGCCGTGGGCAGCGAGCTTGGGCTCACGGACGAGAAGATCGAAGCGCTGGCCGAGTATGCCTTAAGCCCGCTCTACAATGAAGAGGAACGCACGGCGCTCGAATACGCCGACTCGATGACGATCACCGGGCGCGAGGTCACAGACGAGTTGTTCGAGAGACTGCGCCGCTATTACGACGACGATGCCTTGATCGAATTGACAGAGATCATCGCCTGGGAGAACGCTTCCAGCAAGTTCAACCGCGCGCTGCGTATCCCTTCACAAAAACTCTGGAAACGCGGAAGAGGGCAGGCCCCGCGCTAATCGCGGTGCATTGTCAGACGGGCGCACACGGTAGTATAAGATCAGTATCGAACTTTTTTAGAGATGCGTGCGCTTGCCGCTTATCTCTAACATCTCCGGCATAACCTAAAATTCAAGGCATCAGAGGTGTCCATCGCTATCAATCTTCGTTGGGCCTTTCTTCTCGTCTCGTTGACGTGCGCGCTCTCTGCCAACACGTTTGCGCAGGAGGATCAGCAGCACCAAAGTATGCCGCGAGCGCGCGTGGCCGTGCTCGATTTCGGCGCGACGCGGGAGGGACGATTCACGGCTGAGAAGCTGGCGTCCTCGCTCGCGGCGGATGAGCGGCTTTCAATTTTGGATCGCGACCAGAGCCGTGCCGCATCACTTGGCGCGGGCTACGCGGGCTCTTTCAACATGACGCTTGAGGAAGCGCGCAATCTGGGTGCGGTCATCGATTGCGACTTTTTTCTGACGGGCGATGCGCAGACGCTCAGGCGCTCGCCCTCCGTGGGCCCAATCTACTACGAAGCCTACGTCGCCATCTTTATCGTGAGCGCGCGCACGGGCCGTCTCATCCTGTGGGAGCGCCCGAGTTTCGAGGCGGCGTCGCCCGCCGAAGCCGAGAAACGTTTAGGGGAAGAACTCACAGGCGCAGCGATGCGACAACGATACGCCACCCGGATTCGTCGCGCGCAGGAGGACGAGCGAATAGCGCGCGCCCTCGCACAATCACACAGCACGCCCGTCATCGAAGACGCGCCCCCGGAAGCGGAAGCGCATGGCGTGCGTCTGCCGCTACCGTACAGGCGACAGCGCCCGCCCTACCCTGAAGAGGCCGCGCGCGTCGAAGCCGAAGCGACCGTTGATGTTGAAGTAGAGATAGGGGCTGACGGCGAAGTGATGCGCGTGGATGTCGTGCGCTGGGCCGGGTTCGGTTTGGACGAGGCGACTGTCGAGACGGTTCGCCAGCTACACTTTCGACCGGCGATGCGAGACGGCGTGGCCGTGCCCATGCGCGTCCTCTTACGCTATAATTTCCGCAAGCCACCGAAACAATGAAGCTGAAGAGAAAAAGAGGAAAGGAGACGCCCACGCCCCTCGACCGGGCTCATACGTCCGCGCTCGCCCTGCTGCTCTTGCTTTGCATCTTCTCTCTTCTTCCCTGCTATGCTTTGCCCTTCACGTCCACGGGCGTTGATTCGCACACCGCTCTGACGGAGACGCGCGAGGGTCGTCTGGCCGTCTTCGATGATGTCTGGGCGACTATCCGCGACCGTTATTATGACCCGTCGTTTCACGGCATCGACTGGAGCGCGTGCCGCGAAGAGTTTCGCCCGCGCGCCGCAGTGGCCCGCTCGCCTGCGGAGTTCTATGCCGTCTTGCGCCGCATGGTCGGGCTGCTGCGCGACGCGCACACGCGCGTCTATGCGCCCGATGAGAAGTTTGACTGGCAACACCCGCAAGTCATCAGCATCGGTCTCTCCGTCCGCGAAGTCGGAGGCGAGCCGGTCGTCGTTCGCGTAGAGGAAGGATCGGAGGCCGAAAGCAAAGGCTTGCGCGTCGGCGACATCATCACGCGCGTTGACGGTGAACCGGCGCTCGCAGTCTTTGCGCGACGCCTGGCGGAGCAGGCCGGTTCTTCCACGGTCGCGGCGGCGCGGCTGCGCGCGATGGCCACGCTCTTTGACGGCGAGCGTGACACGAAGGTCACGGTCGGGTGGCGCGGCGGCGACGAAAAAGAACGCTTCGCTTCGCTGCGACGCCAGCGGTTTGATCGCACCGCGCTCCTGAGAGTGAGACGCGTGCGCGGCCAGATAGGTCTGGTCGAGTTCGATGCTTTCACGCAGGCGGTGGCGCTGGATTTCATGCGTGCCCTCAGAGAGAAGCTGCACGGCGTACGCGGGCTCATCGTCGACCTGCGCAATAACGGCGGCGGCGAGGCCGAAGCGATGACGGAGATCGCCTCCGCGTTTCTTCCCAAAGGCAGCAGCCTCGGGCGCTTCATGGATCGCACGGGGCGCACGGCATTCGAGCCGCAAACGCGTTCCGCCATGCTCTTCGCCGCCGAAGCGGTCGCGCTCCTCAGGGTTCCCGTCGTCATCCTCACTAGCGAAAAGACCTCAAGCGCCGCCGAGATATTCGTCGCCACCGTCCGCGAGCGCAATCGCGCCGTCGTCATCGGTGGGCCCACCTGCGGCTGCGTGCTCGCCATACGCCGACGCCACACGCTCCCGGACGGCGGCGTGCTCGATGTCAGCGAGATGGATTATCGCACCGCCACCGGCAAGCGGCTCGAAGGCACCGGCGTCATGCCGGACGAGCGCGTCGTGCTAGACCTCTCAGACCTGCGCGCACGCCGTGACCGCGCTATGGAGCGCGCCATCGAGCGCCTGAAGATAGAGAGCTACGATTGACTGTCACACACGAACGCGAGCCCGCATGAGCAAAGCCTTCCGAGTCAGCTTCAATAGTCCGCAAAGCGGTTTTATGTCTTTGAGCTTGAACGTGGGCGAGCAAGAGTTCGTCACCGCCGTCTCGTCTGCGCCCTACGACTCCTTACGCGAATTGATCGAAGGTCTCACGTCGCTTCTCACCACGCGCCACGGCTTCAAGGTGAAATGGAACTGCGAGCCCGACGAGCTTGATTTCGAGGCGCAAGTTCAAGCGGAAGAGCGCGTCTCGTTCAAGGTCATGCACTACACGGATCATCGCAGGCAGCCGGAGACGGGCCGCATGCTATTTTCGCTCACAGGCTCAAGGCAGGAAATCTGCGACGGCTTCTGGCGCGCGCTGCGCGACCTGCGCAGGCACGTCGCGACTGACGAATTCGATAGAAACTGGCGACGCCCTTTCCCTCAAACAGAGATGCAACAACTGACCGAAGCTTTAAGGTCTTTCAAGCGCGAAGCCAAAGCCCGCCAGCTTAAAGACGGTGACGAGTGACGAGCCTATGCCAAAGCATGTTCAAGAAGTAAGCCGAAGCCCCTGAAAGGGGCGATAGAATGTAGCCCACGGCGTCAGCCGTGGGAATCAGTCCAGAATAGAGAAGCAAGCCCCGGAGGGGCGTAAGAAATTCAACTTGCGTTTCTTTCGCCCCTCCGGGGCTTCGCTGTTTTTGTTGATCTCTTTGTCCCAAGGCTGGCACCTTGGGCTACAGTCCGTCGCCCCTTTCAGGGGCTTTCTTATAGACTTGCTCTCTAAGCCTTTAACTCGTCACTTGTCGCTCGTCACTCGTCACTGCTTTTGTTATCATTCCCGCCGACGCGCCCGCTTGGTGAGGGCGAAATATTAACATGCTGTATCTATCGCAAGTGTTGGGTCGTCCCGTGCGTGACCTGGAGGGCGAGCGTGTGGCGACGATCAAGGATGTCATCGTGCGCCTGCGCGAGGAAGATCACCCGCCGGTGATAGGCTTCGTCGCGCGCTATCGCCGTCGTGATTTCTTCGTGCCGCGCTGGCGCATCACGCATTTTTCCGAGCAGGGCATTCGTCTCAACTCGGATATTTTAGACCTCCGCCCGTTTGTCCGCCGCGAGCCGGAAGTGCTGCTGGCGCGCAACGTGCTCGACAAGCAGTTGATAGATGTGGACGGCAAGCGCGTGGTGCGCGTCAACGATGTGCAGATCATAGAGGCCGCAGGGGAATGGAGAGTGACGGGCGCTGACGTGAGCTTGCAGGGACTCTGGCGCAGGCTCGCTCCGGCGGGGTTCGTCGGGACTGGACGCCCGGTCGAAGTCATCGACTGGGCAGACGTGGGCTACCTGGCGACGGATGCCGCGACCGTGCAGCTGAAGTCTTCGAGCGATAAGCTGGCGCGCCTTCACCCTGTAGAGATCGCGCGCCTCGCCGAAGCTCTCTCCTATCATCACGGCTCGGAGATAGTCGAGGCTCTCGACGACGAGACGGCCGCCGAGACTCTGGAAGAGATGCCTGCATCGGCACAGGCACGCATCATCGGCGACATGGACGAGGAGCGCGCCGCAGACATCCTGGAATGGATGTCGCCGGATGAAGCGGCGGACGTGCTGGGCGATTTGCCGGAAGCCAAGGCCGAAGAGCTGCTCGGGTTGATGGAGGGTGAGGAGCAGGCGGACGTGGCCGAGCTTCTGCCTTACGAAGACGACACGGCGGGCGGGTTGATGACGACGGAGTTCGTCACGCTGCCGCGCGATTTGACGGTCGGGGCCGCTCTGGCGCGGCTGCGCGAGATGGCCGAAACCCCGAACATGATCTATTACCTCTATGTCGTCGAACGCGAAGCATCGTGGAAGCTGCTGGGCGTGATCGCGCTCCGCAGCCTGATTCTCGCAGACCCCGCCTCGCCGCTCGAAGAAGTGATGCGCGAAGACTTTCAGACGGCGAACCCGTATGATTCGGCGCGCGAAGTGGCGCAGAAGATCGCCGAGTATAATCTGCTCGCGCTGCCCGTCCTGGATGAAGCGGGCGACATCTTAGGCATCGTGACCGTGGACGATGCGATGGAAATACTGCTGCCGAAGGGCTGGCGGCAACGCCTGCCCAGATTGTTCGGATAAGACCATTTTGGATTTTGGATTTTGGATTTTAGATCAACGCTTTCCTGATCTTGAATCCTTAAATCATGGCTTTCAGGCTTCGCGGCTCGCCAATCCAGAATCCAGAATCTAAAATCCAAAAATCGTATGTCTGACGGAGAGCCTCCTGATTATGGCCGAGTCACGCGCAGCAATGCGGGCTGCCGGGCGTCGTTTATTGCGGCGCGGGGCTCATGGTGTGCGGCGGACGATGGCGCGGCGGCGTGGGCTCATCGCGTACATGGCCGTCCTCGGGCCGGGGATGATCGCGGCCAACGCCGGCAATGATGCCGGTGGGATTGCGACTTACGCGACCGTCGGCGCAGAGCACGGTTACGGCCTGCTCTGGGTGTTGATTCCGATCACGATCAGCCTGGGGATTGTGCAGGAGATGTGCGCGCGGATGGGCGCGGTGACGGGCAAGGGGCTGGCCGATCTGGTGCGCGAGCGTTTCGGCGTGCGCTGGACGGCCCTTGTGATGCTGGCGCTACTGGTCGCCAATGGCGGCGTGACCGTCTCGGAGTTCGTAGGCATTGCGGCGGCGACGGAGCTTTTCGGCGTGCCGCGCTACGTCTCCGTCCCGCTGGCCGCGATGAGCGTGTGGTGGCTCGTCGTCAAGGGCTCGTACAAAAGAGTCGAGCGCGTTTTTCTCGTCATGTCGCTGGTCTTTCTGGGCTACATCGTCTCGGCTTTTCTCGCGCGCCCCGTCTGGGGAGAGATCGCGCGCGCGATGGTGCGCCCCACCTGGAGCTTCGCACCGGCTTACATCTTTACTTTCGTCGCCGTGGTCGGCACGACCATCTCGCCCTATATGCAGGTCTACGTTCAATCCTCGGTGGTCGAGAAGGGGGTCACGGCGGAAGACTACGCTTTGACGCGCGCGGACGTGTGGACGGGAACCGCTTTCGCCATCTCCATCGTCTTCTTCATCATCATCTCGACGGCGGCGACGCTTCATGGTCATGGCGTGCGTATAGAGTCTGCGGCGGATGCGGCGCGTGCGCTGGAGCCGCTCGCGGGTCGTTATGCGGGACTGCTCTTTGCGATCGGATTGTTCGGCGCTTCGATGCTCGCGGCGGGCGTGCTGCCGCTGGCGACCGCCTACTCCATCAGCGAGGCGCTAGGGTTTGAGAAGGGCGTCTCGCGCAGCTTCCGCGAAGCCCCTATCTTTATCGGCATCTTTACGTTTCTGGTGACGGTCGGCGCGCTCGTCGCCGTCATTCCCGGGCTACCGCTCATACGCGTGCTGCTCGTCACGCAGGTCATGAACGGTCTACTGCTGCCCGTGCTGCTCTTCGCCATCCTGCGCCTCGTCAATGACAGAGAGTTGATGGGCACATACGTTAACGGGACGATCTATAACGTCGCGGCGTGGCTGACGGCCATAGTCGTTTCCCTGCTCTCGCTGCTGCTGATCGCGACGACCATTTTCCCGAACCTGATTCATCAATGAAGCGCGGCGACGCGAATCCAAAGGCTCCTTTGAGGGCCGGCAGTTTTTTTAGCGCGGGCGAATAATTTGCGCTCGCCAATGCGCCCCGGTTGATGGTAAAAGAAGAGGCTGCCGGACACACCTCTCGAATCCTTTCTCTGCAAGGGGGAAAGCTGATCGTGAATCCTTCTCAACGCAGAAACAAGATCCTGTTTTTCTTCATCACGCTGGCCGTCGCCGTCCTGCTGGTGATCTCCGTCTACGCTTTCGACGAGGCGCTGCGGACGTATCTCGGCCATTTCATGTTGAAGAATGAGACGCACGAGACCATCCTCGGCGTCACGAAGCTGGTGCTCTGGGGCTTCCTCTTCATCGTCATCATTCGCGGGCTCAACGAATTCATCTTCGGTTTCATTTTCCGCATACGCCGTGGCTACGAAGCGCCCAATCTGGTGCGCAACATCTTTTCGATCATCGCGTACGTCATCGTCTTCACGATTCTCTCCAAGATTTTCATCACGGGCGTTGACCTGACGACAGTGCTTGCGACCTCGACGGCCTTCGGTCTGATCATCGGTCTCGCGCTGCAAGAGACGCTCGGCAATCTCTTCGCCGGAGCATCGCTTCACGCCGACAAGCCCTTTCAGGTCGGCGACGTGATTACCGTCAGCCAGCACACGGGCGTCGTCGAGAGCGTCACCTGGCGCGCCGTCAAGATCAGGACGTTCACCAACCATATCGTGCTCATCAGCAACAGCAACGCCTCGAAGGAATACATACAGGTCTTCCCGCGCGACAATCTCAACGCGCGGCTCGTCTTCTTCAACACCGTCTACAACAACGTTCCGGCGCGCGCGATTCATATCGTGCGCGAGGCCGTGCGCGATGTGCCCAACGTCTCGCCGAAGATGAAGCCCATCGTCCGTATTAAGAACCTGGGCGATAACGGCGTGGACTACGAGGTCAAGTATTGGCTGGAGGATTACGCGAAGTACAACGACACGGACGCGCTCATACGCCAGCGCATCTGGTACGCCTTCCAGCGCGAGGGACAGGGGCTCGATTTCGCCTTCCCGACGCGCACGCTCTTCATGCAGCAGGTCGAGCAGGACGGCGAGCCCGCAGATGATCACGCGGTTTTCGAAAGACTCTCGGCAGTGCCCATCTTTCATCCTCTCACGAAGGAAGAGACGGCCACGCTCGCCGAAGCGACCGTGTGCCAGGGGTTTGCGCCCGGTGAGTTGGTCATACGCGCGGGCGCGCAAGGCTCTTCAATGTTCGTCGTACATCGCGGGCGCGTTGACGTGCAGATCGCCGACAACGGTCGGCCACGCACTGTCGCCACGCTCAAAGAGGGCGACTTCTTCGGCGAGATGGCCCTGTTTACCGGCGAGCCGCGCACGGCCAACGTCGTCGCCAAAGAGGAGACGGAGGTGCTTGAGATAGGTCATCGCGCGATCAAGCGTCTGTTCGAGACCAACCCCGCACTCGTCGAAGCCCTCAGCCGCACCATCGCCGAGCGCCGCGCCGGTCTCAAAGCCAAACAGGATGATACCGAGATGATTAAGAAAGAGTCCGCAGGCGTGCTCGCCTCTATCAAGAGCTTTTTCGGAATCAGCTAAAAGGAAGGTCAGTACCGCCAAAGGTCTCGGCCGGGTCTTGGCGTTGCTTGAGACCCGCCCGAGACCTTTGGCAGTACTGCCCTGCTTTAACCCTTCCATCCCTGTTTGAGCCAGCTTTCGGTCTCTTGCCGCTACTCGTTTAGGGAGTGGTGACGGAGCAAGCATTCGGCGTCGGGCGCAGAACTTCGGCGCGCAGCGTCGCTTCGCTCGTCGTCGCCTGCTGCGCCGCAGAGCTTGCGGCACTTTTCGTCGCCGTCTTCACCAGCGCGACGCCGCCCAGGATGATCAGCATCGCCGTCATCATGCGCCAGCCCAGAGGCTCCGCGAGCACTATCCATCCGAGCAGCACGGCAATCACCGGATTGACATATGAATAAGTCGAAACGATGGAGAGCGGCAGCTTTTGCACGGCGTAGGTATAAGACCCGTAAGCCACGATTGAGCCGAACAGAATCAGGTAAACGAGGGCAGAGAGCGACCGTGCGCTGAAATGAAGCGCACGCCATTCTCCCAAACCCGTGCCGATCAGCGTCAGCGCCGCCCCGGCGAAGAGCATCTGTACCGAAGCTCCCACGAGCGGCGCGACCCTCGTTTCGTGATGCTTGATGAAAATCGAACCGCCAGACCAGGAGGCGCAGCCGATCTGTATCGCTATCATCCCGAGCAGGTAACGCGGGCCCAGGGGTTCACCGAAGAGGCCCGGCGCAACCAGCAGCACCAATCCCCCAAAACCGATCAACATTCCCACCAGAGCCCGTAAAGAAACGCGCTCGCCGTCGCGTCTGAGTCTCTCGAAGCCCGCGACCCAGAAGGGAGAGGTCGCCACCAGGAGCGCGGCCATGCCGCTCGGAATCCAGACCTCAGCCCATACGACGAAGCCATTACCCACACCCAGCAACATCAATCCGACGATCGCCTGGTGCAGCCACTCTCTGCCCTTGGGCAGCTTTTCCTTACGCCAGCCACGCAGGAAAGCGAAGAGCAGCGTTCCGGCTGTGATGAAACGAATCCCGGCGAAAAGCGTCGGCGGCAGCGTCTCAAGCCCTATGCGTATCGCCAGATAGGTCGTCCCCCAGAAGAAAAAGACTGCGGCCAGCGCGGAATAAGCGATCATCCTCTCTCTTCTTGCCATCTTCAGGCCCTCCCCTTGTCACTCACCGTCAGGCGCGGCGTCTCCTTCACAGTCTTTAAAACGATGGTCGTGCGCGTCGAGCGTATGGTCTTAAACCGCCCGAACTCCTCCTTGAGAACGCGATAAAGATCGTCCGTATCGCGCGCTCGCACCTTGATTAGAAAGCAGTCCTCGCCCGCCAGATGATGCAACTCCTGAACGGAGGGCAGCGCCGCCAGGGCTTCAGCCGTGCTTTCGGCCTGCCCCAGCACGTCGTCCCTGTCGTCAACACGCACGAAGATAAAGGCCAGCAGCCCCAGTTCCAGCGATTGCGGGTCTAAGAGCGCCATGTAGCCCTTGATGAGCCCGCGCTCCTCCAGCTTTCTGACACGCTCAAGCGTCGCAGAGGGAGTCAGCTCGGCGATCCTCGCAAGCTCCACGTTGCTCGTCCGCCCCTCTTTTTGAAGAGCATCAAGGATTCTGGCGTCTTTTTCGTCAATCATTCGGTTATTACCTCTTATGGCCAAATAATCTACTGCCGTTTGGCGTTTTTGTCAAACTATATTTCCTCCGGTTAATATTTGCCGGAACAATTGCGGGCTTCGGGCTACGGGCGGGACAAGATAAAAATGGGGCTTGACAAAGAGACACTCAACCTTTATTATATGCCCATACTCAGCAGCCGAAATCTCCATAAATTTAAGGCTTTCGGCAACATACGAGCTTTGCTGAAAAAATAAGGAACTGTTTTAAGGAGGAAGTTGAGATGAGCATCGTACGCTACGACCCGTTTCGTGATTTACGAACTCTTCAGGACGAGGTCAATCGTCTGTTTTCGACCAATCTGACGCGCGCCTTCGGCGACGAGGGGATTGCGCGCGGGGCATGGAACCCGAGCGTGGACATCTATGAGAATAAAGACCAGATCGTCCTCGAAGCCGAGTTGCCGGGGATGAATCGTGAAGACTTCGATCTCACGGTTGAGAACAACGTCATCACGCTTCGCGGCGAGCGCCGGTTCGAGAAGAAGGACGACGGCGACAACTATCATCGCGTGGAGCGTTCCTACGGCTCCTTCACGCGCTCCTTCACGCTGCCGCAAACCGTTTCGGCGGAGGGCGCGCAGGCCGAATATCGTAACGGCGTGCTGCGCGTCACCCTGCCCAAGCGTGAAGAGGTCAAAGCGCGCCGCATAGAGATCAGCGGCGAAGGCGCACAGGCCAATCGCACGATCGAGGGGCAGGCCGAGAATGTCCAGAACAGCGGCGAGAAATCGCAAAAAGCGGCTGGCCGCTAAGGCTTGACCTTTAAGGTGTGGGACGGAGCGGCTCAGCTATGGATGGCTTTGAGCCGCCCGCCCTTACATTTTCTGAGAGGCTTAGGAATTCCAGTATTTGATCAGTCATAATTTTCGGATTTTTTAAAGAGACGAGCATGCGTTTAGATAAATTTACATTACGTGGCCAGGAGGCCATTCAATCTGCCATAGAGGTGGCCGAGCGTAATCAGAACCAGCAGGTTGAGCCGGAGCATCTGCTGCTGGTCATGCTTGAGCAGGCCGAAGGGATTGTGCGTCCCGTGCTCGGCAAGCTCGGGGCTAACGTGCAGGTTATCCTCAACGACATACAGGCGGCGGTCGCGCGCTTTCCCCGTGTGCAGGGCGGGCAACAGTATTTCAGCCCGCGCCTGAGCCAGCTTTTCATAGCCGCGCAGACGCAGGCCGAAGCGATGCAGGACGAGTACATCTCGACCGAGCATCTACTGCTCGCCATCGCCGACGAGAAGGACGGGCAGGCCGGAAAAATCTTACGCCAGCACGGCATCAACCGCGACGATCTGCTGAAAGTCATCGAGCAGACGCGCGGCGGCGTGCGCATCACAGACCAGAACGCCGAAGCCAACTACCAGGCGCTCTCAAAATACGCGAAAGACCTGACAGACCTTGCGCGCCAGGGCAAGCTCGATCCAGTCATTGGCCGCGACGACGAGATTCGCCGCACCATACAGGTGCTCTCGCGCCGCACTAAGAACAACCCGGTGCTGATCGGCGAGCCCGGCGTCGGTAAGACGGCGATCGTCGAAGGCATCGCACAGAGAATCATCTCGGGCGATGTGCCGGAGAGTCTGCGTAATAAGCGGCTGGTCGGTCTTGATCTGGGTTCCATGCTGGCGGGCGCTAAATACCGTGGCGAGTTTGAAGATCGTCTCAAGGCCGTGCTCAAAGAGATTGAGAATGCGCAGGGCCAGATTATCCTCTTTATAGATGAGCTGCATACGTTGGTCGGCGCGGGCGCGGCTGAAGGGGCGATTGATGCGTCGAACATGTTGAAGCCTGCGCTGGCGCGCGGCGAGTTGCGCTGCATTGGCGCAACCACGCTCGCCGAGTATAAGAAGCACATCGAAAAGGATGCTGCGCTGGAGCGTCGCTTCCAGCAGGTTTACATTGGCGAGCCCACGGTTGAGGACACGATTGCCATCCTACGCGGGTTAAGAGATCGCTACGAGCAGCATCACGGCGTGCGTATCAAGGATTCTGCGATTGTGGCGGCGGCGACACTCTCGAACCGTTACATCACGGATCGTTTTCTGCCTGACAAGGCCATTGATTTAATTGATGAAGCAGCATCACGCCTGCGTATAGAGATTGATTCTTTGCCGCAGGATATAGATCAACTCGAACGCGAAATCTTGCAGCTTGAGATTGAGAAACAGGCGTTGCAACGCGAAGAGGACGAGCGCGCGCAAGCTCGTTTGAAGGATATTGAGCAGCGGATCGCTGATCTCAAGGAGCGCTCGGGCGGGATGAAGGCCAAGTGGCAGTCGGAGAAGGAAGAGATCGAGCGCATGCGCCAGGCTAAAGAGGAACTTGGTAAACTGAAGCTGCAATTAGAGCAAGCGCGCAATGCCGGTGATCTGGCGAGCGCTGCGGAGCTTCAATACGGCAGGATTCCTGAGCTTGAGAGACAGCTTGCGGTCGAGCAGGCTAAGCTGGCGGAGCTTCAGGCGGACGGCGTCATGCTCAAGGAAGAGGTTGACGAAGAG
This sequence comes from Pyrinomonadaceae bacterium, assembly GCA_036522655.1. Taxonomy (GTDB): domain Bacteria; phylum Acidobacteriota; class Blastocatellia; order Pyrinomonadales; family Pyrinomonadaceae; genus DASQYE01. Next base: position 5,584 of record DATDFK010000065.1, on the reverse strand, counting down.
GACGTGGCCGAGGTGGTCGCCAAGTGGACTGGCGTGCCCGTCTCGAAGATGCTCGAAGGCGAGATGCACAAGCTCGTGACGATGGAAGAGCGGCTGCGCAATCGCGTCATCGGTCAGGACGAGGCTTTGACGGCTGTCGCCAATGCTGTGCGCCGCGCCCGCGCTGGTCTGCAAGACCCGCATCGTCCCATCGGCTCTTTCATCTTCCTTGGGCCCACGGGCGTCGGCAAGACCGAGACGGCCCGCGCTCTGGCCGAGTTTCTCTTCGATGATGAGCGCGCGATGGTGCGACTGGACATGTCCGAGTACATGGAGAAGCACGCCGTGGCGCGCATGATCGGTGCGCCTCCGGGCTACGTCGGCTACGAGGAGGGCGGGCAGTTGACTGAGGCCGTGCGCCGTCGTCCCTACTCCGTCATCCTTTTTGACGAGATCGAGAAGGCGCACCCGGATGTCTTCAACATCCTGCTGCAAATCCTCGACGATGGTCGATTGACGGACTCTAAGGGTCGCACGGTTGATTTCAAGAACACCGTTTTGATCATGACCTCTAACCTCGGCTCGCGCGAGATACAGGCGGCGGAAGGCGACGAGGAACAGGTGCGCGAAGCCGTCGTGCAGGAGCTGCGCCTTCATTTCAAGCCGGAGTTCCTCAATCGCATCGATGATATAGTCATCTTCCATCAACTCTCGCGCGAGCAGATCGCGCAGATCATAGACGTGCAGCTTGAGCGCCTGCGCACGATGTTGAGTGAACGCGACATCACGCTCTCGCTCGATGATTCGGCGCGGGCTTTACTGGCGCGCGAAGGCTATGACCCGAACTACGGCGCGCGTCCGCTGAAGCGGGCGATTCAAACGCTCATTCAGAATCCGCTCGCGGTCAAGCTGCTGCGCGGCGAGATCGCTTCAGGGCAGACCGTACGCATCTCTGCGGACGGCGACGAGATGAAATTCAGCACCGATGCCGCAGCGGCGGCAGCATAAGGAGGGATGAAGGATGTGGGACGAGAGATGAAAAGGCTGAGTGATTGATGACATGGATTTTGATTCAATCATTTCGTGCCCCATCGCTCGCGGCCCGCATCTCTTGATGACGGCGATGTCTAAGAATTGGAATCCGATGGGTGATCTGTTGGGCTTACAGGATCGAATGAACCGCCTCTTTGAAGAGGCTTCGGAGCGGCGCTCGCGGGCGGGCGAGAGTTCGGGCGAGCAGGAGATAGAGCGTGCCGACTGGTATCCGCTGGCCGATGTTTACGAAAACGAAAACGCGTTCGTCATCGCGCTCGACCTGCCGGGCATCAAGCGCTCGGCGCTGGAGATAGACCTCGACGACGATCGCCTTTCGATTCGCGGCGCGCGCATCATTGACGAAGAGAATCAGCATCGCGCGGAATGCCCGCGCGGGCGTTTCCTGAGAAGGTTCGGCGTGCCCTCGTCCGTCGATCAAAAAAGGATTGCAGCGGAATACAAAGACGGCGTGCTGCGCGTGACGCTGCCCAAGCGCAAAGAACAGAAGAGCCGCCGCGTCGAAATCAAAGTGCAGTGATGAATGACGAGTGACGAGCAGGAGGAAAGCTCTTCGCCTTATCACTCGTCATGCTTAACTCGTCACTTGTCATTCGTCACTCATCACTGTCTTTATGGTATCTTTTCGTAGGGAGAAAAAGAGACGCAGTATGAAGGAAAACGGGGTGGCTGGGGAGGCCCGCGCAGAAGAGAGCGCGCCCTCGACAGCCGAAGAGATTCGTGTCACCGATCGTCGTCGCGTCAACCTGAATCAGGAACAGGGCGGCGCGGCGGGCGAGAGCGCCGGAGGCGAAGCGCCTTCTTCGCTCAAGCCCAGCTACGTGGAACAGTTGGAGGAGAGAGCGCGTGCAGCCGAGCAGAAATTGACGGACGTGCAGTCGCGCTTCGAGCAGTTGCGCGCACAGTTGCAGCGCGAGACGGACGAAACGCGCCAGCGCCTTAACCGCGCCGCCGACGAAAGGGCGCGCCGCGAGAAAGCGGATTTCATCACGGCCCTGCTGCCCGTCTCGGATAATCTGCGGCGCGCGCTCGAAGCGGCGGAGCAGCGCAGCTCCTTTGATTCATTGCTTGAGGGCGTGCGCGGCACGGCCATCAATTTTGAGAACGCGCTCGCAAGTCTCGGCGTCGAGCCTGTGCCCGCTGTGGGCCAACCGTTTGACCCTGAGCTGCACGAGGCGGTTGATACCGTCCCGGTCGAAGAGGAGCGCGACGGCACTGTGACGGCTGAGTACGCACGCGGCTACAAGCTGGGCGAGCGCCTGCTTCGCCCCGCGCGCGTGCAGGTCGGAAGGGCGCAGGGCCATAAGAAAATGATTGCGGAATGATAACAGTAGTCGATTGTCAGTAGCGGCTTTCGGTTCTCACCTGACTACCGGCTACTGATTTACTATTTTCCAGGAGAAAACAAAGTGGCAGCGAAACAATTGAAGTTCAGGGAAGATGCGCGAAGCTCCATGCTTCAGGGTGTCAATGTGCTGGCGAACGCCGTGCGCGTCACGCTCGGGCCAAAGGGCCGCAACGTCGTGATCGGTAAAAAGTACGGCTCGCCCGTCATTACGAAGGACGGCGTGACGGTCGCCAAAGAGATTGATCTCGAAGATAAGTATCAGAACATGGGCGCGCAGATGGTCAGAGAGGTGGCGACCAAGACGAACGACACGGCTGGCGACGGGACGACGACGGCGACTGTGCTCGCGCAGGCTATCTTTCGCGAGGGCGTGAAGAACGTGACGGCGGGCGCGAACCCTATGGCTTTGCAGCGCGGCATACAGATAGCGACACAGGCTGCGGTCGCAGAGCTTGAGCGGCTGTCGAAGAAGGTCAAGGGCAAAGAGGAACTGGCGAACGTCGCTTCGGTTTCGGCGAACAACGACCGGCAGATCGGCGAGCTGGTTTCCGAGGCGATGGAGCAGGTCGGCAAAGACGGCGTTGTCACGGTCGAAGAGTCCAAGACGATGCAGACGGAGCTGGACATAGTCGAGGGCATGCAGTTCGATCGCGGCTATCTCTCGCCCTACTTCATCACCAACCCGGATCGCATGGAAGCCGTCCTTGAAGACCCTTTGATTCTGCTCCACGAAAAGAAGATTTCGGCGATGCGTGATCTGCTGCCGGTGCTTGAGCAATCGGCCGGGCAGGGGCGCTCGCTCCTGATCATCTCGGAGGATGTCGAGGGCGATGCCCTCGCGACGCTCGTTGTTAATAAGCTGCGCGGCACGATCAAGGTTTGCGCCGTCAAGGCCCCTGCCTTCGGCGACCGCCGCAAAGCCATCCTCGAAGATTTAGCGACGCTGACGGGCGGGCGGCTCATTACCGAAGAGCTCGGCATCAAGCTTGAGAACGTGCAGGTCACAGACCTCGGCTCGGCCAAGCGCGTGATCGTGGACAAGGACACGACGACCATCGTCGAAGGCGCTGGCGAGGCCAAGGCTATTCAGGGCCGCGTCGCTACGATTCGCAACCAGATCGAAGAGACGACCTCGGATTATGACCGCGAGAAGTTGCAGGAGCGACTGGCGAAGCTCGCCGGTGGCGTCGCCGTCATCAAGGTCGGCGCGGCGACGGAGACGGCCATGAAAGAGATCAAGATGCGCGTCGAGGACGCTCTGAATGCGACCAGGGCAGCCGCACAGGAAGGGATTGTTCCGGGCGGCGGCGTGGCCTTGATGCGCGCAGCCAAGGCGCTCGACAAATTGGAGGAAGAGGACGGCGACGTGCAGACGGGCATTCGTATCGTGCGGCGCGCGATGGAAGAACCGCTCAGACGCATAGCCGAAAACGCCGGTATTGAAGGCGCGATTGCGGCTGGCAAGATAGAGGGGTCGAAGGGCTCTTCGGGTCTCAACGCAGCGACAGGAGAGTATGAAGACCTCGTCGCGGCGGGCATTATCGATCCGACGAAAGTGGTACGAACGGCGCTGCAAAATGCAGCATCGATCGCCGGGCTGATGCTGACGACGGACGCCGCCGTCACGGAAGCGCCCGAGCCTAAGAAGGCTGCGCCGCAGATGCCCGGCGGCGAAGACTACGACTACTAAGAAGTAAAAAGGCCAAAGGTAAAAGGCAAAAGGGAAGAGACGGCACTCGGTTGAGCATCACGGCCTGATCTTCCTTTTGCCTTTTTACTTTTACCTTTTACCTTATTTTATTTGGCTAGATATTTGCAGGGGGAATGTATGTTATGATCGTTATCGCATGGAAACGCAACGGTGTTTCCGCCCCTCGCATCTAAAAGAGGCTTGAACCTGAGGGCCTTATATAAAGTCCAGTTCAAGCCGAAAACTTGCCGCCAAACATTTGGCACAGGATTATCTTTTAATTGTTAGGCGCAAGCTGAAAGTTGTTGATAGTCAAACACAGTTGAGAAAAAGTAAATGATAGACCTAGGGGCATACAAGGATAAATTTTCGGAGAGCGGGCAGCGTATTCTGGAAAGCGCTTTGAGCGAATCACGCCGCCGCGATCAAAACTATGTTTCCGTCGAGCACATACTGAATGCTCTCGTCGCAGAGGAGCCTGACCTCTTCAATGCGACCATGCGTGACCTGCGGCTTGACCCGCTTGCGGTCAAGATGCTGATCGAGAAGCGTCTCGAAATGAGTCGCCAGCATGTCGGCAAGGGTTTCAAGATTGCGCCCGACACCACCGATCTCTTTAAACGCGCGATGGAGCGTGCCCGCGCACAGGGACGCAAGACCATCGAAGCGACGGATATTTTCACAGCACTCTCTCAATACGATTCTCTTTTTGTTGAGGTCTGCCGAAATCTCGGCGCAAGCCCGGAGGCCGTAGTGGAAAACGTACGCGCCCGTGTTCACATACGCGAACAGGAGGAGGAGCAGTACAAGAAGAAATTCGAACTGCCTCCGTACCTCAAACACTTCGGCGTCTCCCTGAACAGGCTGGCGCGCGCAGACCGCTTGCCTCCGACCATCGGACGCGAGATGGAGATTCAACAGATGGTCGAGATTCTCTGCCATCGTGAGCGGGCCAACTCGCCCATGCTCGTCGGAGAGCCGGGTGTGGGGAAAACGGCTGTCGTCGAGGGCCTCGCGCGTCTGGTCGAGCTTGAGCCCGAGAAAGTTCCGGCCCGCCTGCGCGGCTCGCACATCGTGCAGCTACAGATGGGCGGACTCGTCGCGGGCACGATGCTGCGCGGCATGTTCGAGGAGCGCATCAAGGGCATCATCGACGAGGTCAAAGAGCGCGACAACCTGATCCTCTTTATTGACGAAGCGCACACGATCATCGGCGCGGGCGCGGCGCTCGGCACATCATCTGATGCGGCCAATATGTTCAAGACCGCACTGGCGCGCGGCGAGATGCGTATCATCGGCGCGACCACCATCACGGAGTACAAGGAATACATCGGCGAAGACGAAGCGCTCGCGCGTCGTTTCCGGCTGGTCAAAGTCGCGGAGCCCTCTTTAACGGAAACGAGAGAGATACTGCTGGGCCTTCGTCCCCGTTTGGAGAAGAACTACTCGGTCACTATCTCCGACGATGCGATCAACACCGCGCTTGAGATGGCTCCGAAGTACATACGTAATCT
>DATDFK010000064.1:0-98935 GCA_036522655.1 Pyrinomonadaceae bacterium | reverse complement strand
GCGCGCCGGAAAGACGCGCGTGTTATTAACAACGACCACATCGCCAGCGCGTACGTATGATGGAAGCTCCGCAAACTGAGAATCTTTCCACCGCCGTGCCTCTCTATCCAGCACGAGCATTCGCGCGGCGTCCCGTCTATCGAGCGGGTGCTGCGCGATCAACTCCTCCGGCAGATGATAATCAAACTCCTCTATACGCATCGGAAAAGCAAGGATGAAGGCGGAAGGATGAAGGATGAAAGAAATGCTTCAATCTCGTTGATTGCTTTTACTTCATCCTTCCGCCTTCATCCTTCATCCTTTCTCTATGGCAGTGGCGCGATGGCGGCGTCGGCGGCGGAGGCTTTGACGGGCTCAGCCGGATGCTCGTAATGAAAGACGGCGGTCAGTTGTGCGCCGAACAGTAAGATCAGGCTTGAGAAGTAGCCCCAGGTCAGGACGGCGACGACCGCGCCGACCGAGCCGTATATCTGATCGTAATGAAAGTAATGCAGGCTCCAGGCGAAGACGTACTTGGACAATTCCCAGAGCAGCCCGCCCGCCACCGCGCCCGGCAGAGTGTCGCGCACGCTGACCTGCGCGTTCGGCATAAAGCGATAGACCAGCACGAACAACACGATGGTGACGAGGATGCTGGCGAGCACAAAGATGAATTGCCAGAACGCGCTGCCGATGGTCGCGAGCCAGACGTAGCGCTCAAGCTGGCGCGGCGAGAGACGCGAGGCCAACTGTTGCAGAAAGACGAGCACAGAGGTCGCCAGAACAGAGACCGAGAGCAGCAGCCCGACGATGCCGATCATGCCGACCATCACGGCGCGTCCATGCAGGAAGTCGCGCGGGGTCGTATTCCAGATGCGATTGAGCGCGCGCTCGATGACGGCGAAGACCCAGGAGCCTGCCCACAGCACGACGACGAAGCAGGTGATGATGACGCCCGTGCTCAAATCCGAAAGCGAGTTGACGGTCTCGCGCAGGAAGTTGCCGGAGCCCGGATAGACCTGCACGATGCGCGCCAGCATCTCGCCCAAGATCGTCGTCCCCGCCGCCAGCCTATTGCTCAGGGCCAGCAGCAACAGCAGCGCCGGAAAGAGCGTCAGCAAACCGAAGTAGCTCATCGCGGCGGCCGAGGTGAACAGGTCATTATCGTGAAACTTATGTAAGGTGTGGTTGATAATAGTCAGCCACGGCGCGCGATTGCGTACGCCGAAGGAGTGACGCGAAAAAGATGGGAACCGCCTCATAGGTAAAGGATGAAGGATGAAGGATGAAGGCGGAAGGATGAAATAAGAGCTTCAATTTCGTTGATTGCTTTTACTTCATCCTTCCGCCTTCATCCTTCATCCTTGCTTTTCCAGCGCTGTGCGTGCGATGGCGATATGGACGAAGGCTTGCGGCACAGGGCCATCGAGGGCGCGTGCATCGGCAAGGGCTTTCGTCCAGTCCAGTTGCGCCATTGTCGCAAAAATCTTATCCAAACGAAATGCCTCGCCGGTAATGACGAAGTAATCGTCGTCATCCTCGGTCGAGCTTTCGGTCGCCATGATGTCAAGCGATACTTCGTCGCCGGCGAAATCCTCCACAGCGTTGGCGGCTTTGACGGCCTCGTAGAGAAGTGCCCATGCGCGCTGTTTGTCCAATCTTGCAGCGATGCCTGCGACGATCACGTAGGCGGCGACGCGCTGGCGCGTTCTCAGTTCGACGCGCCCGGCGTGACGCTCGGCCTCGTCGAGCAACGCAAGCGCAGCGGCGCTCGACTCGCTACGGCGCGCGGCGACATTGGCGGCCTCAGCGTAACCCCACGTGCTGGCGAGGGCCGGGACATCGGCGCTGCTCACAAATTTAACGATGCTTTCGTAATCCGTCTCTTTCGTGTCGGCGTAGGTGTGTGCGAGGTCTGCTATCTGGCTGACGGCGACGAAGGAGAGGGCCGCGCGGCGCGACTCCATCTTCTGTACCTCGGCAGCCATGCGGCGCGCGCGATCCCACAACCTGTTTCGCACGGCCACGCGCACAAACCCCAGCCGCAGAGCGTCGCGTTCGGTATCGCTGCGCTGGGTATCAGTGACGGCGCGCTCCAGTTTCTCCAGCCAGGAGCGCAGCGGGTCACCGGCGTGTTCCGAACTCTCGCGCTCTGTGTCCATGTGCGAGGCCAGCAGATCGCGGCGGCTCTGTTCTATGTCGCTGGCAAGAGCCTGCTCGCGCGCTCTCAACTCCGGCGCGTACTGCGCGGCCTCTCGCTCGAAGAAGGGCAGCAGTCGCCCCATCGCAAGATAGAGCGCCACCATTTGCTGTCGCTGCCCGCTACTGACGGCGCTGGACGCCGCGCGTGGGCGGAGCAACAGATCGGCAGCCGTTTGATAGAAAGTGTTACGCAAAGCGCCTGAGATGAGCGGCGGGGCTTCCGTTTTCTCCGCGCGCGTGGGCGGAAGAGGACGAAACTGTAAAGAGCCGTCGTCGCCGACCTGAATCAATAGCTCGGGCGAAATCACTGGGGAAGAGAGCAGCAGTACTGTGTTGGCGTCGGCGCTCGCGTCGGCGCGGGCCTGTGCCAATAGCTGTGCGTAGAGACGGTCGGAGGCGGCGACGTTCTGCTCGCGCAAGCGGATGATGAAAGCGACGATGTCTGCGCGGACGCCGCGACTGATGAGCGGCGCTGCCATCTGGGCCGCGCCGTTCGATTCGCCGCGCGCCAGGAGGTCACGCGCGAAGCCCAGGCGCTCGGCATCGGCCTCGCTCAGTTGGCCCCAGGGAGTGCGAGCCGCCTGTGGGCTTTGCGCCGTCGCCTGCTCTTTTCTCTCCTTCCAGAAGTCTTTGAGGAAGACTTCGGCCATGGATGAGTCGCGCGCCGCCGCTTTCAAGATAACCTCATGGCGCGCGTCCATGACGAAGCCTTTGGCCGCTTCAGAGCCGGGCCCGTCGCGTCGCTCCAACTCTTCCTGAGCGGCTTTGTCATAGACCATGGCGGCTTCCCACGCGCGGCGAAAGATTACTCTGGCTTGCTGCTCGTCGTGTTTCCAGAGGGCGTCGGCGGCGAGAAGTTGAATGTGCGAGCGGTAGAAAAGATCGTTGAAGGTGCGCGCTCTCTCCGCCGTCTCGCGCAACAGGTTGACGGCTTCACGGCGTCGCGCAACAGCGGCGTCTTTGTTATCGGCGCTGGGCTTGCTGTTGCCGCGTTGCGCCGCACGGCTACTGCTACTGCTACTGCGCCCGCGTGGCTGTGGTTGTTGCGCGGAAACGTCCAGAGGCGCAAGCGCGAGCAGCGCGACAAGAGTTAAAACATTTAAGCGAGGCGATTGCTTCATAACTTACACGGGATAGCTTACTGCCGACACATTTTATGCGAAACCGCCTTCGTTAGGAATCGAAGAGGCCGGGTCTTTCGGGCGGGCGAAAGTTAATGCCGAAGTGTTCGTAGGCGAGGCGCGTCACCATGCGCCCGCGCGGCGTCCGGTTGAGAAAGCCTATCTGTATCAGGTAAGGCTCGATGATCTCCTCTATCGAATCCTTCTCTTCGTGAATCGAAGCCGAGATAGTGCCGAGGCCGACCGGGCCGCCGCTGAACTTTTCGATGATCGTCAGCAGCAGCTTGCGGTCAATCTCGTCCAGGCCGTAGGTGTCAACCTCCATACGGTCGAGCGCGTCGCTGGCAATCGCCTGCGTGATGTGCCCTTCGTAGTCCACCTCCGCATAATCGCGCACGCGGCGCAGCAGCCGGTTGACTATGCGCGGTGTCCCGCGCGCACGACGCGCAATCTCGCGCGCCCCGCCGTCGTCAATCACTACTTTGAGAATATCCGCGGAGCGTTTGACGATCACTTCCAAGTCGTCGTGGTTGTAGAAGTCAAGGTGAAAGACTATGCCGAAGCGCCCGCGCAGGGGGGCCGTGATGAGACCGGCGCGCGTGGTTGCGCCGACCAGTGTGAACTTTGGTAGTTCGAGCTTGATGGAGCGTGCCGCCGTGCCCTGTCCGATCATCAGGTCTAGCTGGTAATCCTCCATCGCCGGATACAGCACCTCTTCGATGGCCGGATTGAGGCGGTGTATCTCGTCTATGAAGAGCACGTCGCCTTCCTGCAAGTTGGTCAGGAGCGCGGCCAGGTCGCCGGACTTTTCGATCACGGGCCCAGCCGTCGAACGCAATTCCGCGCCCATCTCGTTAGCGATGATATTGGCGAGCGTCGTCTTGCCGAGACCGGGCGGGCCCGTCAAAAGCACATGGTCGAGCGCCTCTTTACGACGCAGCGCGGCCTTGATGAAAATCCTCAGATTCTCGGTCGCGCGCCGCTGCCCTATATATTCGGCGAGCCGCGTGGGCCGCAAAGACAGCTCGAACTGTCGCTCCTCGTCCATCACAGTCGCATCGCGCGTATTGGCAGGTTCAGGTTCTTCAGCCATGGTAGATAAAGGATGAAGGATGAAAGCGGAAGGATGAAGTAAAAGCAATCAACGAAATTGAAGCTTTTCTTTCATCCTTCCGCCTTCATCCTTCATCCTTGCCTTTATCCTCTGGCGAGCTGGCGCAGGCTGCGGCGCAGGATAATCTCGACGGACAGGTCGCCGCCTTCCTGAATCGCAGAGGTGAGCGCTTTCTCAGCCGCCGCCTTCTGATAGCCGAGGTTGATGAGCGCCGAGAGAGCGTCGTCGCGCACAGCATCTTCGGATTGCGTCGCACCCGCGCCCCCTGCTCGCGTCGCAAACTCTTCTTCGAGCGCGGGCGACGAGAGCGCGGCGATCTTGTCCCGGAGTTCGATCACGAGGCGTTCGGCTGTCTTCTTACCGACGCCCGGGATGGAGGTCAAGCGCGCCAGGTTGTTGGAGCGAATCGAAGCGATGATCTCGTCGGCGCTCATCCCCGACAGCATCGTAATGCCGAGCTTTGGGCCGATGCCGCTGACGGAGATGAGCCGCAGGAAAAGCTCGCGCTCGCGCGCCGTCTTAAAGCCGAAGAGTTGCAGCGCATCTTCGCGCACGTGCGTATAGATGCGTAGCTGAATGCTTGAGGCGACCTCCTCCAGATCGTAGAAAGTGGAGAGCGGAATAGTCACCTCGTAGCCGACGCCGCCGACTTCTATGATGACAGTGTTAGCCTGTTTAGAGAGCAGAGTGCCGGATAGATGTGCGATCATTTGCCTACGGAAAAAGTCTCTGACCGAAGAAGAGATTTCGGGAGCGTCTTCGCTTTTCACCTCGAATTGTAGTTGATTCGCGCCGCCTTCGGCAACGCGCCGGAGTCCGCACAGGCTCCCAGCCGGTTTTCCAGGTAAGCGCTCCTCTGAAAGCCCGCCGGGCGAGGTTTTTACAAATAACCCACGCTTTTTTACAAGGGCTTTGCAGGAGGTGGCGCGAAGCCCTACCACCGTGGGCGCGATTGGGGCTATACTGAGGGTGAAGAAGGAAATTGACGGGGATGAAGTCGGAGAAAATATCGGAGCTGACGACCAATCGCCTGAGCGTCTATCTGCGTTGTTTGAATCTGCTGGCGGCGGCCGGCATCAGGACAATCTCGTCGCAGGCGCTCGCAGACCAGTTCAGCCTCAACTCGGCGCAGATCAGAAAAGACCTGGCATACTTCGGCGAGTTCGGCGTGCGCGGCGTCGGTTATTTCGTCGAAGAGCTGCGCGAGCACATTACCAAGATACTCGGGCTCGACAGGGCTCACCGCGTAGGCATTGTCGGCGCGGGCCGCCTGGGAACGGCGCTCGCCAATTACACCGGCTTCAGCAAGTCCAACTTTACGGTAGTCGCCCTTTTCGATAACGACAGGGAGAAGATCGGACGGCCGCGCGGCGAGAGCGGGATCGTCGTCGCGGACGTGAAGAAGATTGCGCGCGTCGTGCGCGAGCTTGAGATAGATGTCGCCGTCATCGCCGTGCCCGCGCGTGTCGCGCAGAGAGTCCTGAATCAGATCATGGCCGCAGGCGTTAAGGCCGTGCTCAACTTCGCGCCCGTGCGGCTCCATGCGCGCCTCGGCGTGAAGGTCAAAACCGTCGACTTGACAATCAGCCTGGAGAGCCTATCTTATTTTCTGGCTCGTCCGCAGATCACATGTGTCACTAACCCGCGCAGCATTCTTCCCTACGAGGAGATAGCGCAGCGCGAAGAGCGTGAGTTGTAAGTAAAGTAAAGAATAAGGAGTACCTGTCATGTTCGCTTGCTTTCTCAAAAGAGCATTACCCTTTTCCCTGACACTGCTTGTCGGTTCCGGCCTCGGAAGCCTGCTGGGCGGCACGCCGCCCATGGATGGCCCGGCGCGTTTGACCTCCATGACGACATTCAGCAGCCGCCACAGTTGCGGGATGCGTAATCGCGCGGCGGTCGCCGAGTCAACGCCGCTCATCGTGACCTTTGAGCCCGCCACGCGCCTGACCGAAGCGGCGCGGCGCAATAAGACGACCGGGACAGTCGATCTGCTCGTCAGGTTCGGCGCGGACGGCCAGGCCACGGTCGTCGATCGCATCACGACGCTGCCGGACGGTTTGACGGAAGAGGCAGAGCGCGCCGCCGAGCGCACAGTCTTCAAGCCCGCGACCATCAATGGCAGACCCTATACCGTGACGGAAGTGAGGCAGTTCAGCTTTAGTCCTGACAGGTACTAAAGCCGCCGCTCTTGAATGGATGAACAAACCGCGCGGCGCGAGATCGTTCGTGTCGGTCGCCTGATGTACGAGCGCAGCTACGTCGTCTCTTCGGACGGCAACGTGAGCGTGCGCCTGGACGACGGGCGGATAGTTGCGACGCCGACGATGACCTCCAAGGGGCGTATGACCGAAGAGTCACTAGCCCTGACAGACCTCGCGGGTCATGCGCTCTCGGACAAGCGCGCGTCGAGCGAGCTTGAGATGCACCTGCTCATCTATCGCGAGCGCCCGGATATTAAAGCCGTCTGTCACGCGCACCCACCGCACGGCTCCGCCTTCGCCGTCGCCGGTCTGGCGATAGATCAACCGATCCTCTCGGAAGTGATACTGACTTTGGGCTGCGTTCCGCTGGCCGAGTACGGCACGCCCTCGACCACGGAATTGACGGAGGCGATGCGCCCGCTCGTCAAACATCACAACGCTCTCCTGATGGCCAATCACGGCGCGGTCGCTTACGGCGCGGACGTATGGCAAGCCTTTGATCGTCTCGAAACTTTAGAGCACACGGCCAAAATCTCCATTCTCTCGCGCCTGCTCGGTGGGCCCAGAAATCTTTCGCCCGATGCCATAGAGAAGCTCATCAACGTGCGTGAAGCGGCGGGCTATCTGGACGAAAGAGCGCGCTGCCAGGCTTGCGGCTACCTGCACGAGACGCGCATCACCTGCCCGACGGGCGAGCGCGCCGTCCCGGCCAGCAGCAACAGTCACAGCGTCGGCGCTCAGAAAGCATCGACGAACGGCGCGGGCAAGATCGCCTTAACGCGCGATGAGCTGGTCGAGCTATTGGCCCAGGCCGCGCAACTTAAATAAAACAGATGTCAGATGCCGGATGTTAGATGCCGGTTAAAGCATCCGACCGGCATCCGGCATCTATTCTTAATTGAAGGAGCACATTTGAATGCCTCAAGAAGCACTCGGCATGGTTGAAACGAAGGGGTTGGTGGCGATGATCGAAGCGGCGGACGCGATGGTCAAGGCCGCCAACGTCACGCTCGTCGGGTACGAGAAGATCGGCGCCGGCTTTGTGACGGCGATTGTGCGCGGCGACGTGGCGGCGGTGAAGGCTGCGACCGATGCCGGTGCGGCTGCCGCGCGGCGCGTCGGCGAACTGGTCAGCGTGCACGTCATCCCGCGCCCGCACGGCAGCGTGGACGAAGCCCTGCCCGTAGGCAACGACAACGGCGGAAGATGATCATCGGGCGAATCTTAGGCACGGTCGTCGCAACGCAGAAGGACGAACGGCTCTCCGGGAAAAAACTGCTCATCGTTCGTCCCGTGAACATTGACGGGACGGACACGAGCGGTTACGTCGTCGCCGTCGATACGGTCGGCGCGGGCTTTCACGAACGCGTGCTCGTCGTCTCGGGCTCAAGCGCACGCCTCGCGCAGGGCATGAAGGACACGCCCATCGACGCGGCCATCGTCGGCGTCATAGATACCGTCGATGTCGTGGATGATTAGCCAACTCAGGTCAGTACCGTCTGCGGTGCTGACTTGAATTACCAATATGCAGCTTGCTCGCGTCATCGGAACAGTCGTCGCCACCGTCAAGAACGATTCGCTTGAGGGGCGCAAGCTGCTCGTCATACAGTCGCTCGACGCTTATCTCAAACCGCAGGGCAAGCCTATGGTCGCGCTCGATGCGATCGGCGCTGGCACGGGCGAACTGGTCTTCTGGTGTCGCGGCAAAGAGGCCAGCTTCCCGTTCAAGCGCGAGGACACGCCGACGGACTGTACCATCATCGGCATCATAGATTCGGAGGCGCACGTCTCGAACGGGGGAAGCCACGGATGATTCTCGCGCGTGTCGTCGGGAACATCGTTGCGACACAGAAGAATCCGCGCTACGCGACGGCGCGCGTCATGCTCTGCCAGCAGATCACGCCCGAAGGCGAGACGACCGGGCTCACCCTGCTGGCTTTAGACTCTGTGGATTCGGGCGTCGGCGATACGGTCTTGATCGTGCAGGAGGGATGGGGCGCGTCGACGGCGGCGACCGGCGAGGCCGGGGCGGCCATTGATTCGGCAATCGTAGGCGTGGTGGATTACGTTGATTTACATAAAGATGAGCCGAAGGAGGAAGCGCGATGAGTAGTAGCCCGGAAGATCAGGCACGTCTGCTCGCCGAACGCATCGCGCGCCGCATCTCGCAGGACAAAAGCGATGCTAATCCTTCGCCGCCCGTGACTGACGGCGGCGAGGTCGGCGAAGAGTTGGCCTCCATGCGCGCGAGCCTTCGCGAGCTACAGCAAAAGCTCGCGCACATCGAATCGCATCTCACGCGCGAAGAGAGAGCGGCAAGCGATGAAGCCCGAAGCGCGACGCGTCAAAGCAGACACGAGGACAGACTTGAGCAGGAGAGCGCTTATTCCACTGGCGCGCAGACTCCCACCATTCGCTCGCCTTGGCTGAGCGGCATGTACGTTCCGGCGACGCACCCCAGCCAGGAACGCTTCGGCGTCGAAGAGGCCGCCGTCTCAGAACTGGTCGATTATTTTGAGCGCGACAAGACCTGCAACCTTGAACCCGGCGGCAAACCCTGCGATCACTGCGCCATGTGCAGCTCACGCGGATTCTGAAAAGCAGTGACAGAGTGACGCGTGGCAAGTGACGAGTAAGAGCGATTGCTTTTAACTCGTCACTTGCCACGCGTCACTCTGTCACTGCCTTATTATCGTGTGGCGGTGTTGCTGGTGTTGGCCTGATTCCTGCGTAGGGTGTTGGGGTCGAATCTGGGAGCCTGGCGTGCGCTCTCTTCGGCCTTGAAGTAGGGCTCCTCTTTGAAGCCGTAAATCTTTGCCGCGATGACGGTCGGGAAACTGCCGCGCGTCGTGTTGTAGTCCTGCACAGCATTATTGTAGTCGCCGCGAGAGGTCGCAATACGGTTCTCCGTCCCCGTCAGCTCATCCTGCAACTTCAAAAAATTCTGGTTCGATTGCAGCACGGGATAATTCTCCTGCAAGGACAGCAGGCGACCAATGGTTCCGCCGAAACTGTTGTTGGCGTCGATGACGGCCTGCTTCTGTTCGGGCGTCTTATCACCGCTCTCGCCCTGCGCCTGAGCGCTGGTCGCGTTCAGCAGCCGCGAGCGTGCCTCGGCGATTTGTCCGAAGACCTCCTGCTCCTGCACGCCCGCCGATTGCGCTGCGGCGACGAGGTTCGGGATCAGGTCTGCGCGACGCTGAAGCTGGCTCTCCACACCAGACCACTTCGCCTTGACGTTCTGCTGCTTACTTTGAAGCGTGTTATAGCCGCATCCGCTTGCCGTAACAGAGACGAAAAGTGCGAGGGCCAATAACAACATTCTTCTTTTATTCATCTTCAATTCTCCTTATTCGTAAACCCTTCTTAATTCATCGATGGGGCAAATGGCGATGACCTTTTGAGAGCGTCCAAGCACAATTTACGCTCGCCTTTGCTTATAACTGATCGACGACATCAATCACGCGTTCGATCTGCGCCAGGTAAGCCGCGAAGAGATCGTTCGCTTCCGTGTCGGTCAAAGGCGCTGTGCCCGTCTCGCGCAGCTGGAAGATACGCTCGAAGGGCTCGCCGTCCAGACCGAGCAGGCGAACGAGCGCGCGCACAGTCTCCTGCTTACTGACGGGCGGCTCCGCACCCTTCAACATCAGGACGGCGCGAAACAGCGCGGCGAAGCTCGCCAGACTGTCCTTCAGCAAAGCCGCCAGCCTATCGGTCGAGACGGAAGCGGGAATGTAGAGGCGGCGCAACTGAATCAGCTTGCTGCGCAACTCGTACTCGGTCTGATGTCGCAGGTTCGCATCCGAAAGCTCTACGAACTCGAAGGGGTCGCGGCCATAGAGCACCTTGCGCGCGCGCTCCATCTGCCGGAACTCGATCGGAAACACGTCGGCGGCGTTGTTTAATTCGCCGATGGTGAAATAGACCGGCAAGGGGTTGCCAAGTCGCTGCCATTCGCGTATCGGCGCTTGCGACAAGCGCAGGTCTTCGGGCGTGATGCGATTGAGCGCGATGAGCAGGTTGTAATCAGAGCGCGCGCGCACGGTATCGCCCGCCGCCGCCGAGCCGTAGAGAACTACGGACGCCAGATTGTCGCCGTGCGTCGAGCGTAAATCGTCAATCAGATGTTTGAACGTCTCCGCGCTGACCTGATGAGCCATCTTCTTTGACCTCTCTTCCGCTTACCAACTGCCGCCTGCGCCGCCGCCGCCAGCGTCACCGCCGCCGCCGCTGAACCCGCCCCAGTCACTGCCACCGCCTCCGCCGCCCCAGCCGCTTCCACCTCCGAAGCCGCCACTGCTCCAACCGCTCGACCCACGGCTTCCGCTATTCAAAAGAGAGCCGAGCAGCAGCAGGTTCAAACACCCGCCGCCACCGCCACGACCGCCACGACTGGCCAACAAAACGATGATGACGATGAGAATGATAAAAAACGTCATACAGCTTGACCCTCCCCCTCTTGTATTTCCGCCTGAGCGCCGGGGAGCCTGATAAGCATAGCGTTGATCTATGCCTTCGATGCTAAAGCCGCGCTTCTCCGCAAGGGTTGCGACGAATGCCTGTACGGTGTCCGCGATGCCCTTGTTGTAATCGCCCGCGCGAAACGCCGGAACCAGATAGGTGCGTTGAATCTCTCCGGCCACGCTATCGGGTATGTCGCCTTCCAGGTGTCTGCTGATCTGCGTGTGATACTTGCGATCCTGCACGGCGACGAGCAGCAGGATTCCGCCCTTCTGCGTTTTCTCAGAGCCTATGCCCCAGCCGCGCATCACGGCCAGCGAATAGTCAAAGATGTCCTGCCCGCCCGTCGTATTCACCGTCACGACGGCCATCTCCACATTGGCCGTCGGATTCTCGCTCAAATTCTTAAGAATATTTTCCAGCCGCTTCTTCGTCGCAGCGTCCAGAACGTTGGCGTAATCGACGACGGGTGTGAGCGGGCTGGGCTGAGGGATAGGCGACTGCATAGCCTGCGCCGCACACGAGGGCGCGGCCCACGAAAGCAGACAGGCCAGCCCGAGAAGAGCCGAAAGAAGGGCGAATGTATGATTTGGTCGGGTCAATGCTCTAATCATACCAACTGCCGGTCGTCAATCCAACCTGCCGCAGACTTCCAAACAACACAGGCGCGTGCTTACAAGCCAGCCGCTTCAGCCTTCAGCCTTCGATCAGGCGATGCAAAAGGTAAAAGAGGGCGACGCCTCCGAAGACTACGATGGAGACGGTCGGGTTCTTCTCCTCCTTGTGATTTACTTCTGGGATCAGGTCGCTGGCCGCGACATAGAGCGTGACGCCCGCCGAGAAGGGCAGGGCGTAAGCGACAGCCGATTCGATTCTAGTCCTCAAAAGCGCCACGCTCATCACCCCGGCAAAGGTCGCCGCCCCGATGGCCAGCGTGGCAATCGCAGCCTTGCGCGACGAACGCCCCGAAGCGAGCATGATCGAAGCGACCGTGAATCCTTCCGGGACTTTGTGCAGGAGTATGGCGATAAAGACCAGCAGGCCCGTTTTGAAGTTGACGAGGAATGCCGCCGCAATCGAGACACCATCGAAGAATGTGTGAATCAGGAGCCCGCCGATGGCCGTGTAGGCCGCCGACGGACGCAGGACGGATTCCGGGTGCGTCTCCGCGCCGAAATGAAAGTGCGGCGCGATGGTGTGCTCGAAAAGCTGTATCAGCAGATAACCCGCCAGCAGCAGCGTCATCGCGCCCAGGACGGCATCCGCAGCCCCTTCGCCCCTCCGTCCCTCCGTCCAGATACTGACCGTTTCCGGCAGAATTTCAATGAAAATCGCCGCCAGCATAAAACCAGCGCCCAGGGCCACTAAGTATTTGAGAAAACGGTCGTCCGAACGATGCCTGTCGGAGGAGGCGAGCAACAGCCCGCCGAAGAGGTTAGCCAGCGCCGCCAAAGCGCCGAAAAGGAGTAGTCCGCCTAAGCCCATGAGGGTTTCAGTCTGCTCCGAAGCCTGCCCGAAGATTTGATTAAGAAACGTCGCGGCAAACTATACATGATGCTCCCCCGCTTGGCTACGGACGGCCCCCTGCGAGCAAGGTGATGTCTCCCGGATTTTGGAAGAAAATCCACACTTTAAAGTCGCGCCCGCAAAGCAGTACACCATATCGTGCTTAAGAATTATGTGTTTGATACTGTTTTTTACTCTTGACAGCCCCAGCAGACGGGCGTACTATTCGCCCCGGGTGGAAAAAAGTGGTCGGAAGTGGGCTTTTATGAGCAGCTTGTCCCCGATCATTAAAGTTTTACTCGAAGTTTTAAGCACCCCTGGTCTCGCCCCATCCGCCGAAGCTCTATGTTAAGAGGAAATTACACAGCGCGGATAGACCCGAAGGGGCGATTGAAAGTGCCGACACCGTTCCGGCGGCTGGTTGAAGAAAAGCACGGGACGGGGCTGTATGTGACGAGCCTGACGGGCGAAAGCGTCAGAATATACCCTTTGCCCGAATGGGAATCAATCGAGCAGCGTCTGGCGCTGCTGCCCTCTATGGATCCGGCGCGCCGCAAGTTCCTTGACCGGACTAACTATTACGGCCAGCAGTCGGAGTTGGACAGTCAGGGCCGCGTGCTCATTCACCCGCTGTTGCGCAAGAGCGCCGGAGTCGTCGGCGATGTCGCCGTCCTGGGCTACTTGACATATATAGAGGTCTGGGAGCTGGAGCGATTCCAGCAGCGCCTCCTGTCCGACCCTTATACGGAAGAGGACGAGGCGGCGATCGCCAGGCTCGGAATTTGAAAAGCAGTGATGAGTGACAAGTGACGAGTGACGAGCTAAAACCAAACACTTCTCATCTGTCTTTAATCTCGTCACTCGTTACCCTTAACTTGTCACTGTTGTTTGAGATCACGGGGCGGTGGTGATGGCTGCGCTCATGGGGGGCATGGGCGCGCCCCATCGCCCCGTGTTGCTTCGAGAAACGATTGAATTGCTGGATGCCGGGCGGGGCGGTCTCTTTGTGGACGGCACGCTCGGGCTGGGGGGCCACAGCGAGGCGATTCTCGAAGCGTCCGCCGACGCGCGTGTGATCGGCATAGACCGCGACCGCGAGGCGCTCCTGAGTGCCACCGAGCGCCTCGCGCGATTCGGCTCACGCTTTCGCGGCGTGCATGCAGACTACCGTGACATCGCGCGGGTCGTCGAAGAGGCTGCTGCTGAGCAGCACCTCAGCGGCGTGCTCGTAGACCTGGGCGTCTCCTCGCTTCAGTTTGACGCGCCCGAGAGGGGCTTCAGCTTCCGGCATGATGCGCCTCTGGACATGCGCATGGATGCGCAGGGCGACGAAGAGACGGCGGCAGAGTTGCTTGCGCGCCTGCCCGAAGAAGAGATCGCGCGTCTGATCTTTGAGTATGGCGAAGAGCGCCGCTCGCGCCGAATAGCCAGGTGGATCGTCGAAAGGCGGGAACAGGGGCGACCCATCAGCCGGACGACGGAGCTGGCAGAGTTGGTCGCACGCGCCGTGGGCCCAAGAGGCCGCGCCGATCATATTCATCCGGCGACGCGCACTTTTCAGGCTTTGCGTATCGCCGTCAACCGCGAGCTTGAGGGCCTCGGCGAATTCGTCGAAACGTCGGTCGATCTTTTGCAGACGGAAGGACGCTTTGTTGCGATCAGCTTTCACTCGCTGGAGGATCGCATCATCAAGAGGACTTTGCGCCGTCTCGCGGGGCAATGCGAGTGCCCACCGCGCTCGCCCGTCTGTTCGTGCGGAGCGCGCCGCGCGGTTGAAATCCTGACACGTCGTCCCGTCGTGCCGGGCCATTTGGAAACGGAAGAGAATCCACGCGCGCGCAGCGCCAAGCTGCGTGCGGCTCGCAAGCTCGAACCCGGGCACTGAAGTATTGAGAATTGAAGAACGCTGACGGGAGCCTTGCTTCCGACCGGAGTCGTCCGCAACTGTTCTAAGGCTGTGACTGTCATGAGAAGATTGCCGCTCAATCAACCAAACCATACTGTTCATCGAGAGCGTGATCGGGCTGCGCTCTTGCGTCTGGGGTTGCTGCTGCTGTGTGGGTTTACGCTGACGTGCGGTTTCGTCTACGCCGCCGGGCAGCATTTCTCCGCCGTGCGCTACGGCTACCGGACGGAAGAGTTGCGACAGGAGCGCGCGCGGCTTTTAGAGGAACAGCGCAGGCTCGTCCTGGCGCGCGAACAGGCGACGGCTCCGGCGCGTCTCGAACGGGCGGCGCAACAGCTGGGCATGCAGCAGGCACAGCCGGGACAGATCGGCCTGGCCCGGAGCAGTTCTCCGGCGACAAGCGTTGCGCCGACGGCCCCGGCCTTCGTCAACCCATCGGCATCGCTGCCTCGTTGACGGCGTCCGCAGGTGCTCGCGCTACTGGCGGCGCGCGCGCTCGTCCGGCTTCGATAGTTCGGCACTCTCCCCCCTCGCCGACGCTTTGCTTATACGTTCCCCTCATGCGCGAGACGGCCAGAGTTCCCCCACGCGCATGAATCCGACCGAAGAGAAGATAGATCATAAAAGATGCGCCCGCGTTCCGCCGCTTCATCCAAAGCCCGTCCCGATACCTCGCGCCGCCGCGTGTTAGTCATCGCTTCCGTGCTCGTCTTCTGGATGCTCGCCATCGCCGTGCGCATCGTCTATCTGCAAACGGCGCAACACGACTGGCTGCGTGAGCGCGCGCGCATGCAGCAGCAGGATTCCATCCAGACGAGCCCTTTCCGTGGGCTCGTCCTCGATCGTGAAGGAAAGGAACTGGCGCGCAGCGTCGATACGGAATCCTTCTTCGTCGTTCCCTATGAGGTCAGCGACCCCGTGGGGTTGAGCGCGCGGCTGGCTCCGCTCGTCGGCGCGGACGCGAAGACGCTCGGTGCGCGTCTTCGTGAAGCGAAGGAAGGGAATCGAAAGTTCGTGTGGGTGGCGCGCAAGCTGGAGCACGAGCAGGCTGAGAGGATCAGCGCGCTCAATCTGGCGGGCGTCTACTCGCTCAAAGAGCCGAAGCGAAGTTATCCGAACGGCCAGCTTGCGGCGCATGTGCTGGGCTTCGTCGGGCTGGATGAAGTGGGCCTCGCCGGTATCGAGCAGGTTTACGACGAGCGCGTGCGCGGCGAAGCGGGCCGCGTCTTTTTAGAGACGGACGCGCATCGCCACGCTTACTCAAGCTTTGAGACGGGCGCGCGTCCGGGTCAGGCGGTCGTCCTCACCGTCGATCAGGTCATACAGTACAGAACGGAGCAGGCGCTCATCGGAGCCGTCGAGAGAGCGCACGCCAAGTCCGGCACGGCCATCGTGCTCGACCCGCATACGGGAGAGATACTGGCGCTGGCGAACGCGCCGACCTTTGACCCGAACGACGCTCGCAGCGCGCCTGCGGAGGCGCGCGCCAACCAGGCGCTGCAAAATATTTACGAGCCCGGTTCCACCTTCAAGATCGTCGCCTACTCGGCGGCCATCGAAAAGGGCCTGGTCAAGCCGGAAGATCACATCGATTGCCAGATGGGTGCGATCACGGTTGCGGGCCGTGTCGTCCACGATCATAAAGCGTTCGGGTCGCTGACGATCGCCGAGGCGCTGGCGAAGTCCTCCAACGTCGCGGCGATCAAGCTCGGCCTACGGGTCGGCGACGATGCGATGTACGATTTGATGAAGCGCTTCGGCTTCGGCTCGCGCACGGGAGTAGAGTTGCCGGGAGAGACAGCCGGACTGCTGCGCGCCGTCGAGCGCTGGCAGCCCTCTTCGATGGGCTCGCTCGCCATCGGCCAGGAGGTCGGCGTGACGCCCTTGCAGATGGCTGCGGCCTTCGGCACGCTCGCCAACGACGGCATCAGGATTCAGCCGCACCTGGTGCGAGAGATACGCGACGCGGACGGCGCTCTGGTCTTTCAGGCGAACCCGGAACAGCATCGCGTCGTCAGCACTGAGACGGCGCGCACTTTGCGCGGCATGCTCGAAGGCGTGACCTTGAACGGCACTGCCAAGCAGGCGAAGCTCAACGGTTACACGGCGGCGGGCAAGACCGGCACGGCGCAGAAGATCGACCCGGCGACGAAGGCTTATTCCAAGACCAAGTTCATCGGTTCCTTCGTCGGGTTCGCGCCCGTGGAAAATCCGGCGGTTGTCATCATCGTCGTGATAGACGAACCCGTCGGCGCTTATCATGGCGGCGATGTGGCCGCGCCCGTCTTTCGCGAGATCGCCGAGCAGGTGTTGCCCGCCCTGAGCATTGCGCCCGATACGGACTTGAAAATCGCTCCGGGCAATGACCTGATCGCGCAGAGCGGGCGCGCAAGTGCTGCGTTGGCGCAGGTGCGCGAAGAGATCGAGCGTGAGAACGCGTTGCGCAGCGCGACTCTACCGCAGGTCGCCGCCGTAGATGCGCGCACGGGGATGACAGAAGTGATCTACGCGGCCTCTACGAGCCGCGCGGTATTGATGCCGGATTTGCGCGGGCGCAGCGTGCGCGATGCGGCGCGCATCTGCGCGCAACTGGGCCTGCAATTGGAAGCGCGCGGCGAGGGCCGCGCCGTCGGGCAGAATCCTGCGGCGGGCGCAGAGGTCTCGTCCGGCCAGGTCGTCCGTATTGATTTCGGGTTTTAGATTTTGGATTTGTGCGCCTTGCGCGACTTGAAAGGTGGATTTGAAGATTCTCAGATGATGAGGAGTGAATCCGAAATCCAAAATCTAAAATCCAAAATGGATATGGAGGGAAGAATCGAGGCGTGCCGCAGGCGCTTGCGACGTACGCGCGCGATGCAGAGGGCCGCAGCGAGCTACGACGCTACCGAGCCGGAAGCGTCGGCGGGCGCTCCTCTGATGCGATCGATCGATGGCCCGCGCCCGGGCGTAGAAGCTGAGACGATTTCCCATGCTGTGCCGTCGCCTGTAAATTGGATAGAGGACGGGGCGCGGCCGGAGGTTGACCGCCGCCCGCCGCCACGCGCAAGATTCAGTACGGAGGAAGAGACCGTCAGAGCGTGAATATCAGGACTGCGGCGAACTTAATGGGCGCGGGGACTGAGGGCCTCAGCGCCGAGTTGCTTGATAAGGAGATCAAGGACTTTTCGATCGACTCGCGTGCAATATCGGCGGGCGAGCTGTTCTTCGCCCTCTCGCAGGAGGATTACGAGCGCGCGGGTTTCAACGGCACGTTTGCAGACGCGCACCACTTTATCCCGGAAGCGTTCGAGCGCGGCGCAGTCGCCGCCGTGGCGCGCAGCGAGCGCGTCCGTAGTGATGCTCTTTTAGAGAGTTTGCGGCCAAGGCTGCTCGCCGTAGACGATTGCATAGCGGCTTTGCAGACGCTCGCGCGCAGGGTCTACGAAGCATGGGCCCAGCCGGTCGTGGCGATCACGGGCAGCGCGGGTAAGACGACGACCAAAGACCTCGTCGCTCACCTGCTGGGCGCAGCCGGTCGGCGGGTGCTCAAGAGCGAGCGCAACTATAATAATGGTCTGGGACTGCCGCTCTCCGTCCTGCAAATGGTGACGGAAGGTCGTCGCCCGGATCAGTACGATGTGGCCGTGCTTGAGATGGGAATGTCTTCGCCGACAAACGAGATTGCGCGCCTGTGCCGCATTACGCCGCCGGACATAGGTGTCGAACTGCTCGTCGCGCCCGTTCATCTTGAGTACCTGGGCACGATCGAGGCCATCGCCAAAGCGAAGGCGGAATTGATCGAAGGGCTCAAGCCCGGCGGCGTGGCCGTACTCAACGCCGACGACGAGCGCGTGATGGCGATGCGCTCTCTGCACGAGGGGCGCACGCTCACTTTCGGAATTGAAAGAAGCGCGGACGTGATGGCGCGCTCAATCGAGACGACGAAGCTGGGCCGGAGCCGCTTTCTTCTGAGCACGCCGCTAGGTGAGGCGGAAGCCATGTTGCCTATGCCGGGACGCCATAATCTGATGAACGCTCTGGCGGCTTCTGCGGTCGCGACCTGTTTCGAGATCGGCGCGGAAGAGATAGCCCGCGCGCTTCGCAGCGTCGTTGCGCCGCACATGCGCGGCGAAGTGCTGGATTTCGCCGCAGGGTTTACCGTGGTGGACGACTCTTATAACTCCAACCCGCGCTCGCTCTCGCAGATGGTCAGAACCATCGCGGAGGCGGGCACAGAGGCGCGACGCCGCATAGTGGTTGCAGGCGAGATGCTTGAGCTTGGGCCCGAGAGCGCGTCGCTGCACAGGGAAGTGGGGCGCGAGATGGCTGCCTTGAAGATTGACATGGTGTGGGGCGTGCGTGAGATGGGGCGCGAGATCGTCGCGGGCGCGCGCGAAGCCGGAATGAGCGAGGATGCGACGAGGTTTTTCGAGTCGGCGGATGAAGCGGCCAGTGCTCTCTCAACTGAGTTGCGAGAGGGCGATCTGGTTCTGGTCAAGGGGTCGCGCGGCGTGAGAACAGACAAGATCGTCTCTGCGCTGCGTGATGATTTTCCATTGGTCGGCGGAGATGAGCGGGAAAATTAAACCATTTTGGATTTTAGATTTTGGATCTCGGATGGGCGTGCTACGGAACTTAAAAGCACGAATCCAAAATTCAAGCTGATGAAGCGTTAATCCAAAATCCAAAATCTAAAATCCAAAATGGAATAGCGCTGAAGGCATGATCTATTTCATCTTCTACGAGCTGCTCTACAACCGTCTCAAGGACGGTGAGTCTTATCTCGTCAAAGCGCTCAATGTTTTTCAGTACGTGACGTTTCGCACGGCCTACGCTTCGATCACGGCGCTGTTGATCTCGCTCGTCTTCGGCGGCAAGGTCATACAGGCGCTGCGCAACTGGAATGTTGGCCAGCAGATTCGCGAGGAAGGCCCGCAGGCACACATGGCCAAGCGCGGGACGCCGACGATGGGCGGCGTGCTGATCATCGCTTCCGTCATCATCTCGACCCTGCTCTGGGCCAGGCTTTCGAGCCTCTACGTCTGGATCGTGATGATCGCGACCGCGCTCTTTGCATCCATAGGCTTTTTCGATGACTACGCCAAGATGGCGAAGCAGCGCAGCCTCGGGCTGACGGGCAAACAGAAGCTCGCCGCGCAGCTCGGCATCTCTCTGGCCGTCTGGGCCGCGCTCTACTTCTCTGGAAAGTATGCCTGGAACGTCAACATCCCGTTCTTCAAGCTCACGTCGGAACCGTCGGGCGTCAGCTACATAGGGCCCTGGCTCTATCTGGTCTTTATAGTCTTCGTGCTGCTCGGCTCGTCAAACGCCGTCAACCTGACGGACGGCCTCGACGGGCTGGCGATCAGCGTGACCTTTATCGCGATGACGGCGCTGACCGGGCTCACCTATGTGATCGGCGACCTGCGGTTCGCTGGCTACCTCGGCCTGACGCATAACCCGGAGGTTGGAGAGCTGACGGTCTTCTGCGGTGCGCTGGCCGGAGCTTCTTTGGGGTTTCTCTGGTACAACGCGCCGCCCGCCGAAGTTTTTATGGGAGATGTCGGAAGCCTCGCCATCGGCGGGGCGATAGGGACTATCGGCGTGCTGACGAAACAGGAGTTTGTGTTGCTGATGGTCGGCGGCGTGTTCGTCATCGAAGCGTTGTCGGTGATGATACAGGTCGCCTCTTTCAAGATGACCGGGCGGCGCATCTTCAAGATGTCGCCGCTGCATCATCATTTCGAGTTGCAGGGCTGGCGTGAATCAAAAGTCGTGTTTCGATTCCTGATACTCGCCATCCTCTTCGCGCTGCTGAGCCTTTCGACTTTGAAGCTGCGATGAAAGCTGTTGTCAGTACCGCCAAAGGTCTCGGGCGGGTCTCAAGTCACGATAGAACCCGCCCGAGACCTTTGGCGGTGCTGACCGGGGATGCTTTTGGAAGTTCAAGGTAAAAAAGTTCTGGTCATCGGCGCGGCGCGCAGCGGCGTGGCCTGTGCGCGTTTTCTCGCCGTGCGCGGCGCGACGGTTGCGCTCAATGATCGCAAGCCGTTGGAAGAATGGCCGGAAGAAGCGCTCGCGCTCAATGAGTTGGGAGTCGGTTGTCTGCCGGGCGACGTGCCGATGTGGCTGCTCGATCAGGTTGAGCTGGTCGTGCTGAGTCCGGGCGTGCCGACGAAGATCATTCCGGCACGCTACGCCGATCGCGCCGGAGCCGAAGTGATCGGAGAAGTCGAGCTGGCCGCGCGCTACTTGCGCGGGCGCGTGGTCGCCATCACGGGCACGAACGGTAAGACGACCACGACGACTCTGATCGGCGAGATTTTGAAGGACGCTGGCTTTCCCGTTCAGGTGGGCGGCAACATCGGCACGCCGCTCATCTCGATGGTTGACGCTTCGCGCGACGACGGTTGGACGGTCGCCGAAGTTTCGAGCTTTCAGCTTGAGACGATCGTGGACTTTCACCCGCAGGTCGCGCTCGTCCTCAACGTGACGCCGAATCACATGGATCGTTACGAGAGCCT
The DNA here is from genome assembly GCA_036522655.1 of Pyrinomonadaceae bacterium. Taxonomy (GTDB): domain Bacteria; phylum Acidobacteriota; class Blastocatellia; order Pyrinomonadales; family Pyrinomonadaceae; genus DASQYE01. The sequence goes on along the minus strand of DATDFK010000064.1, from coordinate 77,939 downwards.
GACGGATTACGCGGCGGCCAAGCATCGCATCTTTCGCAACCAGGAGCCGGGCGACATCGCTATCCTGAATGCGGACGACGAGATCGTCTCGTCATGGGCCCGGGGGCTGCGCGCGCACACGACGCTCTTCAGCGTCCGGCGCGAGCTTGAAGAGGGTTTGTATTTGCGCGGCGGGCGCGAGCTTGTCTCGCGCACCAGGGAGGGCGAGCGCGTGCTCATCACCCGCGACGAGATAGAGCTGCGCGGTCTGCATAATGTTGAGAATGTGCTGGCCGCTCTCGCCGCCGGGCTGGCGTGCGGCGCCGCTCCCGATTCGATGCGCGAGACCGTCAGGCGCTTTCGCCCCGTCGAGCATCGCCTTGAGCGCGTCGCGCAGATCAATGGTGTGCGCTTCTACAACGACTCGAAGGCGACGAGCGTGGACGCGACGTTGAAGGCGCTTGAAGCGTTCACGGATGAGCCGGGCAAGATCGTCGTCATCCTCGGCGGGCGCGGCAAGCAAGCGCCGTATGCGCCGCTCGCGCCGCTCCTTAAAGAGAAAGCGCGCAGGCTCATCCTGATCGGCGAGGATGCCGCGACGATTGAAGATGAGCTGCGAGGCGTGACGGAGAGCGAACGCGCCGTCGATATGCAAGACGCGGTTTCTCGCGCTTACGCCGCCGCACACGAAGGCGACACGGTACTGCTCGCCCCCGCGTGCGCCAGCTTCGATATGTTCAAAAGCTTCGAGCATCGCGGCGAAGTCTTTAAGCAGGCGGTCAGGGAATTGAAGGAGAGCGCACTAAGCCAGAGTTCACAGGCGACAGGCTAAGAGCAGTGCTCTGGTTAAGAGCTTTGCTCTTAACCAGAGCACTGCTCCAGGCTCGTCACTTGTCACTCATCACTCGTCACTCGTTTCTTATGGCTCGAAAGTTACAGGCTGATAAATGGTTGTTCGCGGCGACGGCGGGGCTGGCGCTGTTCGGTATCGTCATGGTCTACAGCGCATCGGCGCTGATGGCCGCGCAGGAGAACGGCAGCCAGTTTTACTACGTCAAAAAGCAGGCGATGTGGACGTTTATCGGCTTCGTTGCGATGCTGGGCGCGATGCATTTCGATTACCAGCGCTTGCGCAATCGCTGGATTATCTACGGGCTGCTTTCCGTCACGGCCCTGATGCTCCTGGCCGTCTTTGCTTTCCCGCGCATTAACGGCGCGCATCGTTGGATCAAGTTCGCTGGGTTCTCCATTCAGCCCTCGGAAGTCTCAAAGCTCGCGCTGACGCTCTTCCTCGCATACTTTTTCGAGAAGCGTGCGGGCGAGGAGGGAGCTTTCTTAAGAACGTTCGTGCCTTCGATGGCCGTGACGGGCGTGCTCGCGGTGCTGGTCGTGGCGGAGCCGGACTTGGGGACGGCGATGATGTTGATGGTCGTGTGCGTCGTGATCTCTTACACGGCGGGCACAAGACTGTTGCACCTGGGGATGGCGGCTGCGCCCGCGCTCCTGGGGCTGGTCGGGTTGCTGATCTTTGTGCCGTGGCGTTTGCAGCGAATGATCACTTTCCTCAACCCCTGGGCAGACCCGCAGGACAAAGGTTTTCAGGTCGTGCAATCGCTGATCGCCATCGGCTCGGGCGGCATTAACGGTCTCGGGTTCGCGCAGGGCAAGCAGAAGATGTTCTTTTTACCCTTCGCGCATTCTGACTTTATCTTCGCGGTGGTCGGCGAAGAGTTGGGATTGTTCGGCGCGTTGATGGTCGTCGTTGTCTTTGGAATATTTCTGTGGCGCGGGTTGCGCGCGTCGCTGCTTGCGCCCGACAGGTTCGGGATGCTGCTCGGTCTGGGAATCGTGGCAGCAATCGTCACGCAGGCGCTCTTTAACATCAGCGTTGTGCTCTCGCTCGTGCCGACTAAAGGGATTCCGCTGCCGTTCATCTCTTACGGCGGGTCGTCGCTCGTGCCCACGCTGATAGGCGTCGGCATACTGCTCAATATCTCGCAGTACGCGGGCTCGAATAGCGTGGGCGTGCTGACGGGCGTTGAGCAGGCGGAGAGCCCGCGCCTTACCTTGGCGACGCCTGCGCCGAGGTCTTCGGCGGTGGCGTTGAAGCCCGGGGCGCGGAGCTGAATGCGGATGCGCGTGCTGATTGCAGCCGGAGGAACGGGCGGGCACATCTATCCGGGCATCGCTGTGGCGAAAGAGGTGATGCGCCGCGATGCGGATTCCGCAGTGAGGTTCGTCGGAACCGAACGCGGGCTCGAAGGGCGGCTCGTGCCGAAGGCAGGGTTTGATCTATCGCTCATTGAAAGCGCCGGGCTGAAGAACGTAAGTCTCGCGGCACGTTTGCGCGGGCTCCTGCTCCTGCCGAAGAGCTTTGTCGCGGCGCGGCGTGTTATCCGCGAGTTTCGGCCGGACATAGTCGTCGGCGCGGGCGGTTACGTTTCCGGGCCGGTGCTGTTGACGGCGGCTTTGATGCGCGTGCCGACGCTCGTCATGGAATCGAACGCGCTGCCGGGTTGGACTAATCGAGTGCTGGCGCGCTTCGTCGATCGCGCAACCGTCTCGTTTGAAGCCGCGCTTCCATACTTTCGCGGCAAGGGTGTGGTGACGGGCAATCCCGTCAGGCGAGAGTTCTTTGACATTCCTGCCAAGCCGAGAGATGCGACACGGTTTTCCGTGCTCGTCTTCGGCGGCTCGCAGGGCGCACGCGCGATCAACGAAGCGATGGTCGCGGCGCTCGATTCCTTGCGGGCCCAGCGCGATGCTCTTTTCATCACGCACCAGACGGGCGAGGCCGATTTCGAGCGCGTGCGCAAGGGATACCTGGATGCCGGGTGGGCGGAGCGCGCGGAGGTGCGGCGCTACATAGATGATATGGTTGCCTCGTTTGCCGCGACAGACCTGATCATCTGCCGCGCCGGAGCGACGACGAGCGCCGAACTGGTCGCGGCGGGCAAAGCGTCGATCATGATTCCGTTCCCCTTCGCCGCAGACGATCACCAGCGCAAGAACGCAGAGGCGCTGCAAGAGGCGGGCGCGGCCCGCATGATCCTGCAACAGGAGTTGACGGGCGAGCGCCTCGCAGCGGAGATTACAAGACTCGTCGCCGCGCCCGAAAAGTTGACACGAATGGAAGAATCCAGCCGCCGCCTCGCACGCGGCGACGCTGCACAGTCGACGGTTGATTTGATGGAGAAGATGATAAAACAGAATTCAGAACACAGGACTCAGGATGCAGAATGAAAAGCGCGCCGCGAGTCTTCATTCTGCATCCTGAGTCCTGAGTCCTGAATTCTCAATCGCATATGTTTCGTCGTATTCAACATGTTCATTTTGTCGGCATCGGTGGTATCGGCATGTCCGGTATCGCGGAGGTGCTGTGCAATCTGGGCTTTCACGTGTCGGGCTCGGATTTGAAAAGCTCCAGTGTGACCGATCGTTTGCGCACCCTGGGCATCGGGTTTGAAGAAGGGCACAGGGCTGGGAATGTCGGAGACGCGCATGTCGTGGTTCGCTCGACCGCCGTGCGCGACGACAACCCGGAGATCATTGAAGCCCGTCAGCGTTCGATTCCTGTGATTCCGCGCGCAGAGATGCTGGCCGAGTTGATGCGGCTCAAGCCTCATTCGATCGCGGTCGCGGGCTCGCACGGAAAGACCACGACGACTTCGATGGTGGCGACCGTGCTCGGACACGCCGAGCTTGACCCGACCTTTGTCGTGGGCGGTGTGGTGCACGCGTTCGGGTCGAATGCGCGGCTCGGCAAAGGTGATCTGATGGTCGTCGAGGCAGACGAGAGCGATCGCTCGTTTCTGATGCTGACGCCGACGATCGCCGTCGTCACCAACATTGATCGAGAGCATATGGATCACTACAAGGATATGACGGACGTGCGCGACAGCTTCGAGGATTTCGTCAACAAGATTCCGTTCTACGGGGCGGCGATACTTTGTCTTGACGACCCGCACGTGCAGGCCGTCATCCCGCGCGTCAAAAGGCGCAGGGTGACTTACGGGTTAAGCTCGCAGGCGGACATCTCTGCGCACGGCATTCGCTTTAACGGTGGATTCGGCTCGACCTTCACCGTGTCGCGCGGGAATGAAGTTATTGGCGAGGTCGCTTTGCGCGTGCCGGGGCTTCATAACGTCTACAACTCGCTGGCGGCCATCTGTGTCGGGCTTGAGCTGGATGTCCCGTTCGAGCAGATCGCGAGCGGGCTCGGAGAGTTCGCGGGCGCGGAGCGCAGGTTTCAGAACAAGGGCGAGGAAGCGGGCATCATGGTCGTGGACGATTACGGGCATCATCCGACGGAGATCAAGGCGACGCTCGCCGCCGCCAAGATCGGCTCATCCGGCCGCCGCATGGTCGTGCTCTTTCAGCCGCATCGCTTCAGCCGCACCAAAGATCAGATGGAAGAGTTCGCGCGCTCCTTCAATAACGCCGACGTGCTTCTGGTCGCGGACATCTACGCGGCGAGCGAAGACCCGATCGAGGGCATCACTGCCGAAGCGTTGACGGATGCGATCAAGCGCTACGGTCATAAGAACGCGCACTACATCGGCGCGCTGGACGGCGCGGCGGAGGCGCTTCGCCAGCAGGTGCGCGCAGGTGATCTGGTCATCACGCTCGGCGCGGGCCCGGTCTATCGCGCGGGCGAACAACTTCTGGAGCTACTGCGCGGGGCCTGAGCGCGAGCAGTCGATGGCAGGCTTCTTTTGGAGTTTGAGATTAGAGATAGCATAAGGCATTGATGAGCCGGGCAAAGAAACAGTTGAAGAAGGAAGCGTTAAATTTCGAGCGGCGCGACCGTGCGATTGAAGAGATCGCGGCGCGGCTCGGAGTGCGCGCAGAGCGCGGGCGACGCTTCGCCGAGTTGACTTCCTTGCGCGTCGGCGGCGCGATCGACTGGGTCATCTCGCCGGAGACGGAGGAGCAGGCGGCGCGGGTCGTGCACGCTCTGGATGAGAGCGAAGTTGCCTGGCGCGCCCTGGGCTCAGGCAGCAACATCCTTGCCGATGACCACGATCATCATTACGTGGTCGTCTCTCTCAAAGAGCTTAAAGGCGAAGCCCATTTCGATGGCGAGCGCGTGTCTGTAAGCGCGGGCTACTCTCTGCCGCGCCTGTGCATTGACGCCGGACGACGCGGCCTGTCCGGCATAGAGGGCCTGGGCGGTATCCCCGGCACTGTCGGCGGCGCTCTGTGGATGAACGCGGGCGCTTACGGCCATGAGATAGGGACGGTCACGGAAGTCGTCCGCGTCGCACGCGGAGGCAGCGTGGTCGAAGTCCCGGGCTCCGAGGTCAAGTGGGATTATCGTCACACCTCTTTCCGCGAAGGCGAGCTGCTGCTCGGCGCGACGCTCAAGCTTGTGCCGGACGACCCTGAGAAGATCGGCGCGCGCATGAAAGAGGCCAAGGCGAAACGCATGGCGACGCAACCGCACGGCTCGCGCAGCGCCGGTTGCTTCTTCAAGAATCCTCCGGGCAGCCCCATCGGCACGGGCAAGATCATCGACGAGATGGGGATGAAGGGAGAGCGGCGCGGCGGCGCGCTGGTCTCGCCCATCCACGCCAACTTCATCGTCACGGAGGGCGAGAACGCGCAGGCTGCGGACGCGCTTGCGCTCGCGGAAGAGATCAGGGAGCGCGTCCGCGCCGAGCACGGCATAGAACTGGAGTACGAAGTGGAAGTGTGGCGCGCCGAAGCCGAGCCTGAAGGTGAAGAGCCGAAGCGCCTCGAAGGGGAAGAAAAGCCTTGAGAGAACAGGTCATCACGCCTAGAGCGACAGCAGGCCGCAGCAGCGCGCAGGCTGGCAGCAAAGCCGGCGGGGGCTCCATCGTGCAGCGCCCGGCGCGGCGCGAGCGTGGCGCGTCCGCCTCGCGGTCGCGTGACGGGGGCCGTCTGCGCCAGGCGCTCGCATACTTTCCACACATCGGCAAAGCTCTGCTCGCCATCATCACAGGCTTGCTCATCTTCGCCGGTTACAGGGCGGCGGCCTCGGCCTCTTTCTTTCAGGCTCGCAACATAGAGGTCAACAGCACGTCGCGCGTATCCGCCGACGAGATCAAGGCCGTGGTGCGACGCGCCGTCGCCGGGCCGGGCGTCTGGGACGCTGACCTTAATGCGATCAGCGAGGAATTGCAGAGAGTGCCCTGGGTGCGCAGCGCCGTCGTCTCGCGCGTACTACCCGACGGGCTGCGCGTGCGCGTCACGGAGCGCGTGCCGCGCGCAGTCGTTCGTACTTCAGCCGGAAAGCTCGTCTGGGTCGATACGGATGCGGTCGTGCTCGGTCAGATGTTGCCGACAGATCAGATGCCGATCTTTTTCATACGCGGACTCGACGAGACGGGCACGAGCGTGGCGCGCGCAATGAATCGCGAGCGCATGCAAAAGTATGAGGAGATTCTGCGCGAGTGGGAGGCCGCCGGATTGAGCGAGCGCGTCAGCGAGGTCAACTTGGATAACCTGCGTGATGTGCGTGCGCAATTGGCCGGTGATGATTCGCAGATCGAAGTTCGCCTCGGCGCTGAGAAGATGGGCGACGGCCTCAGTCGTGCCCTGAGAGCACTCGATGAGCAGCGACAGACGCCTTGCGGCCCCTTCATCAACTACCTTGAGGTCTTGCCGAAAAAGATCATCGTCGGCCACGCCGCCGGAGCAGGGCCTTGCAGCGGCGGCGCAACTTCGGCTCCCGTCCCGACAGCCGAGCAGGAGACCGCCAAACCTGCCGCGCCCGACAAACCGCGAGAAGAGAGGTCTGCCGGCCGCAGCAGTAGTAGTAGTAGAGAATCAAGAGAGCGTGACGCGCGCAAAGAGGATGAGGAGCGGCGTAAGAAAGCGCGCGATAAGAAGGAGAAGGAATCCAACAGAGCGAAGAGCGAAACCAGACCGCGCCGCGTCGGATGACGGAGACGAAGCATGGCGATTCCAGCCTGCATCGCTTGAGAGATGTTTATCGCCGGAATCCGGGGGCCGGAAAGTTAAGCATTTGAAATCTGTGATTTCAAATCCGTGATCGGAAATTTGAGAAAGGAGCTTTATGGCTAAACGCGCGTCACATACGGTCGGCCTCGATATAGGGACGAGCAAGGTGACGTGTATCGTCGGCGAGGCGGGCGACGGCGGCCTGGTTGACATCGTCGGCATAGGCGAGGCGGAGGCGCGCGGCCTGCGTAAAGGCGTCATCGTCAACCCGGAAGCCGCAGTGGACGCCATCAAGCGCGCGGTCGAGGATGCCGAAAGGATGAGCGGCCTGGAGACGGAAGAGGTCGTCATCAATCTGGCTGGCTCACACATCATGGGCTTTAACGGGCAGGCGATTGTCGCCGTCTCCGGCCGCGACCGCGAGATTACGCCGGACGATGTGCGGCGCGCGATTGATTCGGCCTGCGCCATCCAACTCCCTGCGGGCCGCGAGATAGTCGATCGCCTGCCGCAGGAGTTCATCGTTGACGATCAGGACGGCATCAACGACCCCGTGGGTATGATCGGCGCGCGCCTCGCCGTCAAGGTTCATATCGTCACTAGTCCCGTCACGGCTCGCCAGAACGCCATTAACGCCGTCAATCGCGCGGGGCTCGTCGTCGCCGACATGGTGCTCGAACAACTGGCCGCCGCCGAAGCCTCTCTGACGGATGACGATAAGGAGTTCGGCGCGGCGCTCGTTGACATCGGCGCGGAGACGACGGGCCTGGTGATCTACCAGCGCGGCGCTGTGCAGCACACGGCAGTCTTCGCCCTCGGCGGCTCGCACTTTACAAACGACATAGCCTTCGGGCTGCGTACTCCTATCCCTGAAGCGGAGAAGATCAAGCGCACGGTCGGCTGCGCTTCGTCCTCCTCCTTAAACGATATGGAGCGCGGCGAGTTGGTCGAGGTTCCTTCGGTGGGCGGACGCCCTCCGCGACAACTCTCGCGACAGATTCTCTGCGACATCCTTCAGCCGCGCGCCGAAGAGGTCTTGATGCACGTCGCCGACGAGATCAAGGAGAGCGGGTGGGAGCGACAACTCTCCAGTGGCATTGTGCTGACGGGCGGCGGCGCGCTCCTTGACGGAATGTGTGAGATCGCCGAACAGGTTTTCGATGCGCCGGTGCGTCCCGGCTATCCTGAGAGAGACCGCTTCGGCGGTCTGATCGAAGATATTCAGAGCCCCGCGTGGGCCGCCGCCGCAGGACTTGCGCTCGTCGCGCAGCGCGCGCAAACGGCAGAATCGCGCTCCGGCGCAATGCGTCGCGGCTCGACGGCGCGCCTGACGCACTTCGTCTCGAAATTTCGCAATCGTTTCAGTAGTATTTTTTGACAAGTTGTTGTATGCTGCCGCGCCAGCCGGCACAAGATGTAGTCCGCAATATATTGATGCCCCCGGCGCGAACAGCCCAAGATAACAGCCGTACGAGTTCGGAGCTTGAGAAGGGCTCCTCACAGAGAGGACATTAAACATTATGACACCGGACGGTCGCCAACCGGGAAGCGGGATTAATATTTTCATTGATGATGATCCGCCAATTACCGGCGCACGGATCAAAGTGATCGGCATCGGAGGCGGAGGCGGCAATGCTGTCAATCGCATGATCGAGGCCGGTATCGAGGGAATCGAATTCCTCGTCGCTAACACTGACTTGCAAGCCTTGAAGCGTTCGCGTGCGCCGATCAAGATTCAACTCGGCGGGCGGCTGACGAAGGGCCTGGGTGCGGGCGCTGACCCGAACATCGGGCGTGATGCCGCGCTCGAAGACACGGAGAAGATCATCGAAGTGCTCGAAGGCGCTGACATGGTCTTTGTCACGACGGGCCTCGGCGGCGGCACGGGCACGGGCGGAGCGCCCATCATCGCTTCGCTCGCCACAGAACTCAACGCTCTGACAGTCGCCGTCGTCACCAAGCCGTTTCACTTCGAGGGCAAGCGCAGGATGCAGCAGGCCGAGCTGGGCTTGAGGGAGCTGCGCGAATGCGTCGATACCGTCATCACTATTCCGAACGAGAGGCTGCTTCATACGGTTGAGCGCAACGTCTCGCTGGCCGACTCCTTCAAGGTCGCCGATGACGTGTTGCGTCAGGCCGTGCAGGGCATCTCCGATCTGATCACCGTGCCGGGGCTGATCAACCTGGATTTCGCGGACGTGAAGGCGATCATGGCCGGGATGGGACTCGCCCTGATGGGCGCGGGCCGTGCCAGCGGTGAGCATCGCGCGATGGAAGCCACGCAACAGGCCATATCGAGCCCGCTTCTGGAAGAAGCGACGATAGAGGGAGCCAAGGGCGTGCTCATCAATATCACGGGCGGGCCAGACCTGACTTTGTATGAAGTCAACGAAGCCTCTTCGATCATACGCGAGGCGGCGGATGAGGATGCCAATATCATCTTCGGCGCGGTGATTGACGAATCCTTGCGCGACGAGATGAAGATCACGGTCATCGCCACGGGCTTTGATAAAGAGTCTGCGGACGCGGGCAAGAACAGGGCGAACGCGGAGTTGCCTTCGCAGCAGCCGCGCTATACCAGAACGCCGGGCGACGATCTCTCGCGCCCGACCGTTAATCCGTCGCGTACGGATGATCTGGATGTCCCGACTTTCATCCGCAAGAAAGCGGACTGAAGAAGGAAAAAGGCGAAAGGTAAAAGGCAAAAGTGAAAGGCGTCCAAGCCTGCTTCACTTTTGCCTTTTACCTTTTGCCTTTTTCCTTTTACTCGTGTAGCATGTCGCCCATTCCTTGCAGGATTTCCATTACGGGTAATTAATGCTTCTCTCCTTGAATGGCCGCAGCCTGCGAGAGCTTAAATGGCTTCGTGATAAGGATGCGTTCGTGCCGCCGATCGCGTCTCAAACGTAAAATGAGCCATGCATATCCCTTCTTGACTGGTGGAGGTAAGAGATCACAGTGAACCGCAAATTAATCCGAACAACTCTGGCAGATGTGAAAGCAAAAGGGCGCGAGTCCGTGCCGCCGCGCGACCGCGTGAACGGAGGAGCGGCGCGCGCCGCTGGTGGAGGCGGCGGCGATAGCGCCGCGCATGCGTCGCCGCGAACGAGTCAACCGTCGGCTGCCGCGTCTTCCGCAGCCGTGCAGGTGCGCAAGCGCGTGCCTCCCCCGATCGAAACGAACGCGGAAATCTTCTACTACAAAAAACAGATTGACGCGCACACGCTGATGGTCATCGTCTTGCAGGACGGCGAAGAGATAGAGGGTACGATCGAGTGGTATGATCGCGGCGCGCTCAAGGTCAATCGCAAGTCGGCTCCGAACCTCCTCATCCTGAAGCACAACGTCAAGTACATGTACAAGGCCGACGAGCGCGAGGAAGAATAGCCGCGTGGCTCGGGGCCAGCCCGGCCCCCTGGCTTCATCAGCCGGGGAGTTCTCCGGGTGGAAGTGGGTTTCATCCGCTTCGGTGTCGGATGAGATGATTAAGCCATGACAGAGTTGCCGCACAACTCCTCGCCGGTTACGCGCAGCACCAGGCGCAGCCGACTACCGCGCGTCGGCATTACGATGGGCGACCCGGCTGGCATTGGGCCGGAGGTCGTCCTCAAGGCCGTCGCCGAAGCAGAGGTGCAGCGCGTCTGTACTCCTCTGATTATCGGTGACGCGCAACTCCTGGCGCACACGGCGCGCACGCTCGACCTGCAATGCGGCTACGACATCGTGCGCTTCGATGAGAAACTGCCGGAGCGCCTGAGCGGCCCTGTCATCTATCATCTGGACAACGTCGGCGGGCATATCGCGCTCGGCATCGAATCGGGCATCGCGGGAAAGGCCGCCGCCGCCTACATAGAGACTGCCGTTCGCTTATGCGCCGCCGGAAACATCGACGCCATCGCTACAGCCCCCATCAATAAGCGCGCGCTTTTCCTGGGCGGCTACAGTTTCCCCGGCCACACGGAATTCCTCGCGCACCTGACCGGGACGGAAGAGTACGCGATGGGGTTTGTCGCCTCGAACCTGCGCATCGTCCTGTTATCGACGCACGTTCCCCTGATCGAAGCGATCAGGCTCGTCGAGCGTGACAGGCTGTTGAAAGTCATCAACCTGGCCCACCGCGAGTTGAAGCGTTGGGGCATAGAGCGCCCGCGTCTGGCCGTCGCTGCTCTCAATCCGCACGGCGCGGAGGGCGGGCTCTTCGGAGTCGAAGAGGCTTCGGAGATTCTGCCTGCGGTCGAGGCATGTCGCGGCGTGGGTGACATGAATGTTAGTGGGCCATATTCGGCTGACACTGTATTCCTGCGCGCCTCGCGCGGCGAGTTCGATGCCGTCATCGCCTGCTATCACGATCAGGCGATGATTCCCGTCAAGTGCCTGTCCTTCGGCGAAGCCGTCAACATCACGCTCGGACTGCCCTTCATACGCACGTCGGTCGATCACGGCACGGCCTTCGACATCGCCGGCAAAGGGTTGGCGGAGCATTCGAGCATGGTGGCGGCCATCATGCTGGCGGCGGAGTTGTCCGCGCGTTCCGAGGAATCTGGCCGCGCCGTCGAAGTATGATTAGAGAGAGAAGTGTAAGGTGTCAGCAATCCTCTCAAGCGTAAGCCTCGCAAGCCGTCTCACGGGGCGCACTCGTGCCCCTTCAAAACGACTGGTCAAAGCACAGAGAAAAAATCCGAGCTTGCTTAAGCGCGCGGCGCTCTTCATCTTCGCGTGTGCGGTCTCGCTGTCGGCAGCGACCGGATATGCCTGGGCCAAGGGCGAGCTGGGTGCGAAGGAGGCTCGTAATCTGATCAGGCGTGTGGGAGGCGGCGAGTTGCCGTCCGGCGCGGTGCGCGTCGTGAGCCTGACGCCTTCGGGGCCATCCGAGGCGGTCGCGCTCGCGCAGGTGGAGACGGCTTTTCGTTTTGAGAGCGACGATAAAGATCGTTGGCGCGTGGCCGAGATCAGGACGGGCAGTGATCGCTGGGAAGACCTCTCTTTGATCGCGCAAGGGGCGGGCGATGAGACTGCTACAGCCCTATCAGCAGAGACCGGGACGATGGCGGCGATGCGCGTCCGTGGCGCTCTGGATGCGGGACGCGCGCGAGAGATACTGGCGAACCTGGCGGGCATACGGCTGCCGTCCGATGCCGTGCGCGTCAAAGAGATTTCCTCGCTCTACAAATCCACGGTCGTCGTCGCGCGTCTGACGGCGGAGTTTCGTTTCAGCAGGGGCAGCGATAACAGGTGGCGCGTGACCGGGTTCAGGACTGGCGAAGGCGAGTGGCAGGACATCGAAAGGATTATGCACACGCTCAATACGGAGAAGGCGCGGCGCGCTCGCTCCGAGCTTGAGATGTTGGCCGCCGCCCTGGACTCTTTCCGTCGCGAGCGGGGTTTTTATCCGGTCGCGGATTCGACGGGCGTGCTCGTGGATCAACTCAACCCGCGCTACCTCGCGCGCGTCGTTCGCCTTGACCCGTGGCATCGGCCTTACCTGTACGAGGGCGAGCGTGAGCGCTACCGTTTACTCTCGGCTGGGCCCGACGGCGAGCCCGGGACAGCCGACGATATTAACCTGGCCGATCATGCGCCGGGCCTGACGAGCATGGGCCGTTAAGGGTGGCCCTGGGCCGCGTAGGCCGATAAGTATCTGCGAAAAGCCTGCGCTCACATCTCGCAGGATTAAAAGTCTTGACGAGCCCTCGCGGCGGGTGTTAGGTTTCTAATAGCGGCCTGTTCCCGGACAGGTCGGCCAAGCGGTTCTTGCCCCCGCGCCATCTATGTATCCACTCAGGCTCGCTCTTGGATGGCGCTCGCCTCAAACATAAGGAGACTGGTTTTGGTAGCCGGACGCAAATTGCTGCTCGCCGATGATTCGATCACGATTCAGAAGGTAGTAGACCTGACCTTTGCCGATGAGGGCATGCAGGTGACGACCGTCGGCAATGGCAGGCTGGCCCTCCAAAAACTGGAAGAACTGAGCCCCGACATCGTGCTCGTCGATATTCATATGCCGGGGATGAGCGGCTATGAAGTCTGCGAGCATATCAAAGGGGACGAGCGGTTTCGCCACATCCCTGTTATGCTCCTCGTCGGCTCTTTCGAGCCGTTCGATGAAGCGGAGGCGCGCAGAGTCGGCGCGGATGATTACTTGACCAAGCCTTTTCAATCAATACGACAACTTGTCAACAAGGTGGGGGCGCTTCTTGGCGGTGGTGAGTCCAAAGATGAGGATGCTCCCACCAAAGAGCTGGCTTTGCCGCCGACCTTCACGCCTCCCAAAAGCGAGATGAGCCCGGAGGATTTGGAACGCTCGACGGCCAACACGGCCCCGCTCCCGAAGCAGGTCTTCGAGGACGCGCAACCGGAAGAAGAGCTACAACAACGACAACCGGAGGGCGGCACGGCGCTGGAGGCTTCGCTCGAAGATAATGTTCAGGAGGATGAGATGACGGAAAGCGCGCCCCCGGAGGAGTTCAGCAGCGGCGCTGATGAAATGGAAGCGCCGCGCGTGGACGCCGCGCCTGTCAACGCTAACGTGGCCCCTGCCGGGATGGAGTCTCCCCGCTTGGAGCACAGATACGATCAGATGCAGGAGACGCTCGCTGCTGCCCCGATGCCGGAGAAGAGCGCGAGCATGGCGGTTGCCGCTTCGGGCGGGCGGATGATGGGAGGACGTATGCCGAGCGCCGCGTTGAGCGATGACGCGCTTCTTGACCTTGACGATGTGCTGCCGTCAAGGAGAGTGGAAGAAGCGGACGATTTCATTCTCGATCTTCAGGACGAAGCGTTCATGATGGACACGGGCACGCTTGAGGAATACGAAGAGGAGTTGGTGGAAGCCGCGCCCGAAGTCGGAGAGTACGCCGACGCGCAGCTCGCAGGCGAAGAGCAGCGCGCGGATTTCGCGCACGTCGAAGAACAGGAGCCGCAAGCGGTCACACCGCAGGGGGTCGTGGAGAGCGTCGTTCAGCCCGAAGCTCAACCTGCGCACGATGCGCCCGCCCAACAAGCTCCGCCGACGGGCCTGATAACTCTCAGCCAGTTATCGCCTGAAGTGATTGACGCGATCGCGCGCCGCGCCGTCGAACAGATTTCCGAACGAGTCGTCGAAGAGGTCGCCTGGGAAGTCGTCCCGCAACTGGCCGAGCTTCTCATCAAACGACACCTCGAACGCGAAAAAGCGCAGACGCCTTAACCCTAAGCCTGAGCCCCTGAAAGGGGCGATAGAATGTAGCCCACGGCGCAAGCCGTGGGTAACTCGTAGCCAAACATAGAGAAGCCCCGAAGGGGCGTAAGAAACTCAACTCCCATTTCTTACGCCCCTTCGGGGCTTTGACTCTTTTGCTGGCTGTATACCCACGGCTTGCGCCGTGGGCTACATCCTTGCGCCCCTTTCAGGGGCTTTATTCTGTTGCCCTTTGCAGGGGCTTGAACAGTTAACATCTGCCAACTTCATGATGACGCCTGATTGCTTTACAATAATCGGTGACTGAAAACTGACAACAGATGACAGACTACTGATCGAGAATGGACATTCCGAAGACATACGACCCGCGAGCGGCCGAGCAGCGTCATTACAGTCGATGGGAGGAGCATGGCTGCTTTGCGCCCGAGACCAACCGCGACCCCGGTGCTCCGGTCTACTCAATCGTCATTCCGCCGCCGAACGTGACGGGCTCCCTGCACATGGGCCACGCGCTCCAGCACACGCTGATGGACGTGCTCTCTCGTCACAAGAGAATGTGCGGACATCGCGTGCTGTGGCTGCCGGGCATGGATCATGCGGGCATCTCTACGCAACTGATGGTCAGCCGCGAGTTGAAGAAAGAGGGAATGACGCGCCACGACCTCGGGCGCGAAAAGTTCATCGAGCGCGTCTGGCAATGGAAGCACGAATCGGGCGGGCAGATTACTATCCAGATGCGGCGCGAGGGCGCGAGCGTTGACTGGTCGCGCGAGCGCTTCACTATGGACGAGGGCCTCTCAAGAGCCGTGCGCGAAGTCTTCGTGCGTCTCTACGAAGAGGGATTGATCTATCGCGGCGACCGCATCGTCAACTGGTGTCCGAACGATCAGACGGTGCTCTCCGATCTGGAAGTAGAGAAGACGCCGCAGGCGGGCAAGCTCTACTATTTGCAGTATCCATTGAAGGGCTCAAACGGAGAGGGACGGCGCATCACCGTGGCGACGACGCGGCCCGAAACGATGCTCGGCGATACGGCGGTCGCCGTCAATCCAGAGGATGAGCGTTACCGCGCGCTGATCGGCGCGACGCTCATCCTGCCGCTCACGGGACGCGAGATTCCCGTCGTCGCTGACGAGTTTGTTGACCCAGCGTTCGGCACGGGCGCGGTCAAGGTCACGCCCGCGCACGACCCTGCGGACTACGAGCTTGGCCTGCGTCACACGCTGCCGCAGATAGTCGTGATAGACCAGTTCGCGCGCATGACAGAGGAGGCCGGGCCGGAATTCTTCGGCCTCGATCGCTACAAGGCGCGTGAGCTGGTCGTAGAAAAGTTTGAAGAGTTGGGACTGCTGGAGAAGGTTGTCGACTACGAGTTCTCGATCTCGAAGTGCGAGCGCTGCAAGACGGTGATTGAGCCTTTGATCTCCACGCAGTGGTTCTGTCGTATGGACGAGTTGCGCGACCGCGCTCTCCGACTCCTGTCGGACGAGAAGACGCCGCGCTTCGTTCCCGACGTGCCTTACAAAAAGGTCTACGCGGAATGGCTTGAGAACCTGCGCGATTGGACGCTCTCAAGACAGCTCTGGTGGGGCCATCAGATTCCGGCCTGGTATACGCCGGACGGGCGCGTGATCGTCGCGCGCTCGGAAGAGGAGGCGCGCGCACGCGCGGGCACTGACGAGTTGAGGCAAGACCCGGATGTGCTCGACACTTGGTTCTCGTCTGCGCTCTGGCCTTTCTCTACGTTGGGTTGGCCGGATGAGACGACAGACCTCAAGACCTTTTATCCTACGTCCGTGCTCATCACGGCGCGCGATATTATTTTTCTGTGGGTCTCGCGCATGGTGATGATGGGGATGAAGTTTATCGGCGAGACGCCCTTCGATGATGTCTTCGTGACGGGCACGATCTTCGATAAACACGGGCAGCGGATGTCCAAGACGAAGGGCAACGGAGTTGACCCGCTCGAAGTTTTTGACAAGTACGGCGTTGACGCGACGCGCCTGACCCTGGCTTCGATCGGCAGCACGGACACGCGCTGGAACGAGAATCAGGTCGAATCCTTCCGCAACTTCGCCAACAAAATCTGGAACGCCGCGCGCTTCTGCCTGATGAACGCGGAAGGCGCGCAGGTCGGCAAGGGCTTTGAAGCCGAACGCGCCGCCTGGGCCCTGCATGATCGCTGGATAGTCTCGCGCCTTAATCGAGCGGCGCAGAGCGTCGATCGCTCTCTCGCGGAATACGATTTCTACGCCGCCGTGCAGACGCTCTACCATTTCTTCTGGGACGATTTCTGCGATTGGTACATAGAGCTGACCAAGACGGACGTGACGGCAGCAGACTCTTCGCCGGAGCGCGACCGTGCGCGCAGCCGCCTCCTGACCGTGCTCGAACAGGCGCTCAGGCTGCTTCATCCCTTCATGCCCTACATCACGGAAGATTTGTGGCAGCGCTTGCCCGGCGTGGGCCCGGCGTTGTTGCACGAAGCATATCGCGGGGCCGAGCCGACCATCATGCTCACGGCTTACCCGCAGGGACGCGAAGAGTTGATAGACGAGCGCGCGGAGTGGGAGATGCAGTCGATCATCGATCTCGTCTCGCGCGTGCGCAATATCCGCTCGGAACTAAACGTCAAGCCGAGCCAGGCGATAGAGATTATGGTTGTCTCTGCCGACGAGAAATTGAGCGCGCTCTTTTTCGATGGGGCAAGCGTCGACCAGATTCGCAGGCTCACGCGCGCAGAGAAATTCAGACGCGCGGATTCTTTATCGCACGTGCCGCGCGCCTCTGCTCGTGCCGTGCTCGCGGGAGGCGCTGAGGTGGCCGTGCCGCTCGAAGGCTTGATAGATTTCGCGCAGGAGCGCGAGCGATTGGGACGCGAGCGCGAGAAGTTGCAGAAGGAGGCGGCGAAGCTCGAAGCGCAACTCGCCAACCCGCAATTCTCCGAGCGCGCGCCCGCCGAAAAGGTTAAAGAGGTGCGTGATCGTCTGGACGACATCGCGCAGCGCACGACAGCCCTGCAACAGATGGTGGAGGCGCTCAAATGAACTGGCTGGACGAAGGCGCGCTCTTTAATCAGATCGGCATGTTCCTGAGCGAAGACCTGGGGCGCGGCGACATCACGACGCAGGCCACCGTGACGCGTAATTCGCGCGCGCGCGGACGCTTTCTCGCCAAGGAGCCGATGGTCGTCGCGGGCCTCGAAGCCGCCGAAGCGGTCTTCTCAACGCTGGACTCGCAGCAGCAGATCGAAGCCTTCGCCAGCGACGGCGACGAGTTGGAAGCCGGAAAGGTGATTGCGCGCACGAGCGGCTTTGCCGACGTGCTCCTGGCGGGCGAGCGTCTCGCGCTCAACCTCATGCAGCGTCTGTCCGGCATCGCCACGCTGACGCGCAAGTACGTGCGGGCCGTCGAGGGCACTGGTGCGCAGATCGTCGATACGCGTAAGACTACGCCGGGGCTGCGTATGCTGGAAAAGTACGCCGTGCTGTCGGGCGGCGGGCGTAATCATCGCTTTGGGCTCGATGACGGCGTGCTCATCAAGGACAATCACATTGCGCTCGCGGGCGGCGTGCGCGCGGCTGTGGGCCAGGCACGCGAGCGCGTGGGCCACCTGCACAAGATAGAGGTGGAGGTCTCCACCGAGCGCGATCTGCGTGACGCGATCAAAGAAGGAGCGGACATTATCCTGCTCGATAACCTGTCGCCGGAAGAGACCGCGCGCATGGTCAATGTCGCGCGCGAGCTTTCGCCGAAGGTGACGCTGGAATCATCCGGTGGCATCTCGCTGGAAAACGTCCGCGCCTATGCCGAGGCGGGCGTTGATCTGATCAGCATCGGCGCGCTCACCCATTCGGCGCGCGCGATGGACATCAGCTTCAAGATTCAAGCTGGCTGAAACCATCGCAGTTTCTCATCGCCGGGCGAACGGCGTAAGATATGGGGGAACTCGTGGGGACTCGTGACGTGTAAGCTTTCAGGGGTGGTATCGCCGCGTCGTTGTTATCGTCACGGCAGCTTCAAATTTATACTTTGATACTCCTCTTTGATAGCCATGATCGGAGGTTGCTAATGCTTAGTCGTTCAATTATTCATCGCCTGTTTGTCTTGATGGTTCTCCTCGCCGTCGGGCTCTGTTTCATCGAGGCCGGCGCGCAGCGCCGCAACAGGCGCTCGCGCCGCGTGACGAATCCCATCACGAGGCAATCGAGCAGCCCCGCAACCACCACGACGACCACGACGCAAGACCCGACCATCGTCTCGACCGCCGACGAGCAAACAACTGGTGAGAGCACGACCGGCAGCAGCACGACGAGAACGAGCGCGCGCTCCGGCTCCAATGCTTCTTTGGAGGAAGAGCACGACTCTATGCGGAACAGGATGAACAGGCTGTCGAGGCAGGTCACGACCCTGACGGAGAAGCTCACCAAGATGGAAGAGCAGCAACGGACGCTGGTCGACCTGGAGAGGCTCTCGCGCGCGGAGCAGCGAGCCGAGGGCTTGCGCGCGCAGTTGCGCGACGTGATGACGAAGGAAGCGGACTTGCAGTCGCGTGCCGATCAACTGGACTTCGACCTCAAGCCTGAGAACATCGAACGCATGACGGCCAACAGCGGCTCGACCAGACCGGAAGAGGTGCGCGATGCGCGCCGCCACGCGCTTGAGAATGAGCGCACCAGAGTCCGCTCGCAGCTTGAGTTGATGACCCAGAGCCGGACTCGTTTGGAGTCGGCCATCGCCAACGCAGACGCCGAGGCCGAGCGCATACGCCAGCGCCTAGACGAGAATCAAGGCGCTCCGGCGCAGGCGGGCTCAGACAATCTCAATATCGATGGGACATCCAATACCGATACAACCGTGCCGACGACGGCCCAGCCCGCAGGCACACCCCGTTGACTTTCAGCAGTCGGCGATCAGCCGTCAGGATTGATGGCCGGGCCGCTCTCTCATTGTAGTTATGAGCGGGCTGATTGCTTGTAAACTTTATGGGCACGATTGCGCAGGGCGAGCTCTATCGATTGATCATGGATGCTAACGCGCGCGGCGAGCGCGTCGTGGTGGCGACCGTGGCGCACACGCGCGGCTCTACCCCGCAGCGGCGCGGGGCGAAGATGCTCTTCTTCGAGAACGGCGAGGTGGCGGGCACGGTCGGCGGCGGCTGCATCGAAGCCGAAGTCTGGGCCGAAGCGCGCGAGACGATGCGCACGGGCGCGCCAGCCCTGCACCATTTCCAACTGACCGCCGACGAGGCCAGCGAGGAAGGCATGGTCTGCGGCGGCACGATGGAGATTTTTATAGACGTATGGAAAAGCAAGGATGAAGGATGAAGGATGAAAGAAATGCTTTGATGTCTTTAATGTCTTGAAAGCTTTTACTTCATCCTTCATCCTTCCGCCTTCATCCTTCGTTTCGGAGGTGAGTATGGCTGCATCTTTCGTCGAGAACTACAAAGAGAAGCATCAGCATCCTTTGAACCGTTTGACGCACACGATCGGCATTCCGATGATCGTCATCTCGCTGCCTCTGTTCCTGTTCAACTGGCGCTGGGCGCTGGCTCTTTTCGTCGTCGGCTGGATATTTCAATTCATAGGCCACGCGATAGAGGGAAACCAACCGGCTTTCTTTCGCAATCCCGTCTACCTTCTGGTCGGGCCGTGGTGGATTGTGCGGCGCATCGGAATCGCTTTGCGCGTGCTGAAGCCCGCGCCCGCGAAGCAGTCAATCGAGAATCGGTAGAGCTGAAGGGCCGCTCATGCACGGCCCTTCAGACCGGCAGGCTTCATCCTTGATTCCTCAAGCCATTACCCGTGTGTTGCAGGAAAGCTCGATCGCGGCCCTGGCGACGCTTGTCGAAGCGCCGCGCGGCGTCGGCGCAAAGCTTCTCGTCGAGGAAACTGGTGCGCGTACGGGCAGTCTTGGGGATGCGGAGATAGATGAAGCGGTCGCCCGTTATGCGCCGCTGTTCCTGGCCTCGCGTGCGGAGGCTAAAACTTTTCGCGTCGGAGAGCTTGCCGATGTCAGTGTGGAGCGGGGCGCGGCGCGCGTGCTCTTCGAGCGCATAGAGCCGGAGCCGCGACTTGTTATCTGCGGGGCGGGCCACGTCGGCGCAGCGCTCGCAAGGCTGGCCCTTGCGGTCGGCTATCGCACTACTTTAATAGACGACCGCGCCGATTTCCTCTCGCGCGAGCGCTTCCCCGATGAAGAGATCGATCTAGTCCATGCGCGCGACGGCTGGATGGCGGCCGTGCACGAGTGTGTGGGTCGCGGGCGCGGCGTCTCCGTGGCCGTCGTCACGCGCGGCCACAACGAGGATGAAGAATGCATGCGCGCCGCCGTCGCAGCCGAGCCGGATTACCTCGGCCTGATAGGGAGTAAGCGCCGGACGAGTATTGTGCTTGACAGACTGCGCGAAGCGGGAGCGGAAGAATCGTCGCTCGCAAAGGTCAGAGCGCCCATCGGGCTGGACATCGGCGCTGTCTCTCCGGCAGAAGTCGCCCTCGCCATCCTCGCCGAGATCGTCGCAGAACGACGCGGCGGCACAGGCGCGCCCCTCTCCGCATGGCGGAGAGCAAGGATGAAGGCGGAAGGATGAAGGATGAAGTAAAAGCTTTCAAGACATTAAAGACATCAAAGCATTTCTTTCATCCTTCATCCTTCATCCTTCATCCTTTCGTAATGCCCGCGCGACATCTTTGGCTTAGGGTGTTGCTTCTTTTGGTAGATGGTTGAGCACGATTAATGGCTGCACGTATTGAAGAGGTCGAGCAGACGGCGAGCGAGCCGAAGCAGGCGGGGGGGATGTTTCGCGCGCTCTCGCATCGCAACTTCAGGCTGTTCTGGGCGGGCGCGTTTCTCTCCAACGTCGGGACGTGGATGCAGGCGGTGGCGCAGGGATGGCTGGTGTTGCAACTGACCAACTCGCCCTTCTGGCTCGGCGTGGATGGTTTTATGGCGACTGCGCCGGGGCTGCTGCTCACGTTGGCCGGAGGCGTCTTCGCCGATCTGGTCGATCGCAGGCGCATACTGCTCTACACGCAGATGGCGGCGGGCTTGTCGGCCTTCACCTTAGCGACGCTGATCGCGACCAATGTGATTCACACGCGCGGCGGCGGCAATGCCTCGCAGGTGTGGATTATCCTGATGCTCACGTTCTGGACGGGATGCTGTATGGCGCTGGCCGGGCCGTCCTACCAGGCGATCACGATCGATCTGGTCGGGCGCGAGGATTTGGCGAACGCCATCGCGCTCAACTCGACGCAGTTTCAACTCTCGCGCGTCATCGGCCCAGTCTTCGCCGGGTTCGGTCTCAAGCTGCTGGGCATGGCCGGGTGCTTCTACGCCAACAGCGTGTCATACATCGCCGTCGTCGCCGCGCTCATGATGGTGCGCTTCGACGGCGCGGCAGGGCCACACGCCCCGGCACATTCATTGAAAGATAAGCGGGCCTTTTGGCATGATCTGGTAGGGGGACTGCGCTACGTGCGTAAACGCCCGCGCGTCTTCATGCTGCTGCTGATCTCGGCTATGACGAGCCTGTTCGGCGCGCCCTACCTGTCGATGGTTCCGCTCTTTGCGCGCGACATACTTCACCTGAGCGAGTCGGGCCTCGCGCTGATGATGGGCCTGGCCGGGGCGGGCGCGTTCTGCGGCGCGCTCTTCGTCACCTTTCTCGGCGACTTCCGTTATAAGGGATGGTTCGTGCTCGGAGGCGCGTGGGCCTTCGGTTTGTGCCTGGTCGGTTTCTCGTTCTCGACGCGCCTCGCTGTCTCGCTCATCTATCTTTTCGGGATGGGATTCTCGATCGTGTGCTCGGTCGCCGTTACTAACACGCTCTTGCAGAAACTGGTCACGGACGAGATGCGCGGGCGCGTCATGAGCATGTTCATTCTCTCCTTCATCGGCGCGATGCCGATCGGCAATCTGCTGGCCGGTTCCGGCGCTCAACACTTCGGCGCGCCCCGCACACTCGCCACGGGCGGACTGATCATCACGCTCTTCGCCTCCGTCCTGACCATACGTAACAAGCGCCTGCGCGAGCTTTATTAAGGGTTCCACGTCCGGCGTGCTTTCCTGACCGGGGATAATTAAGGGGAGTTTTTCCGCAAGAAAGCGGGACGGGGACGTTCTAAAAGGCGAACGAGCGCGCCCGCATCGCGCATCAACAGCAGCCGAGGAGAGACTGACATGCGTACCAGCAGAATTGGCCTACACCTGATCTTTCTACTGTTTATGATATTGATGGCCCAGGGCGCACGCGCGCAGGGCGTGATCGTGCCCGGCCCCTGCGAGCGTTGTCCGCGCCCGCCGCGCCCCATCACCCTGCCCCCGGCACTCCCCATCAAGTCAATCAAGATCGAGACGAAGATCAACGCGCAGGTGGCCACCACTCACGTCGAGCAGATTTTTCGCAACGACACTGACGCCACGCTCGAAGGAACCTACTTTTTCCCCATCCCGGAAGCCGCCTCGATCGCGGAGTTCGCCATCTGGGACGGCGACCGCCGACTGGTCGGGGAGGTTCGCTCGCGCGAAGAGGCGCGACGCATCTACGACGAGATCGTCAGGCGCAAGCGCGACCCCGGCCTTCTGGAATATGCCGGTAAAGACTTGTTTCAGGCGAGCATCTTTCCCATCCCGCCGCACTCGGATAAGAAGCTGGAGCTGACCTACACGCAGGTCTTGCGCGCCGAATCCGGGACGGTCTCCTATCGCTACCCGCTCGGCACGGGCCACAATACGCAGCAGATCGGAACCATCTCGGCCCGCGTCGAGATCGAAAGCCGCGAGCCTTTACGTAACATCTATTCTCCGAGCCACGCCGTTGACATTTCGCGCAAGGGCGAGGGGCGCGCCCTCGTCTCATTCGAGACGCCGGGCGGAAGCACGCCGCAGGACTTTCAACTCTTTTACGGGCTCTCCAATGAGGACTTCGGCGTCTCCCTACTGACATATCGTGAGACGGGCAAGGACGGTTACTTTCTTCTGCTGATCTCGCCGAAGAGCGAGTTGTCCGAGCAGGAGTACGCGGCCAAAGATATTCTCTTCGTGCTTGATACTTCCGGCTCCATGTCCGATCAGGGCAAGATGGAGAAGGCGCGCGCGGCGCTCATCTTCGGCATTCGCGGGTTGCGCGCCGAAGACCGCTTCAACGTGATCTCGTTTGCGGGCGAAGAGCGTTTGATGGAACAAGGTCTGATCGCTGCGGACGAGCGCGGACGGGCGCGCGGCGTGGATTACGTCAATTCGCTCCGGGCGACGGGCGGCACGAATATCAACGACTCGCTGCTCGCGGCCTTTCGCCAGTTCAACACGAGCGACCGCCCGCGCATGATCGTCTTTATGACGGACGGGCTCCCGACCGTCAGCGAAACCAACACGCAGCGCATCATCGAGAATGTGCAGCGTGCGCGCGTGCCCGGCGTTCGCCTGTTCACCTTCGGCGTCGGCTATGATGTCAACACGGCGCTCCTGGATAAGCTGGCGGCGGACAACGGCGGCGTTGCCGAATACATAGAGCCGCGCGAAGACCTCGAAATCAAGGCTTCGGCCTTTTTCGCCAAGATCAATTTCCCCGTCCTGACAGACCTCAAGCTCGACATGGGCGGCGTCGAGACAGACCTCGTGTACCCGCGCAATCTGCCGGACATCTTCAAGGGCACGCAGATCGCCCTGATCGGTCGTTATCGCAATCAGGTTGAGCTGAGCCACGTCCGGCTGGGTTTGACGGGCCGCACGGGAAGCCGCGCGCAGACCTTGTATTACGACAACCAGCATTTCCCACTGCGGGCGGAAAAGAACGATTTCCTGCCGCGTCTCTGGGCCACGCGCCGCGTCGGCTGGCTGATGGAGCAGATTCGCACCAACGGCGAGCAGAAAGAGTTGCGCGATGAAGTGGTCGATCTGGGCACACGCTACGGCATCGTGACACCCTATACCTCTTACCTTGCGCTTGAGTCCGAGGAAGCCTCGCAAATCACCGCCGGGAATCAAGCGCCGCCTCAGAGACGAGAACGTCTCGGCACGCTCAGCAATAGACCGAGCGGTACTGCGGGGGCTGGCCCTGTTAGTCGCAAGCCTTCGGCTGCTGCCGCTCCGCCGAAGGATGCCGCGCGGGCGACGACCGGCGAGGTCGCCGTCCAGCAGAGCAAGCGAGACCGCGCACAGCAGGAGACCATACGCGTCGAGTCTGACCAACAGGCTGGCGGCGGTATGCGCACCGTCGGAGGAAAGACCTTCTACCTGCGCGACGGCGTTTGGACGGATGCGGAATTCAAAGCCGAGTCGCGCCTGCCGGAAACGGCTCTCAGCTTCGGTAGCGATGAATACTTCGCGCTGCTCAAGCGAGAGCCGCGCCTGGCGGACTACTTCGCGCTCGGCGAGCGCGTCCTGGTCGTCTATCAGGGCCGCGTCTATCGCGTCAACGCGGCGACGAAATAGAGCGGGCTTCCCGTCGGCGGCCCCGCGTGCTGCGTCGGCGTTTCAAAGAGCCGCGCGTCTCTCGAAGGTTGTGAGGGCGCGTGGCTCTTGTCTTGTGTTATGGACGCGAATTCGTGTACAACTCTGGCAGCAAAATTCATCGGATGTGTACCATAGCTAAAGATAGACGAGCAGAGCGGCGCTCGCCCGTTTCTCTAAATCCCTGGCGGAGAACTTGACCAGAATGATACGCAAGCGTGCGAGGGAGTGTCGGCTGATATGGGCCGCGCTTTTTTTTATGGCGGCCTGCGCCCTGACCGTCTGTGGGCAGGAGGGCTGGACGGCCCAGCGTCGCGGCGAAGAGGGCAGGGATTTGAACGCAGTCTTTTTCGCAGATCAGAAGCGCGGGTGGATTGCAGGCGATAACGGCTTCGTGAGTCGCACGGAGGACGGCGGCAAGACCTGGGCTCAGCAGCCGGTCGGAACCAACGAAGCGATCAACGACATCTACTTTCGCGGCAAGGACGAAGGCTACGTGCTGGCGGCCAATCGCATCTTCTACACGAACAATAGCGGCGAGCGGTGGCGAGAGATACGGCGCTTCTCTGCGGATGAGTTCGGCGGCGCTGAGCTTGAACTCTACAGCATCAGGTTTTCAGGAAAGAAGAAGGGCTGGATCGTCGGCTCCGTCAGTCGTAAGGACGTAGTCGTTGATAGCCTGCTGATCTATACGGAAGACGGCGGCGCTTCCTGGCTGCGCCAGCGCGTGCCCTCCAAAGAGGAACTGATTCACGTGGATTTTACGAGCGACCAGCGCGGGTGGGTCGTCGGCGCTTCGGGCAGCATACTGCACACGGAGGACGGCGGGCGCACATGGCTCGCGCAAAGCTCCGGCACGAATGCGACGCTCTATCACGTGGACTTTCGCAACGAGCGCACGGGCTGGGCCGTCGGCGAGCGCGGCACGATTCTGCGTACGACCGACGGCGGCGAGAACTGGTTCCCCATCACTGTGCCCGTACGCTCCACGCTCCTGAGCGTGCAGTTCGCCAGCGAGGACGAGGGCTGGATTGTCGGGCGCGGCGGCACAATCCTTCGCTCCGGCGACGGAGGCCGCACCTGGGTGCGACAGGAGAGCCGGACGAAGCAGCATCTCTACGCGCTCTTCGTGGATAAAAAGAGCGGCTGGGCCGTGGGCGGCGACGGAATCGTGCTGCAATACGAGCGTTAAAAGTCGGGGCGGGAGGCCCGTGCGGAGCGAAAGTTCGGGCATGAGCAACCCTCGGCCAGCGCCGAGGCATCAGAGATTTTGAGGTTACGGCTAAAGCCGTTTTGGGGAAAGCGGTTCTGTAACTTTCGATTCCTCCTGTAACTCAACCGCCCGGCGTGAGCGTTCACGCCGGGCGGCTTTTTTGTCTGTTTTCCAGTCCCTTTCAATGGACGCTCGATTACTGTTTGGAGCGCGTGCCGGTGAAGGGAAGCGGCGGCAGGTTCGGAACCTGTAGCGTGATCGTGCCGCGCATGCGATCGCTGCTTTCCGTGTTGCCTGTGACCGTGCCGTCGAGCGTCTGTCCCTGCGCGCCGAAGGTGAGCTTGGCGTCGAAATTACTGCCGTTCCTCTTGACCTCGCTCAAAGAGCCGTCGCCCATCTGTGTCTGCACCTTGCCCTGTAGATTGCCGTTCTCCTGCGTGATGGTCAGCGTCGCGGGAATCGTCTGTCCGTTCGGCGATTGAATCTCAAGGGCCCAGACGCCGGGCAAAGCGGCTTCCCCCGCGTTGTTTCCGTTTGCGGTAGTTGTTGTCGTTGTAGTTGTCGTCGTTGTCGTCGTCGCGCCCAACTCTTTACGCATGCCGGAAGCGTCGTAGACTTCAACCGTCTGTGCGTAGGGCTTGATCTGATCCATGATTGCTGAGGCGTCGCCGACGATGACGATCGCGGCCCTGTCCGGTGTGATGTACTGCTGGGCGACGCGCTGAACGTCGCGGGCCGTGACGGCGTTGACGCGGGCGATGTAGGTTTGCAGGTAATCGGCGGGCAGCCCCAGCATCTTCATCAGGACAAGCTGGTCGGCGAGGCCGCTCTGCGTCTCCATCCTGATCGGGAAAACTCCGGTCAGATAAGACTTGGCATTGTTCAACTCCGTTTCCGAGACGGACTCATTGCGAATACGATCAAGCTCGTAGAAGAACTCCTTGAGCGACGGGCCCGTGACGGGCGTGCGGACTTCCGCCGTCGAGCCGAACCACCCGGCGCTGCGGCGCGCGTCCAGACTCGAATATGCGCCGTAGGTGTAACCCTTAGCCTCGCGCAGGTTCATAAAGAGACGACCCGCCGAGGTCGCGCCGAGCACGGTATGCATCACGGTCATGGGGAAATAGTCGTTGCTAGTGCGCGTGATACCGGCGTTGGCGATGATGATGTTCGACTGTGCCGAGCCCGGACGATCGACGAGGTAGATGGCGCGGCTGGTGCGCGGCGGCGGGACGGGGAACTGCTGGCTGGCGGCTGTGCCTTTGCCCCACTTGCCGAAGAGTTCGTTGACGCGTTTCGTTATGGCGTCGCGCTTGACATCGCCGACGACGATCAGCACGGCGTTGTTGGGAATAAACATCGAGCGATGAAAGGCGATCAGCTTCTCACGCGTCATCGCGTCCAAGGCTTCGGGCGTCGTCGAGACGCGGCTGTAAGGATGCTGGCCGAAGAGCGTGCGCGCGAGCCTTTCGTTGGCGAGAAAGGCCGCCTGCGCGCGTTGCTGTATAAGGCCCTGCTTCCTGTTCTGCTTGATGAGCGCGAACTCGCTCGCCGGAAACGTCGGGTGCAGGGCGATGTCCGTCAACAAGTCCAGCACCTGATCGCCGTACATCGAGAGCGCGGAGGCGGAGACCGTCGTGTAATCGGAGGTTGTTCCGGCGCTCAAGCTTGCGCCGATGCGTGCGACCTCGTCGGCGATCTGCTTGCTCGAACGCGTCTCCGTCCCCTCGTTGAGCATGTCCGTCATGACAGCCGTCAGGCCGGGCATGTCTGTCGGATCGTCAGCCGCGCCCGTGCGAAACGCCAGTCGATAGCTGACGAGCGGCAGGTGATGAGGGTCTTCGACGATGACCAGCTGCAAGCCGTTCGGGAGCGTCGTCTCGTAAGGCGTCGGTATAGTGAGCGCCTTGGCGGGCAGCGGCGCGGGCGGCTGGCGACGAAACTCTTCGGCTTGATTGGTGGTTTGTGATGGCGGCGACTGTTGTGCGAAAACGGGCAGGGCGAAGGCGCTCAATAGGAGAAGCGCGACCGTCAAAGACCTTTTATTGATGCGAAACATTTTATGTAATCTCTCCTTGCTCTGATTAAGGGCGTTGGCTCGGCGCGACTGATGCTGTTGGTTTGGCCGCGCGCGCCGGAACAATATCGAGCACCGCGATGTTATTCGTGTCCAGGAAACGCGCGGCGGCCTCTTTGATCTGCGCGGGCGTGACGCTCATGAAACGCTCGAATTCAGTGTTGAAGAGATTGGGGTCGCCGTCGTAGAGCGCGTACTCGGCAATACGCTGTGCGCGCGTCAGTGAAGACTGGCGCTCGCGCACAGCATCGTTGCGCAGGTTGTTGTGAAGCTTCTCCATCTCTTCGCTGGTCGGCCCTTCCGTCGCGAGCCGCTTGATCTCGCCGAGCACTGTCTGGCGAATCTGCGCGGCATCCTTGCCCGGCTTCGGAATCATAAAGAGCGTGAACGAAGATGGGCCGCGCCGCTCCTCCACGCCGCCCTGAATATTGATGACGGACTCCTCACCCTTCACGAGCTTTTGATAGAGCCGGGAGCTTTCGCCCCCCAACAGGAGGTCGCCCGCGAGCGAGAGCGCGTAGAACTCCGGCGTGCGTCGCGCCGGTATCTTCCACCCGAGCAGGAAGGCAGGGGTCGGCGCGAACTTGTCTTGAAAAGTATCCTGGCGCATGGCGACTTCCGCCGGCTCGTTGACATCTGCCGGAGGCGGGTCGGGCTGGCGCTTGATCGTGCCGAAATATTTCTCGACGAGTGAGCGCGCCTGCTTCGGGTCGAAATCGCCGACGATGGTGAGCACGGCGTTGTTCGGCGCGTAGTAGATGCGGAAGAACTCGGCCACGTCCTCTACGGTCGCGGCGTTCAGGTCTTCCATCGAGCCGATGGTCGAATGAGCGTTGGCCGGATTTTTGAAGATCATCTCGTCCATGTGCAGGAAGGCGTTGATGTAGGGCTTGTTGTCGAAGTTAAGACGCTTCTCTTCCTGCACGGCCTGACGCTGGTTCTCCAGATTCTCCTTCGTCACTTTCAGCGAGCGCATGCGATCGCTCTCCAGCCAGAGCGCGAGCGGGAGTTGATTGGCTGGCATCGTCTCGAAATAGTTTGTCCGCTCGGTCGAGGTCGAGCCGTTCAGCGTGCCGCCGTTGTTGTAGACGTACTGGAAGTGCTGCGCCTTGCCGACGTTCTCGGAGCCCTGAAACATCATGTGCTCGAAGAGGTGCGCGAAGCCCGTGCGGCCCTGCCGCTCGTTGCGCGAGCCGGTGTTGTAATAGACGGCGACGGAGATGACGGGCACAGCATGATCTTCGCTGAGGACTACGCGCAGGCCGTTCGGGAGCGTGAACTGCTCGATCGGCGTGCGCGGAAGCTGAAATGTCTGCGACACGTTCTGCGCCAGCACAGTAGATGTTGTCGTGGTTGTGATTGCGCTCGTCGCGATGACGATGAGAAGCGTGGTCGTGGTTATCCGGCAGAATAGGCGTCTCATTAAAATTCCTCGTAGACTTTGAGCAAGTAGACTTTGAGCAAAATGATCTCCGGTAGAGAGCGTGCGTGCGGCGGCGCTGCGGCGCTTCCGAAGGCCGGGAGCGCGTCCAGCGTCGCACGAGCTTCTACCAGAGGGTGACGGCAAACCGAGCCGTTAATACGTGGGGGAAGTACAAAGAGTTGCAGCCATAAGGCCATTTTGGATTTTAGATTTTGAATTTTGGATTGGCGGGCAACCCGGGTTGAAACTTACCGGAGTAAAGTTCAAGGCGACGAAGCGTTAATCCAAAATCTAAAATCCAAAATCCAAAATGGCCCAATGGATTTTCAGGCTCCGCTCTTTCCTTCGCTGACCATCCCGCGCAGTTCTGCGCGCAGGCGTTCGATCTCGGAGAGCTTCTGCTGCACGCGGTCGAAGAGGGCCGACTGTGTCTTGATGCCCTCGTCGATCAGAAACGCGGCGGCCTCGGCGCGGCTGCGAAAGACGCCCGCCTGGACGAGCTGTTCGAGCTTCTCCTGCGCCTCGTGCGAGACT
Organism: Pyrinomonadaceae bacterium; assembly: GCA_036522655.1. GTDB lineage: Bacteria > Acidobacteriota > Blastocatellia > Pyrinomonadales > Pyrinomonadaceae > DASQYE01. Next base: position 48,154 of record DATDFK010000064.1, on the reverse strand, counting down.
TTGACCGCCACGACGTAATCATCCTTGGCGGACATGGCGCGCTCGATGGTACGGCTGATGTCGCGCCCGATCGCGCTCAGGGATTCAGGGATGCGCGATGCGATGTCGCGCACGGAAGAGGCCGTGCGCGAGCCGCTGGCATCATCTTGCTCCAACTCGTCGTCGCGCAGGATGAGATCGTCAATCGGCTCGGGCTGGTCTGGATCAGGTTGTGGGTTATAAGGATTACTCATTTCGGGCCAAACTCCTTCTATCTCGGCGCGAGCGGGGAAGCTTCTCATCGGCTCGCACCGTAAATGCTTGATGGACTCACGGTGCTCAGATGCGCGGCAAGTGCGCCAGCGCTGTATGGCGCGCGCCGCCTGAAGCAGGGGCCAGTCAGGTTTATTTTCATGAAAGCCGTAAAGCATTCTACGGACGCGCCGAAATAACCGTCAAGCGTGGACGAGCCCGGGGACAAGAGGATGAGCAGGCGCGTCTCCCTGACCGGCAGCAAATAAAAGTAGAAGCGGCGAGGGATGTGACTCCCCCGCCGCTTACGTCTATCGGCCGCGAGCACTGAGCCTTAGAAGTCGAACTTGACGGCCAGTTGCAACTGGCGCGGCGTCAGGAAACTACGCGGCCCTTGAAAAGGCGCGGTCGCCAAAGGCGCAGTCAAAGCAGTCCCGTTGAAACCGTAGATCGTATTGTTGACCGTGAGCACGTTCGCGCGGTTGAAAATGTTGAAGCCTTCGAGGATAAGACGAAGCTTGGTCTTCTCGCTGGTGCGAATGGTGCGAGTGATGCGGGCGTCGAACTGGTAAGTGGAGGGCGTGTAAAAGCTGTTGCGAGCGGTTCCGGGCAGACGATCGTTGGCCGTATTGGCGTCGCGGTTGGGGTCGCCGCTGACGGCAGCCGAATAGGCGAAGCCGGATTGAAGCTGCACGATGCCGCTGAAGGTGTAGTCGCTCAAGAGCGCGCGCAGGACGGGATTCTCGCTGCGCGTGAAACGTCCTGTTTCATAAACAGGGCTGAAGACGAAGCGATGGCGCAGGTCAGTATCGGATGCCGCGTAATCGGCGCGCGAGTTGAGCTGGTTCTGCACGATCTTGCTATCGTCAGCGCCGACGACGACAGCCGTCTGGTCTGGCTTATCGTCCCTGGCATGCGAGTAGGTGTAGGAGGCCAGGAATTGAAAGTTGTTGGAGAAACGGCGCGTGGCTTGAATCGCAAGGCCGTTATATTTGGAGTTAGCGGTGCTTTCAAACAGGCTGATGCGGCTATAGGTGATGCCGGATGTGCGCGCGATCGGGCGCGTGGGCGGGAATCGCTCGAAGGTGTAGGTCTGGCCGTCCGGGGCCCCGTACGTCGTCAGGACGGGCGGGAAGAGATTAACGTCGCGCGTGCGCGTCAGGTGAACGCCCTTAAAATACATGTACGTGATCGAGAGGCTCAGGTTCGGCAGCAACTCGCGCTCGAAGCCGAAGCGCGCCTGCTGCACGTAGGGCTGCTCATAGTTCTCTGCGAAGAGGTACAGGTTCTTCGGCGCGGCGGTGGTCGGCACGGCGGTCAGAATATTCGGATAGCGCAGTCCGGCGGCGACGATCTGCCCGGAATTGAGCGACACGTTAATGACGTTGATGCCGTTGTTTGAATGCGCCGTGCCGAGATTGATGGCCGTGGTGCGCCCGTAGAAGATGCCGTAACCGCCGCGCACGACCGTCTTATCGTCAAAGGCATAGCTGAAGCCGACGCGCGGCGCGAAGTTGTTTCCGTCCTCTGGACAACGGCTCGTGTCCAGATTGTTGTTGAGCAGCAGCGGGTCTGGATTACGCACGGGCGGGCACGCCAGCTTTTGCAGGTCAAAGCGCAGTCCAAGGTTGAGCGTCAGCTTAGGCGTCACGCGCCAGTCGTCCTGCGCAAACGCGGCGTAGTCGGAGCTATTCGGATTGGTCGTCGCGCCGGACGTGCCCTCGCCGGGGAAAGCCTGCGAGTAGGTGGCGGCAGAGGGAGCGGCGGCCGGGTTGAAGTTGGCGGCGAAGGCATCGTAACCGTTGGCGTAGGTCGCCGCCGGGAACGGGCTGCCTGTGGGAATCGTCACCGCACCGGCCCGGAAAGTATAAGAGCCGCTGAAGAGGCCGGGGAAGAAGTTGAAGATGCGATCGAAGTTGAAGTCCACGCCGAACTTGAAGGTGCTGCGGCCACGCACGTAAGAGAGATTGTCTATGAACTGGGCCCGCTTGATGGTCGTTTCGCGCGGGCTGAAATTATTACGACCGATATTCAAGTTAACGCCGCCGACATTGAAGACCGCCTCCACGTCTTCGCTGTTGGCCTCGCCTGGCTCGCGGTCGCGCGCAAACTGGAAGCGAAACTCGTTGACGAGCGCGGGCGAGATGGTTGACGCCAGCGTGCCCGAAAGAGTCGTGCTCTTGACGATACTGTTGCCCGAATGCTCTTCGGCGCTCGTCGGGCCGCCGTTCTCGTTGTTGAGACCCGTGAAGTTCTGCTGGTTGAAGCGTATTGTAAGCTGGTTGTTTCTGGTCAGCGCGATGTCCGTCTTAGCGAGGAACACATCCTGCTTGCGCCCGATCGAATAGATGTTCAGCTTCGGCGCGAGGAAGGTTTGAACCGAGAGGGGCGCGATCGTCAGGCTCGGCGGATCGACGATGTTCGGTAAATCCTGGCGCTGCCCGTCGTAGGTGAAGAAAAAGAATGCGCGGTTCCTGACGATGGGCCCACCGATGCGCCCGCCGAACTGGTTGGTCTGCGACTTGGGGCGCTTGTTGAGCCGGTTCTGGCGGGCCTGCAAAGCTTTCGTGTCGGCAGTGTTGGCGTTCAGGGATTCGTCGCGGAAATACTCGAAGCCTCCGCCATGAAACTCGTTCGTTCCCGAACGCGTGACGACGTTGATGACAGCGCCGCCCGCGCGCCCGAACTCAGCGGAGAAGCCGTTCTGGTTGACCTGAAACTCCTGCACGGACTCTTCCGAGAACTGGTACGGAGGACGCACGCCGCCGCGCCCGAAAGCCTGGCCGAAGAAGGTGTTGTTGTTGTCAACGCCGTCGACCTGAAGATTATTGAGCGTGCCCTTCTGACCACCGACGGAAATATCGCCGCCGCGCGTGCGATCGATCACGACGCCCGGGCTCAGCGTGGCGAAGTCCTGGTAGTTGCGCCCGTTGATCGGCAGGTTCTCAATCGAGCGCTGGTCGATCGTCGTCGAGACGGAAGTGCGACTGGTTTCGACGACGGGCGCTTCACCCGTCACCGTGACGGATTCGCTGGTTCCGCCGACCGTCAGCCTGACATCGAGCGGAGTGCGACTTCCGACCGTCACCGTCACGTCGCGCAACTCTGTCTGCGCAAACCCCTGCGCCGTCGCGCGTATGGTATAAGTGCCGGGCTGTAGGAGGATGAAGCGATAGCCTCCCTCTTCGTTGGTGGTCGCGGTCTTCTCAATGCCCGTCTGTTGATTGATGGCCGTCACCGTGGCGTTCGGCACGACGGCTTCCTGGGGGTCTAGCACGCGGCCTTCGATGTCTCCCGTCGTCGCCTGGGATTGGGCTTGAATGTTGACGGCTATCGCCAGAGAGCAGACCGCCAGCAACAGCAGTCTGAAAATCGGGGGGATGAATTTTGTCGGCATCTTTTCCTCTTCCGTGAAGTAGATAGTATTTGGGGTGCAGGCTTGCTCGCGGGGGCCGCAGGCATTCAGGTTCAAGCGCTTCCTGGTAGATTTAAATTGTGACTGAAACTTTTTGAAGACTACCCGCAGGACGCGGGCGATATTAAAGCAGAAGGTCAGAGAAGGCAAGGTTAAAGAAAAAGGATGAAGGCGGAAGGCGGAAGGATGAAGTAAAAGCTTTCAAGACGGAGCAGCATGATTTTCATCCTTCATCCTTCCGCCTTCATCCTTTCTTAGAACCTTTGGGAGACGAGGGGCGTAAGACGACAATGCGTGACAGCCCCGGAAGATTTCGAGTATATTTGCGCCCTCTTTCGTCTGGATTGGAGCAGAAAAGCCATGTCAACTAATAAACTGGAACTCGCCGAGCGCGAGAATGGGAGCGCCGCCGTGATCGAGATCATAGGCGAGCTGACGGTCGCCAGCAGCACGGAGCGCGTGCTCGACAAGGTGCGCAAAAACCTTGAGGCGGGGCGTCGTCTCATCCTGATCAACCTGGCGCAGTGTCGCCGCGTAGACAGCAGCGGTATCGGCGAGCTGGTCACATCGCTGGTCACGTCCGCGCGCCAAGACGCTCATTTACACCTGACCAATGTGCCGCAGCAGATTCGCGGCCTACTGAAGATGACCAATGTCCACAAAGCCTTTCAAATCTTCGACACCGAGGAAGCAGCGCTCGCGGCTTCGACAACAGAAGGAGCCGCGCCACCGGCGGCGTGAGCCGCCGGGGCGCATGCGCCCTCTCGTTTCATAAAAACCCGGGGAATAGAACTGAATATGGATTCTGCTATGGAAACTTCCACTGGCGCGGCGGCTTCTGCCCGGAAGCCACAGGAGCGCGTCGCCGCGCATCTGTCCGCCGCTTTCGCCCACAGGCGAGACGGCGATCTTCGTGCGGCGGCCTCTAGCCTTGAGACGGCGCTCGCTGAGGCGCGCTCCACGCCCTACGAGATAGAGTTTCGCACGCGCGTCGATGTGGCGATCACGCTCGCCGAAATCTACCTGGCCCTCGAAGAAACGGAGAAGGCGCGCTCTCTTCTGAATGAAGAGGCCGCGTTCGCCGAAAGAATTTTTCAACTGGTGCAAGCCGGGGGGACGCCGGAGCAGAAGCGCGCGGCGGCTGGCGGGCGCGTGCAGTTGCGCGACCGCGCGCGGCAGGTAGAGATTCTGGGCTCGGTCGCTCCCGAAATCTCCGTCAAGACCTGGATCAACGGCGAGGCGGCGACGCTTGAGGGTTTGCGCGGGCGCGTCGTCCTGCTTGAGTTCTGGGCGACATGGTGCAAGCCCTGCGCGGAGATGTTTCCGAAACTGCGCGAGCTTGACGAGGAGTACCGCGCGCGCGGGCTGGAGGTGATCGCGCTGACGCGTCATTACATGGCTTATCGCGCGACCGCCGCCTCGCAGGAAGAAGAGCTTGAGCTGATGCGCAAAGTGATCGCGGAACACGCTCTGGCTTTTCGCGTCGGGGTTGCGGAGGACGAGCGCACGCAGGAGCTTTACGGCGCGACGGGTCTGCCGATGCTGGCGCTCATCGATCGCAATGGGGTCGTGCGCTACGCGCACTTCGGCGGAGGCGTCGACCCGAAATTCAAAGAGATTCTCGTGAAGTGTCTGGACGAGCGGGGTTGATGCTGTGGCGGCGGGTCAAAAAGCCTGCCTGGGCCCGCGCTCTCGTCGTCTGGAAATTCGTGTAGAAAAGACTTGCGCATGCGAGGCTTCGCTGCTAGGATAGCGCCCGCTCTAAAACCAGAAATGGCCGCAACGTCTCTTCAGTGGCGACCGCGCCGTGTCACCTTCGAGCGCAGAATCTGCCTTCTGATTCAGCAGTGAGCGCGCTCATCGCTTCCATTAAACATGATACGGCGCGGAATCCGGCAATCGTGAAATTAATGCATCAGTCCATACACCGTGTGGACGCGAATTTTGTCTGGACGTGAAGGGCCGCCGCTTCTGAAAATTCAACTTGACGAGCGGTCGCAAAAACCTTTCGAGGTCACGTCAAGCGATTGTATGTTGAGCCGCAGAGAGCAATCAGCGAAGAGAGGTGGACGCGCACCTCGCCGGGGACGCCTGACGGCAAACCCGATCGCTGAGGGCTATGACATTGCAGCATAAATTGTGTAAACGTGCCGCACGCCCGCAGCTTTCAGGCGCACAGCGGCCCCAGCAAAAATTGTCAAACGTGAGGATGACGAATCCTCTTAACCCTTAAAAGGAGAATACAAAAAATCATGGCGATAGTTAGCAAACCCGACAAAGAGAACAACGTATCTTTGTATGATGTGCCGGATGCCGAGCTTGAGAAATACAAAATCCCGGCAGACAAGCTGGCCGAGATGTTCCCCAAGAAGGAGAACAGGTCGAAGGACGACGCTCAGGCCGTTGCCAAAGCCGGTTCACAGGGCGGCGACGTGCAAGCCTACAGCAACCAGGATGTTTGTTACGCCTGGGAATGCGACGGCTACGGGAACTGCGTTTACGTTTGGTGGTACTGCTAATCAGCGCGAACGCCTGCGAGGTGGGAAAGCAAGCTTTTAACGGCTTCTTTCCCACCTTTTGCTGTTAGAGAGGTTGACGGGCCGAAAGGCTTGGAAGTCAGCGGCAGAGGTTGAAGAGACCCGCCGCTGACCTCTAACTATTTTGGCCCTGAGACCTGTGCCTCTTCCTGCCTGACCTGCAAAAAGGAAAAGATAATGTCCAAGCCGCCGTCTCCGCCGCCGGGCATGACTGCCGGATTGCCTCCGGGCCCACCGCTTGCGAACCCGCCCACCGGAGCGCCGCCCGTGGGTGTGCCGCCGCCCGGAATGGCTATGCGTCCGGGCGCAAAGCATGGCATGCCGCCGGGGATGATGAGCGCGCGCCCTTACCTGGGCCGCGCCATCAGGCTACTCGGGAACCATAAGGCGCTCACCGCCCTGACCATGTTCCTGTCGCTGCTCGTCACGCTCTTTCCCTTTGTCGTCAGCGTCGCCTTCTCTTCGATCTTTCAAATCCTGGGCCCACTCGCCGGGCCTAAGCCGCCGGGCATGAGCGCAGCGCCCGCGACGGGCGGCATCTGGGACATGTCCGCGCCGCTGTTCGGCAAGACGGATACCAGCTGGCTCGCGGATTACGGTCTGGCCTGGCTCGCCACGCCTCTGACTTTGCGAACGATACTGATCGTCTGGGCCAGCGCGCTTGTGCTCTCGCAGCTCTTGAGTTTCCTGCGCGCGTGGGTCGTCGCGCACCTGGAAGCGAGGCTCCTGCGCGGGATGCAGCAGAATATTTACGATCACCTGCAATCGCTCTCGCTTGATTTCTTCACCGGCGGGCAGACCGGAGCGTTGATGCAGAGAGTGCTGTCGGAGGCCGCAGGCGTGCAGCGCATGCTGACGCAGGTGATGCTCTACCCGCTCGTCGATGTCATCGTGCTCGTCATCGTGCTCTCGTATCTGCTGGCGCTCAGTTGGCAGATGACGCTCGTTTCGTTCGTGCTCGCGCCGCTGGTGCTTCTGATGTTTCGCTACACGAGCCGGAAGATGCAGCAGGCGGCGAAGGGGATGGCGATGAGCGGGCGCGAGCTGGGCGCTGAGTTGGAAGAGACCATCAGCGGCATCTCCGACATTCAGGTCTTCAACGCGCAGCGGCGCAGGAGCGAGCGCTTTAGCGGCGCGGCGAAAGTGGCCGCCAAAAACTCCGCGATGATGCAGGCGTGGATGGGCTTCAGCAACAGCGGCGCGCAAATCTTCATCGCCTTGAGCACGGCGCTGGTTCTGATCATCGGCATCATCTATCACCCGCGCTTCGGGCTGACGCTGGCCGCCGTCATCGCCTTCGTGCAGATGACGCCGCAGATGTTCGGCGTCGTACAGCGTCTCATCGCCACCTACACGCAGTATCAATCGCAGGTTCCAAACGTCGTCTCCACCTACGAGCTTCTGGATACGAAGCCGTCCGTGAAAGAGAAGCCGGGTGCTAAGAACCTGGGCGAGATTCATGGCGATATTGCGTTTGACAAGGTTACGTTCGGCTACTCGCCCGCGCAGAAAATCCTGAACGGGCTCTCCTTCCAGATCAAGGAAGGCGAGACGGTCTCCTTCGTTGGGCCCATAGGCTGCGGCAAGTCCACGATTATGAACCTGCTCCTGCGTTTCCTTGACCCGGAGTCGGGCTCAATCAAGCTTGAAGGCCAGGATATTTCCGATGTCACGCTCAACTCTCTGCGCGAGCAGGTCTCCAAGCTCTCGCAGTTTCCGTTCTTCCTCAAAGACACGATTCGCGAGAACGTGCGGCTCGGCAAAGAGGGAGCGAGCGACGCGGAGGTCGAAGAGGCTTGCAGGCTCGCGCATATTCATGACGTGATCATTGATCCGGCGCGGATGCCCAAGGGTTACGACACGGTTGTCGATGTGCAGATACCTTCGGGAGGGCAGAAGCGGCTGATCGCGCTGGCGCGTTGCCTCCTGCGCCGCCCGGAAGTTCTCCTGCTCGACGAGCCGACGGAGAATCTGGACGCAGACCAGCGCAATCGCTTGATCACAGTCATACGCGAGTACGCGCAGCAGCCCGAAAACCGTAAGACGTGTCTGGTCATCAGCCACGACCTGAACTTCGTCGCCGCCGTCTCCGACCGCATCATCGTGCTCAAAGAAGGACGCGTCGCAGACGAGGGCACACACGACGAACTGCTCAAGCGTGAAGGTCTCTACAAGACGCTCTACGAATTGAAGAACGTTGACCCCGCTCTGCTTCGCACGCGCACAGGGGCAGGCGGCCCGCAGCAAGGTGGCCCACCGCCCGGCACACGCATGCGCGGCGCGCCTCCGCCGGGAATGCCCATGCGTATGTAATAGAGAAAAGATGCGAGGACATGCAGGTCAGTACCACCTGCTTAAGCCGGGCGGATATCAGCAGCGACAGAGACCCGCCCGAGACCTTTGGCGGTACTGACCTGTCTTTTATCAACCGCCCTGCGGCTTTGCCGAATCACCAGTCGCCTGTGCCTGATTCTGTTTGGCGATGGCGTAGAGGATGGTTTTGACTTGAAAGGGCGTCAGGTCTGGATAGGCTTCCATGATGAGGGCGATGATGCCGACGATGTAGGGACAGGCGAAGCTGTTGCCCGTCAGTTGACGATAGCCGCCGCCGGGCCAGGTGGTTCGCACCTGTACGCCGGGCGCGACCAGCTCGATCACTTCGCCGTAGCGATAGACGAAGTTGAAAGGGTCGCCACCCTCTCGCTTGATGACGGAGACGATCGAGGACGAGAAGATGGAAGGGAAGCTCGGCTGCGGCAGGTTGTTGGCCGCCGCGACGATGATACAGCCAGCGTGATAGGCGCGGTCGATCAGATCATGCAGCGGCCCGAAGTAGTCAGGCTTCGTCGTCCCCAGAGAGAGGTTGATGACCTGCATCCTCTGCTTGATGGCGTAATCGAGTCCGGCCAGAAACATCTCGCCGGAGCCGGCGGCGTTCGCGCCCAGAACTTTTATGCTGTAAAGCTCGACATCGGGCGCGACAGACGTGATGATACCAGCGCAGGCCGTGCCGTGGCCTGCCTGATCGCCCGAAGTTGAAGGACGGAAATTGACGCGGCCCCCCTCCGTATATGCTTCGACGGAGCCTTTGACTTTATCGGCGAGCGCCGGGTGCTGGGCGTCCACGCCGCTGTCCACGACGGCGACGCGCACGCCCCGGCCTGTGCGTCCCTTCCAGATTTTGTCCGGCGTTATTGGGGCCCACAAATCCGCGAGCACGCTTGCCGCTTCGAGCGCCGCCGCCTCAGACTCCGCCATCCTGAAACTCTCCTCTAAGCTCAGCCAATTAAAATCCGAAGTAGCCCGTGGCGGAATAGCCTGTGCTAGTGGCGGCGCGTTTTTCGGTAAAGCGCGCCAGGGCATCCAGCACGTCGCGGCACAACTCGCGCTCGGCGTCGCCGCGACTGGCGACATCGCGCAGGGCGACGGCCATCTGCAAGAGGTCGCGGTGTTCGGGCGCGGCCTGCATCTCTCTGAGCCACTGCCTGAGGGCTTCACCGCTACTGCTGCCGCCGCCGCTGCTCTGCGCCTCCGCGCCTCCTTGCGCGCCCGCGCCCTTGGTCGAATGCTCGAAGAGCGTCTCGATGAGCCCGGCGGATTCGTGTGCATCGACGAGCGTGGCGATTGCGTCCGCGAAGTGCGCGGCCTGATCCATCTCGTCCGGCGTGAAAGGCTTATAAGGCGGGCTGCCTTCGCGGTTGACGAACTCCAGCACGCCGACCATCTCGCCCTCGACGCGCAGAGGTGTCGCGAGAATAGTCTGTGTGGAAAAGCCCACGGCGCGATCGACCTCCGCGTAGAAGGTCTCTTCCTGCGCCACGTCGGCGACGGCCATCGGCTGCCCGCTCGAAAAAACGAAACCCGCGATGCCCTTGCCGGGAGGAATGCGCAGCGTCATGAGCTTGTCTGCGACCTCGCCGATGGCGACCAGAAAGCGCAAGCCGCCCTCGTTGCCGTCGCGCACGAGCACGCTGGCTTCGTCTGAGCCGACCGATTGCGCGGCGAGCCGCAGCAGGTTTTCGATGGAGCGCTTGAGCGGCGAGGTCAGGGCGTGGGCCATCTCGACGGCATTGATGGTCGCGCGAAGTTGCGCCTCAAAAGAGTCAGCCTTTTGTCCAGACCTCTTCCTGCTCTTCTTTTTCGCGGGGGCTGTGGAATCAGGCTTCTCGTCGGTTTTGTCCATAGTCTTTTACTCAGTCTCAATATCAAGCAGTGGGAGAAACGCTTCGGCCACGCTCGCCCGCATGGGCCAGTGCCTCACCTGTGGCCGTCCAACTTGAGCGCGTTTCCCCGCGCCGGGCGAGTCAAATCCGGCAGAGGGACGGCGAGCGGCGCGCGCATTGTACAGGATGATGACCCATTTTTCACACCCGCTTCAGCCACCCGCCGCCGCGTGCATGGGCCATGGAAGAGTCGTCGGCGCTGTAAAACTATTGAGTCCGGCACACAACCTTGCTCGCGCACGGCGCATCCGTTACTATGCTTGTGGGGGACGACCCTCTCAACTTTAAGAAGGTTGCTCGTCAAAAGTCGCGTTGCGCGTCCATGAAGCGCGCCTTAATCCTGTTATTTTCCCAAGAGGCTTCAGAGCAGTGAAGAACAGAATTTCTCTTGCCCTCGCGACGTTACTTTTCGTCGCCATCTCGCTCCCCGTTTTCGTTTCGGCACAGAATCAAGGCAGCGTCAGCCCGCCCAAGCCCTCGACCGGCTCGACCGGGCCCGCGACTACGCGGCGCGCGCGCGCAGGCCGCCTGCCGTCTGATGCCACGGCCAACACCGAACAGGACTTCGCCGAAGCCCTGACGATCATTCAGGAAAACTATATCGACGGCAACAAGCTCGATTACAACGCCGTCTTCAAATCCTCGATCATAGGCATGCTCCGCTCGCTCGACCCGCACTCGAACTACTACGACCGCGAAGAGTTCGACGAGATGAAGACTGATCAGAGGTCGGAATATTTCGGTATCGGCGCGTCCATCGGCAACCAGCGCAAGGGAGAGCAGACGGAGACTTACATCCTGGCGACCTTCGAGAACTCGCCCGCTGCGAAAGCCGGGCTGGTCTTCGGCGATCGCATCGTCGAAGTCAACGGCGAGAAGATGAGCGGCAGGCCGAGCCTCGATGTGCGCGATCGCATACGCGGGCCGCGCGGCTCCGTCGTCAAGATCACGGTCGAGCGCGCCTCGAACGCGCGCCTTGAAACAGTCGAGATTACGCGCGACGCCGTGCCGCAGCCTTCCATCCCGGACGCGTACTTCCTCAGACCCGGCGTCGCTTACATAGACATGACGCGCGGCTTCAACTATACGACCGCAGACGAACTGGAAGATAAGCTGGAAACTTTGCGAGAGAAGGGCATGACCTCGCTCGTCCTGGACTTGCGCAACAACCCCGGCGGTTTTCTGGATCAGGCCGTGCGCGTCGCGAGCAAGTTCCTGCAACGCGACCAGCTCATCCTGACGCAGAAGGGACGCACAGACCAGCGGCCTTATCGCGCCAACAATAACGGCATGACCGACACGACGCCGCTCGTCATCCTCGTCAACGGCAACACGGCATCGGCTTCGGAGATCGTGGCGGGCGCGATGCAGGATCACGACCGCGCGCTCATCGTCGGCGAGACCAGCTTCGGCAAAGGATTGGTGCAGGGCATCTGGCCGCTCGAATACGGGGCGGGACTGACGCTCACCTCGGCCAAATACTACACGCCTTCGGGCCGCTTGATTCAGCGCGACTACTCGAACGGCGGGTTCTACGATTACTACACGCGCGGCGGCTCCACCCGCCAGGAACAACAGGCTCAACAGGCGAAGCCGTCAGGCCCGGAAAGTCATACCGATACGGGGCGCGCCGTCTATGGCGGCGGCGGCATCTCGCCCGACGAAGTGGTCAAGCCGCGCACGATCAGCACCGTGCAGAATCGCCTCTTGAACCCGCTCTTCTTCTTCACGCGCGAGCTGGTCAACGGTCGCATCCCCGGCTTTGACCAGTACAAAGTGCAGCGCGTGATTGATTACAATCGTGAGCTTCAGCCGACGGATTTCCCCGTCACCGATGCGCTCTACAAAGCGTTCAGGGAATTCCTTTCGACCGACCCGTCGTGGAAGCCTCTGATCGCTCTCGTTGACCGCAATCGCTCGTTCGTCGAGCTTCAAATGCGATACAACATCACTACCGCAGCTTACGGCAGCACGATTGCGGCGCGCGTCTTCATCCTCACGGACGACCCGCAGGTCGCCAAGGGCGTCGACGCGCTCCCGCGCGCACGCGACCTGGCCCTCAACGCTCAGCGCGCAGCACGCAAAGAGCCATAACGAGAAGGCAAAAGTAAAAAGGTAAAAGGCAAAAGTGACGAAGCTCTTTTCGTTCCACTTTTGCCTTTTACCTTTTTTAATCGCCGCCGGTTTTGCTGTGCGAGCTGTCGACGGGTTTGGATTCGGGCGAGCCTTTCTGGCGCAGGAAGATGGAGAGGATGACCAGCGTGAAGACAGATAGAAACTCGCTCTGCCAGTTCTGTAGAGACTCGAACCAGAAACGCGATGTGCCGAGGTATTGAAGGGTGGAGACAGAGGGCGCGCCGTGCAGCATCTGCTCGTGGCTGTAGAGACGCGCGCCGCCCGCAGCATGCAGGGCGAAGGAGATGAGAAAGAGCAGGAACAGCGTGAGGCTCAGGGAGTTCTGGTAAATCTTAAGGACAAAGCCGCCGCGCCGCACCGGCCAGGGGGCGTCCTTTTTCTTTCGCCCGGATTTCTTAGGGTCTGTATCCACGGACTCTTTCTCGTCAAGCTTTTTGGATTCGGGCGACCCTTTCTGATAGAGAAAGGCTGTGAGGATGACGTAAGCCGCCATCTGTAAGAACTCGCTCTCCCAGTTCTCGAAAATCGCTTCGACGAAGTGGCCGCTTCCCAAGTATTCGACATAGCCTATGCTCGCCTGGCCGTGATCTTTCTGGTCGTCGTTATATTCATGGAAGCCAGTGATGCTCTGGCCCACGACGGAAAAGAGAAAGAGACAGAACATCACAATCGAAAGGCCATTTTCACGAAGTATGCGCCGCATCGGATTCTCCCTGTAATCGAATGATGGGAAAGCTTGATTGTTCTTTATACGGGGGGTTGAAAAGAGGGGTGATGACTGCTCCTCAGTTTTTGCGCGCGAACTGCTGGGACTGCGGCTGCGGGTTCGATTCCTCGCCGGGTATCTGTTTCAACGCATCCAGGTCTAGCTCCGTAGACTCGCTGATGTCGGCCTTGAGCACCGTCTTCATCAACTCAAGTGCATGCCGGTTGTCTTCCGCAGTGTTGGAGGCGACGCAATCGGCAGGGACGATGAGATTGAAGTCGCGCATGTAGGCGTCGTTGGCTGTGAAGAGAACGCAGATATTGCCTGCGAGGCCGGTCAGAATCAACGTCTTCGCCTGGAGGTATTCGAGCAACGTGTCGAGAGTGGTCGAGAAAAAGCCGGAGTGCTTGGGCTTCAGAACGAAGTAATCGTCCTCGTCCGGCTTCAATTGCCGGACGATCGGCTTGCCGCGCACATCCTCTTCGAGGCAGTGGGCCAGCAGTTTGTTGAAATCCGATTGCCACCTGCCGAAATTATCGTTGACATAAATGGTGGGGATGCCTGCCTCTTTGGCCCGCTTCTTGAGCGCGGCTATCTTACGGGCCATCGGCAGCGCGTGCTTCAACAGTTCATCGCCGCCTTCAAACTCAAGGTCGTTGATGACATCGATCAACAACAGCACCACGTCCGCTTTGTCAGGAACATTACCGTGTAAATCCTCATTCTTCGCCGGCATGCTTTTCTTTCCCCCTCGCACGTAACGATCAAAAAACAGTTTACCACCTGCAACTCTGTTAGCACATGCGGTCGAGCTTAAAGATAAAACGAGACCGCCCCGACCCCGCAGGGCCGAAGGCGGTCTCTGAATATCGCGCGGGCAGTAACCGGCAAACTCAAGGCGCGCCCGCTGCTTCATGCTCGCGTAGTAAAGCAATCACTTCCGCATTGCCCGTCTCAAGGGCCATTGTAAGTGGAGTCTGCCCGTCGTCCATACGGGCCTGAACGTCCGCGCCGTGGGCCAATAGCAGCCTGACCATATCGGCCTGCCCGTTGTGCGCCGCCTGGTGCAGCGGCGTCACGCCCGACTGTTGCCGTGCATTGACATTGGCCCCCTGGGCCAGTAGCGCTTCGGCGATCAGGGTTTGCCGCCGCGACACAGCCGAATGAAGGGGCGCGACGCGCTGAGTATTTTTGGACGCGGCGTTCGGGTCGGCTCCCCGCTCGATCAGTAACCGTGCGACCGTTGCATGACAGAAGAAAGAGGCCAGCCCGAGCGGCGTGAACCCGTCGTCAGCATACGCGTTGACCAACTCGGGCCGGGCTCTCAGAATCTCTTCTATTCTCTCAACACGCCCGACCGCCGCCGCTTCAAAAATATCCAGCGACGCGCCTCTCTCTATCAGGGTTTCGGCAATCTCGTTGCGGCCATAGTAGGTCGCCAGCAGCACAGCCGAGACGCCGTTCTCGTTTCTCGACCCGGCGAGCGCAGGGTCAGCGTCGAGCAGCTCATGCACCGTTGCGACATCGCCCGTCTTGATGGCTTCGATAATTCCCCGGGTGGCGCTCATCGAAAGTCTCCTTATAATTTTAGAGTCTCTAACAAATCCCAAGGCAGAATCAAACAGAGACAGAAAAGCAAGGATGAAGGATGAAGGATGAAGGATGAAAGGAATGCTTTTGGTTAATGCTTCCGCGTCTTGAATGCTTTTACTTCATCCTTCATCCTTCATCCTTCATCCTTTTTATCTAAACCGCTGCCGCGCTCATTGCATCTCGCCTTGTGGCTGAAGGATACCGAAGACGTTACCTTCGGTGTCCTGGCAGTAAACCAAGTCGCCGACGCCGGGGATAGTCGTCCTCGGCACGACCTCCTTGCCGCCGTGCTCCGTAATCTTTGCGACGAACTCGTCGACGGACGGCACGTCAATAGTGTTGACGTAATTGACGGGCCCTTCGCGTTTGAAGATGCCGCCGTTGATGCCGGGCCGGTCGTCCGCGCCCGTAGAGATGAGCCAGTAATCTTTCGGCCCTCCCCATTTCTCTATGTGCCAACCGAAGACCTGCTTGTAAAACTGACTGGCGCGATCAGGATCGTCCGCGCTCACCTCAAAATGAACTACTCTCGGCATATGCTTGTCTCCTTTGTGCTCGATGCTGCAACTTATCTGGCGGCGGGGTTCATGGATTCGTGCGCGTGAACGACGCGCCAGGTATTGCCCTGCTTGACGTAAACGCTCGTTATCTTGGACGTGTAGTTGATGGGCTGACCGCCCATCGTGCCTGACACGGAACTGTTGTAGGTCAGCACGGCTGTATCGCCATAGACCTGCACGCGCGGGTTGTACATCTGGACATCGTTGAACTTGAACACCTCCACAATCTGCTCGAACTTCGGCAGGAAGTTCGTCTTCGGCTCGACCTCCAGATACGGGCTCATCGGGCTGAAGTAGGTCGCATCATCCGTCATATAGTCTGCGAAGAAAGCTTTGTCCTTGCGCTGCCACGCCTCGACCGAAGCTTTCTCGCGGGCGATGATCGCGCTCGCTATCGATTGTTGTTGTGCTGCGGGCTCCGTGGAAGCTTTGGTCGAGGCGAAAAGACCCGATACCAGACCCAGCGCAACCAGAAGTAGAAGGATCAGCGAGAGTTGCTTTTTCATAAACTTGCTCCTTTACTATCGTGCGACTGATAAAGACAGTTTTGCTCATCAATCCGCAAAGCGTGCTTCCCCCGATGAAAGAAGAAGAAGCACGAAGGCTTTTGGCCTTGAAGCCAAACCGGAGCGAGGATGAATTGTTCGATTGCGAGGGGAACTGCTACTGCGGCGGCGGCGGAAGACTTATGCCGGTTATGCGCCTTGCAATTTAATCAGCGCGATGGTCGCGCCCGTCGGGTCGTTGATGACGCAGAAGCGCCCGACGTTGGGAATATCCGTCGGCGGCATGGAGACCTTCCCGCCAAGCTCTTCGACCTGCTTGGCCTTGGCGTCGACATCTTCGACCGCGACGTAGGCCATCCAGTGCGAAGGGCCGTTGCCATCCCCCGGGCCCATCTGGTACATGCCGCCGATCTCTCGGCCACCGGCGCTGATCTCGTTGTAGATCATCCCTGCGGCCTGCCCCTCTTTCAGTTTCCAGCCGAGAAGTTCGGTGTAGAATTTCTTGGATGCCTCAAGATTTGTGGTCGCCAGTTCTGTCCAGCAGAAAGTGCCGTCGGCGGGTGCTGCGAGTGCGTGTGCTGTTTGCTCAGCCATTGTTTTCTCCTCGTTCTCAAATATGGAATGACGATCTCTTGCGAGACCCGTTTCATGCGAGGTGTTAACTTACGGCGAGGGACAAAAAAGAAAGGTGAGCCGGGAGACATCCCGAACCCACCTTTCTTTCAAAGACAACCCTGCTTGTTCGACGTGCGCGAGGGGTGACCCTATGTTCTCGTTCTGATACTTGTTCGGCTCTTAATGCGCGGCGAGCCACTCACTGAAAATTTCCGACTCTTCCTGCTTGCCAGACCAGCGCGCGCGATTCTTGCCCGTCAAGGCCAGAACCATCGCCTGATGTTGACCGGCACGGTCGCCGAGTCGCTCAAAGTAGTTGTAAAGACGATCTATCTTCTGCACACTTTCGCGCGCAGCTTCCAGAGTCTTAAAGCTGAGCACGTTGCGGAAGAAGCGCGAGTAGACGTTCTGCTCGCGGGCCGTCGTCGTGTAAAGATCGAAGTAACCTGTGATCAGTCCTGCGCCCTGCAAGACCTGTGCGACGTAAGAGGGACGCGCGGCGACGCGGCGCACGATCTGCGCGATGTCGGTCGTGCCACTCTCGTAAAGCTCTATGATCTGCTCTTTCTTGGAGCGCGGCTCGTCCCTGCCCGGAGCAGTCGCTTCGCCCGTTCGCTCATGATTGGGCCCAACGCTCGGCTCTTCGGCGTACTCCAACTCCAGAGTCAGTGGCTTCATCTCCTTGATAATTTCTTCTGTCATCATTTCCCTGTACCTCCCCGGCGGAAGTGAAGCCGTGAGCAGCGCTGCTGTTTCAAAGGCTGCTCACAGCTTACCTCTCGTCTTACGCTTAGCTCGCGCGGCGCATCTGCCCCGCTTCCGTGTGCAGACCCTTGAGATGGTCTATGAAGCTTGAGGCGGCGCGCTTCGACAGCTCGTCCGTCTTGCAGCGCAACACGGTCTGACACTCTTCCTCGACATCAACACCGGCCTCGCGCGCCAGAGCGCGAATCATGCCGAGCTGCTTCGGCGTGACGAGGTCAGTCATCGACTTGGCGAGCGGGTCGCGCGGGAACTGGCCCTGGGGAGCGGCAGCACCCTCTTTCTCGATCACTTCCGTCTCGCGCTGGTAAAGCTCGCGAGCGATACCGAATTTCACGGCGGCGCGCTTCAAAGCGTCGTGCTCCGCCTTCTTAATACCCATCTCGCTTTCGGCTGTGCCCGTGCCGACGCCTTCACGCGTCACGCCGTCAATGGTAATGGCGGCGGTGACGGCAACCATGTCGCCGATCTGCGTGACGTTGCGTACGGAGTGCGACCAGGTCGGCGTGACGCGATCGAGGATGTCTGCGACCGCGTGCCACTCGACGTACTCGACCATGTGCGTGTTGCCGGAACGGTCTGTCCAGCCCTCGCGGGTCTTGACGACGCTGGGGTCAAACTGCTGGCGCAGAGCGCGCAGCGTGTTGGTAAAGGCCAGTGGAACGACGGGTGCGCCCCCGTCCGCCCCTGCGGTCATCTGACCAATCATTTCGTTTTCCGGCATCTGTGCGATGGCGGTCTGCTCTTTCTGCTTGTTCATTTCATGCTCCTCAATGTCTATGTGTTTCGCGAGCGCTCGAACGTTGGACACATCATCCGTGTTTTCCATCACGGGCTGGATTGTCTCCGCTTCCTCGCGCTCCCGTTCGGAGCGGACGAGACGTTCGGCCACGTTAATGGCCTTCTTGCTCGCACGCTTCTCGGATGCGTTTGTGTTTGTGTTGGGCTCTACAGCAACGGGCGCTTCCGTCGCCGCCTCTGTCGAAGCGACAGGCTGTGCGACCGGCTGCTGTTTGGTGACTGCTTCCGTATTCTTCGCCAGAAGCGAATGCTTGACCGCGAGAATATGCTCGCAGCGGAACGAGGCGTCCTCTTGCGCCTGCTCCTCATATTCGAGGCAGGAGCAGCGAACCTTGCCCGCATCGTCACGCCAGACCTCGTAGCTGGACTTGCGCCCGCGCAAGGTCGGCGTCGCCACGCGAAAGCGGTCGCCCTCACGCGTCACCAATCCCATAGCGGCGATGCCTTGCGCACGCTTGTCGCGCAGGATCGCTTTCTTGTCGGTGGTTGCTGCTGCTACGTTGGCTGACATGACTCTTGACCTCCAAAAATCCTTACTAGGCCGCGCGCTCGGCGGGCATCTCGTTGACAGCCGCGATGGGCTGCGTGGACTGCGGCTTCTGTGGATGTGCCGCGAGGCGTTCGTTCAGGCGTTGCTCCAGGTCTGTGATGCGCGCTTCGAGTTCTTCCACGCGACGACCATTGGCGTACACCGTCTTGAACAGGCTGTCGAATGTTTCCCAGATAAAGTCGCTCACTTCTGCTTGCTTCCCTCTGTTTCTACAGGATGTTTCATTCTCCTGTTTCATACGTGAAACAGTGTACCATTGTTCCCGCCGTGTTGCAAGTATAAAACAAAGTCTTGCATCTAAAATTTTCCTGTGATATGGTCTGGATGTGAAATGGGCGCGGTGGGGCCTGTTGGGCAAACGAGTCCGCGCCGGAAGGAGGCCATAAGTGGCACAATCAAAGAACTTAGTCAATACGGTCGAGCTTGGACGGGCGATTCAGCGCAAGCGCCAGGAGCAGGGCTTGAGCCTGCGCGACGTGGCGGATGAAACAGGTGTTTCAGCCTCGACGCTCTCGCGCATCGAAAATGGCACGGGGAAGCCCGACGCGGACAACATCGCGCGTCTGACTTCCTGGCTCAACGTCCCCATGGAGCGCATCATGGGCGGGCGACAGGCTGAGGGCGAGGAGGCTGCGGTCGTCTATTTCCCGCACGAGTCCACGCCGGAGATCGTCGAGGCTCACTTAAGAGCCGACCGCAATCTCACGCCGGACACGGCCAAGGCGCTGTCGGAGTTGTTCCGCGTCGCCTACGCGCAGTTCAGCCATCCGGGCGAGGACACGCGCGGCAAGCGTCGGAAATAGGGCGCGCTCCCGCGCTTTGTGAATCTTAAGAAAGTGTAGTCTTCTCAGACGGGAGACGAGTGGCCGCGTTGTAATCTTGCAGCGCGGCCATTTTGGCTGCCGTCCGGCGGCTTTATTCACGCTCGGAAAAAGTGAAATGCAAGGTATAATCGAAAGCGTGAGCGAACAGGTCTTACCTCCGACACAAAAGGGACAGTATTACGAATTGCGCGCGATGGGCCTGCGCGAGTTCGCGGGGCTGCGCCGAGACGACGAGCCGCTTGACCCTTTTGACCTGGCGGACTTCGCCAAGCTGATGGTCGTGGATTTTGAGAAGATACAGGGCCTCTCGCCTGAGACGCGCGAGCATCTGCTGGGCACGGGCTCGGGCGCCTGGTCTGGCGGGACTTGTTCGAGACCGCTGCCGAACGGCTGGCGACTGGTGATCCTCAACCCCAGGCACGGAGTACAGCGCAACAACGCGACCCTGATGGAAGAGGTCTGTCACGTCTTCCTGGGCCATAAGGCGAATCGCTTGCACATCATTGCCGAGAACAAGCAGGGCAAGACCGTGTCGCGTGATTACAACGACGATGATGAAGAGGCCGCTTACGCCGTCGGCGCGGCGGCGCTTGTTCCTTTCGCGGCGCTACGCCGTTTCGTGCTCAAGGGCAAGACCTCCAAAGAGATCGCGCAGCACTTCAACGTCAGCCGCGAGCTGGTCGAATATCGCATGAAGGTGTCGCGCCTCTGGGCCGAGTACAAGTCGCGGCACGAGGAAGAGCTGCGGCAACGCTATGAGCAGAACGGCTACGGGCGCTCCGCTCGCGCATAAGGCGAAAGCGAAAAGGTAAAAGGCAAAAGTGAAGATCAGCTCTTTACTTTTGCCTTTTACCTTTCTACTTTTACCTCCTATGGAGCACCCGAGCCGAAAAAAAGAGCGGCTGCGACGGTTATGCGAAGAGATTAAGAGCCGCCTCGATTATCGTTCCTTCTATCAACACTACTGCCCGGAAGCTACGCGCGTCTCGGGCTCGCGTCTTCATACACAATGCACCATCCCGACGCACGCGCACAGCGGCAAAGGAAATCCGAGTTTGTCGGTTGACCTCGCGCGCGGTCTCTTTCACTGCTTCTCGCGCGACGAGGGCGGCGACGCGATTCGCTTTTACGAGCTGATGCACGGGGCCACTTTCGCACGCGCGGTCAGAGAGATGGCCAGTGAGCTTGGGCTAGGTGACGGGCAGCGCTCGTTGGCCTTTCGGGCTGCGCCGGACGTGGACGAGCCGGAGGCGGAGGCGCTCGAACCTCTGACAACGGAGCGCATGGGTGCGGTGTGCGAAAGCTTTCTGGAAGCCTGCCGCCGCGAAGATCAGACGGAGGGCTTGAGCTATCTGGGGCGGCGCGGGATTGATGCCGGAACGATGAAGCGCGCGGGTGTCGTCTATTTCCCGCGCCGCGCTTACCGTCGTGTGATGCGTCACATGCTCGACGGCTTTGCGCTCGAAGAGTTGCAGCGCAGCGGTCTCTTCAATGCTCGCGCACACCTGACCTTTTATCGCCATCGCCTGTTGTTTCCCTTCTACGCGGAGGGGCAGCCCGTTTACTTGCAGGCACGCACGACCGCTTCGG
Source organism: Pyrinomonadaceae bacterium (assembly GCA_036522655.1). Lineage (GTDB taxonomy): Bacteria > Acidobacteriota > Blastocatellia > Pyrinomonadales > Pyrinomonadaceae > DASQYE01. The sequence continues at coordinate 27,105 of DATDFK010000064.1, read as the reverse complement.
GCGTCGAACCACGCTGGCACAACATGCGCGGCATCATTCCCTCTCTCTACAACGCGGACGCATTGGCCGAGCAGTTGAGCGGCGAGGTCGTTTACCTGGTGGAAGGCTTTACGGACACGCTTACGCTTCTTGCGCACAGGTTTACGGCTGTGGGACTTGTCGGCGCGGGTGGATTCAGGGAGGAATGGCTCGCGCCGCTGGCGCGTTTTCGCGTGGTCGCTGCTCTGGATGCGGATGCGGCGGGCTTGCGCGCGACCTTGCGTTACCGGGAGATGTTCAGGGCGCGCGGGATAGAACTGGCAAGCCTCGAATTGCCGTCCGATGTCAACGATTTCTTCCGCAACCGCCCATCAGCCGCGCTGGAGTTCGCGCTCATGACCGAAGCAGCGCTCGAAGAAAAGGATGAAGGATGAAGGATGAAAGAAATGCTTAAAAGCTTTTCCTTCATCCTTCCGCCTTCATCCTTCATCCTTGCTTTTAGTAGGCGACGAACGGGTCGGTTTCGACGAGTTTGACGAGAATGCCGTTGACGGTGTTCGGCAAGGTTGGCCGGACGCCCGTGGTGCGATCGACGTAGACGACGATAACGGCTTCACCCGGGTTGCTTTCGGATTGGCCGACGCCGACGCCTATGACCGACGGACGCGACATCAGATCGTTCCTGCGTGCATCGAGAGCCGCCGAGGCGCGCGCGGCAGCCGCTTCCGGTAATTGCATTTGGCCTCCTGATAAAGCTGTTGGCGAGCCTACGGATGCTCCGGTGGCTGTGCCGCAGGTGGTGCCAACGAAGCTGACTGTACGGCCGAGAGCCGTGCTGACCCTGTTCAGGACTGTCCCGATGGGGTTGCCGATGGTCGACGTGCTGCTGCCTGCGAAGAGCAGGGCGACGGGCTGGTGGCAGGAGTCGTTGGTGACGATCAGAGAGCCCGAGTCGCCGCCCGCGCTGAAGGTTGTGCTGTTGATGACAACCTGGTTGGTAAAGGTATAGCTCGGGCCTTTGCGGCCGCCGCATTCGGTCGGATATTTGATGCTGACGGAGCTATTGATGGAGGAGATCGAGCCGGTCTGGAAGCCTGTAGTGCGGCCGCTCTTGGCGACGCCGAGGCCGACCGCAGCGTTTCTCACGACGCTACTGGGAACGCCTATGTCTTCGATGAAGCCAGTGGCGTCCATCGTGCCTGTGCGCAGTTGCGCGATGGCTGCGTCAACGCCTGTGCTAAGGGCGGGCGCGACCGTGAAGTCTGCGACGATGGTCGCGACGCGGCAGCTATTGTCAATCAGGCCGGGCTGCGAGATGTCGTCGCCGGGGACGGCATGGTCTGCGAGCCCGAGAACGTGGTTGTTGCTCAGGATATACTTGACGCCGCTCGTGTCCTGAACGAGCGAGCCGAGCGTGCCGCTGCAACAGTAGAGACGGCTAATGTCGTTGATATTACCGCCGGAGACGCCGAAATGCTGATTGCGAATCTGGTGATTGGGCCCGTTGTCAGCCGAGCTTGGGATGGTGAGAAGGGGAGCGCCGACAAGGAATGCGAGCACAACTGTAACGAGCGCAATGTACTTGAAAGTATTCATTGATACACCTTTCTTCAGAGGGTAATGGCTCCGTTAACGCGCGAAGCGGGGTTAACATTATGAGATAGGAACCGGGGCAGGTGCCTCATCTGTTTGTATTCATTTCGGAATTCTGGCCGGTTTGCCGCTGGCGAAAGCCTCTCCAACGGTATCAATGCCGGTAAAGGACGGATTGATAAGCAGCCTTTTACGCTAAATTCGGCGACGAGTCAATGAATTTTTGTACGAGAAGATGTATCCCTCACGGGCCGGGCGCTGCCAACCGGCTCCCGTGTGAAGAGGAAAGCGCGCTCTTCGGCCGCAAATCCCGGCCAGCTTCAGGCTTCGCCCTTTCCGAAGCGAGCGGGTATAATCGAGGCACCAGCGCTCCGGTTTGCCTCGCTGTTTGAGCCCACCGCGCGACGCGTCGTAAGAGAAGATTATGGTCGAGCCCATGAAAGAAGCTGTCGCTCCGATGTTTGGCCTGACGGTCACGGATAAGCTGCGCCTGCTCCTCGATATTACCAAGAAGATCAGCAGCTCTCTGGATTTACAGGAAGTGCTTCACATGGTCATGGACACGCTCGACTCACTGATCCATTACGATGCCGCCGGAATCTACGTCATCAGGTGCGATAAGCGGCGAGCGGGCGAGGGCGAGCGACCGGAAGCGGCCTGCGTTTTCCGTACGGAGGCCGTGCGCGGCTACGACATAGACGACCTCAAAGACCTGCGGCTCAAGATGGGCGAAGGCATCATCGGGCACGTGGCGATCACGGGCGAGCCTGTCATCTCGCCGGACGTGCGCAACGACCCGCGCTACGTCAACGCGCGCGAGGAGACGCGCTCGGAGATGGTCGCCCCCATCATCTCCAACAACGAGGTCATCGGCGTCTTCGACCTTGAGAGCGACCAGCTGAACGCTTACACGGGCGACGACTTACAGATACTGCTGCTGCTCGCCTCGCAGGTCGCGATCATCATCGAGAAGGTCATGCTCCACGAGCAGTTGGTGGAGAAGAAGCGGCTCGAAGGACAGCTCGAAGTCGCGCGCGAGGTACAGCTTGAGCTGCTTCCGGCCTCAGACCCGAAGGTCGAAGGCTTCGACATCTGCGCCTATAACTTCTCTACCGAAGAGGTTTCGGGAGACTACTACGACTGGGTCAGCATCTACGAGGATCAGATCGGCTTAGTCATCGCGGACGTGTCGGGCAAGGGTGTCCCGGCTGCTCTCCTGATGGCGTTCCTGCGCGCCAGTCTGCGCGCGGCCATACACATAGGCTATGCGCCGCATATCTCTATGTCCAAGGTCAACTACCTGCTCTGGGAATCCATCGAGCGCAACCAGTTTGTGACGGCCTTCTACGGCGTCCTGGACGCGACAAATAAGACGCTTGCTTATACCAACGCCGGGCACAATCCGCCGCTACTGATGAACGCGGACGGCTCGGCGCGCTTCATAGAGCACGGCGGGCTCCCGCTCGGCATGTTCCGCGCGACGCGCTATTATGAGTATTACCTGCCGATTGATACGGGGCAAACCATTGTCCTCTATACGGATGGAGTGACGGAGGCGGTCAACGCGGCTGGCGAAGAGTACGGGCGCGATCGCATGGCGCAGGTCGTGCGCGAGGGACGCGCCGCAAGCGCCAGGGAACTGATTGATCTACTTTACCAGGACATACTGCGTTGGACGGACGGGCGGGGCTCGCACGATGACGTGACCTTTTTCATCATCAAGGCCATTTATTGAGGAAAACACGACGGGCGCGCCTCACACTCTCTGAGCACGCGCCCGCCGCCTTTGGAAATCACCGAGATGGTTTGTAAAACTTTAGTGCGTCGTTAAAGAATTATGCGCATGGTCGCCGCCCGGCGCGAGCGGCGCGCGGTAATCTCCGAAGTGAAATGCCGCTTCGGAATCGGCAAAAGCGTAAACATCAAAACCGTATGCATCCAGATACGCCACCAAATCATCGGGCGAGAGGAGAAACAGCGAGGGCGAGTGGCCCGCTTCGGCTCGAATTTCCAGCAGGCGCTCAATTACTTCCAGTGGAGCAAAGCATCTTACAGGGTCTCTGTATGTTGCCATAACCTCTAGCGCCTCTCTTTCTTGTCAAGGTTCGGGACGCTTTTGGAACGAACGCAGCGTCCTCGTCCTGCATCCATTTTGATGTACGCTTTTTGTGTTGCGGTTGTTCGCTGAGGAGATTTATTTTCAGTCACGAACCCGTATTGAAACCTTGGCGAGGCGTTCAACGAATAAAGAGATAAACCGGAGAATCCTTTGATGAATCGTCGCACATTTGTCCGCCACTCCATCGTCGCCGCGACCACAGGTGTAGCCGCGACCACGCTCGCGGGCGCGAATCCGGCGAAAATCGCCGCCCCGTCCGCCGCTGCGGCGCGTCGCCCGCTCAGCTCTGTCGGCGGCTTCACCTTCGCGCGCCTGCGCTACCAGTCCGGCAACTGGGACGCAGACCCCAAGATGCCATCCAATCTATTGAATTCGCTCGTCGAATACACTTCCGTCCGCGTTGACCCGAACGAGCGCATACTGGATGTCGGCTCGGCCAACATCGGCGATTATCCCTTCCTCTACCTGACCGGCAATAAGCTCGTGCGCTTCTCGGAAGCGGAGCGCGCGAACCTGCGCCGCTATCTGAGGCAGGGCGGGTTCCTCTTCGTGGACGATTGTAATCACGACGTTGACGGGACGTTTGCCAAAACCTTCGAGACCGAGATCAAGGCCATACTCGATCGCCCGGAAGAGGCCATGCGCAAATTGCCGAACTCTCATCCACTCTATCGCTCTTTCTTCGAGTTTGCGGAAGGGCCGCCCGCCACCTCACACGAGTTAAACGGCTGGGGCGACGACCTCGTGCATGATTACCTGAAAGCGATAGAGATCGACGGGCGCATCGGCGTGCTTTACTCGAACAAAGACTACGGCTGCGAATGGAACTACGACTGGACGAACAAACGATTCGCCACCAAGGACAACACGCGCTTCGGCGTCAATATCATCGTCTACGCGCTCACACACTGAGAAGGCAGTGACGAGCAACAGGCTGACGAGCGACAAGTTAAAAACTTAAAGACTTGTCTTCTGCTCATCACTTGTCGCTCGTCACCTGTCACTGAATTTTTTATGAGTACACAGCAACCCACCAATCCTCAAGGGGCGACGACTGCCGGGACAGGCGCGACGCCTCCGAATCTTCTTCTCACGCTCAAGACGATGCTGAGTGTTTCCGACAAGGTCAGCGACCTGATCTTCTCGCCGGGACGCCCGCCGCAGATCGAGCTCGTCGGGAAACTGCAACCAGTGATTACGCCGGGCCTCGAAAAGCTGACGCCCGCGCACACCGCCAGCATCGCCAAGCTGATTATCGGCAATCACCAGCAGGCCGCGCTCAACCTTGAGAAAAACGGTTCCGCCGATCTCTCCTTCAGCGCGCCCGGCCTCTCGCGCTTTCGCGTCAACATCTTCATGCAGCGCGGCACGCACGCCATCGTCATGCGCGTCATCCCGACGCGCCCGCCGCGCTTCGATGACTTTGATCTGCCGCCGCAACTGCGAGACATCGTCGAGGTGAAAAACGGAATCGTGCTCGTCACGGGCCCGACCGGCTCAGGCAAAAGCTCCACGCTCGCCGCCATCATAGACCTCATCAACGAGACGAAGTTTTATCACATCGTAACCATCGAAGACCCGATAGAATTTTTGCACCAGCACAAGAATTCGACCGTCCACCAGCGCGAGCTTCATTCCGACACGCCGGATTTCGCGCTCGCCCTGCGCGCCGCTCTGCGTCAGGCCCCGAAGGTCATACTGGTCGGCGAGATGCGCGACCGCGAGACGATAGAGGTCGCGCTCGAAGCGGCGGAGACGGGCCACCTGGTGCTGTCCACGCTGCACACGATCGATGCTTCAAAGACTGTGGATCGCATCATCGGCGTCTTTCCGAAAAACGAAGAGCCCGCGATTCGCAAGCGCGTGGCCCAATCCTTTCGCTATATCGTCTCGCAGCGTTTGATTCCGCGCGCAGACGAGCGCGGGCGCGTCGCCGCCATCGAAATCCTTAAATCAACGACGCGTACCAGAGAGTATATAGAGAAGGGAGAGTCGGAAGGAAAATCGCTCATCGACGCGATGGAGCAGGGCGAGCACGAGGGCATGCAGACCTTTGATAGCGTGCTTGAAGGAATGATTCGCAGCGGCGTCCTTAACAAAGAGATCGCGATCCCCTACGCCTCGAACTCGAATAATCTGCTGCTGCGCCTGGCGGATTTCGGCGGCGCATCGGCATCCAAGCCGGGGGCCGGGCAAGAAGCGACGAAGCCCACGCCCGCCACAGATCAGGATTCGATGATCGATATTATCGAAAGATGAGCGAGGGCTCGGCAGCAGACTCTTCATGCAATTGATTAACGAAAGCGAAAAGGCCGCGACGCTCGATTCCTTGCAGGAGTCTGTCGTGAGGCTTGAGGGCGAGATTGCGAAAGCGATCATCGGCCAGCGCGAAGTCGTTCGCCAGATCATGATCGCGGTCGCGGCGGGCGGGCACTGTTTGCTGCGCGGCGTGCCCGGACTCGCCAAGACCCTGCTCGTCAAGACGCTGGCAGAAGCTCTCTCTCTCCGTTTCAATCGCATCCAGTTCACGCCAGACCTCATGCCTTCGGACATCACCGGCACGGAGGTCATCGAAGAAGACCGCGCGACGGGGCGGCGCGAGGGGCGTTTTATCAGTGGGCCCATCTTCGCCAACATCGTGCTGGCGGACGAGATCAACCGCGCTCCCCCGAAGACGCAGGCCGCTCTGCTCGAAGCGATGCAGGAGAATCAGGTGACGGCGGGCGGCGTGCGCTATCGTCTTGAGCGTCCCTTCTTCGTGCTCGCAACCGAGAACCCGATCGAGCAGGAGGGCACGTATCATCTGCCCGAAGCACAGCTCGACCGCTTTCTCTTCGAGATCGTCATCGATTATCCGGCGGCGGACGAAGAGCGGCAGATCATCGCGCAGACGACGGCAAACCGCGAGACCGCTGTGCGTCCAGTGTTGGACGGCGCCCATCTTCTACGCATTCAGGAGGTCGTGCGCGACGTGCCAGCCGCATCGAACATAGTGGATTTCGCGGCGCGGCTCGTGCGCGCCAGCCGCCCCAATACGCCGGAGGCAGCCGCTTACGCCAACGAGCACGTCAGGTGGGGCGCTGGGCCGAGAGCCGGGCAGGCGCTCATTTTAGGGGCCAAGGCTTCGGCGCTTCTCGACGGTCGCGTCGCCGTCGGGTTTGATGATGTGCGCCGCGTGGCTTATCCTGTTCTGCGTCATCGCATCCTCCCCAACTTTCGCGCCGAAGCCGAGGGCATCGGTGCTGAAACGATCATCGGCGAGCTGCTTCGAGCCATACCTGAAGACGCTGGATGAAACGCGCCGCGTGCCGATAGAGCGCGCGTCAAGGGAGAAATTGGATCATGTTGTACGACCGACCCGCAAGATTTCTCTCTCCCCTTCTGATACTGGCCATGTTAAGCGGACTACTCTTTGCGCCGCCCGTCGTGGCCAGTCCTACTGCACAATCCCGCTCGAATCGTAAAGCAACGCAGGCCAGAAGACGCGCGACTCCCCCTGCGCGCTCCAAGCCGCGCCGCACTCAACAAAGAAGAGCCAGCGCTGATACCGCCACTGCGACGACCGATCAACCGGAGAGCAGCGAGGTGATTGCGTCCGCTAACGACGGCGTGCGCGCAGACCTGCCAACGGGAGGCGAGCTTCGCGTGGAGAATCGACGCGGCAGCGTGAGCGTAGAGGTGTGGGGTGAACAGCACGTCTCGGTCAAGGCGACGGTCGCAGGCAAAGCGCCGCAGCGTTCGCCCGTCGTCATTCGCAGAACGGAGAGCCTGCTGACCATCGGCCTCGTGCGCGCCGCCAGCCGCGCCTCGTCCGCCGCGCGCGTAGACTTGATGCTCATGGTTCCCGAACGTGCCCGCGCGCAAATCCTCACCGCCAACGGCGAGGTCACTGTGCGCGGTCTCCCCGAGACGCTCTCCGTGCAAACCACCGGGGGCGATATTTCGGCGGAGCTGCCTTTGAACGCGGAGGTGACGGCGGAGACGCGCACGGGCAGCATAGACTCGACGCTTCCGACCGTTGGCCCAACGGGCTCAAGCGAGCGGGACTTTCATGCTTCTCTCGGCGCGGCGACCAAGACCGTGCAGCTTCGCTCGCGCGACGGAAGCATCACGCTCTCGCCCGCTACGGCTAATGCGACTGCCGCAGCAATGAACAGAACCGGCGACGCAGCGAGCGCCGGTGTGCCGCCACGCCGGGCCCCCGAGACGAGCGCTTCGCGTGATACGGATGAGCCGAACGGGACTGCTGCGCGCCGTCCGCCCACGCTCGGCGGCGCAAGCGTTGACGGAGCGGGCGCGGGCACGCCCGCTTCGCCCTCTAACGAGCCGCAGGAAGTGGACGAAGGCGACATCGTTCGCGTCGACACGGAGCTTGTGACGCTGAACGTGAGCGTCATCAATCGCGGGACGAATAGGGGCGTCGCAGACCTGACGCAGAAGGACTTCAAGCTCTACGAAGACGGCGCGGAACAGGAGATTTCACACTTCGATTCCGCCGCTGCTCCCTTCAATCTGGTACTGTTGATCGACCTCTCCGGCTCGACGAAACAGGTCGTGGACATCATACGTAACGCCGCGCTGCGCTTTGTCGCAGCCGCCCGGCCCGCGGATCGCATCGCCGTCGTGACCTTCGCGAATACGCCCGTCGTCGTCTCGCGCCTGACCAGTGATCGCGCGGCGCTGCGTAATCGCATCAATTCGATAGTCGAGCCGCAGGGCAGCACCAAAGTCTATGATTCGATCGCCTTCGCGATGGACGATGTGCTGAAGGACGCAGGCTCATCGCGCCGCAATGCCATCGTCTTGATGAGCGATGGTCTCGACAGTACACTGCCGAACGTGACGGGCGACGGCTCCGTGATCGATTACAGGGAGTTGCTCGGACGCGTGCAGGAGTTCGACGGCGTCTTCTATTCGCTGTGGCTCGATACGGAATACGAGGCCCTGAGCGATCTGGATGTGCAGCCGGAGACAGTAGACCTTGCGCACGATCGTATGAAGGAGTTGTCGGAGGCTGGCGGCGGGGTATTTTATGAAGTGGAGAAACTGGAAGACCTGGCGGGCGCTTACGAGCGCGTCGTCGCAGACCTCGGCACGCTCTATAGCCTGGGCTATCGTCCGACGAACAATGTGCGCGACGGGAAATGGCGGGCGATACGCATCGCGGTCGCGCGCACGGGTGCGGTCGCACGCGGCAAACGCGGCTACTATGCAAACTGAAGGGGCGTGCGCGGAAAGCTGCATGCTGAAAGTCTGCGGCAGACTCCTGTGCGCATCGCTTTGCTTACTGCTGACAGCTTACTGCTCGCTCTTACATGTCCGCGCTCAGGTCGCCGACCATCCTCCCCCGTCCGCATTACAGGAACCGGATGAGCCCGACACGATCAGCATCGATTCCGACTTGGTTAATCTGCAAGTCAGCGTCTTCTCGCGCGAGAGGGGGCGAGTGGTCGGGCCGTTGCAGCAGAAGGATTTCATGGTCTTTGAAAACGGCTTGGCAGAAGAGATCAGCTTCTTCGCTTCCGCCTCGACGCCGTTTGATCTGGTCTTGATGCTCGACCTCTCGGGCTCGACGAGCGACAAGCTTGATCTCGTTCGTAAATCCGCGCGCCGCTTTATCGAAGCGGCACGCCCCGTCGACCGCATCAGCGTCGTCACTTTTACAGACGTGCCGCGAGTCGTCGCGCCGCTGATGACCGATCACGAAGAACTCATCAGGCGGATTAAAAAGATTGAGAAGCCGCGCGGCGGAACTAATTTCTGGGATGCCCTGGGCTACGTGCTCAAGGGCGTGCTCGGCGAGTCTCGCGGCCTGCTGCGTCGCAGCGCCGTCGTCCTCATGACGGATGGCGTCGACAACGCCCTGCCGGATGTGCCCGGCGACGGCTCGCGGATTGGCTTCGCCGACCTGATGGAGATTGTCAGGAACTCCGGCTCGATCGTGCTGCCGATCTACCTGGACACGGAAGAAGAGATGGTCAAACAGGGACGCGGCGCGCCGCAAGCCTACTTCCTCGCGCGCCACCAACTGCTGATCCTCGCGGACGAGAGCGGCGGCGTTCTGTACCAGGCGCGCAAGCTGGAAGATTTGAAGGGCGTCTACGAACAGGTGATGAGTGATCTGAGCACCGTCTATAGCATCGGCTATAGTCCGAGGAACAAACAACGCGACGGCTCCTGGCGCGCCGTCAGCGTGCGCCTCGCCGGACGCCCAGACCTCTCAGCCCGCACCCGTCGCGGCTACTACGCGAAGTAGATGATCAAAGAAGAAAGATTCCATTTTGGATTTCAGATTTTGGATTTTAGATTTTAGATTGGCGAGCTACATAACTCGAATGCTCGCTTCCAAAATTCAAGCTTCATGAAGCGTTAATCCATAATCCAAAATGGTTCGAGGAGACTGAATCGTGGAAGAAATCATATACGCGTCGGCGACGAGCCTTGCCCGTGCGATTCGTGAGCGTGAGGTCTCTGCCGAAGAGGTCGTGAGCGCGACGCTGGAGCGTATTGAAGCGGTCAATCCGATGCTCAATGCCGTCGTGCAGTTAAGGGCCGAGGCTGCTCTGGCAGAGGCGCGCAAGATGGATGCTGCGCTGGCGCGCGGTGAAATCAAGGGCCCGCTGCACGGCGTCCCCGTCACGATCAAGGATGCGTTCGAGACGGCTGGCATTATCTCGACCGCCGGGACTAAGGGGCGCGCCTCCTTCATGCCCACAGCGGACGATACGGCGGTTGCGCGCCTGCGCCGGAATGGGGCGATCATTCTCGGCAAGACGAACGTCCCGGAGTTGAGCCTGGCCTTCGAGAGCGACAATCTGATCTACGGGCGGACGAACAATCCGTACGATCTACTGCGAACGCCGGGCGGCAGCAGCGGCGGCGAGGCGGCGATTATCGCTGCGGGCGGCTCGCCCCTCGGACTCGGCACAGACCTGGCCGGAAGCATACGCCTGCCCTCTCACTTCTGCGGCATCGCCGGATTAAAACCGACAACCGGGCGCGTCCCTCGGACGGGCCATTTCCCGCCTCGCGGCGGGCTCACCACAGAGCTTTCGCAGGCCGGGCCGATGGCTCGCCGCGTCGAAGACCTGGCGCTGATGCTCCCCCTCATCTGCGGCACTGACTGGCGCGACCCGACGGTCGTTCCCATGCCGCTCAACGATCCCGCAGCCGTTGACCTCAAGACGCTGCGCGTCGCCTTTCACACCGACAACGGCATCGCCCCGCCCACACCCGAGACGATCGAGATAGTGCAGAGCGCATCCAGAGCCCTCAGTGATGCAGGCATCACCGTGGATGAAAAACGACCCGAAGGAATCGAAGAGACTTACGAGCTGATGCACGGGCTGCTCGGCGCGGACGGCGGCGCTGGAGTCCGTGGCCTGCTCCTGATGGCCGGAACTCTTGAGACGCACCCCCTGCTACAGCGCGTGCAGAAGTTACTCAGTCCACACGCCATCTCCACCGCAGAGTTAAACTCCCTGCTCGTGCGCCTCTACAGATTTCGCAGCCGCATGCTCTCCTTCATGGAACACTACGATGCGATCATCTCTCCGGCATGCGCGCATCCGGCCACGTCGCACGGCAGCAGCTTTGACGAGAACACAGGTTCGGCCTACAGCTACACCATGACCTACAACCTGACGGGTTGGCCCAGCGCCGTCGTCCGCAGCGGCACATCCTCCGAAGGCTTACCCATCGGCCTGCAAATCTCCGCCCGTCCCTGGCGCGAAGACACAGCCCTCGCCCTCGCCGCCCGCATCGAGCAGATAGGAGGCGGCTGGCAGCCCCCAACCCTTTAGAGCATTCATCGGGATGGATTGATTTAACGTGATATGTCCAAGTCGCCTTTGACTGAACGTCTTCTTGACCCGGAAGTGCTGGCCTCTATCGGGAGGTTAGACCTGGTGGCGCGGACGGTCGTCGAGGGTTTTCTGATAGGGCTTCATAAGAGCCCTTATCGGGGGCTCTCGCAGGAGTTCGCGGAGCATCGCCCGTATATCGCGGGCGACGAGACGCGGCGTATTGACTGGCGCGTGTATGCGCGCACGGATCGTCTTTATGTGAAGGAGTTTGAGGAAGAGACGAATGCGCCTGTGCGGCTGTTGCTGGACGTGAGCGGGTCGCTGGGGTACAGGCCGCGCAAGACGAGTAAGCTTGAGTATGCGCGCTACCTTGTCGGGGCGCTCGCGTATCTGGCGATTAAGCAGAACGATCGCGTAGGTCTCGCCTGCTTTGACGAAGAGGTGAGAGAGCGACTGCGGACGCGCGGCGGAGAGCGACATCTGCGTACCGTTCTGGCGGCGCTTGAGCGTGCGCGGGCGAGCGGGCGAACGCGCATCGGCCCGGCTATCTTGAGCGAAGCCGCGCAGTGGAAACGTCGCGGGCTGGCTATTGTCGTCTCCGATCTCTACGACGAGGGGGCGGAGGTGGTGAGCGCGGTGGCGCGCTTGCGACGCGTCGGCCATGACGTGATCGTCTTTCACCTGCTGGACGTTACGGAGAAGTCTCTGACGGAGCGCGGCACGCACGAGTTTCGCGACCTTGAGACTGGCGAGACGCTGCTGGTTGACGCCGATCGCGTGCGCAAGTCTTACAGGGAACAGATGGCGCAACAGCGTTCCTTCTTCCGTCGTGAATTCGAGCGCGCGGGCGCGGATTACGCCGAGCTTGATACGTCGGAGCCTTTGGACAAAGCGCTCGCCGTCTACCTGCGCCGGAGGAAAGGATAAAGGCGGAAGGATGAAGGATGAAGGATGAAAAAATGCTGTAATGGCTTTAATGCTTTTACTTCCTCCTTCATCCTTCATCCTTAGTTTTTATGATGTCGTTTCTTGCTCCGTTCACATTGGTCGGGTTGGCGCTCCTGGCGCTGCCCGTGTTGATTCACCTGCTGGTCAGACGCCGCGCCGGAAGACTTGATTTTCCGTCGCTTAGATTTTTGCGCGAGACGCCAAGCTTCCGTCTCTATCCGCGTCATGTGCGCCAACCGCTGTTGATGGCGTTGCGTCTGGCCGCGCTCGCGCTCATTATCCTTGGGTTGGCCCGTCCCTTTATGTCTCTCAGCGCGCGCAATCGTCATACTCGCGTCATCATGATCGACGCGTCGCTCAGCATGAGTACGCGCGGGCGGGCGGAAGCGGCCAGGGAACAGGCGCGCTTGATTATCAATCGGCTTGGGGCGGGTGAGCGCGCCGGTCTGATAGCTTTTTCTTCCGACGCGTCGGTGCTGGCGGAAGCGACCGGAGATCGCGAGGCGCTGGGGCGTGCGCTGCAAAGTTATGAGCCGACGGGCAGCGCTGCCGATTACGGCGCGGGCCTTGCTGCCGCAGCCGCCATGCTTCAACGCGTGGGCCCAGGCACGGCTGAGATAGAACTCATCTCGGATTTCCAGCAGAGCGGGCTGACGGCTCGCTCGTTAGAGTTGGCGCACACTGCCGTCGACGCTCGCGTGCTGCCCTATGCTGTCGGCACTGAGATCGAGCGCAATGCATTCCTGACTGATGAGCGCGTGATGCGCGGCGCTGGGGGCGTTGTGTTGTCTGCGACCGAGATTGTTTCCGAAGCCGAGGGGCAAACGGGGATGCTGCGCGCATGGACGATTGATGCGGGCAGGGGCGCGCGTCCCGATCTTGAGTGGCGTACGGAGTCTAACGGACAGATCACGGGAGTCGCAAAGGCGAGCGCGCCTGACGACTTCGATGCGGACGACGGGCGCTTCTTCGCCTTCGCGCCGCCGCGTGACAATCGCGCCTTGCTGGTCGAAACGGATGCGGGAGGCGCTGGGCCATATTTGGGCGCGGCGCTGGAGGCTGCGACCGTTGGACAGCCGGATGGCTACGCGCTGGACAGGCGAAAGCAGTTGCCGGGGAGCGCCGTTGAACTAGCACCTTACGCGCTCGTCGTGTTCGTTCTGCATGGTGCGCCGCGCCTGGAAGACTTGGGCCTGCTCGGCGAGTATGCGAGCGCGGGCGGAGCGGTCTGGCTGTGCCTCGCGCGCGACGTTGATGCCGGTAGCTGGAACGCCCTCGCGGCTACGGAGCAGGGAAGCGCGCTGCCCTTTGTCTCTGTGGCGCGCAACGCTTCGACGCAGCCGTACAGTTTCGGCGCGGTGGATAGCGATGCGCCCGCGCTCAGAGGTATGGGCCAGGGCGCGCTCTCGGCTTTGCGCGCGGCGCGAGTGCGCGCGGGCTTTGCGATCACGCCGCGCGCGAGTGCGTCTACGCTCGCACGTTGGAGCGATGCTGCGCCTGCCTTCGTGTCAGCGGAAGTCGGCGCAGGCATGTTGCTCGTGCTGGGAACTTCGCCCGAGCGAGAGGCGAGTGATCTGGGTCTCTCGCCTGCGCTGCCCGCGCTCGCCGCATCAGTCCTGAGCGCCGCGAGCCGTGCGCGCGAGCCTCTATCAATGACGATCGGCGAGCCCGTGTGGCTTGGGGTTAGCCCGGATGCGGAGGTCGGCGTAACTGATACGCCGGGGCGCACGCGCCGGGTGCTGGCGCGCGAGTTGGCCCAGCGTCCGCAGAGCGTCCTTCGCGAGCCCGGAATCTATCGCGTTGAAGTGGCGGGGCAGCAGAGATTCCTGGCCTTGAATGCGCCCGGCCCCGAATCCGCCCGCGCTCTCGCGACGAGCGGCGAGATCAAAAACTACTTTGACGAGAAGGAGCGGGCAGTCGCGCCCGCCGCCAACGGCTGGATGGATGCAGCCGAGCGACGCGGCCACGTCTGGCGGCTTTTCCTCTGCGCGGCTTTCATCGTCCTCGTCGCGGAACTGTTCTTCGCGATGCGCGGGCAGGGACGAGCAAGGATGAAGGCGGAAGGATGAGGGAAAAGCTTTTAAGCCATCGGTACTGGCCTCTCTTGTAATGCAACCTGGGATAACGTGTGAGCGCAACATCGCCGACCATTAGTATCGAAACTCGCGGCGCACGTCAGCGATCGGACGTGCGCGGTGCGCTTGAGCGTCTGCACTTTCGCAGGCGTTTGTGGCGTGCGTGCGCGTTGGCAGCCTTGACGCTCGCATCGATGCTCGTGCTGTTGTTAGTGCTCGGCGTTGCCGATTACGTGCGGCCATTATCACGTGCGACGCGTATCGCACTGGTCGTTCCCGTCTTCTCAGCCACTCTACTGTCCCTGGCCTATTCCGCCCGGCTTCTACTAAAGCGGCGCACGCTTGCGCAAATTGCGCGCGAGATAGAGAGAGTCGCGGGCCGCGAGCAGAACGTGCTGGTTACTTTCGCGGAAGGCGCGGAGGGCGTGGGTCAAGCGGACGCTTCCTTCGCGCGTGCGCCGTACATCGCGGCGCGTCTGGAGAGGCAGGCGCTGGGCGAACTCTCAAAGATTGACGAGAGAGTCGTCGCGTCGCCACGGCAGGCGACCTTTGGCGCTGCGGCTCTGGCGCTGCTCGTCCTGATACTGCTCATGTTGCGCCTTGTCGCTCCGGCCCAGTTCGAGCGCGAGTGTGGGCGCGTGTTGTGGCTTCACAGTGACGCCGCCCTCGTTCGCAAAGACGAGGCGGGTGATGCTGCGAGCGCGACGGAGGCGAGCCGCCCCTTGGTCGTGGACGAGTTTATCGTGCGGGTCGTGCCGCCCTCTTATTCGGGCTTGAGCAGCGAAGAGGCGGCGGGCGATGCGCCGCTTCGTGTCCTCAAAGGCTCGCGCATAGAGGTCAGCTTGCGCGCTCTGGGGCCGGTCGAGGGCGTGACGCTCGGCGCAAACGGCGCGACCGAATCTATGCGCGCGCTCGGCGAAGGCCGCTTCACGGGAGCTTTCACGGCCAACGCGAGCGGCACGTTTGAGACGCGTGTGATCGCAGCTGAAAGGGAAGCGCCCGCGCCGTTTGTGCGGGCCGTGGAGGTCTACGCCGACTCGGTTCCAGAAGTGCGTATCACGGAGCCCGCCGGAGACCAACTGCTCCGCGCAGTGCCCGTTGGGCCCATCAGCGTGCGTTGGACTGCGCGCGATGACTTGGGACTACAGAGCGCGACGCTGCGTTATATCAAGAGTCGCGGCGAGGGCGACGCGGCGAAATTCACTAACGGCGAACTAGGGCAGGGCAGCGTCGTGCAAGCGAGCGGGCGCGAGTGGCAGGGGACGGGCGCGATTGATCTGGCGCGCCTGGACGTGCGCGCGGGCGATACGCTGGTCTTCTGGATAGAGGCGCGCGACCGCAATCCCTCGCCGGATAACACCGGGCGCTCTGCGAGTCTGGCGATTGCCATCAGTGGGCCCGAAGGCGTCAAGCTCAACCTGAGCGACCTGCGCCCGAGCGAGATCGGACGCTTCCTGCTCAGCCAGCGACAGATCATCATTCATACGGAGAAGCTGCACAACGAACGCGCGCGCCTCCCCTTTGAAGAAGTCAAAAGACGCGCCAATATCATCGCCGCCGAACAACGCGAGTTCAAGAATTCCTTCAACGACTATATCAGGATCGAGGGCGCGGGCGAGGAACATGAAGAGACGACGAGCGGAGCGCCCGCGAGCGTCGAGGAACAGGCGCAAGCTGCTGCCGACGAGCGTATCGCGCCGCACGATCACGGCATTCCAGAGCCGCCGACGGGCGCGCCCTCGTCCGTGCGCGACATGATCTACGCGATACGCGCGATGTGGGATGCGGAGGATGCGCTCGCGGGCGCGGAGACAGCGAAGGCCCTGTCGTATGAGCGCGAGGCGCTGATGCGTTTGAAGCGGGCCCAACTGGCCGTGCGCTACGTGCCGCCGATCGTGGCCCAGAGCAAGCCGATCGATCTCAAGAGAAGATATGCGGGCGAGCTGGCGGAGATTAAGACGCGTCTGGAAAGGCTCTCGCGCCGCGCCGTCTCGAAAGACGCGGCGACTGTGCGCGAGGCGCTCGCGGATGCGTACGCGGCGCTCGGCGATCTACAGGGAACGCTGGACGTGCCCGTCACGGCGCGCGCAAGCGCTATCGAACGCGCGAAAGAAAGGACTGGGCAGGCTGCCGATCGCCTGTCTTCGGTTGGCGGCGATCACACGGCGACGATTGCCGAAGCGACCGGGCAACTGCGCATAGTGGAAACGGAGTTGGCCCGTTTGGCTTCGGGCGGCGGGGCCGAAGAGTACGCCGTGCGCATCAGCAGACCGCTCGCACTGCTGACACAGACGGCCTCGAATCTATTCGCCATCGCCGACCTCAGCACGCGCGCCACCAGCGGCGAGGCGGACGCGCTGCCGCCTATGGATGACCGTCGCGCCGCAGATTATTTCCGTCGCCTGGCGACGGGTACGCCCTGAAGCTTACTTTTTGATCGCGTGTACGCATTGATGATTCTCTCTTTAATCAGTCTCGGTGTAGATGACAGTAATGTCTGGCGCGCGCTGGCGGTCGCCGCGCTGGCCGTCTCGGCATTCGCGCTCAATCGCTACCGGCAGAGCCTTGCAGAGCACACGCGCCGCAGACGCCTCAGTTTAGTCGCGCTGCGCGCCGTCTCGTTCCTCTTATTAATCTGCGCGCTGGCCGGAGTCCGCTTGGATTACGAAAGCTCTTCGCCCGGTCGCGTGCTGTTGCGCCACGCGCGGGCGGAAGGGTTGAGCGCGCAGGGAAAAGCCGACGGCGCAGTCGTCGAGCGTGCGATCGCTGCGGCGCTCAGGAGTCGTGGCTTTGAACCCGTCACCTCGACGGATGCTGGCATCTACACGTCAGGGCGGAGTGATGAGGGCTTCGCCGCCGCGATATTGTTGACGGACGCGGCTCTCGGTGCGGAGGATGCGCGCCGCGAAGTTGATGAGACGAATGCTGCTGTGGGCGGTGCGCCCGTCTATGTTATGACCGATCTTCAAGGGGCGAGTGGGCCCAGCGTCTCTCTCTGGAGCGTCGAGGTGTTGGGGCGTCCGGTGCGCGGCGTGCCGTTGACGTTGCGCTGCCTGGTTCATGGCCGGGGGATGCGCGGGCATGAATCTCTGGTCACGGTCGCGGACACGGCCAGGGTTGAGACTTCTGCGCGCGTTGACTGGAACAATGACGACGAGTGGCAGGCGGTGACGCTTGAAGTCGTGCCGAAGGTCTCGGGCTGGGCGGAGTATGTCGCGCGGGTCGAACCGGCGGGCGGTGAAGATCAGGGGCAACTCTCGCGTCCATTGACGCTCTACGTCGAAGAGCGTCGCCTGCGCGTGCTCTTCTTTGAGGGCGAGCCGACGTGGGAGGCCAAGTTCATTCGCCGCGCGCTTGAACAGGCAGGGCTCTTCGAGCTGGATTACTTCGCACAGGTGAGCCGCGCGGCGACGGTTGGTGCGACGGAGGCTAACGCCGGGCAGAAGGAGAATGAAGAGAATGCCAGCGGGCCCGCCGACGCGGAAGAGACAGGCAAGGGCAAGACGAACAGCGTCGCAGCTTCGCCCGAAGCGCGGCTGCACGCGGCTTTGGCGAGCGCATCGAGTCTCAACGCTTACGATGCGATCATCGTCGGCGCAACTCCGAACGCGATGCTGTCGGCGACGGAGGCCGCGCGCTTGAGCAGTTGGGTCGAGCGGCGCGGAGGCGGCCTGATCGTCCTTGGCGGTAATAGCTTCGCGGGCTCAATCGCCGCGCCGAATGGAAGGCTTTATACGTTACTGCCGACGGACATTGACCCGAAGGGCCTCGCGTCGGAGACGCAGCAGGTCTCGCGCGGCGCGCCTCTGGAAGCGGAGAAGACGGGCGGTCAACTCGCTCTCGTGCCGACGGAGGCGGGCGCGGCTGGCGCTCTGCGCGGTTATCTGAATGCGGGCGATGGGACGACGGCGGCTGTGCTGACGGGACAGGGATTCAGCTTGCGTGGCTTGCGTCCGGGCGCAGTCGTGCTCGCCTCAACAGGTCAACCGGGGACGGCTGGAACAGGTGGCGCGGGCACGCCTCTGCTGGCGTCGATGCGCTACGGCGCGGGACGCGTGCTTCTCTTCGCGCCAGCCGATTCGTGGCGTATCAGGACGAGCGCCAGCGGCGCGCAGGATGACGCGAGCGGCCCATTCGGCGCGCTGTGGCAGGGCTTGACGATGTGGACGGCGGAGGGCGCGCGCCCGCAGGTCGAGATTATTCTGGACGACGACTCGCCCGCTGTGGGCCAATTGGTGACGGCAGAGATTCGCGTGCGTGATGCCGCGTTCGTCCCCTTAAAGCTTGAAAGGGTCAAGGCGAGTTTGCAGTCGCTCGCGGAAAGAGCGGAGGAGGCGGGGACAAGCGCCGCCGCGCCGCAGGAGATTTTATTCGCGCCCGAGAGCGGGGAAGCGGGCGTCTGGCGCGCACGTTTTGTTGCCCCGGCGCGAGGGCAGTTTTCTCTGGAAGCAGACTACCTGTCGGGCAAAGAGACGGGGAGCGCGGAAAAGCGTTTCGCCGTCGTCGCGCAATCACAAATCGAGACGGGCGCGGCCCGCGACACGCTGCAACGCACGGCCCGCGCAACCGGCGGTGAACTCTTCGCCGCCGATCAAACCAATGCTCTCTTTGATCGTCTCAACGCGCCCTCGCCCACTCCGCAGAAAGCACGCCGCACCTGGGAACTACGAACATTTTGGCCCCTCGCCCTTCTCCTCCCTCTACTACTCTCAGCCGAGTGGCTCGCCCGCCGCTGGTGGCACATAGACTAAGGATGAAGGATGAAGGATGAAGGATGAAGTAAAAGCTTTCAAGAACCGTTAGTATTCTTTTCATCCTTCATCCTTCATCCTTCATCCTTGCTTTTCCCGGCATCGCGGGGAGTGATTCGTGCGTCTAAGCAGTGTTATGGGTGTTCGAGGCCGGGGAATAATTCTTTGTTCCGCTCTCATTCTTATCATCTCTCTTCTGGTCGTCTCGTGTGGGAATAAGCGCGGGGGAAATATGGGCGCGAGTCCGGCGACCGCGTTGCCGGTTGAGCGCAGCCTGCCTCCGCTTCCCACGAGACCGCTTTCGCCGAAGCTGCGAGCGATGCGTGAGCGTGCGACTGCGGTGGCGGCGCGACTGCGTGAGCTTGACTGGAAAGCTGAAGTCGGAATGACGGAGCTTTCGGGTTGGGAATACGGCACGCGCGCGAACGAGATGGCGCAGACGCTCGGCGGCGATGAGCTGCGCGCCCTGGGACGCCTCGCGGCAGCGGGCGGGGTCTTGCCCGAAGGGACTGATCTCGTGTCGCTCGGCGCGGGCTTTCTGGCTGTCTCGGCAAGCGCCACCTATTCGCCGCTCGATAAGCAAATCCTGCTCGTAGACAAGACGAATGACGATTCTCTGTTGACGCACGAATTTGTCCATGCGCTACAGGATCAGCATTTCGATCTCATGAAGCTGCTGGTCGTGCGGCCTTACAGTTTCGACCGCACGGAAGCCGTGTTCGCAGTCATCGAGGGCGACGCGATGAACGTGCAGCGTCGGGCCGAAGAGGGAGACGCTTACGGTCGCCGCGCGCTCGAAGACATTGCGCGACAGGAGAGCGAGCGCTTCGGCCAGTATCGTATGCAGGCCGGGAAACTGTTTCCGCAGCTTCTGATCGAGACATTTATCTTCCGTTACAGGGACGGCGCGCGCTTCGTCGAAGCGGTGCGTCGTCGCAGCGGAGAGCGTGCCGTTGACGAGTTGTTCCAGCGCCCGCCCGCTTCGAGCGAACAGATTCTTCACCCGGAAAAATATTTACAAAGGGAAGCGCCGCGCGATGTACGCGTGGATGAAGCAGGCTTTACAGGGCAGGGCTGGCGCATCACGGCTTCAACTCCAATCGGAGAGATAGGCGCGCGCGGGCTGCTGATGGCGGGCGTTAGTGAGCAGGAGGCCGGGCGCGCGGCGGCGGGCTGGGGCGGCGACAGCGCCTACCTCTTCGAGCGCGAGCAAGGCGCTGCTCCGCTCTTCGTCTGGAAAACCGTGTGGGATAGAGCTGAGGACGCCGCAGAGTTCTATCGCGCGTACAATCATGTACAGCAGCGACGCGATCATGCGAGGGAGGATAAGACCCTCAGTCTCAACGAAGCGTTTTGGCGAGAAGACGGACGCGCGACGCTGGTGCGTCTTGAGGGCGACAGCGTCATCATCATGCGCGGCATAGAGAAGGATATTGACGGCGCTCTCGATCTTGCCCGCTAATCACGAACCCCTGAAAGGGGCGAGCGGAATGTAGCCCACGGCGCAAGCCTTGGGTAATTCGTAGCCAAATTGTAGTCGAGCCCCGAAGGGGCGGAAGAATATAGCCCATGACGCAAGTCATGGGAACGCGCGCCAGCAAAGAACGGTAAGCCCCGAAGTGGCGAAAGAAACTCAACCCGCATTTCTTTCGCCCCTTCGGGGCTCTCTCTTTATGGTCTGCCCTGTTCCCACGGCTGACGCCGTGGGCTACATTCTGTTGCCCCTTTCAGGGGCTATCGACTATTGCTCTTAAGCCACGAGCGCGTATTCGAGGGGCTTCAAGCCGTCAAAATTCGGCGACATCAGATAGTCTTCAACTTCTATGAGCAGCTTGCCGGTCGCGTCCACGTCGGTCGGCCTTGAGAAGAAGTAGCCCTGCCCGTAATCGCATTCGAGCGCTCGCAGTTGGGCCAACTGCTCCTTGGTCTCGACACCTTCGGCGACGACCTTCATGCCGAGGTTGCGCGCCAGCATGACGATGGTTCTGACGATCTCTGTATTCTCGTTGTTATCGGCCATGCTGCTGACGAACGAGCGGTCGATCTTGAGCGTGCTGATCGGGAAGCGGTGCAGGTAGCTCAAGCTTGAATAGCCCGTGCCGAAGTCATCTATGCTCAACTCGACGCCCAGATTGCGTAGCTGCTGAAGCATCTCGACGGCGACCTCGAAATTCTCCATCACGACGCTTTCGGTGATCTCTAATTTCAGGCTGCGCGGGTCGATCTGCGTCTCTTCGAGCACGGCCTTGACCTGACCGATCAGGTCTGGCTGCATGAACTGCTTGCTTGAAAGATTGACGCTGATCGAGAGCGGAGGATCGGCGGGGATGATCTTCTGCCACTCGCGCATCTGGTAGCAAGCCTCGCGCAAGACCCAGTGGCCCAGGGGGACGATGAGCCCGGTCTCTTCGGCGATGCGTATGAAGTCCGTCGGGGGAACGAGGCCGCGCTCTGGATGCTCCCATCTGACGAGGGCTTCAAAACCGGCGAGACGGAAATTCGCTAAGGAGACGATCGGCTGGTAGTGAATGATGAACTCCTGACGATCGACGGCGCGGCGCAAATCCGTTTCCAGTTGCAACTGTGTCAGCGCGCGCGTGTGCATGCCCTTGTCGAACAACTCATGACGCGCCTTGCCCATAGACTTGGCGCGATACATTGCTGTGTCTGCGTCGCGCAGCAGGTCTTCGGGCTTTTCAAAGCCGGTCGTGCTCAGGGCGATGCCTATGCTCGCGCTCGTAAAGACTTCGTGGCCGCTCAGGTTGAAAGCCTGCGTCAGCTCTTTCTGTAGACGCTGCGCGACCTCTATGACCTCTTCCTCGTCGGTGATGTCTTCGAGCAGGACTGTGAACTCGTCACCGCCGAGGCGCGCGATCGTATCGCCGGGGCGCAGGCACGTCTCAAGGCGGCGCGCGATGCCGACTAAGAGTTGATCGCCGACCATGTGGCCCAGGGAGTCGTTGATGACCTTGAAGCGATCCAGGTCTAGGAAGAGAACGGCGAAGAGCATGTCTTCGCGTCGTCGTGTGCGCTGCACGGCGAGTTTCAGGTGATCGACGAAGAGCGCGCGATTGGGCAGACCCGTGAGAGCATCGTGGAAGGCGTCGTGAAGCAGACGGTCTTCGGCGCGCTTGCGGTCTGTGATGTCCTGAATCTGGAAAATGAAGTGCTGTGATTTGGTCTCGGCATCCTTGACAAGTGAGACGCTCAACATCACCCAGACCTCGTGGCCCAGTTTATGGAAGTAGCGCTTCTCCATCTGGTAGGTCGGGACTTTGCCTTCCAGAAGCTGGTTGATGTTAGCCATCGCGGGCGCGAGGTCTGTCGGGTGCGTGATAGCCTGGAAATGGGTCGAGAGCAACTCCTTCTCAGTGTAGCCGAGGATTTCGCAGAGCGAGCGATTGACCTGAAGCCAGCGCCCGTTCTTAGCGACGAGAGCCATGCCGATAGCGGCGTAATCGAAGGCGCTGCGAAAGCGCTCGAAGGCGCTGCGGAAACGGGCCTCGCTCGCCTGAAGCGCCATGACGTGACGCTGCGCCTGTTCGGCCTGCTCCTGCGAGGCTTCGACGTTCTTAAGGTAAGTGCGGTAGGTGAAATAGACGACGGCGATGATCGGGGTCGTGACGATGAACGCGTAAGTGCCGACGCCACCGAAGACCTTGGCGATGATCGCCGCAGCCGATGCCCCCGTAAAGTATGTGATGGAAGTCCAGAGATAGCCCTTCCTCCACATCTGCCAGATGGATTCACCGGCCTTGAGCGCCTGCCTGATGGCTGCCAGCCCGGAGTTGGAGATATATTGCACGAACCCCATCACGCAGACGGCCAGAAGAAAATCGGCGCTGTAGTCTCCCTTGACCAGCGTGGCGGGGGAACCGAACAGCAGGTTCAAAGTCGTCACGGTCAGCGCCGTAGCAAACGCCATCACACCCGCGTTGAAGAGAATCGTCGTCTTATTCTTGCAGAAGCGCAGTGAGGAGGAGAAGGCATCGGCGGTCGCAAGCATCACGGCCAGCTCGCCGCCATAGAGCAGCAGCGTCAGAAAGACGAAGGTATCGGAGACGGTGATCTCGCCCTGCACGCGGGGAATCTTGACGCTGAGGCGTGAACCGAAGCAGAGCGTGACGACGGCGAGCAGGAGAAAGCGCATGTCTATGCGCTCAAGCGGCATGCTTCTAAGAGCGAGAATACAGGCCGCCGCTCCGGCTGTGATGATCAGCCACATGAACGGGCCCATCAAGTTTTGCTTGGCTGTTTTTTTCATGCCGTCAACTGTGGCTCCCGCGACTGCAAGCCCACGCCACGTGTATTGCGAACCTCATGCCAGGAGGCCGCTTGAAATCATTTGCTGAAATAATTGAGCTTAGAAAAACGGCGGGATAACGACCCATCAGAGTGACCGGTCAGCGCTCGTCACTCTGACCGCAAGCCTGCCTTTCTGACCGATCTAAAGCAAGGATGAAGGATGAAGGATGAAGGATGAAAGCAATTCTTCCGTGTCTTGAATGCTTTTATTTCATCCTTCATCCTTCATCCTTCATCCTTGCTTTTATGCTGCGCGCGCGGGGCGATCTCGTCGGCGACGATGAGGCCGGATTGCGTGACGGCGGCGATGCCCTGTCCGGGAAACGTCGTATCGCCGACGATGTAGAGATTGGGTAGCGGCGTTCGGTGCGAGAGCGAGTTCATGCCGAACACGTCCAGGGATTGGCCCACGCCTCCGACCATGCCGAGCTTCCGCCTGGTCGTTTCGTAGAAGGTGCGAGGGGTGGCCGTCTCGATCACTTCTACGGAGTCGCCCAACTCAGGCATGCTGCGGTGAAGTCGCTCCCAACATTGTTCGAGCCTCGATTGATCCTGCTCCTCGTGCTCCGTTTCGTCCTCGTGAAAACTGAACCACTGCGTTGGCTCTGTGAAGGTGCTGAGGGTGACGGCGCGTTTGCCCGCAGGGGCACGCGCGTCCCATGCGGGCGCTGCGGAGAACATGAATTGCGCTTTTTCGGCATCGTACTCTTCACCCTCGCACCAATCCGTCAGGGCGAGCACGTGTTCGGCGGGGAGCGCATCGGCGGCTCGCTCATCCATCCCAAGGTAGAGCAGGTATGCGCCCCAGCCGCGCAGATGCTTGAGGCGGAGGCGCAACTCTTCCGGCGTGCGGTTCGTGCCGACGAGCTTGCCGTAGGTGTCCCAGACCGTAAGATTGCTGACGACGGCGCGCGTCGCTTCCACCGTTTCGCCGCTCAACAGGTCAACGCCCCTGGCGCGACCCACGGCATCATGGGCCAGTCGGAGCACGGTCGTATTCAGGCGAACAGTGCCGCCGCTCTGCCTGATCGCTTCGACCAGCGCATCTGCGAGAGCCTGGGCCCCGCCGCGCATCGAGTACATCCCGGCGCGCGGCAGCATCAGCGCCACAGCCGCGTATAGATACGCGCACTCTTGGCTGGCACGCTGCGCGAAAATCTGTAGCTGGACATCTATGAAGCGTCGAAAGCGCGCGGATGTCCCGGCCAGATATTCGCCGGTCGTACGGTTCATCGCACCGAGCACGCGCGATGCGATGCGCGCTTCCGCGACGGTCGCCAGCGTACGCCTGAGCCTGCTCGCCGTGCGCAGATCGTAGGCGCGACGCGCGACGCGTCTCAAGGCTTCGCCGACGGGCGCAAGCTCGCGGTAAAAATCGACGCACGCATCGGCGCATTCGGGAAAGGCCGCGCGCAGCGTGGCTTCAAACTCGGCATCATCTTTGACGATGGGCACATCCGTCCCGTCGGGTAAACGGACGACGTAAGCGGGCTCGGCCAGGCGGACTTCCGGCGGCGTCGTGTGCCTTAGCTCTGCGAAGACGCGCTCGTGAATCTCGCCCGGCTCCCATGAGGCGTAGAGCGAGGCCGTCTGTTCAAATGTGTAGCCGAACTTCTCGAAGCTCGCGGCGCATCCGCCCGCGCGCGACTCTTTCTCAAAGAGGCACACATTCACGCCGCGCGCGGCCAGTAGCGCAGCCGTGGTCAGCCCGCCGATGCCACCGCCGACGACGACAACCTCGTAAGCCATGCCTCAAACCAGATTTTGTGTCAGGTGCGTGAGCGTCTGAATAACGGCGGCCTTCTGTTCACCGCTGCCGCGTTGTATGTAAGGCCCGAACACGATGACCAGCGATTGAAGACCATTGAAGACCAGATGCATGACGTAGCACGGCAGCAGCCGCCCGCTGTAGGCGCGCATAAACGTCAGCGAGAGACTGAAGATACTGATCGCCGCGATGACGCCCAGGTTATGCCTGTACTGGTAGACATGCACGAGCGCAAAGAGCGACGAGACGATGATCACGGCCCAGTGTATCCCCGTCACTTTCCGAAAGGCCGAATAGAGAAGGCCGCGATAGACTGTCTCTTCGACCAGCGGCGCGGTCAGCGTCGCCAGTAGCGCGAGCGAAATACGCGCGGCCGTAGAGCTTGAGACGATCTGGTCTATCTCCGTCGACTCCCCGCCGACTATCCACGTCAACACGCCGCCCACCAACAGCACAACCACCGCGCAACCGATGCTCGTCCAGGGGCCCACATTACTACTCCAGCTCCAACCGAGCGTGCGCCAGAAGGGACGCTTGCCGAGACCAGTCACCACGGCCCACACCAGCCCCAGCGTCAGGATGTGCACGGGAATGGTAGAGAGCACGCTGAGCAGCACCGCAACCGGGTCATTCAATAGCTGTCCGGTATTCTCAATCCTCGCGCCGCTATGCCCGTAGAGAATGTAAGGCAGAATAACCAAGCTCGGTATAAAGACCAGCAGCAGTATGCTCCCAGCCCACACCAGCAGCGCCGTCGTCACACTCCACGGCGGATCATCCGGGTCAGGCTCCGCCGCCACCCTCAATTCCGTTGCAGCGACCGGCCCCGTCTCCAGAGCCGGATAACCCTCAGTCGGCACAGGGGTCACAAAAGCAGCTTCTTTCGATGTATCCACGATGCAGAGAAGTGTAAGAGAGATACTGCCAAATTACAAATTCGATCGTGGAAATAGCTTTGCATAAAAAGTCGTTTCGATTGAACGTAAGGTCAGTACCGCTTGCTTAAGACGGGCGGGTGTTCTGCATTGAAAGACCCGCCCGAGACCTTAGGCGGTACTGACCTGAGCAGCATCCGTACACTCATTTGCAAACCGCCCTGGAGGGTATCTGAAAAGCCCCTGCAAGGGGCGCAACAATGTAGCCCACGGCGCAAGCCTTGGGTAATTCGTAGCCAAATTGTAGTCGAGCCCCGAAGGGGCGGATGAATATAGCCCATGACGTGAGTCATGGGAACACAGGCCAGCAAAGAATGAAAAGCCCCGGAGGGGCGAAAGAAATTCCAGTTGAGTTTCTTTCGCCCCTCCGGGGCTTCACCATGTTTGACTACGAATGACCCAAGGCTTGCGCCGTGGGCTACATTGTTGCGCCCCTTCGGGGCTTCACTACGTTTGGTTATTGCATGCCCAGGGCTCGCGCCGTGGGCTATATTCTGCGCGCCCCTTGCAGGGGCTTTTTCAGACACCCTCTAAACGCAGAGACAAGTATCCAAGCTTCGGAAGCGGTCAGAGAAACACTTTCCCCATCCTCGGAGACGGCATCCCCATCATCAAAGCAGCCATTCCCCACGCGGAAGACCGCTTCCCGGTCGTTAAAGTTCTCATTCCAGACCCATGAGCGTCCGTCCTCGCTGTGAAAGTCTCTTTCCCCAGCGTGAAAACTGGCTTCCCCCAAGTGAAAGTCGCCATTCCCGGCGCAAAAGTGGGCATTCCCAAGGTGAAAGTCGCCATCCCCACGGTGAAAACCGCCATTCCCAGTGTGAAAA
>DATDFK010000063.1:0-5756 GCA_036522655.1 Pyrinomonadaceae bacterium | reverse complement strand
TTCCGTATTGTTCAATCCATTGTAGCGACTGGCAAACTCTGTCCGCGTCACAAGCTCGTTGACCAAGTCCTGCTTGTTCAACTCCAGTTGTTCAGCCGTCAGGAATCCGCTCACCAACGCCAGGTCTCCGATCTCTTCATAGCGCAGGATGCGACCTAAGCCGGTGCGATAAAGACGCAGGACGAAGAACTGTCGGTCGAAGAACTCACCCGAGCGGAGGAATCCATCGCCAGCGACAGTGACACGATCACAGGGAGGCGGCGGTTGTCCCTGCTGACCACAGAGATTGATACGATCAGTCCAGCCGTTCCATCCTGCGGGGTCTGGCTCGCGGCTCAACAGATCAACGTAAAGCTGGCGAACGAAGAAGTGAGTGTTGTCGATGGGGTTGGGCTGTCCGAAGGTATCGTTGTCGGTGATGGTGACGGAGGCGGTGCTGTTCTCGCCGAGAGTCGCGCCGACGGGATTGCTCAGGGAGAGAGAGAAGGCTTCCGCAGGCTCGACGTAGACATCATCGGTGAAGCTGAGCGTGAATTGCTTGGAAGATTCACCGGCGGCGAATCTGAGCGTGCCGACGGCGATGTGATAGTCGCACTTTCTGGAAGCGAAGATGGTGGCCTGACCCGGAGTGTAGGGGTCACACTTGAAGTTGACATCCGTTGGGTCTGAGGTCGCGTACTTGACGGAGATGGGAAGCGACAGGTCGCCGCTACGGATGACGGTGATGTTAAGGGAGCCTGCGGCTTCGGCCACGGTGTAACCGGATTGTGTGAATTGTAGGGTCGGCGGCGGTGAAGCTGGCTTTGGGCCAGGCGTCGGCGTGGGCAGCGGCAGGCCGCCATCGTTGAGATAGCGCCCGGCTGCCGCCAGCGCACCGAATTCGAGATAGAAGGTTTTTCCGACGATGACGATCTTGCCGTCGGGCTGAATAACCGCGTCCAGACCGTTATACCCGTTAGTGAGTTGCTTAGTGCCGCCCTGGCCGAAGGTCTGATCGAGCGTGCCGTCCGGCTTGTAGCGGGCCAGCGCCCATAAGCTGCCCTGACCGCTGTTTGCTGCGTTAGCATCGCAAAAAACGATAATCTTTCCATCCGATTGAACGAACACTTTTTCAAAGCGCTCTTCGCGTTTGGCGAAGTCTAAGGTCGTGAACCCGTCCGTACCGAAAGTCGTGTCGAGCGTGCCGTCCGTGTTAAAGCGCAAGAGCGCGGCATCGTTCGGCGAGGTGTGGTCTAGGAAGTCTGCCGTCGTCCCCCCGACCAGCAGCCGACCGTCCTGCTGGCGGGCCAGCGAGTAAGCATCATCCGTCGGCTTAATATCCTTCGTCACCCTGCCGCTCGTGCCGAAGGTCGAGTCGAGCGAGCCGTCCGTGTTATAGCGTGCGAGTGCGAAGTCGTCCGCAATCGTGTTCGGTATCTTGCTCATCGTCTTACCGGCGACGACGAGTTTCCAGTCGGGCAGAAACAGCACGTCACGCGCGAGGCTGAAGCGATCGGGGAAGTTGGTCAGAACCTTTCCACCCGTGCCGAAGGAGGTGTCGAGCGAGCCGTCAGGGTTGTAGCGCGCGAGCGCAAACGACGAGCCCTCCTTCCCCGTCGAAGTATCACCCGTGAAGGCGACGCCCGCCACCACGATCTTCTGATCGGGTTGGAGAATAAGGGCTGAGGGCGAATCCTCTCGCCCGAGAAAATCCGTCCGCACCCTCCCGTTCGTGCCGAAGGAGGTGTCGAGCGCGCCGTTCGTGTGATAGCGCGTTAGTAAGAAATCCGGTTTGTCGGGCACTGGGTTTTCGCCCTTGCTGGCCATCACGATCTTGCCGTCCGGCTGAAGAGCGAGCGCGACGGCTGAAAAATCCACCAGGGCCTTGCCGCCGCTGCCAAAGGAGGAATCAAAGGAGCCATCCGTGTTGAGGCGCACTAAATAGATTTTGTTCGTCCCGGAGGAGCTCGTCGAGTAGAGACTGATGACGAGCTTGCCGTCCGGCTGGAGCACGACGGCTGTGGCCGCCCCGTCATTGATGATGTCGCCCGTCATGAGGGGGATGAAACCCGATCCGCCGAAGGTCGTGTCCAAATCGCCTCCCGCGGCAGAGGCTTGCTGCGAGCCGCAGAGGATGAACAGGGCCGCAAGCAAAACCAGCGCAGCGATCCGACGGGGCTGCTGTGTCAGGGATTCGGGCGCGGTCAGGTAGTTTAGATAATTCATAAAAACACTCCGGCGAAAGGTCAGATAAGATCAGAAGCAGGATGACGAAACAGAAAAGAAAAGATAAGCAAGTAGCGCCACGGCCGCTTCAGGTAAAGTCTGTTTTCGACTTGCTCTATATGTTTAGTTAAGCGGCTATGTTGGCGCGGGCTTTTTACACCTGGCGTTGGATAATCCCTGAGAGCATGCGGCACTTTGAGATTAACCGGCGCAACGTGCGTCATTATATAGCAATTCGTTTTTCATTTATAGCCCGACAGCGACCGCACGCGCCAGCTTACCTTTCAAGCTTCCTCCTGCGAGATGGTTATGATCTCAAGGCGACTTTATATCTGCTTGATAATCGCAGCGCCGGGTCTTACTATCTTCTTCAAGAAGGCTATCACAGAACCACCGGATGAACATCGCACAGGACAATGCGGAACGGCAGCGCGGGCCCGCGCGCACACGCTCCGAAAAGATCAGGGAGCGGGCCTGCGCGGAAGGGTTCGAGAAGGTCGGCATCGTGCGCGCGGAGGCGCTTGATGTCGAGGGCGAGCGTCTGCGCCAGTGGCTCGATCATGGGTTTCAGGGAAGTATGCGATGGATGGAGCGTGACCCGGCGCAGCGCGCAGACCCGCGACTCCTGTTTCCAGAGGCGCGCTCCTGTGTCGTCGTCGCGCTCAACTACTACACGCCGCACGAGCACGCGCGCGAGCCTGAGACGGGTAAGATTTCGCGTTACGCGTGGGGCGACGATTATCATGAGGTGGTCGGCGCAAAGCTCCGCGCGCTGCTCTCATGGATTAAGGAAGAGTGGCCGGAGGCGGAAGGCAAGGCGTGCGTCGATATTCAACCGATGATGGACAAGGCTTGGGCCGTGCACGCCGGGCTCGGCTGGATAGGCAAGCACTCGAACCTGATCACGCGCGAATACGGGTCATGGGTTTTTCTGGGCGAGCTGCTGCTCAACCTTGAGCTTGAGTACGACACCCGGCGAGTCGAAGATCATTGCGGAAGCTGTACGCTCTGCCTTGAAGCGTGCCCGACCGGCGCGATCACAGAAGCTTACGTCGTTGACTCGAACAAGTGTATCTCTTACGCGACGATCGAGCTGCGCGAGCCTTTGATTCCCGAAGAGGTCGCGCGCAACATGGACGGCTGGCTCTACGGCTGCGACGTGTGCCAGGACGTGTGCCCCTGGAATCGCTTTGAGCAGCCGACCACGGAGACGCGCTTTGAGCCCAGAGCGGGCAGCATCTCGGCCAACCTTTCAGAGATTCTCGCGCTCACGCCTGAAACCTACAGCGAGCGTTTTCGCCGGAGCCCCGTCAAGCGCGCAAAGCTCGCGGGGCTTCAGCGCAACGCGCGCACACTGCTCGAATCTTCATGAGGATCAAAGATGAAACTCTTCAACTGTCTCCTGATCGCCTGCCTGCTCACGGGGATGGCTGCGCGCATGACTGAAGCACAGACAGACGCCTCGACCGTATCGCCCGCCGCCTTGCGCCAGATGGCCGAAGAGTATTATCGCTGGCGCAATGAAAACTTTCCCGTCAACAGCAGCAACGAGGGGCTCCATACCTGGGACAATCGTTTGACGGATTATTCCGAAGCGGCGCTTGGCGCACGCCGCCAGCACGCAAGAGAGTTGCTGGCACGCGTTGCGGCGATGGACACCGCAGGCTGGAGCAAGGACGACCGCATTGACTGGGTACTGTTTCGCGCGCAGCTTGAGCGCGTGGTCTTCTTCGATCGCGTGATGAATTTTCCCGAGACAGACCCGCAGACCTACGTGGACGAATGCAGCAATGCGATCTTCTCGCTGCTCAAGAAGGAGTACGACGCGCCGCGCAATCGCGCGCTCTCGGCGACGGCCCGCATGAAGCTCATGCCTGCGCTTCTGGAGCAGGGCAAGCGGAACCTGAAAAAACCCGTCCGCCTCTATGCCCAACTGGCGATAGATTCCGCGCGCTCCATCGACACCCTCTTCAAAGAGAGCCTCTCGACGCTCACCAACGAGTTATCGCCCGCCGAAAAGAATGACTTTGTGAAATCGCGCGACGCGGCGCTCGCGGCCCTGCATGCCTACGCCGACTGGCTCGAAGGACGGCTCTCGGGCATGGTCGCGTTTGCGCCGATGGGCGAGGAGAATTACAACTATCTACTGAAGCACGTGTACCTGTTGCCGCTCGACGCCAAACAGGTGGCGATGCTCGGCGAGGCGGAGCTGGCGCGCTATCGCGCTCTGGAATCCCTCCTCCCAGACCCCTCGCTCGCAAACCCAGACCCGGCGCGAAGCCGTAGTATCCCGGCAGACCAGGAGGCTTTTCTCAAAGCTTACGAAAGACGGCAGGAGGAGATGATCAATTTCCTCAGAACGAAGAATCTGATCACGCTGCCAGCCTACCTGGGCCCATTCTATATAAGGCAGCTCCCGGATGCGTTCAAGCCGACCAGCCCCGGCGGATTCATGAACCCGCCCGGACTCTACGACAAGGACGCAAGCGGCTTCTATTTCATCCCGACTTACAATCCTAAGTCCGGCAATTTCTACATCCGCGCCGCCATCGAAGACCCCCGCCCGCTCCTCGGCCACGAGGGCATCCCCGGCCACTTCCTGCAAATCTCCATCGCCAACCAGCTCAGGGACGAGATTCGCCGCCAGCAGAACGACGGCGTCTTTCAGGAAGGCTGGGCGCTCTACACTGAAGAGATGTTGATGCGCACGGGGCTCTATCCCGAAAACTCCGCTTCGCAGGGACAGGTCTTGCGCTTGGCGCGCTATCGCGCCGCGCGCATAGGCGTGGACGTTAACCTTCACACGGGCCGCTGGACGTTCGAGCAGGCGGTCAACTACTTCATGGAGGCGGGCGGCCTTGATCGTGAGGCCGCAGAGGGTGAAGCGGCGGGCGCGGCAAGCTCGCCCTCGCAGAAGATTCATTACATGACGGGCAAATGGCAGATCATGCGACTGCTCGGGCGCTATCGTGACAAGCAGGGCGCGAATTTTCGCCTCGGCGCATTTCACGACGAGCTGATTAAGAACGGCAGCCTGCCGCTCTCCGTCGTCGAATGGCTTCTGCTCGACGACCCTTCAACGCTTGATCAGGTGCTTCGTTAAAGTGAGTTGCATATCCGTTCTAGAGGGTGTCTGAAAAGCCCCTTTAGGGGCGCAAGAATGTAGCCCACGGCGCAAGCCGTGGGATCAGTGTGTGATCAACAGGTTAGAGCCCCGGAGGGGCGAAAGACCTGCCAGGTTGAGTTTCTTTCGCCCCTCCGGGGCTTCTGATGCGGTGGTTGATGCTTGACCCATGACTCACGTCATGGGCTACATTCCGCTCGCCCCTCCGGGGCTTTTCAGACACCCTCTAGCGCGGGGCAGCTTGGAACCTGCATCCAGGCAGCGTATGATTATGATCGCTGAACTCTCTCTCTGTGACGCGCGGTATGCTCTCTGGTGGAAGGCAAGAAGAAGTGGCTGGTTTGCTCAAAGATTCTTATGGCCGGGCGATACGCGACCTTCGCTTGTCGTTGACGGATCGTTGTAATTTTCGCTGCTTTTACTGCCT
>DATDFK010000062.1:0-4368 GCA_036522655.1 Pyrinomonadaceae bacterium | reverse complement strand
ACGGTTAGGCTCGACGAGCAGGTGGCGATCAGGCGGGGCGACGTAGATTGTACCGGGTCGAATGCGCTCGCCGTCAGTCGCGCTCGTGGCGGGCAGCCTTCCGAAGTGGTCGAGTATGTCAGCCAGCAGGGCGGGTGATTCCGGTGCGGTGTGCATCACGACGAAGAGTGACGCCGGCAAATCCGCGGGCAGTGCGCCGGCCAGCACCCGCAACGCTTCGATGCCGCCGGAGGATGCACCGATGACGACAATATCTTTCGGCATGAGACACTCTTCGCAACAGTAAGAGGGTTAAGTTTCAGTTTGTATGAAGAGGGATTAAATGCAATACACTTATAGCACGTCCGGCGATAGAATCACGTAATCTGAAAATTGATCACCATATCGGCTGGATTACATTTTTGTTCCGATTCGGCCTCGGAAGTGTGAAGATCCCGCAGCAGAGCGAGCACCAGTTTTCGAGCCAATGTTTCGGTGCTACGGTACCTGGAAGAGTTAGAGATGGAAGAAGCTTCCAACAAGGATTCATTCGGCGCCGGCCCCGTAGCGACTGACGGAGATGAGAATTTTCTGGTGGTGGGCATCGGCGCGTCTGCGGGCGGCGTAGGGGCGCTGAGAAATTTCTTCGCGAATGTACCCGCCCATACCGGGATGGCGTACGTTGTGATTTTACACCTCTCGCCGGATCACGACAGCCAACTGGCGGAGGTGCTTCAGAGCGTGTCGCTGCTTCCGGTCACCAAAGTCGAACAACGCGTCCGTGTTGAGCCCGATCACGTTTACGTCATTCCGCCGAACAAAAGCCTCCAGATCAAGAATGGGCACATCGATGTCCTGGACGTGACGAGTAACGAAGTGCGGCGCGCTCCAATCGACATATTCTTTCGCACGCTCGCCGAATCTCACGGGCCGCGCGCCGTCTCCGTCGTGCTTTCGGGCACGGGCGCGAACGGCTCGATGGGCATGAAACGCGTCAAGGAGATGGGCGGTCTCTGTATAGTGCAGAACCCGCTGGAGGCCGAGTACGATGACATGCCGCGCCATTCTTTGGCCACGGGTCTGGTGGACTACATCCTCGGCGCCGCGCAGATTCCGGCGCAGATCTTAGCCTATCGTGAACAGTTAAAACGTGTCCGCATACCCACCCCTCCGCAAGAGCCAAATGGAGCCGAGTTGGACGCCCTGCGCGATATCCTCACACAGCTCAAAGTGCGAACAGGCCATGACTTCTGGAATTACAAACATCCAACCGTGCTGCGCCGCATCACTCGGCGCATCAGTGTCCACGAGCTTCCAGACCTGAACGCCTATTCCAACTTCATGCACCAGAACCCCGCGGAGGCCACCGCGCTGCTGAAAGATTTACTTATCAGCGTGACGAACTTCTTTCGCGATCCGGAGGCGTTCGAGGCGTTGGAGCGCGACATCATCCCAAAGCTGTTTGAGAGCAAAGGAATTGACGATCAGGTGAGAGTCTGGGTGGTGGGCTGCGCCACCGGCGAAGAGGCCTACTCGGTGACGATGCTGCTCTCGGATTACGCGGCGAAGCTCGCCTTCGCGCCACAGATACAGGTCTTCGCCACGGACATAGACGAGAACGCCATTGCCGTGGCGCGCGACGGCGTCTACACCGTCAACGATACGGCTGACTTATCGCCCGAATTCCTGAGCCGCCATTTCGTCAAGGAGCGACACCGCTATCGCGTGCGGCGGGAGATCAGGGAGCGGGTGCTTTTCGCCGTCCATAACATCATCAAAGACCCACCTTTTGCGCACCTCGGCCTGGCGACGTGCCGAAACTTCCTCATCTATCTCAATCGCGCCGCCCAGCGCCGCGTAATGGAGGTGCTGCACTTCGCGCTGAAGCCCGGCGGTTACCTGATGCTCGGCGCGTCGGAATCCGTGGACGGAGCGGGCGACCTCTTCTCCGTCATAGACAAGGAGCACCGAATCTATCAGGGCCGTGCTGTCGAGACGCATCTTGTCTTGCCGTCGCCGGACGGCGGGATCGTCTCCCGACTTGGAAAGCTGCCGGAAGTGCGGCGCGTGCCGGATTTGCAATCGACGCAGCGCCCCACCTACGCACACCTACACCAGCGCTTGCTGGAGCGTTACGCGCCTCCCTCGATCGTCGTCAATGAAGACTACGACATCCTTCATATCTCCGAGAGCGCCGGCAAATTCATGCAGATTCCTGGGGGCGAGCTATCAAGTAACCTGTTGACGCTCATCCATCCGGAACTGCGTCTCGAGTTGCGCACCGCGCTCTATCAGGCCGCACAGAAGAAGACGGATGTGGAGTCGCATCCGATCAGCATTCTGGTCGGCAAGGAGACGAAGTCCATTAACCTGCGCGTCAGGCCGGTCTTGGATGACGAGGACAGAGCCCGAGGCTTTTTTCTCGTTCTGTTAGATGAGGCGAACGAATCCACTCCGAACGAGCCAGTCAAGGTTACGATCAAGGAGCAGGACGAACCACTAGCACGCCGGCTCGAAGAAGAGTTGCTCGAGGTCAGAACACAACTGCGCGCGACCATAGAGCACCACGAGCTACAGCGTGAGGAGCTCAGAGCCTCTAACGAAGAGTTACAGGCGATGAACGAGGAGATGCGCTCGGCGGTCGAAGAGCTGGAGACTTCGAAGGAGGAGTTGCAGTCCATCAATGAGGAGCTGACGGCCGTCAACCAGGAGCTGAAAGTCAAGATCGACGAGCTGGCCCATGCCAACGATGACTTAAAAAACTTGATAAACTCGACGAGCATCGGCACGGTCTTTCTCAACCGCGAGCTGCGCGTCCAACTCTTCACGCCCCGGGTCCGCGACATCTTTAATCTCATCCCCGCTGATGTGGGGCGAGGGATTTCAGACATCACGAGCAAACTCGAAGACGATCGTTTAATTGAGTACGCCGAGACGGTGCTGGAAAAGCTTCAGCCTCTCGAGCGTACGGTGCGGACGAGGGACGGTCTCGCCTTCCTGACGCATATTTCGCCGTACCGCACAACTGATAACCGCATTGACGGCGTGGTCCTCGCCTTCACGGACATCACCGAACGCTACCGCGCGGAGGAGCAGTTCCGGCGGGCGATTGAGGCCGCGCCAATCCCGGTCATCATGCACGCCGAAGACGGGGAGGTGTTAGAGATTAGCCAAGCGTGGACAAGTCTGACTGGCTATTCCATCACAGACGTGCCGACTTTTGACGCCTGGCTGACGCGTGCCTACGGCGAAGGGGCCGACGAGGTCCGCAAACGCATGGGGGAGTTAATCAAGGAACAGCGGAGCACGCTGAAGGTCGAATTACCGGTCCGCACGCGCAACGGCGATCTCCGCTACTGGATTTTCAGCGCGTCGTCGCCGGGAACTTTAAGAGACGGGCGCCGCTACTTCGTTGGTATGGCAGTCGACATCACCGAACGCAAATCTGCGGAAGCATTTTTCCGTGAATCGGATGAGCGCCTCCGGCTGATGATGGAGAGCGTAGCGGACTACGCAATTATGATGCTGGACGCAGAAGGGCGTATCGAAATGTGGAACTCCGGCGCGGAGCGCGTCTTTGGCTATACGGCGGAGGAAGTCATCGGTCAACACGGCGCGATCATTTTCACCCCGGAAGATCGCCGGCGCGACATGCCCTTGAAAGAGATGGAGAAGGCGCGTGAAACGGGACGCGCGGCGGACGAACGCTGGCATCTCCGCAAAGACGGCTCGCGCTTCTACGTGAGCGGCGTGCTTTCTGCTTTGCACGATGCGGACGGCGCGGTGATAGGGTACGTGAAGATTGCGCGCGACTTGACCCAGCAACGGCAGACAGAGGAAGAGCTGCGTCGTGCGAACGACGAGCTGGAGGCGCGGGTGCGCGAGCGCACGTTTGAGCTGGCGAAAGTCAACGAATCGCTACGCGACGAAATCACCGAGCGTATACAGACTGAAAAGGATCGGGTGCGCCTACTCCGCCAGATCGTCCGCGCGCAAGAGGACGAGCGTCGCCGCATCGCCCGCGATATACACGACCAGGTCGGCCAGCAGATGACGGCGCTGCGACTTAATCTCGCGTCGCTCGATCAGGGCTACGGCGCAGACGGAGAACTACGCGAAAAGCTCGAACACACGAAAACAATTGCAGAACGACTTGACGCTGACGTGGATTTCCTGGCATGGGAACTCAGACCCGCTGCGCTCGACGACATCGGTCTGGCCGAAGCGATGGGCACCTTCGTAAACCAGTGGTCGAACCATTCAGGCGTCGAGGCGCAGTTTCACACCAGCGGTTTGGACAAGGAGCGGCTTTCGCCGGAGACTGAAAGCAACCTCTATCGCATTATGCAGGAGGCGCTCAACAACACGATGAAGTATGCACAGGCCAGG
>DATDFK010000061.1:0-5084 GCA_036522655.1 Pyrinomonadaceae bacterium | reverse complement strand
TGGAAACTGGCGACAGCAGCGGTTGGTGGAGCAGTTGGCGGCGGAGTTGAAAGCCGGAATGACGGAAGAGGTGGTGGCTTACAGAGGGCAGCACAGATGGGTACAGAACTTCGAGGCGGTGCGATTGGAAGCGGGGACGGGCGTGCCGGATCGGTTGCGGATGGGAGGAGTGTATCTGATCACGGGAGGGACGGGGGGTATCGGGTTAGAGATTGCAAGGTATCTGGCGGAGACGGTGGGAGCGAAGGTAGTGCTGGTGAGCCGCCGAGGGTTGGGAGACGAAGAGGAAGAGATTGAAGAGAGCGCGGAGTTGAGAGCAGAGCGAGAAGAGAAGCGTAAGAAAGTGGAAGAGATCGAGAGGGCAGGCGGAGAGGTCTTGGTCTTGAAGGGAGATGTAAGCGACGAAGGGGAGATGGATGAGGTCATCAAGCGCGCGAAGCAGCGTTATGGAGAGATTCACGGCGTCATCCACGCGGCGGGGGTTCCGCCCGGCGGTCTGATTCAACTCAAGACGCCGGAGATTGCGGCAAGTGTGTTGAATCCAAAAGTGAAGGGCACGCAGGTGCTGGCCAAGCTCTTCAAAGATGCGAAGCTAGACTTCATGATACTGAATTCATCGCTCCGCTCGTATCTCAGCTTGGCGGGAGGCGCAGACTACACGGCGGCCAATAGCTTCCTCGACGCCTTCGCGCAACACAGCTACGCGACGGAAGAGGGGCCCAGCAGCATCATCACCATCAATTGGGACGGCTGGTACGAGGTCGGGATGGGGGCCAATAGCGTGGCGCAGTTAAACTCGGTCGATGATAATGAAACGACGAGCGAAGAAGCCCTCTTGTCGAGCGAAGGCATAGAAGTATTCAAGCGCATTCTGTCCAGCTCTTTGCCGCAGGTGATCGTCTCCGTACAGGATTTCCAGGCGCGCGTAGTGCATAATCGCTCGCTCACCGGGTCGAGCTATTTCGAGCAACTGGAGAAGGAGAGCCAGCTCAGGCCGACGCATCCACGGCCCCAACTCGACAATGAATACGTCGCTCCGAGGAATGAGATCGAAGAGCGCATGGCCGAAATCTGGCAGGCGATGCTCGGCATCAGCCAGGTCGGCATCCATGATAATTTCTTCGAGCTGGGCGGGGATTCGATCATCAGTATTCAGATCATCGCCAAGATCAACCAGACGGGCCTTCAACTTTCTCCGAAACATTTTGTCGATCACCAGACGATCGCCGCGCTCGCCGAAATCGCCAGCACCTCGAAGGCGATTCAGGCCGAGCAGGGCCGCGTCACTGGCCCCTTGCCGCTGACGCCGATTCAGCACTGGTTCTTCGAGCGCAATACGCTCGATCCGCATCACTTCAACCAATCGCTGCTGCTCGAAGTGAAACAGCCGCTCGACCCGCTCATCCTCGAACAGAGCGTGCAGCATCTGCTGATTCATCACGACGCCTTGCGGCTGCGTTTCGATCACTGGAAATCCGGCTGGCAGCAGGTCAACGCTCTGCTGCCCGGCGCAGCCTCGTGCCTGCAAAAAGACCTTTCGGGACTGGCGGAGGAGAATCAGGGAATCGCCATCGAAGCGGCGGCGGCGGAGATGCAAGCCAGCCTAGACCTTTCGGAGGGGCCGCTGATGCGGGTTGTCCTCTTCAACCTGGGCGAGGACAGGCCGGGCCGTCTGCTCATCGTCGTGCATCACTTGGTCATCGACGGCGTGTCCTGGCGAATCCTGCTCGAAGATTTACAGACGGTCTATGAACAGACGCGGCGCGGCGAGGCGATCGAGCTGCCACTGAAGACGACTTCATTTAAGTATTGGGCCGAGCGATTGATGGAACATGCGCAGGCGGGAGTCGCGCCGGAAGAGGCTGCCTACTGGCTGGCCGAGGCGCGCCGTCAAGTCGCCTCCCTGCCAGTTGACTACCCTGAGGGCGTCAACACGGAAGCGTCTGCGCGAATGGTCTCCACATCCCTCAGCGCGGAAGACACCCAGGCGCTGGTGCACGATCTGCCGAGCCTCTATCGCACGCAGATCAACGAAGTGCTGTTAACGGCGCTGGCGCACGCCTTCATGCTCTGGACGGCGACGCGCTCTCTGGTCGTCGATCTGGAGGGACATGGACGCGAGCCGATTCTGGAAGATGTTGACCTCTCGCGCACGGTCGGTTGGTTCACCTCGATCTTTCCGGTGCTGCTGGAATTGGAAGACGGTGCAAGCTTGTGGAACGCCCTGAAGTCGATCAAGGAGCAACTGCGCTCGATTCCCAACAAGGGCATCGGCTACGGACTGTTGCGCTACCTGAGCGATAATGAAGAGATCGCCGAAAAGATGCGCACGCTGCCTCCGGCTGAAGTTAGCTTCCTCTATCTGGGCCAACTGGATCACACCGTCTCGACCTTCTCCTTGTTCGATTCAGCCAACGAATCCACCGGCCCGAACACCAGCCCGCGAGCCACACGCAGCCATCTCTTACAGGTCGTGGGAAGAATTATCAACGGGCAATTGACGTTGAACCTGATCTATAGCGAAAACGTTCACCGGCGCTCGACCATCGAGCGGCTCGCCGAAGATATCGTCGAGGCGTTGCGAGCGCTCATCACAAACTCCCAGTCTCCAGATGCCGTCGGCTATACGCCGTCCGACTTCACGGAGGCCGAATTGAGTCAGGCCGAGCTTGACGAGTTGATTGCTGAACTGTCTGCATCCGAAGGGTACGACTGAGATGAGTAAGGTTAATACGGAAGACATTTATCGACTCTCTCCGATGCAGGAGGGAATGCTTTTCCACACGATTTCCGACCCGAAGTCGAGAGTGTATTTCCAGCAGGAGAGCTACACGATTGGCAGCGGGCTCAATGTCGACGCGTTGAGGCGGGCATGGCAGCAGGTCGTCGACCGGCATCCGATACTGCGCACGGGCTTCGTCTGGGAGAGGCGCGAAAAGCCTCTGCAAATCGTCTACAAGTCGGTCAGCCTTCCTTGGGAGCAACTGGACTGGCGCGGCTTCAAGCCGTCCGAGCAGGCGGAGCGGCTGAACGCGTATCTGGAGCAGGACAGAGCACAGGGCTTTAATCTTTCCCGGCCCACGCAGCTGCGCCTGACCCTCATCCAGATGGGCGAAGAGCAGTACAGCTTTATCTGGCGCTTCCATCACGTCCTGATGGATCAGTGGTCTGTGTCGCTGCTCTTCAAGGAAGTCTTCACGCTCTACGGCGCTCTGTGTCAGGGTCGTCCGTTAGCACTGGAACGCCCCAAACCTTACCGCGACTACATCGCCTGGCTGCGCCGCCAGGATTTATCGAAGGCCGAAACCTTCTGGCGCGACGCGCTCAGGGGCTTTACCACGCCGACTCCGCTTAAATCGAAAGGCGCGGGCGGCAGCCTCTCGGAGCGCGAGCCGGAATATACAAAGCAGAAAATCAAATTGAGCGCCGCGACGACAGCCGCCCTGCAAGCCGCCGCGCGCAAGCAACAACTGACGCTCAACACGATCGTCCAGGGAGCATGGGCTTTGCTCCTGAGCCGCTACAGCGGGGAGAAGGATGTCGTCTTCGGCACGTCCATCTCGGGGCGTCCGGCGGAGCTTGCCGGAGCCGATTCCATGATCGGGCTCTTCATCAACACTCTTCCGGCGCGTGTCCAGGTCAACCAGGATGCCGTGTTCGTCGACTGGCTGAAAGAATTTCAGTACCGGCAGATGACCGCACGCCAGTATCTCTATAGCCCGCTGGTGCAGATTCAGGCTTGGAGCGAAGTGCCGGGCGGACAGCCTCTGTTCGAGAGCCTGCTGGTCTTTGAAAACGCGCCGCGCGAAGATCATTTGTCTGGCGGCGGCGCGCCCTTCCAAATCAAGCCCGGCGCATCTTTTGACCAATCGCAATATCCGCTCACACTGGTTGTCTGGCCGGGGCCGGAATTGTCGATGGAGATCTGGTCGAATTCACGTGACTTCGACAGCACGACAATCGCTCGAATATTGAAGCAGTGGCAGCTCGTGCTCGAAGGCTTCGTCGCAGACCCTACGCAGCGCCTTTCCAACCTGTCGCTGCTGACGGAAGAAGAGCGGCAGCAGTTGCTGCTCCCTCTTCACTCCGCTCCTGCTGATTTCCCTTCTCACCGCTGCCTTCATCATCTCTTTGAAGATCAAGTCCGCCGCAACCCTCTCGCCATCGCTCTCGCTCATGAGCAGCGCTCCCTCTCGTATCTCGATCTTAATCGCCGCGCCAATCAACTCGCTCGCTTCCTCATCTCGCACCATCACATCGGCCACGGCTCCCTCGTCGCCATCTGCCTCCATCACAGCTTCGAGACCTTCGTCGCTCTCCTCGCTGTCCTTAAAACCGGCGCGGCTTACGTCCCCTTCGACCCACTTCATCCGCCCGCACGCCTCGCCTTCATGCTCGAAGACTCCAACGCTGCACTGCTCCTGACCGAACAGGCTCTTCAAGAGCGTTTCCACAACACCGCCACCCCTCTGATGACACTCGATACAGAGTGGCAGAGCGTCTCCTCTGAGAGCGATGCAGACCTCGCGCTTGACCTCACGAGCGACGCGCTGGCCTATGTCATCTACACCTCGGGCTCGACGGGTCAGCCCAAAGGTGTGGCGATCACGAATCGCTCGCTGGTCAACTACGTGTGGTGGGCCAAGGATGTCTACGTGCGGGGAGAAAGCCTCAGCTTCGCGCTCTATTCATCGCTGGCATTTGATCTGACGGTGACATCTCTGTATGTGCCGTTGGTGAGCGGCGGGAGAGTCGAAATCTATGTTGCCGATGGCGGCGAGAGTGCGCTGCTGAAGGTGCTGGAAGCGGATGCGGCGGATGTGGTAAAGGCCACGCCGAGTCATCTGGCATTGATGAAAGAGGCTGCGCGCGGCAAGTCAAGGATTAAGCGCCTGATCGTCGGCGGAGAAGCGTTGCGCACCGAGTTGGCGCGCGAAGTGACGGAGGCGCTGGGCGGTGAGGTGGAAATCTATAATGAATATGGGCCGACGGAAGCGACCGTCGGCTGCACCGCGCATCTCTACGACGTGGAGCGAGACCAGCGAGAGGATGTGCCGATCGGGCGAGCAGGCGCGAACATGCAC
>DATDFK010000060.1:0-19106 GCA_036522655.1 Pyrinomonadaceae bacterium | reverse complement strand
CGATTTCGGTCCCGGCAGCTCAGCATCCTCACCGTCACCGCCCGCTCGGTGAACATCTTCAAATGTGCAGTCGGAAGCGTGGCGAGGTCATCTCTGCCCCGGGGCGCTGCGTGCACGCTCGGCCGCAGGCGAAGAGAAGAGGGCCCGGCCGTGCCGGGCCCTCTCGGTGGTACGGAACTGCGGCTCGATTAGACTGCGGCGAGCACGCGGTCGCTGTGAGCGACGACCTTGCCGCTGGTGACCTTCGGCGGGTTCGGCAGCGCCGAGTCGAACTTCTCCTCGGTGATCCACTTCGAGACGAGCGTCGTCGACTCGTTGGCCTGGTCGGAGGTCTCGAAGAGACCGAGCGAGCTGAGCACGCCGCTGCTGCCTTCGATCAGGTAGTAGGCGTTGAAGCCCGGCAGCTCACTGAGCTTCGGGACGAGCGTCTCGTTGACCTTGCCCACGACTTCGTCGATGCGGGTCACGTCGACGCCTTCGTAGCGGCGGATGGTGGCATGCATGTGATGCTCCTTCTGTTTCCTCCTACAGGGCAGCGCACTCGAATGGGCGCACTGCGGCGTCAGGGCCAGGGTCACAGTCGGAGAGGAAGGTGCAAAGAGCCTCGGCGGCTTCAACAGCTAGAGCCAACGCGCTGACCGCAGTATAGCTGCGATCTCTCTGAGCTGCGGTGATGGGTCGCAACGGTGCGATGCTTGGTTCAGCCTTCTTCGAGAGAGGGGCATGCACCGCACGCCGACCCACCCGCCTGACCGGGCGCCCTACGCTCGCGACCCGCTCGCGGCGGTCGCTGTTTCGGCCGCGCCAATCGTGCTCGAAGGCAGGTATCGGCTCCTGGTCGGGGCCCT
Organism: Pyrinomonadaceae bacterium; assembly: GCA_036522655.1. Lineage (GTDB taxonomy): Bacteria > Acidobacteriota > Blastocatellia > Pyrinomonadales > Pyrinomonadaceae > DASQYE01. The sequence continues at coordinate 18,258 of DATDFK010000060.1, read as the reverse complement.
CGTTCGGCTCCGTCGCTCGCGGAGGGGACGTTGGGCGGTCGGCGTGACCTACGGGGTCGTCGCGCTCGTGCTCGCGGCCCTGGCGGCTCGTCATTTCGCGACCACTTCGTGGCCGCTCTCGCGCGGAAACCCGCGCCTGCTCGTCGCGGCCGGGGCGCTCCTTCTCCTCCGAGAAAGACTTCTCGCAGCGTCCGCAGCCTCTTCCACCCACCCGCTCCACCGTGCTCAATCAACGGATAGAACGCGCTCGGCGTGCAGTTCAACAAAGTAATCCCATAGTCTTCGATCAATCCTGAGAGTTGTTGTGGATCGTAAAGTTCCGTCGGTGGCAGATACAGCGTCGCTCCCTTCACCAGCGGGGCATAGATGTTCTTCTGCGTCAGATCGAAGCTCAAGGAGGTGATCAGCAGCACGCGGTCACTGGCTTCAATGGAGAACTCAGAGATGTACCATTCGAGCAGGTTGACCACACCGCGATGATAGACACCAGCCGCCTTCGGTCTCCCCGTCGACCCGGATGTGTAGATGCCGTAAGCCAGATTGTCAGGAGTGACATCGGTCACAGGGTTAGCCGTGCTGTGAGTGGCAATCAGTTCAGCCTCGGTATCGATGGCCAGCAGTGGAGCGCGATGTGCGGGCAGTCCCTCGCGTAATTGCTCACTTGTAATCAGCAGGCTCACGGGCACGTCCGAGAGCATCAACTGCAAGCGCTCCTGCGGATAGGTCGGGTCAAGCGGCAGATAGGCTGCTCCCGCTTTCAGGATGGCGAGCAGGGCAATGACCATCTCGGGAGCGCGTTCGAGGCAGAGGGCGACCAGCGAGCCGGGTGTGATGCCGACGGAGAGTAGATGATGAGCGAGCTGGTTGGCCCGTGCGTTGAGCTCAGCGTAAGAGAGAGAGCGACCATCGTAGACGACAGCAGCAGCGTCGGGAGAGCGTTGCACCTGTTGCTCGAAGAGTTGATGCAGACACAGGTGTTGAGAGAAGGGAGCAGCGGTGTCGTTCCAGAGATGCAGCAGTTGATGCAGCTCTGCGGGAGAGAGCAGCGGAACGGATGATATGGACTGGTCTGGATGCGCGACGAAACCTTCGAGCAAAAGCTTGAAGGAGGAGAGAATACGTAGAATCGTTCCTCTGTCGTACAAGTCCGTGTTGTAGTTTAGAGAGCCGGAGATCGCGCCGTGCTTCTCTTCGAGCGAGAGGGTGAGATCGAACATCGCGGCCGCGCTTTCCGCTCCGGCATGGCTCAGTTTCAAACCGGGTAATTCCAATTCCTCGCCCGGCGTATTCTGAAGGCTGAACATGATTTGGAAGAGGGGCGAGCGGCTCATGTCGCGTTCGGGCTGCAACTCTTCGACGAGCATCTCGAACGGCACGTCCTGATGCGCGTACGCGCCGAGGGCGACTTCTCTGACTCTCGTCAGCAGTTCTCTGAAGCTCGGTTCACCGCGCAGGCTCGTGCGCAGCACCAATGTATTGACGAAGAAGCCGATCAGGTCTTCGAGCTCTGCCCGCGTCCGGTTCGCAATCGGTGTCCCGACCACGATGTCTTCCTGACCACTGTAGCGCGCGAGCAGCGCTTGCCACGCCGCCAGCAAGGTCATAAAGAGCGTCGTGCCCTGCTCGCGGCTTAAAGCCTTTAAGCCTTCTGCGACTGTCGCCGACAACGTGACGGGCTCGGATGCGCCGCGCGAGCTTTGCAGCGGCGGTCTGGCTCTGTCCGTCGGTATCTCCGTAGTCACGGGCGCGCCCGCCAACTGCTCTCGCCAGTATGAAAGTTGTGCTTCGAGCACTTCGCCTTGCAGCCACTCGCGCTGCCAGTGTGCGAAGTCCGCGTACTGAATCGCCAATTCCGCGAGCGGCGACGCCTCGCCCCTGGTGTAGGCCGCATAGAGCGCCGAGACTTCTTTGATCAGCACGCCGATCGACCAGCCGTCGCTCGCGATGTGATGCATCGTGACGAGCAGCACGTGCTCTTCCGGCGCGTGTCGCAGCAGGCGTGTGCGCAGCAATGGCCCCTCGGCGAGGTCGAAGGGGGTTTTGACTTCCTCTGCGATGAGGCGTCTGGTCTCGCTTTCCAACGCCGCTGCGGTTAACGCCTGAAGGTCTTGCACGGGAACCGTAAGCGTTTGCGGCGGCGAGACGAATTGCATCGAGCTTCCATTCACCACCTTGAAGGTCGTGCGCAGTACTTCGTGCCGCCGGACGATCTCGTTGAAGGTCTGCTCTAAGGCAGGGATGTCGAGCCGGCCCGTGAGGCGTACGATCGCCGGTATGTGATAAGAGGAGTTGCCGGGGAACAACTGTTCGAGGAACCAGAGCCGCTGCTGCGCAAACGAGACAGGCAGTGGAGCATCTCTGGAAACACGTTCGAGGGGAGGAGCCAGGCGTCCATGCCCGGCTCTGATGATCGTCTCGATACTTGAAGCGAGCCCGGCAATCGTCGGCGATTCAAACAAGTGACGCAGCGGGATGTCGATCTGAAATGCATTGCACACGCGCGAGATCAGTTGAGTGGCGAGCAGGGAGTGGCCGCCCAGATCGAAGAAGCTGTCATGAATGCCGACGTAATCGACGTTGAGAATGTCGGCATAGATTCCGGCCAGTATCTCTTCGACGGGCGTGCGCGCCGCGACGAATCCTTCGGCGAGCCCCGCACGCGTCTGCTCCGGCACGGGCAGCTTCTGCCGGTCGATTTTGCCGTTGGGCGTCAACGGCAGCTTGTCCATGACGACGAAGGCGGCGGGAACCATGTACTCGGGCAGTTTCTCTTTCAGATACTGTCGCAACTGCGGGAGCAGGTTGCGTCGCGCTATTTTGCCGAGAGGATTGTTGGCATACTGGCCCCAGGGCTTGACGTTCATCTGCGACGTGGAACTCAGCGCGGGCAACGCGATGAGCGCATCCGTGCGGCTCTCGTCGTCGTTTAGTCCTCGACGCCGCCTGAAGAGAACGTCGAAACAATCATCCGCGCCGGGGCCAGACCAGCCGATCTCAGCCGTATACGACAGGCTCTCGCTCAAAGACCATAACTCTTCGGGGTCGATCGCGTTGACGCCGGAAGTTTCACGCAGGGACTCAAGCAACTCTCCGGCGGTCGCAGGAGGCTCGTCGCTCGCCAGCAGCTCAAGCGTTCTGATCGCCGTCGAGAGACGCGCATTCGGCACGTGCCGGAGCGCGATCGCTTCCGTCTGCGACTCGGCCAGCAGCCGTGCCAGGGCGGGCAGGGAGAGTTCCTCTGTTCGCCAGTCGAGCCAGTGTTCGTTGAGCGCGGGCGTCTGTTCGGGCCTGACGTGGAGCGTCACGTCATAACGAAACTGCGTCAACTCGTTATGATGACGACCGCGTTTGTGTTGGATTTGAATGAAGCCTATCTGCGGAAGATGCTGCTTGAGCGCAAGGAAGAAGGCCGGGTCGATGACCAGTTCTTCTTCATCCGCGAACTGCTTATCGATACGCTGCTGCAACTGCGCCGACGGAATCGAAGGCTCGGCTTGATACAACTGCACGGCGGCGTGAAAGGCTTGCAGCAGAGGCAGGCTGCGCACATCTCCCAGAAAGATGCGGCCTCCCGCAGAGACAGACCTGGCGGCGACCTCAAGAACTTTCAACAGGTAATCTATGTCGGGGAAATACTGTATGACGGAGTTGAGGATGATGGTATCGAAAGTTTCGCCTTCGAGCCCTTCAAAGTTGTCGGCCAGTTGTTGACGAAGAGTGACCTGCGGCAACTCGCGACCGGGCAGCGAGATTTGATTCTGTAGATAGCTGATGGCCTGCTGCGAAAAGTCCGTGCCGACATAACGACGACAGTGCGGAGCGAGACGCAGCGTCAAGAGGCCGGTTCCGCAACCGATCTCCAACACGCTTTCGGGTCGCAGGCCGAGAATCCGCTCAACCGTCGAATCGACCCACTCGCGCATCTCTTCGGGTGGAATCGGCTGGCCCGTGTAGCTGCTGTTCCAGCCGATGATGTTGAAGGTCGAATCCTGTTCCGGCGCGGGTTGGCTGTAGGTATCCTCGTAAAGCTGCTGCCACTGCGAAACCTGTTCGGCATGGGCTGTCGTTTCCGTTGGTTGATCGGGCGCATCCTGCCCCTCTGGATTCTGTACGACGTAGGCGACGAGGCGTTTGTCACCGGCGACATCCTCGCGCGCAACGACGATCGCCTCGTTAACGCCCGGATGCGCGACTACGACCGACTCTATCTCTCCGAGCTCGATGCGATAGCCCCTGATCTTCACCTGCTGGTCGCCGCGCCCGATGAATTCCAGGTTGCCATCCGCGAGATAACGAACGATGTCGCCCGTCTTATATAGACGCGCGCCCGCTTTGCCACTGAAGCTGTCGGGGATGAAGCGCTCGGCGGTCGTCTCCGCGCGTCTCAAGTAACCGCGCGCCAGACTGTTGCCGCCGATGTAAAGCTCTCCGGCGACGCCGACCGGCACGACCTGCAATTGACTGTCGAGGACGTAAACCTGCGCGTTATCGATCGGGCGTCCGATCGGCGGCGCTCCGACGGACTGCCCCGCGCTGACCTGCGCGCTGGTCGTGACCACGGAACTCTCCGTCGGGCCATAATGATTGACGAGGCTCCAGCCAAACTCTCTTGACGGGCGCTGGTGCAGGCTCTCGCCGCCCGTCAGCAGGAACTTCAAATCTTTCGCGTCACCATTCAAAGTCACGAGCGGCAGCACAGCTTCGGCCAGCGGCGTCGGCAGAAAACAATGCGTGATGGCGTTGCTCTGTAGCCATTGCCACAAGGCTTGAGGCGACAACACAGTGTCGTCTTCGGCGATGTGCAGACTCGACCCGGCGGTCAGGTAAGGCCAAATCTCCCAGACCGACGCATCGAAAGCCTGACCGGCCACTTGCGACGCGCGATCGTCCGGCCCCGGTCTGTAAGCCCTCTGATGCCATGTCACGAGGTTGAAGAGCCCGGCGTGTGACGTTTCCACTCCCTTGGGCCTGCCCGTAGAGCCCGACGTGTAGATGACATACGCCAGATTCTCATTCGTCATCTGGACACAGGGATTATCCTCTGGCTGTTGTTCCACCTCTGCCCATTCTTCATCCAACAACACCACCGGCGACTCGCTCTCTCCCACACGCTCGACGACTCCTCTGCTGGTCACAACGACTCGTGGCTGCGCATCTTCGAGCATCCAGCGCAGGCGCTCTCGCGGATAGTGCGGGTCGAGCGGCACGTAGGCTGCGCCGGATTTGAGGACGGCGAGCAGCGCGACGACCATCTCGGCGCTGCGTTCGAGGCAGACGGCGACGAGCGACTCCGGCCCCGCACCGAGCGCGATCAGATGATGGGCCAATTGATTGGCGCGATTGTTGAGTTGTTGATAAGTGAACTGCTGTTCGGCAGAAGCGAGCGCGAGGTGCTGCGGTGTCCGCTCAGCTTGCGCTTCAAAGAGATGATGAATACAGGTCGGCTGCGGCCCGTCCACCGAGGTATCGTTCCACTCGACGAGCAGTTGGCGGCGCTCATCCTCGCCCAACAGTGGCAGCCTTGAGAGCGGCTGTTCGGGATTGGCGACGATGCCTTCGAGCAGCAGCCGTAAGTGGCCCGTCATGCGCTCGATCGTGGCGGCATCGAAGAGGTCTGTGTTGTACTCGAAACGTCCCAAGAGCTCTTCGTCTTCTTCGATGACGAAGAGGGTCAGATCGAACTTCGCCGTCCCGCTGCGCGTCTCCACCAGGCTCAGCGTCAAACCCTGTTCGCCGATTTCGCGCGTCTTGCGCGGCATGTTCTGTAAGGCGAACGCCACTTGGAAGAGCGGCGTGTGACTCAGACTACGCTCCGGCTGCAACTCTTCGACGAGCATCTCGAACGGCGCATCCTGATGCGCGTAGGCTCCGAGCGCGACTTCCCTGACTCTGCCGAGCGTTTCCCTGAAACTCGGTTCACCGCGCAGGCTCGTGCGCAGCACTAGAGTGTTGACGAAGAAGCCGATCAGCGATTCGATTTCCGGTCGCGTCCGGTTCGCGATCGGCGAGCCGACGACCAGGTCTGTCTGACCCGTGTAGCGATAAAGCAGCGTTTGGAATGCGCCGAGCAGAGTCATGTACAGCGTGACCCGCTCGCGCCTGCTCAGTTCCGCGAGTTCATCCTTGAGGGTTTTGGGGATGACGAACGAATGCTGCGCGCCGCGAAAAGTTTGCACCGCCGGGCGGGGTCTATCGGTCGGCAGTTCGAGCACGGCAGGTGCGCCCTCCAACTGCTCTCGCCAGTAGGAGAGCTGCGCGTTGAGCGCGTCGCCTTGCAGCCAATCGTGTTGCCAGTTGGCGAAGTCCGCGTACTGAATTGGTAGCTCCGCGAGCGGCGACGCCTCGCCCGCCGAGTAAGCGGCATAAAGCGCGGTCACTTCTTTGACGAGGACGCCGATCGACCAGCCATCACTGATGATGTGGTGCATCGTGAAGAGCAGCATGTGCTCGTCCGTATCGAGCTTCAGCAGCTTGACGCGCAGGAGCGGCCCGTTGGCCAGATCAAACGGAAGTCGCGCTTCTTCCTCGATGAGGCGTCGTGTCTCTCGCTCGCGCTCCGTCTCCATCAACGGCTGAAGGTCTAGCGTCGGCAGGCTCACCGGCAGCGGCTCCGAGATGACCTGAACCGGCTCGCCGTCGATGATTCTGAAGCTGGTGCGCAGGGCTTCGTGTCGCCGCACGACTTCATTGAAAGTCTGTTCCAGCGCAGGGATGTTGAGTCGCCCGCTGAAGCCGACGGCGGAGGGAATATTGTAGGCCGGGCTATCGGGCTCTAACTGATCGAGGAACCAGAGCCGCCGCTGTGCGAAGGAGAGCGGGAACGCGCCGCCGCTACTGCGCGCGACGGGCTCGATCGCGTGCGACGACAGGCCATGCGCCGTACGCAGATCGACATCGACACTCGCCGCCAGCGCCGCGATGATCGGCTGCTCGAATATTCTGCGGAGCGGCAATTCGAGTTGAAAGGCTTCGCGCATGCGCGAGATGATCTGCGTCGCGAGCAACGAATGGCCGCCGATCTCAAAGAAGTTGTCGTTGATGCCGACTCTCTCGACGCCTGTGATCTCGGCACAGATGCCGACCAGAATCTCTTCCGTCGGCGTGCGCGGCGCGACGTATGTTTCAGTATCCTCGCGTTGCGTCTGATCGGGCGCGGGCAGCGCGCGACGATCGATTTTGCCGTTCGGCGTGAGCGGCATCGCGTCCAGCATGACGAAGACGGCTGGAACCATGTACTCGGGCAAACGCTCCTTCAGGTAGCCGCGCAGAGCGCTCGTCGAAAGCGCCGCCTGTGTTGAAGACGCGCTCGCCTGTTCGGTGACGACGTAGGCGACCAATCTCTTGTCGCCCGGCGTGTCCTCTCTCACGAGCACGACCGCTTCGCGCACGCTCTCCTGCTCCGCCAGTCGCGCTTCGATCTCTCCCAATTCGATGCGGTAGCCTCTGACCTTCACCTGCGCGTCTATGCGCCCCGCATACTCCAGCACGCCAAAGTCTCTCCACCTCACCACGTCGCCCGTCCGGTAGACCCGCCCCCCGGCTTCACCGCTGTAGGCGTCCGGCACGAAGACCTCAGCCGTCTTCGCGCCATCCCCTCGGTAACCTCTCCCCACTCCGATGCCGCCCACCAGCAGCTCTCCCCAGATTCCGACGCCGACCAGCTCCCCGCGCTCGTCCACGACATACAATCGTATGTTGCTCACCGCGCGCCCGATGGGCACGTCGCGCTCGTCGGCTCCGAGTTCTTCCACGACATGATGCGTCACATCATCCGAGCATTCCGTCGGCCCGTACGCGTTCATCACGCGGACGCCGCCGTATATCGCCGCCCAATCACGGCACAAGTCCGCGCCTAAAGCTTCTCCCGTCACCAACAGCCAGCGCACATGGGCCCACTCGCCGCCGCTTCGCTCCGTCCCACTTCTTCCTTCTCGCTGCGCCGCCTCGCGCTCGCGCTCGATCATCGAGCGCAACATCGAAGGCACGACCTCCGCGATGCTCACCCTGCGACGTTCGATGGCCTCCGCCAATCTCTCCGGGTCATGCGCCTCTTCATCCGAGAAGAACTCCACACGCCCGCCCACCAGCAACACCGCCAGCATCTGCCAGACTGAAATGTCAAAACAGGCGGACGCCGTCTGTGCGACCACGTCCTCCGCACGCATGCCGAGCGCGCTGACTTTCGCCCACAGATGATTGACCATCCCACGCTGCTCGATCATTACACCCTTCGGCACTCCGGTTGAGCCCGACGTGTAGATCAGATAAGCGAGATGCTCCGGCCCGCTCACAGTCGGGAGGTTCTCGCGCCGTCGCAGGCCGTCTGCCGCGTTCGCCGCCGCCGGGATGTCGGACACTATCCGCTCAAGCACTCTGACGCGCGGACGCGCGGCCTCATCAATGTGTGCGAGCGCGCCCGTCACACGCTCGTCGAGCGCGCTGGCGACAATCACCAGCGACGCCCGACTCTGCTTTAAGACCTGGGCCACACGCGCCGACGGATGCAGCGTGTCGAGCGGCAGGTAAGCCGCCCCCGCTTTGAAGATAGCCAGAATGCACGTCAACATGTCCGGGCCGCGCTCAAGCATCAGCGCGACGACAGATTCCGGCCCCAACCCTTCATCGCGCAGCAGGTGCGCGAGTTGGTTGGCGCGCTCGTTGAGTTGGCCATAAGAGAGCGTCGTCGAGTCGGACGCCCCGACCGCCGTCGCGTCAGGAGTAAGCCGCGCCTGCTCTTCAAAGAGCTGGTGAAAGCAGAGATGCGTGGGAAAAGGCTCGGCCGTGCGATTCCATTCGACGAGCACCTGATAACGCTCGGCCTCCGAGAGCAGGGAGAGCGCAGACAGCGGGCGCTCGGGCTCCGAGAGAGCCGCCGCGAGCAGATTACGGAAATGGGCCAGGAATCGCCTGATGGTCGAAGAGTTGAAAAGGTCTGTGCTGTACTCGCAAGAGGCGTCGAGGCCGCCATCCGACTCGACGCAATTGACTTCGAGATCGAACTTGGCGGTTGTGCCCCTGGAAGGAATAAGCGAGAGCGACAGAGATTGGCTGTCCAGATCGAGCGCCTGCCGGGGAGTGTTATGGAGAGCAAACATGACCTGAAACAAGGGCGTGCGGCTCATGTCGCGCTCCGGCTGCAACTCTTCCACCAGCATCTCAAAAGGCACGTCCTGATGCGCGTACGCTCCCAGCGATACTTCTCTGACCCTCCTCAGCATCTCTCTGAAACTCGGCTCACCCCTCATGCTCGTCCGCATCACCAACGTGTTCACGAAAAACCCGATCAGCCCTTCCACCTCCGCTCGCGTCCGGTTCGCAATAGGCGTCCCCACCACCACCTCTTCCTGCCCGCTGTATCTCCACAACAACGCCTGAAACACTCCCACTAACGTCATGAACAGCGTCACGCCTTCTTCCCGACTCACCTCTCTTAACTTCTCTACGACCTCGCTGCCCATCCGCATCTCTTCGCGTGCACCGCGATGGCTTTGCACGGCCGGGCGTGGCCTGTCGGTCGGCAAATCAAGGACGGCGGGAGCGCCCGCCAACTGCTCTTTCCAATAAGAGAGTTGGGCATCGAGGACATCGCCTTGCAGCCACTCGCGTTGCCAGTGAGCGAAGTCCGCATATTGAATCGGCAGCTCCGGCAGTGGCGATGGCTCTCCGGCGGCAAAGGCGGCGTAGAGGGCCGAGACTTCTCTGACGAGGACACCGATTGACCAGCCGTCACTGATGATGTGATGAATGGTGAGCAGCAGCGCGTGCTCTTCGGGAGCAAGACGCAGCAGACGAATACGCAGCAGCGGCCCGCGCGCGAGATCGAAGGGGAGGCGAGCTTCTGCGGCGGCAAGGAGTTGCAGTTGACGGTCACGCTCTTCACGAGAAGCAATCGCGGAGAGGTCAGAGATGGGGAGCGAGAGCGGAGCGGGTGGAGAGATGAATTGGAGTGGGCGGTCTGCGATGATGGAGAAAGTGGTGCGCAGTATCTCATGCCGCCGGATGATCTCGTTGAAGGCCGACTGGAGAGCGACCGTGTCGAGCGGGCCTTCAAAACGAACGGCTGCGGGCATGTTATAGAACGGATTCTCCGGCTCAAGTTGATCGAGAAACCAGAGGCGCTGCTGCGCGAAAGAGAGCGGCATCCCTCCGTCGCGCGCGACGGGGCGTACAGGCGGCGCGAGCAATCCCTCCGCGCCCCTCAGGCCGGTTTCGATGGTTTCGGCCAGCTCAACCAGCGTCGGGTGCTCGAAGAGGCGGCGGACGGGCAGTTCAATCTGGAAGATGGCGCGCACACGTGAGATGACCTGAGTCGCCAGCAATGAATGGCCGCCGATCTCGAAGAAGTTGTCGTTGATGCTCACCTGATCGAGATGAAGAATCTCCATCCAGATACCGGCGATGACCTCTTCGATCGCAGTGCGCGGAGCGACGAAGAGTTTATCGCGTTCGCCCGTGCTCGTTTCTGGAGACGGCAGCGCCCGGCGATCAACTTTACCGTTTGGCATCAACGGCAGATCATCGAGCATCAGGAAGGCCGTCGGAATCATGTAATGCGGGAGTCGCTCGTCGAGCCAGCGGCGCAAGTCGTCCACGGCGGGTGCGGTCTCCTGCGCGGGCACGACATACGCGACCAGACGCCCGTCGCCCGACTCGTCCTCGCGCACCAGAGCGATCGCCTGCTGCACGAGCGCGTGCCCGGCGAGGGCGGCTTCGATCTCTCCGAGCTCGATGCGGAATCCGCGAATCTTCACTTGATGATCGCGGCGTCCCAAAAATTCTATGCTGCCGCCGGGCAGATAACGCGCGAGGTCGCCAGTCCTGTAGAGACGCCCGCCCTGTGCGGTCGCGAGCGGGTTGGGGATAAACTTTTCCGCCGTCTGCGCGGGGCTGTTGTGATAGCCGCGCGCCACGTTCAAGCCGCCGATGTAGACCTCTCCCGTGGCCCAGACGGGAACGGGCTGCAAGTTTGAATCGAGCAGGTAGACTTGTGTATTGGCGATCGGATGTCCGAGCGGAAGCGTCGCGCTGCGCGGGTCAGCAGGGATTTCATCAACCCCATAAGTCAGGACGCCGACAGTGGTCTCCGTCGGGCCATAGTGATTGAGGATGAGACACTCAGGAGCCAGCGTCCGCAGCTTCTCGACCAAGCCCCAGCTGGATGCTTCGCCGCCGAGAATCAATCGCTCGCGCGGCAGGATTGCTGCGGGCGCGTTGGACGAGCCGAGCAGCGCCGCCAGATGAGAGGGCACGATCTTGAGACAATCGATGGGATGGCGCTTGAGATATTCTGCGAGAGCTTCCGGGTCGGAGAATCGTTCCGGCAGGATAACGTTCAGGCATCCGCCCGAACAGAGCGCGGGAAAGATGGCCGTATTGCCTAAGTCTGCGGCGAAGGTGGAAGCCGTCGCGAAGATGGCGGGCAGGGGAAGCGCCAGTTTATCGAGGACGCCGTGCAGGTAGTTGACCAGTTGCCGGTGCTCGACGGCGACGCCCTTCGGATTCCCCGTCGAACCCGAAGTGTAGATGACGTAGGCTAAGTTGGCGGGCGTCGCCAGCGCGGACGGATTCTCATCACTCTCCGCCTCAATCGTATTCCAATCCGCATCGAGGCGCAGGAGTCGGCCCTCGTAGTCCGGCAGTGCGGCGGCGGCGCTCTCCTGTGTTAAGAGCACCGCTGGCCGAGCATCGTTCAGGATAAGTTTCAAGCGCGAGGATGGATACGACGGGTCGAGCGGGACGTATGCGCCGCCCGCTTTGAGAATGCCGAGCATTCCGATAATCATCTCCGCAGAGCGTTCGATGCAGAGGCCGACCAGCGTTTCAGGGCCCACTCCCAAACCACGCAGGTGATGCGCAAGTTTGTTGGCGCGTGCGTTCAGTTCACCATACGTCAGCTCAAGGTCTTCGCAGATCAACGCCGTCGCCTGTGCGGCGCGCTCTGCTTCCGCCTCGAAAAGCTGGTGGACGCATTTATCCGACGGGTAGAGAGCCGCCGTCGCGTTGAACTCTTCGAGTAGTTGCCGCCGCGCGGCATCGCTCAGAATCTTTAAGTCGCCGGTCGAGACGTGCGGACGGCGCGCGGCGTCCGCGAGCAATGTTTGAAACTGTTCACAGAGGCGCGCTATCTCTTCCGGGTCGAAGAGGCCCGCGTCGTAATGAAGCTCGGCGATCAATTCGTCCTCTCCAGCAAAGCAGGAGAGCTTAAGCTCGAACCGATCAAGACAGACGTATTGCTGACGGATGGAAAATGAGAGGTCGGCGGCGTGCGACTCTGCGGCCTGCTCTCTCCATTCAAAGCAGGCCGGAAAGTAAGAGGCCGCAGACTCGCCGTCGTTTGCGCGGACGAGTTGCTCCCAGGCGAAACAATCCTGCCACTTGGAAAGCTCGCGACTGGATGCGTCCAGTTGTCTCACCAATTCTTCGAGCGGCGTATTCTCGTCCAGATGCCCGCGCAGCGGCAGGAATTTTGCAAACAGGCCGAGCGCGTCTTCTAGCTCCTCATAATTTCGCCCGTCGGAATAGACGCCCGTGATCATTTCGGGCTGTCCCGTCAGACGCCACAGGAGAATCTGCCAGCAGGACACGAGGACTGTCTGTAACGAAGTTTGATGACGCGCGGCGAGCGACTTGAGCTGAGTGAAAACCGTGGCCTCAAGATTGAGCGTATGCGTGCGCGGCTCGAAGTCTGTCCGGCGTTGAGTCTGGCGTTTGAAGGGCAGCGCGAGCGTGGCCCAATCGGAGTTATCCTGCTTGAGCCAGTATTCTCGACCGGCCAGCGTATCCTCTCCCTCAAACAACTCGTTCTGCCATTCGGAGAGGTCTGCGTATTGAATCAACCCGTCGGGAAGTTGCTCGCCGAGCACGTTGGCTTCGTACGCCGAACTGATCTCGCGTAGCAGGATTCCGAGCGCCGCCCTGTCCGCGCAGAGAGACGGCAGGCTGACGAGTAATTGATGCTCGTCTGGCGAGAGGCGTATGAGCGAAAGATAGACGAGCGGGCCCTGCTCGAAATCGAGCGGGACGCGACGCGCCTCATTGAACAGTTTCTCGACGACCGACGCTTGCTCGCGCGGCTCCAGCCCGCTCAGGTCATATTCGTCCGGCGGCGCGACCGTGCCCTGCGTGACGACCTGAATCGGCGTCGTCATCCCGGGCAGGCGTTGAAAGACCGTGCGCAGGACTTCATATCGCTCGACGACGCTCTCAAGCGCCGCGCCGAGGATGTCCGGCCTGAGCGGGCCTTTGATCAGAATCGCGCAGCACGCGCGATATGATCGCAGCCGGTCGTCCTGCTGCAATGACCACAGGCGCTTCTGCTGGGGTGAGAGGCGTAAGCCTTCAATTATCTCCTCTTGCATACGAGACCTACATTCCTCGACTTAAATATCCTGATTGCTGAAGAGCTGAGTCATGCCGACCAGAACTTTTCGTTGACCGATGAACGGCGCGCGCCCGTGCGCCGACAGCATGTTGTCCATCATCAGGATGTCGCCCTCTCTCCACGCGAAGCGGGTCGATTCCTGTTGATAGACGTGGCGAATCTCATCAAGCATCGAAGCATCTATCGCGGAGCCGTCGGCGTGATAAGCATTGCGCGGCAGGTCTTCCTCTGAAAACTCCTCGGAGAAGGTCTCGCGGACGGCTTCCGAGAGACTCGATACGTGGAAGAGATGCGCTTGATTGAACCAGACCATCTCGCCCGTCGAGGGATGCGCGGCGACGGCCTGACAAAGCTGGCGCGTGCGCAGGCGGCTCTCGCCCTTCCACTCGAACTCGATTCCGGCGCTGCGACAGTAATCCTCGACCTCCGCGCGGCTCGTCGTTTGAAAGACCTGCTCCCAATGAAGGTCTAAGCCCGCTCCGTAATTCCTGACGTACATCACCTTCTTCTGCATGAATCGTTTCCTGATGGCGGGGTCGATGCGGTTGAAGATGCGACGGCTGTCGGCGATCGGAGTATCGCCGCCCTCTGCGGCGGGCTTCACGCAAAAAAAAAGATTTTCATGGGCCAGCTGCGTGAATAAGACATTTCGTTGTGAAGCGGAATCCACTGGTCAGCCGGATATTCGGTCGACGTATAGACGCGACCGCTCACCTGGCTTCGCGGCGTGGAGCGATACGAGTATTCGAGCAGTTCGCCGGAGGCCGCTTCGATAAATCGCTCGAACTCCATGATCGTCCTGACCCCGAAGTTGCGTAAGAGGATCGCGCCCTCCTGCGATAAATGTGCGTCGATGAAATCTTGATTGTTCGTCGCCCAATCCGCCGCATCCATCTCCGCAAGCGTCGGCTCGACGACGAGCGGTAAGGATTGGCCTTGCTCCAGGTAAGATGTTTTGACGAGGCTCTCTTTCGATACTCTCAGCACTTTACGCTTGAGAGTTCCGATGCTCTTGATCTTCGGCTTTCCCGATTCCAGGTCTTCCATTATTTCTCACTTCCCTTCAACTGTGCGCGATTCATCGCCCTCAACTTGATATCCCTGAGCCTCTGGCGAGGAGCATCCATAAACTCTTTCTCTCTCTCCATGCGTCGTTGCGCGTCAGCCTCCGCAACCAGCTCAACCATTCTCTTGACCGTCGTATCCGGCTCGCTCGCAACGTGCTCAAGGAGCAGCTCGAAGTTTCTGGCGACCTGCTTGATCGTATGCGCGTCGAATAACTCTGTGCGGTACTCAAACGTTCCCGTGAGCCCCACTGGGCTCTCAAGCAGTTCGAGCTTCAGATCGTGCCTCGCCATTCCCTTGTCGAACTCCATCTGGTTCAGCGTCAATCCGGTAAGCTTAAGCTCCGACATCGGCGCGCTCTGCAAGACGAACCAGACCTGAAACAGCGGGTTATGTTTCAGGCTACGCTCCACCTGCAACTCTTCGACCAACTTCTCAAAAGGCACGTCCTGATGCGCGTACGCTCCCAACGCCGATTCCTTCACTCTCTTCAGCATCTCTCTGAAACTCGGCTCACCGCTCATGCTCGTCCGCATCACCAACGTGTTCACGAAAAACCCGATCAGCCCTTCCACCTCCGCTCGCGTCCGGTTCGCAATAGGCGTCCCCACCACCACCTCTTCCTGCCCGCTGTATCTCCATAACAACGCCTGAAACACTCCCACTAACGTCATGAACAGCGTCACGCCTTCCTCACGGCTCACTTCTCTCAACTTCTCCACGACCTCGCTGCCCATCCGCATCTCTTCGCGTGCACCGCGATGGCTCTGCACGGCCGGGCGTGGCCTGTCGGTCGGCAAATCAAGGACGGCGGGAGCGCCCGCCAACTGCTCTTTCCAATAGGAGAGTTGGGCATCGAGGACATCGCCTTGCAGCCACTCGCGTTGCCAGTGCGCGAAGTCCGCATATTGAATCGGCAGCTCCGGCAGTGGCGATGGCTGGCCCGCAGAGAATGCCTCGTAGAGCGTTGTCACTTCCTTGACGAAAACGCCGATTGACCAGCCGTCACTGATGATGTGATGAATGGTGAGCAGCAGCGCGTGCTCTTCGGCAGCGAGACGCAGCAGACGAATACGAAGCAGCGGCCCGTGCGCGAGATCGAAGGGGAGGCGAGCTTCTTCGGCGGCAAGGAGTTGCAGTTGACGGTCACGCTCTTCACGCGAAGCAAGCGGGGAGAGGTCGGAGATGGGGAGCGAGAGCGGAGCGGGCGGAGAGATGAATTGGAGTGGGCGGTCTGCGACGATGGAGAAAGTGGTGCGCAGTATCTCATGTCGCCGGATGATTTCGTTGAGCGTCTGCTCCAACACCGTGATGCTCAGATGGCCCGTCAGCCGAATGCTGGTCGAAAGATTATAAGACGGGTTATCGGCGTCCAGTTGATTGAGGAACCACAAACGCTCCTGAGAAAATGAGAGGCAGCCGTGCCTGCGCTCAGCACGGCGCGTGATCTGCTGCACCTTGGGCGCACTGATCCCCTTCTTTTTCAGTAACAGGTCGATCAGTTGAAGCTTATTGGCAGAGAGAGTGTCTGCCTGTGCAGGAGTCTTGTCCATCGCGGTTCTTCTTGCTGTGTTGACGCAGTCCCGGAGGGCAAGAGTTCCGAGAATCGCGCGCGCGGTAACTGATCTGCGCAAGCGCGAACGTCTGTTGAAGGAATGAAGAGAAAATCCCCGAGCGGGATTGCGGAAGTTATCTGGCCCGAGAGCCTTTGCAGTCGAGCATCCTGCTTTACGGCGTACGGCCGAGCCGCCTCATATCAGCAGGGCGTCATCGGAGAGTGCGACGATTGGTTGATAATTGCGACTCGACAGAAAATCGGGGCGCGGCTCTTTGACGGCCACCGGAATGTTCTGAGTGCTGTTGTAGGTGATCAAGACTACGACCCGATCAAAGGGCGAGATGTTATGCGGCGAAGCATGAATGATATTGCTGTCGAAGAACAGAGCCGACCCGCGCGGCCCCTTCGGCGCGACGATCCCGTATTTGCTGGCGAGCCGCGCCACCGTCGGCTGATCGACCGAATATTTTATCTTGGCAGTTAAATTCGAGATCCACGACGGGCTCTTTTCATACGCTGTCGGCTTTCCATTTCCGTTCTGCTTATCCTGATCGGATTTAAGCTGATCCAGAGACGGAACGTCGATGACGCCTTCTCTGTGCGAGCCCGGTATGAAGAACATCGGCCCGTTGAATTCCGTCACTTCATCAAGGAAGATCGCGACGTTGATCACGCGCGCTTTGGGCATACCGTCCTCGTTGCGCCAGAACACATAATCCTGATGCCAGTCCCAGACATCTCCGCCGAAGGCCGCTTTAGCATTAATCTTGAACTGGTAGACATAGACATCGCTATCTAAAATCTGGGACGACGGCTGAACAATCCTCGGATGTTTCGACAGGCGGCGAAAAACCTCGTTCGTCGTGTGCGAGCCGTACACGGAGCGCACAACAGCGCCGTTCTCCTCCACGACTCTGCGCGGAGAGTCTTCGGCGAATAAGGTTGGGAGTTCAGCTTTCATCACTTCAATCTCATCACCTGAAAAACATTCGGGCAAGAGTAGAAGGCCGGTTTCTTCGTAAGCCTTGACTTGTTCGTTGGTTATTTGCATGTCGATATTCCTAACTCTATTCTGAGGGAAAATGAGCTTAAAAAATGTTCAGAGTCCGTACCGGCTCAAACGTGTCCGGGGCTCTACTCCTGAGCGTAGAGCGTCGTTTCCACTTCGCTCTCTGAAAGCTGCTCTACTTCCTTGAACGTCCGCGCAATTTCTTCGACGATTTCCCGCTCGCCCCATATCTCCGCGATCACGTTGACCACGCCTTCGACAGTGGGACTCTGAAAGACGCTGCGCAGCGGTATCTCCACACGGAAGATGTCGCGCAGCCTCGATACCATCTGTGTAGTCAACAGAGAATGCCCGCCCAACTGGAAGAAGTTATCCCGCACCCCGATCTGATCTAAGCCGAGCACCCTTGCCCAGACTTCCGCCACGACCTCTTCGGCAGGCGTGCGTGGCAACACCAACTCAGCGTCCAACTCCACTCGACTGCGGTCAGGTTCGGGCAACCTCGCACGATCTACTTTACCGTTCGCTGTCAGCGGCAACTCTTCCAACTCTACGAACAGCGACGGGATCATGTACTCCGGTAACTCCTCTCCCATGTAGCTCCGTATCTCGCTGCTCCGTATCTCTGCGCCTTCGCTCGCGACCACGTACGCTACCAACCGCTTCCCTCCACCTTCCTCATCTGTATCCGCACGCGCCACCACCACCGCTTCTCTCACCGATGGATGCTTGCCCAGCCGTGCCTCCACTTCTCCCAACTCGATCCGATACCCTCGCACCTTCACCTGCTGGTCTGCTCTCCCCAAATACTCGATCTCTCCATTCTCCAGCACCCGTCCCTCATCTCCTGTCCGGTACAGCCTCTCTCCTCCCCGCTCGCTGTACGGGTGCGGCACAAACCGCTCTGCTGTCATCTCCGCACGGTTCACATACCCGCGCGCCAACCCCTCGCCGCCGATGTACACCTCTCCGACCACTCCTATCGCCACCGCAGCCATCTCGGCGTCCAGCACATACACCGCGCTGTTCGCAATCGGCCTCCCGATCGAAGGATATCTCCGCCACTCCTCAGGCTCCGCGCTCAACTCCAAAGCCGTCACCACGTGGCTCTCCGTCGGCCCGTAGTGATTGTGCAACCGGCACTGCGGCATCACCTTGAACAACCTGACGATCGCTGCCGTGATCTGCATCTGCTCGCCGGTCGTCGTCACTTCCTTGAGATGGCTGACCATCTCTCCACCGCCG